>CAUTAH010000001.1:0-155978 GCA_963536345.1 uncultured Actinomyces sp.
ACGTGCACTACCGCGATGCGATGAGATGTAAGGATGGATTTTCACTTCCCACCCCTGGGGTTCCCAAAGCACTTGTTGACGGCGTCAGTGGGAATATTTTGAATACTCACGCCTTCACCGGGCTTGGGGTCTTTGACGTCATAGCCAAGATCCCTAAGGCATTGTGCTCCCTTAACCAGCAATTGGCGCGTGGCAGCATCATTGGTGAGGTCATCTTGCTCTCCGACCAGAGAAGAAACCTCTTGCATACACTTGTTGATCGCGCCGTTAAAGGCATCTGAAGTGTCGGTTAACTGATCGGGAGTAAGACCGGTATCGGGGACATCGTAGCCCTGTGCCCGCATGCATTGTCCGAATGCAATATTGGGGTCTTTTGAAGTGGACGAGGCCGCGCTAGCTGTACTCGATGAGCCTTTACCGTGCGCCTGTGTTGTTTGGGACGAGGTTGTTCCTCCTTGGCTGCAGGATGCGAGGAGGAAGGTCAGGGCGAGCGCACCGAGCGCAAGCCGACGGGAGGGACGAGGATTCTGCATCGAATCTCCTGTTGTTTATAACATTTTCGCATCGTTTGATAACGAATTGATAACATCCTACATCAGGAGTCTATGAGAATCAATTCCATTAAGGATGAAAGGATCACAATTCCGACTGTGAGTATGCGGCCTTAATATCCTCGTGGTGACGAATAACCTCTTTAACCATGAAGTTCAAAAACTTTTCGGCAAAATCTGGATCAAGACCAGACTCTGCAGCGAGCGCCCGAAGACGCGCAATCTGGACCTGTTCACGGGCAGGATCGGCGGGCGGAAGCTCATGAACAGCCTTGATGACACCCACTTTTTGAGTGCAACGAAAGCGTTCAGCAAGGATGTGAATCAGAGCAGCATCGATATTATCGATCGTCTTACGCGCTTCGATCAGTTCACTCGGTAGCTGATTCTCCGCCACTACTCCCCCAACTTACTTAGGCGCTCTGCACGGAATCGGGCTCGGCCTCGTACAACTCAGCGCTTCCCTGTCCATGGACAGCATCACGGGTTACCACCACGCGCGCAACATCATCACGGGAGGGAAGGTCAAACATCAGGTCAGACAGCGTCGCTTCCATGACTGACGACAAACCTCGCGCACCGGTCTTGCGCTGATTTGCCAGCTCGGCGATCGCAAGGAGTGCGTCATGGGTGAACTCTAAGGTAATTCCATCAAGTTCAAAGAGGTGCTGATACTGAGAGACCAGGCAATTCGTCGGCTCAGTCAACACTCGAACCAGATCTTCCTCAGAAAGTTCCTTAGTCGAGGTCAGCACGGGAAGACGACCAATAAATTCCGGAATCATACCGAATTTGTGAAGGTCTTCAGCGGTAACGGACTCGTAGAGGTCGCCCATCTCAGCGGAAGACTTCAATTCCGAACCGAAACCGGTGGAACGCTGACCAAGACGAGCCTTGACGATTTCTTCAATTCCCGCGAATGCGCCGGCAGCGATGAAGAGAATTCCCGAGGTATCGATCTCAAGGAACTGCTGATGCGGGTGTTTGCGGCCACCCTGCGGAGGCACCGAGGCCACCGTTCCTTCGATAATCTTCAGAAGAGCCTGCTGCACGCCTTCACCTGAAACATCGCGAGTAATCGACGCGTTTTCACCCTTGCGGCCAATCTTGTCAATTTCGTCGACGTAGATGATTCCGCGCTCGGCCTTCTTGATGTCTCCGCCGGCTTCTTGGATCAAGCGGAGCAAGATGTTCTCAACGTCTTCACCCACGTAGCCGGCCTCGGTCAATGCTGTCGCATCCACGATGGCGAAGGGAACATCCAAAAGTCGAGCCAAGCAGCGCGCCAAGTGGGTTTTACCTGTTCCCGTGGGGCCTAGGAGCAAGATATTCGACTTAGTGCCGTACATATCTTCCTCATTGCCCGCTTCGCGCGAACGCACACGCTTGTAGTGGTTGTAGACGGCGACAGAAAGTGCACGCTTAGCGCGGTCCTGACCGATCACCCAAGAATCGAGGAATTCGAAGATTTCACGAGGCTTTGGGAGAGGAAGACCCGAGGGCGCGCTCTGCGGTTCGGTATCTTCGGCAATGATTTCGTTGCACAGGTCGACACACTCGTTGCAAATGTAAACGCCGGATCCCCCAATGAGCTTGCGGACCTGCTTCTGGCTCTTTCCGCAGAAAGAGCACTTGAGGGCCTCAGCTCCGTCGGTCAATCGACTCACGTATGCCTCCTGAAAAACTTCACCCGAATCGGGTCTTTTACTGAAATCTAGCCTAATTCACCCGGTGGTATACAGCGAATTGACGCGCGGGATGCACAGTGTAAGACCGGTCATTCAATAGGAACGGGAGAGAGCGCCAAAACGCTCTCCCCCGCACTTCGTTAACAGCGACTCGCGTCGCATAGCTGTTAACTAGTTTTGAGCCTTACGTGAAGCCAAAACCTGGTCAATCAGACCGTATTCTTCAGCCTGAGCGGCGGTGAGGATCTTATCGCGCTCGATATCGCGGCGAACCTCTTCGACCGGCTTGCCCGAGTGAGCCGAAAGCGTCTCTTCGAGCCACAGACGCATGCGATCGATCTCGTCGGCAATAATCTGGATATCCGAGGCCTGGCCTTGCATTCCCTCCATTGCAGGCTGGTGAATGAGGACTCGAGCATTGGGCAGTGCCAAACGCTTTCCGGGAGAGCCCGCGGCCAGCAGAACGGCGGCAGCTGAAGCAGCCTGTCCCAAGCAGACAGTCTGGACCTGGGGCTTGATGTACTGCATGGTGTCGTAGATCGCCGTCATTGCGGTAAAGGAACCACCGGGCGAGTTGATGTACATGGTGATCAGAGAATCCGGATCCTGCGACTCAAGGACGAGGAGCTGAGCCATGATGTCATCGGCACTTGCATCGTCAACTTGCACACCCAAGAAGACAATGCGGTCTTCGAAGAGCTTTGCGTAGGGATCTTGACGCTTGAAACCATAGGCGGTGCGCTCTTCAAAGTTCGGAAGAACGTAGCGTGCCTGGGGCATTTGACGGGCAACTGCGTCGAAATAGGGCTGAGTGCTCATCAGTTTTCTCCTCCACGGTTGCCAATTTCCTGCGGGCTGTCGATAACCTGATCGACAAAGCCGTATTCCAGTGCTTCCTGAGCTGTGAACCAGTGGTCACGATCGCCATCTGCCTCAACCTGCTCGACAGACTTACCGGTGCGCGATGCGGTGATCTGAGCAAGTTCCTTCTTCATACCCAAGATCAGATCCGCATTAATGCGAATATCGGTTGCGCTACCGCCCGCGCCTCCCAAAGGCTGGTGGAGCAAAACACGAGTGTGCGGGGTGATGTAGCGCTTTCCGGGAGCACCTGCGGTCAGCAGGAACTGTCCCATCGATGCTGCGAGGCCCATGCCGACGGTGACGACATCAGGCTTCACATACTGCATGGTGTCGTAGATAGCCATACCGGCGGTCACGGAACCACCAGGAGAGTTAATGTACAGGTAGATATCACGTTCAGGATCTTCTGCAGCCAGCAAAAGGAGCTGCGCACAGATCGCGTTTGCGTTATCGTCTCGCACCTCGCCACCGAGCCAGATGATGCGCTCTTTCAGCAGGCGCTGGTAGACCGAATCTCCCAGTCCCATGGGCGTTTCATTTCCGCCCGAGGCTTGAATAGCCATTCACGCTCTCCTTACAAATTGAGGGTCCGGTTCCACTCATGAAACCTCACTGGATCCAAACTTATCGGTTCATCGAAAACTTGGCGCTCTAAAAGCAGTCTTTTCGCTCTGGGCGCATGGAAAAGGACAGAACACCGCAGCCGTAATGCAGTGTGGGCCGAAACCAAAAGGTTTCGGCCCACATCTCAGTCATAAATTCCGCGAAGCGGAAATCTAGCGACGCTCGAGATCACTCACTTCTCATCGGCGATCTCAGCAGCAGCTTCCTCGACCTCTGCAACGGTCTCAGCTGCGGCCTCGGCGGCTGCTTCTTCGTCGCTCTTACCGAGGAACTCCGAGAGGTCAACGTCGTTGCCAGCGGTGTCCTTAACGGTAACCTCACTGAGGACCTCGATCAGAGCCTTTGCGCGGCCAAGATCGGCGACAACAGCGGAGATCTGCTGAGGATCAGAGAAGAGGCGGTTGATGTCCATGCCGTAAGTCTGGGACATCTGGATTGCGTAATCGAAGAGTTCCTGCTGTCCGACCTGAACCTCGTTCTTCTTGGCGAGTTCTTCAGCCAGGATCTCGGTGCGGTATTCCTTCTCGATAGCCTCGCGAGCTTCCTTCTTTGCCTTTGCGGAAGCATCTTCTGCAACGCGGTGGCTGAGCTCGTGCTCGATGACCGACTCGGGAAGAAGAATTTCGGTGCGGGACAGGAGGTTCTCAACCAGGCGATCGCGTGCCTGCAGCGCCTGCTGGGACTGCTTGGTCTGTGCAGCCTGCTTCTTGAGGTCTTCCTTCAGCTCGTCGATGGTGTCGAACTCGGAAACCATCTGAGCGAAATCATCGTCGGCCTCGGGAAGCTCGCGCTCCTTGACGGACTTAACGGTCAGGGTAACCTCTGCTTCTTCGCCTTCGTGCTCGCCGCCCTTGAGGGTCGAGGTGAAGGTGACGACGTCGCCTGCGTGGGTCTTACGCAGCGCGGTGTCCTGACCGTCAAGCATGGTGCCCGAGCCAATTTCGTAGGAAACGTCAGAAACGGAGTCGACCTCTTCACCATTGATGGTGGCAACCAGATCGATGGTCGCGAAGTCACCGGTCTTGGCCTGACGCTTGATGGTCTTCAGGGATGCGAAACGTCCACGCAGCGCGTCAAGCTCTTCCTGAACGTCTTCGTCGGTAACCTCAACGGGATCAACCTCGATGACGGTGTCCTTGCCGTATTCGGGGATATCGAATGCGGGAACGACGTCAACCTGAGCGGTGAAGACCAGCTGGCCGGTCAGTTCACCGGTGGTTGAGGGGATCTCAGTGACCTCAACCTCGGGCTGGGACATGGGACGCAGTTCGTTCTCGGAAACAGCAGCAGAGTACTGACCGGGAAGAACCTCATTGACAACCTGCTCGATGACGGCTGCACGGCCGAAACGCTGGTCGATGATGCGAGCGGGAACGTGACCCTTACGGAAGCCGGGAATGGACACCTGATTGGCGATGCTCTTGTACGCCTTGTCCATCTCTGACTTCAGTTCCTCAACGGGGATTTCAACAGTCAGACGAACCTTTGTGGGCTCGAGGGTCTCAACAGTGCTCTTCACGTGGATTCTCCAGGTCTTTTCTTGGGCGCAAAATGCGCGTATTTCAACTGAACTAGCCTACAACAGCTCACGCCAAAGCTGCTAGCTGGCTGTGCGCTTTCACATTTTCCGCCGGCTTCCGTCGCCAGCACGATGTTCTTTCATTTGCCGCTCAAGTGGCCTCATCTACGAGGCCACAGCGGCGTTGGCAATAAAAAGTCGGGGTGACAGGATTTGAACCTGCGACCCTCTGCTCCCAAAGCAGATGCGCTACCAAGCTGCGCTACACCCCGTGAGACTCTCGTCTGCGGATCCCATAATACGGGACTTCACCCTAAATTTCGCAATCGCGCAAACAATCAGGTAATATCGATCCGCACGCGGGTGTAGTTCAATGGTAGAACCTCAGCCTTCCAAGCTGATGGTGCGGGTTCGATTCCCGTCACCCGCTCTGAAAAAAGGAGCCCCGGTTTTCCCGGGGCTCCTTTTGTTTTGCCGCGTATCCTTCTCCAGAGGACCGCTTGGCCAAGATCGAGTTAGAACGTCGATGTATCAATCACAAAGCGGTAGCGCACCTTTGAGGCCACAACTTTGTCATAGGCCTCGGTAATAGAATCACCGTCGATGATTTCAACCACGGGACGCACGCCGTGCTGAGCGCAGAACTCCAGCATCTCCTGAGTTTCATCAATACCGCCGATCTGCGATCCTGCAACAACCTTGTTTCCGTTGACCACAGCTCGCATGGGGATCACCATCGGGTTCTCGGGCAGGCCCACGTCAACGAAGACACCGAAAGGCTTGAGTGCGCGGATTAGTCCCGGGTAATCCAGGTCATCCGCACTCACCGTGCAAATAATGAGGTCAAAAGACGAGGCCAGAGACTCTATGGTGCCTTCTTCTGCAGTTGCATAGAAAGCAGTGGCACCAAACTGACGTGCATCGGCTTCCTTTGAACGACCATGTGAGATCACAGAAACTTCTGCGCCCATCGCTGCGGCGAGCTGAACACCCATGTGCCCCAAGCCGCCCATACCGACAATGGCGACTTTCTTTCCGGGACCTGCACCCCATCGCCGCAGCGGGGAATACATGGTGATCCCGGCGCACATCAGTGGCGCAGCATGCTCCAAGGCCACAGCATCGGGTACATGACAGGCGAAGTCTTCACGCACCGTCATTGCTTGGGCGTAGCCACCATAAGTTGGCTTCCCATCTGGGCCCGCCCGAAAAGTCCAATAGGCATGGGGATTGTCACAGAACTGCTCGTGACCGTCAGTGCAGTACTCGCATTCCTTGCACGACCCCTGTAAACAACCAACACCGATGCGGTCCCCTACCTTGAATTTGGTGACGCCTTCGCCAACTTTGGTCACAACGCCAGCAATTTCATGTCCGCCGACGAAGGGATAGGGAATCGGTCCCCACTCACTGCGCGCAGTGTGAATATCAGAGTGGCAGATTCCCGCATATTTGATGTCGAAAAGTACTTCACCCGGTCCGGGTTCACGAATATCAATCATCATGGGGTGATACTGCGATCGCGCATCATCACAGGCATAGGCACGGACTTGAGGCATCCTAGGCTCCTTTGTTTGTCCTCCCAGCGCTGAGCACCCCTGAAACACTAAACGTGTGGGAAGCTCTCTTGCGCACGCACATTGCACACATGCTAACACTCAGAACATATGAAAAACCCTCAGAACCTTATGGTCCTGAGGGTTAAACCGGGTGGCTGACGGGACTCGAACCCGCGACGTCCTGGACCACAACCAGGTGCTCTACCAACTGAACTACAGCCACCATTGAGCGCTGCGAAAAACGCAACGGAGAAACTCTAACATCTGGGCATGCCAAGTGAGAAATCGAAAAGCGAAGCGTGGCGATTGCCACGAATAGACATCCTCCCCCGTTTCACGAGGAAACGAGGGAGGATCAAGAACAAGATCTCAGATCTCACCAGAAGGCACGGGTAGAGATCGCGTCAGCGAAGTTACCCAGCGCATCGGGTGTTGCTTCCAGGTAGAGGTCCGCGTCCACCAAGGACACCTCCATCACTCGGAAGGAGCCCTCACCATCGGGAACCAGGTCCACACGGTTGTAGAGGAGCAGTTCATCGCGTCCCAAACGCGAACGCATGTACTCATGCAGGACTTGACGGATCTGCTCACCCCACTGCCAAGTCGCAGTGTCTGCGGGACGAGCGGTCACCACGGCCTCGTGCATGGAAGGATCGGTGACCGAAGAAGGGTGCAAAACCGCACGCTTCTCAACTGCGTGGGAAAGCAAACCGTTGAAGAAGACCAGCGAGACCTCACCGTGGACGTCAATATCTTCTAGGTAGCGTTGAAGCATCACAGAACGGCCTTCATCAAGCAGTTCCATGGTTTGAGCCAAAGCCGCTTGACGCTGTGAGGTATCGATAGCGGTGTAACGACCGATATCGCGCACACCCGAAGAAACCGCAGGCTTCACAACGAAGTCTCCCAGAGCCGGGAAGCGCGAGTGAACTTGATGCTTCGAAAAACCGTGCGAGGGCTCAAGCCACGTCGTAGGAATAACAGGAAGCCCCAAGGACTCCAAATCCTTCATGTAGTGCTTGTCAGTGTTCCATTCCATGACATCAGCATGGTTGAGCAGACGCGGCACTGAATTTGCCCAGTTAATAAATTCCTGGCGTTGCGTCGCATAATCCGAAACAGATCGGATCACGCAGACCCCCGCTGCATCCCAATCGACAGTGGGATCATTCCAAACAGCAATCTGGGGGTCCATTCCACGCTCTGCAAGAGCGTCGGGAAGTCCACTTTCATCGGAGAAAAGCTCGGGCATATTCTCCGAGGTGACAAGGGTAACCTTGGGTTTTTTCGTCATAAAAATATCTTACCTTAGTCCCAAGGGGCGGCTCATGGCTTCCTCCAATAGGGAGGTCACCAATTCGGTGTAGCTCAGTCCTGCTTCGCCCCACACACGCGGATACAGCGACAAACGGGTAAAGCCGGGCATGGTGTTCACTTCATTCACGATGATCTCGTGGGTTTCATCGTTATAGAAGAAATCGACGCGGGCCAGGCCCTCACACTCCAAGGCCTCGAAAGCCTTGAGTGCGGTTTCTTGAATACGAGCCGCATCTTCTTGCGGAACATCCGCCGGGCACATGAGTGAAATCGCATCGGTATCGACGTACTTCAGGGCGTAGTCGTAGAACTCGCCTTCAGGAACACCGATTTCACCCAGGGGTGCGGCCATCGAATCGCCGCCCGCAGGAACGCGCACACCGCACTCGACCTCACGGCCATGGGCCATCGCCTCGACGATGATTCGCGGGTCGTTTGCGGCTGCTTCCTTGATGGCAAGGTCCAGCTGATCAGGGGAATCCACGCGCGAAATCCCAACCGAGGAACCACCGCGAGTGGGTTTGACGAAGACCGGGTAGCCCAGGGCTTCAATCCGCGAGCGCACCTCCTGGGGATCGCAAGACCATTCCTTCTCGGTCACCAGTTCCCATCGGCCGACTGCAATCCCGGCCTCGGCAAGGACAGTCTTCGTTAGGTGCTTATCCATTGAAACCGCGCTGGACGTCACGCCACAGCCGACGTAACGCACATTCGCCATCTCAAAGAGGCCCTGGATCGTTCCGTCTTCGCCATAAGGACCGTGCAGAAGCGGAAGCACAACATCGACAACACCCAGATCCTCAACGCTGACAATCCGTGCATCATCGTCTTCGGGAGTGCGGTCGTAGGTGGTTTCAACCAAACGAGCAAGTCCCGGAAGCAGGCTCACGCGGCTGAGTCCCGGCTCAATAGTTGTGTTCGAGGCCGTGCGCAGGTCGACGAGCTCAGGGTTGCTATCGACGTGCACCCATTGACCGTCTCGGGTGATTCCAACCGCAAGCACATCGAAGCGTTCGCGATCGATCGCATGAAGAACACCGGCAGCGGTCGCGCAAGACACCAGGTGTTCACTGGAGCGTCCGCCGAAAACAACGAGGACGCGAGGACGTTTGACTTCACTCATGGCCTTAACCCTACCGCGTGGCCAGCCCGTAGCGTCATTCTTCTCATGCCCGCGTCATTCGATGTTGAACACACCCAGGGTTTCAATCCTGTATCGACTCCGCCAAAGGTCAAGGTTCCACTCCCCGATGTCCTCCGCCCAGATTAGGATGAGGGAAGTCAATCTCGTAGATCGCTCAAGGAGGAGATTGTGAAGACGCGTCATTTTTCATCTCTATGCGCCCTAGTCCTTCTAGCCACGCTCAGCGGATGCTCCCCCACTCCCGCGCCTTCGGCAAGCAGCTCAGCCACGGCCTCGACAAGCGAAAGCACATCTTCCTCCCCTACTCCCGAGGCCACGCCCTCTTCCAGCCCAACGCTTCAGAATTGGGAAGAAATTCCCTCGCGGAAGGCAAGCCTCACGCAGGGCAAAGAGGACGCTAATCACGCACCCGTCTTCCACGACCTGCGCGTTGGCGAACACGACACTTTCTACAGGGTCGTCGTTGAGTTCACGGGAAGCGACGATGTGGGATGGCAAGGCGGGTGGACAACTTCCCCAGCGACACAGGGCAAAGGCGATCCAATCGATCTAGGGACGCCAATTTACCTTGAGTTGTCCTTGGAAGGCGGGGCAATGCCCGTCAGCGAAGAACTCCAAAAGGACTACTACAAGGGCGAAAAAACCAAGGAAGTCGGGCCGATTCGCGTACGCGAGGACGGCAGCTTTGAGGCCAATACGCACATCGTGATCGGAATGGATCACAAGCGCGAGGTCACTTTGAGCGCGTTGAGCAACCCCTCGCGCGTGGTGATTGATATCGCGAAGTAAGAAGTGAGGGGTTTAGATCTCCACACGCTTCTTCAGTTTGCGATCCCACACTCCCTGTGGGGCATCTTCTCCGCGAAGAGCGGCAACCTGATCAATCATCGTGCGCTGAATGCGTGCGGTTGCTTCATCAACAGCGTGGTGATCGGCAGAGCCGGTGTCGTGGCGAAGGTCATCTAGGTCGATTGGCTGACCAATGCGGACGCTCACTTTGCGTTGTGGACGAAAATCGATCAGCGCCGATCCCGAACGCATAATTTTTTGCTCTCCCCAGTGAATGAAGGGAATAACATCAACCCCTGTGTCCAGAGCAAGACGCGCAGCACCGGTCTTAATGCGCATCGGCCATTCCTCAGGGTCAGTGGTCAAGGTGCCTTCGGGATAAATCGCCACGCACTCGCCATCGCGAAGCGCCTTCGCTGCCGAGGCCAAAATCGCCCCGGGTTCCTTCGACTTTCGATCGACCGGAAGCAGTTGCATCCGACGCATGGCCCCACCCAAAAGCGGGACCTTGAAGAGCTCTGACTTGGCCATAATGCGCACGGGAACATCCGCTTTCATCATGACCCACAGCAAGCAGACCGCATCAATGTTTGACAGGTGGTTACATACCAGCAGGTATCCGCGGTCCTTGGGAAGATTTTCAAGACCTTGGACGTCAATCTTCATCCACGGGACCATAAAGCTGCGGAAAACGCCTCGCGCGAAACGGTAAAAACCTGTGAGTCGGTGAGTCATGTGTGTAGTTTATCCAAGCAAGGTGCTGGGGCCAAAGATCAACAAGAGAGCGCTGGAAGAAGCTAGAGGTTCGCGCTAACTACGACCGCTTCAGACAAAGACGCGGAAAACCTCAGGACTAACCGAGATTTCAAGCGGTCCTTCTCCTACTTGGTCGCCATCTCCCATTGCAACTAAGCCGGCACTATCCCAAATCTTGACGCTGGTTACCTGTTCAACGTGAAGGATCGGATCATCAACTTTACGCATCGCAAGAACCCGTGCAAGAACACGGATCGCGTGATGCTTGGGTACCGGGTCCACAGTGAGAAGTTCCAGACGGCCATCACTGGGGTTGGAGCTGGGAACAATGTTGATTCCACCGCCGAACCATCCGGAATTGGAGACTGAAACAAGCCACCCCCGGATTCGCCTTCGCACGCCATCTACTTCAATTTCCATTGTTTTGGGCTGGAACTGCTGAAGTGCGCGCAAAGCGCCCCAGGCGTAAGCGAAAGTACCCGATGCAAAAGAAGTGTCATTCGCGATCTGGTTGGCCAAGGCATCTAAGCCGAAAGAGACAATTCCCAGCACCTGAACCGGGTTTTCTTCGAGGTCCTTGGCCGGCGACGACGGTCCTTGCCCAGCGGCGTCTTGCCCTTCGTTTTCCCCCTTGAGTGCGCGCACCTGCATTGCGTCGACGCCTCTGATCCGAGGATGTTCCCCCGCGTCCTCAGTACAGATTTGCGAGGCCGTTGGCAGGCTACGCACATGCGCGACCGCGTCCGTTCCGATTCCGAGGCAACGGCACAGATCATTTCCTCTTCCTCCGGGAAGCGGAATCACCACTCCCCCGCGCGCGCCAACCTGAGTCGCAATGCGAGCGATGTAGCCATCGCCACCTAAAACTGCAACCCAGTGATTGGTGCATGCTGCCGCTAAAGCTGCCGGATCATCCGAGCGGTGAGTGACTCGAACATCGACATTCCACCCTTGGGAGCGTAAAAGCGCCGCTACCTTGGGGGCTCGACGTAACGCGCGACCTTTCCCGGAAAGCGCGGAAACAAATAGCTTCAGTTTGGGTTGGGATGGCTGATCCACGACTGTGGCCTTCGAGAGGGTCGTCAGTCTTCGTATTCCACGCGAGCATTGAGCTCACGAAGCTTGCGGATGAAGTGCTCGTAGCCGCGAGAAATGACATCAATCCCTGACACAGTCGATGTACCGGTTGCGGTCAATGCTGCAATCAGGTGTGAGAATCCGCCACGCAGGTCCGGAACGACAATATCTGCTGCATGCAAAGGAGTCGGTCCCGAAATAACTGCTGAGTGGTAGTAGTTCTTCTGGCCGAAACGACAGGGGGTTCCACCCAGGCACTCGCGATACACCTGGATGTTCGCACCCATCTGACGCAGTGCAGAGGTGAAACCGAAACGGTTTTCGTACACCGTCTCGTGGACAATAGACAGGCCCTCTGCCTGAGTGAGAGCGACAACTAGCGGTTGCTGCCAGTCGGTCATGAAGCCAGGGTGAACCGCGGTTTCCAAAGCGATGGAATGGAGTTCGCCACCGGGGTGGTAGAAACGAATACCTTCTGAATCGATATCAAACGCGCCACCGACCTTTCGGAAGGTGTTGAGGAAGGTCGTCATATCTGGCTGGTGCGCGCCGCGTACGTAAATATCGCCGCCGGTCGCAAGGGCTGCAGCCCCCCAAGAGGCCGCCTCGATACGATCGGGCAAAGCGGTGTGACGGTACCCGTTCAGGGACTCCACACCCTCGATACGGATGGTGCGGTCGGTGTCGACAGAAATAATGGCGCCCATCTTCTGCAAAACATTGATGAGGTCCATGATTTCCGGCTCGATAGCGGCGCCCTTCAATGTGGTAATTCCGTCATTGCGAACCGCGGTCAGCAGAGTCTGCTCGGTTGCACCAACGGAGGGGAAGGGCAGCTCGATAATCGCCCCGTGCAGACCAGATGTGGGGCGCTTGATATGGACCCCTTCAGGCTGCTTATCAACGATTGCACCGAACTTACGCAGGGTTTCCAGGTGGAAGTCGATGGGACGGCCACCAATCGCGCAGCCACCCAGCTCGGGAATGAAGGCTTCACCCAGCTGGTGAAGAAGCGGGCCACAGAACAAGATCGGGATGCGCGAGGCCCCGGCAAGGGTGTCGATGTCCGAGCGCGAGGCAATACGAACCTGCGAAGGATCCATTCGCAGCGAACCGCGCTCTTGATCGTAATCAACCTTGACACCGTGAAGGGAAAGGAGGTCAGAGACGACGTCAACGTCACGAATCAAGGGGACGTTGTACAGCTCGGAGGGAGTGTCTGCGAGCAGCGACGCAACCATTGCTTTGGGGACAAAGTTCTTCGCCCCGCGAACGGTAATGGTCCCCTCAAGGGGGTGGCCACCTTCAACTCGAAGTTTTGAGGACATAGTGATGCTCTCCTAGCTGTCGACTTCTGTGACCACTTTAGAGCAGCACGCCCTCATCTGCGTGCGCTTAACACGTCTTTAGCGCGTGGCGAATTACTCACCTTCAGCCGGACGCGCTGAAACAACCTGCTCCAATGGCAAAGTCTTGGCCGGCAGAGTCCTCGGCTTAAAAGAGGGGCGACGCTTCTCGTAAGCGGTGATCTCCGCCTCGTGACGAAGGGTCAGGGCAATATCGTCCAGACCTTCCATGAGCGTCCAGCGCACATAGTCATCAATATCGAAAGTGCAGGTGAAATCACCAAGTGTCGCGGTCTTGTCCTCAAGCGAAACGGTGATTTCCGCACCGGGATTGGCATCAAGTAAATCCCAGAGCTTCTCACAGTCTGCTTCGCTGATAATTCCTGTCACCAAGCCCTGTTTGCCTGCATTTCCACGGAAAATATCAGCAAACTTCGGTGCGAGAACGACCTTGAAGCCATAGTCACGCAGTGCCCAGACCGCGTGTTCACGCGAGGAACCAGTGCCAAAATCAGGTCCAGCAATCAAAACACTGCCCTGGTTGTAAGGTTCACGGTTCAAGATGAACTCCGGGTCGCGACGCCATGCATAGAACAGGGCGTCATCAAATCCAGTCTTGGTCACGCGCTTCAAGAAAACCGCGGGGATGATCTGGTCGGTGTCAACATTTGAACGGCGCAGCGGAACGCCAATACCCGTGTGCGAAATGAACTTTTCCATGAGTTTTCCTTCGAATGTGTATCAGCGAATTCTTAGTCGTCCAGGTCAGCCGGAGAGGACAGGGTGCCGCGAATAGCGGTGGCTGCCGCGACCAAAGGAGAGACCAGGTGGGTCCGCGAAAGCTTTCCTTGGCGGCCCTCAAAGTTTCGGTTCGATGTCGAGGCCGAACGTTCCTGAGGAGCAAGCTGGTCGGGGTTCATTCCCAGGCACATCGAGCAGCCGGCATTTCGCCATTCAGCACCGAAGTCAGTGAAGATCTTGTCCAGACCTTCAGCTTCGGCTTGCAGACGCACACGAGCAGAGCCGGGGACTACTAGCATCCTGAGCCCCGGAGCCTTGGTGTGGCCTTCAATGACCTTTGCAGCCGCACGCAGGTCTTCAATGCGCCCATTGGTGCACGATCCCAAGAAAACTGTGTCGATCTTGATCTCGCGCATGGGGGTACCAGCTTCGAGCCCCATGTAGTCCAGAGCCTTCTGTGCTGCGGCTCGCTTGATTTCGTCTTCAAAGTCTTCAGGGTTGGGAACGCTGCCCGAGAGCGGGACGCCCTGTCCTGGGTTTGTCCCCCAGGTAACAAAGGGCTCCAGATCCTCAGCATTCAATACGACCTCGGCGTCAAAGACCGCATCCTCATCTGAATGCAAGGTCTTCCAGTACTCCAGGGCACGATCCCATTCTTCGCCTTCGGGTGCGTGCGGACGTCCCTTCAGGTATTCGAAGGTCGTTTCATCGGGGGCAACCATTCCCGCTCGGGCGCCCGCTTCGATAGACATATTGCAGATCGTCATGCGACCTTCCATCGAGAGCTCGCGGATTGCCTGGCCACGGTACTCAAGGACGTATCCTTGTCCCCCACCGGTTCCGATCTTCGCGATCACGGCAAGGATGATGTCTTTCGCAGTTGCGCCCTTTGGGAGGGACCCATTGACGGTGATAGCCATGGTCTTAAAAGGAGCCATCGGCAGTGTTTGAGTCGCCAGAACATGTTCGACCTGGCTGGTGCCAATGCCCATTGCCAGCGCACCGAATGCTCCGTGGGTTGATGTATGCGAGTCACCGCAAACAATGGTCATACCGGGCTGAGTGAGGCCCAACTGGGGGCCAACGACGTGAACGATTCCTTGGTCGGCATCACCCAGCGAATGCAGGCGAATACCGAATTCCTTGGCATTCTTTCGCAGGGTGTCGATCTGCGTGCGACTGGTGATATCAGCGATTGGAAGGTCGATATTGACCGTAGGAGTGTTGTGGTCCTCGGTAGCAATCGTGAGGTCGGGGCGACGAACCTGGCGTCCGGCCATGCGCAGACCATCGAATGCCTGCGGGCTGGTCACCTCGTGGACTAGGTGCAGGTCGATGTACAGAAGATCGGGCGCACCGTTTTCACCGTGCACTACGACGTGATCAGCCCAAACCTTTTCGGCCAGCGTTCCGCTCATTTCCCGCTCCTTCATCGACTTCTTTCTTCCCATGATTGACACTTCCTAGAGAGTTGGACTTGATATCTCATTTAATGAGATGTGAGAATGAGTTCATGGAGGACTCAGAAGCCTTTGGAAGTGGTGTCGGCGTTCTGGATAAAGCCGCACTGGTTTTGAGCGCACTTGAAGCAGGCCCGGCCCCCCTGGCCCAATTGGTTGCAACAACAGGTTTGGCGCGCCCCACTGCGCACCGCCTCGCAGTTGCACTGGAATATCACCGTTTCGTTGCACGCGATATGCAGGGACGTTTCGTCTTAGGACCGCGCCTTCAAGAACTTGCTTCCTCTGCGGGTGAAGATCGTCTTCTTGCAGCTGCAATGCCGGTCCTCGTTGCCCTTCGCAACCACACGAAGGAATCCACTCAGCTTTTCCGCCGCCAAGGCGATTTCCGAGTATGCGTTGCAGCTTCCGAACGTGAGATGGGCCTTCGCGACTCCATCCCCGTTGGTGCGACGTTGACCATGAAGGCCGGTTCCGCCGCCCAAGTGCTTCTTGCATGGGAAGAACCCGACCGCCTTCACCGAGGCCTCTACGGCGCCTCCTTCAACGCGACAATGCTTGCTCAAGTTCGTCGCCGAGGCTGGGCACAGTCGGTTGCAGAACGCGAGCCCGGCGTTGCTTCAGTTTCCGCCCCCGTTCGAGGCCCTTCGGGTCGCGTGCTGGCCGCAGTGACCATTTCGGGTCCTGTTGAGCGCATGGGACGTCAGCCCGGCCGTCAGCACGGCCCCTCTGCCGTCGCTGCAGCTAATAGGCTCTCCGATTTCTTGCGCTCTGCAGAAGGAATGGAAGACTAAGCCCCCGTCGAGGCCAGTTCCTGAGCTTGGCGGTAGTAGCTTTCCGTCGCTTCAATGACCTTCGCCCACGTGAAGGGGAAATCTTCACTGCGATTGTGCTCGTGAATACGTTCAAGCTGCGCAGGAGTCTCAAGCACGGATAAGAGCGCCTCGATCATCTCGTCATCGTTGTCAAGACACCAACCGTTGAGACCATTTTCAACGACTTCCGCAAGTCCAGACTGCGAACGTGTCATTACTGCAAGCCCCGAGGCCAAGGCCTCGCGTCCAGCGATAGAAGCAGATTCCTTCACCGAAGGCGCAAGGAAAATATCCGAACGCGAATACAGGTCCTGGAGCTGCGTCGCACTCAGACGTCCCGGTAGAAGCAACCAATCTCCCAGCCCACTGCGCTCAACGCGGCGCTGAACACCGTCAAAAAGCGGACCTTCACCCGCAACTACTGCACGCAGGGGGAAATCGCCGGTGTGGCCTCGGGAATAAGAATCCCAGCGGCGACGAGTTTCAGAAAGGATATCGATCAGGGCATCCACGCGCTTACGCGGCGCAAAACGCGTGGCGGTTACGGCAACAATGCCTTGGTGGGCGACAGGCGGACGCTGCCAGGGTGCAACATCGACGCCATTATGCAAGGTCGAAACACAGATGTCTGGCCCCATAACCTGGCGAATTTGCTCATTGACCAGCTCAGAGACACCTGTCCACATAATCGGAGCCTGCGCCAGCCCGGTACGTCTTGCGATGGCACGGAAGGCGGGGATTGTCACGCGGGGGTCCCACAGAGAATGAACGGTAACGACCTGCGGAATCCTCGAATCCTTAAGGCTGAGCAGAACCGACTGAACAACCGGAGTCAGCTCACCCATGTGATAGTGAACGACATCGGGATTAAAACGACGAATGAAGTCAGTAAAGCGACGGGGGGCTTTGGGATCGATCGGCGCGTTGAAAGGATTGCGCCACGAGGAACGCAGCACCGGATAGGGGCACGTGGAAGACGAATCGCCCTCGGGAGTGCAGGTTAGAACGACGATATCGTGGCCTCGGGCATGAAGATGGTCGGCAAGCGCACCGACCTGGGTTTCAATTCCTCCCATAGTTGGGCGGAAGGTGTCAGAGACCAAAACAATGCGCATGCTTTTATTCTTGCAGATGCCAAGGGCAGCAGCGCAGCTAACAAAAAAGCAGGGCCGAAGCCCTGCTGGTATCTGTACCCCCAACCGGATTTGAACCGGTGTTAACGCCGTGAGAGGGCGTCGTCCTAGGCCGCTAGACGATGGGGGCGGCGCGCCACTACGTGCGCTATTCCCGTCATACCGAGGCATGAACAGGATTTGTACCCCCAACCGGATTTGAACCGGTGTTAACGCCGTGAGAGGGCGTCGTCCTAGGCCGCTAGACGATGGGGGCGGCGCGCCACTACGTGCGCTATTCCCGTCATACCGAGGCATGAACAGGATTTGTACCCCCAACCGGATTTGAACCGGTGTTAACGCCGTGAGAGGGCGTCGTCCTAGGCCGCTAGACGATGGGGGCCTTTCAACTCGCAAAAAGCTTTGCGATGGCTGGGGTACCAGGACTCGAACCTAGACTAAATGAACCAGAATCACTCGTGCTGCCAATTACACCATACCCCATGGCGCAATCCGTTCGGTCAGACCGAAGCGGCGACAAGAGAAAAGAATAGCGAACTGCGCTCTACTTGCCAAATCGCAGGAACGTGGCACTGATCATAGTGCGGCATATATGAAGAACCGCAGGAAGTGAGTCCCCCACCGGAGCACTTAGGCTCCAGCTCCATCCCACTTCCTGCGGCCGATTATGGTGCTGGCGCGCGGCGTCAGCCATCTCAGGTGGTGACCAGTTTAGCCCAGTCGGTTGCGCAATGAATGCAGACGATTGAGGACACTCTCACGACCCAAGATTTCCATGGATTCAAACAGCGGCGGGGACACCTGGCGTCCCGTCACTGCCACACGAATCGGGCCAAAAGCAATACGCGGCTTGATATCCATGCCCTCAACAATCAGCTCGCGCAACGCGTGCTCAAGAGCCTCGGTTGTGAAGGGACCGTCGTAGTTTTCAATGAAGTGGATCGTTGCGTCCAGAACCTCAGGAGCGTTCTCCTTGAGCTTCGATACGGACTTCTCATCCAGCTCAAGCGCGTCATCCTCAGTGAAGAGGAAGCCCAGCATTCCGGGGGCCTCACCCAGCAGCTGAATACGCGTCTGAATGAGCGGAGAGGCGTGCTGCATAATCTTCTGTTCGTCAGCGGTCAGCTCGTCGTAGGAATCAGCCGACACCAAACCGTCGCGGTGAAGGAAGGGGACGATGCGGCCTCGGAAATCATCGGGCTCAAGCAGGCGGATGTGCTCAGCATTGATCGCAATGCACTTCTTGGGGTCGAAACGCGCAGGATTCGGGTTCACGTCGGAAATATCGAAGGCCGCGGCCATCTCTTCCATGGAGAAGACATCGTTATCAGGGCTGATCGACCATCCCAGCAGTGCGAGGTAGTTGTTCAGGCCCTCGGGGATCATTCCGGCTTCGCGATGCAGGAGCAGGTTCGATTCAGGATCGCGCTTGGAAAGCTTCTTGTTACCTTCGCCCATCACGTAGGGCAGGTGGCCGAAGCGAGGCATGAACTTGGCAATACCCAGTTCTTCCAGCGCTCGGTAGAGGACGATCTGGCGAGGCGTCGAAGAGAGCAGGTCTTCACCACGCAGGACGTGCGTGATTTCCATGAGCGCGTCATCAACGGGGTTGACCAGCGTGTACAGCGGGTGACCATTGGCGCGGACAATGACGTAGTCCGGAACCGAACCGGGCTTGAAGGTGATCTCGCCGCGGATCAGGTCAGTGAAGGTAATGTCCTCATCGGGCATGCGTAGGCGCAGAACCGGCTTGCGTCCCTCGGCGCGGTAGGCGGCAATCTGATCTTCGGTCAGATCACGATCAAAGCCGTCGTAACCAAGCTTGGGATCCTCACCCTTTGCGATGTGGCGAGCTTCGACCTCTTCGGGAGTCGAGTAGGACTCGTAGGCATAGCCGGCTTCGAGGAGCTTTGCCGCGACATCACGGTAGATGTCCATGCGCTCGCTCTGGCGGTACGGCGGGTGCGGGCCCCCCTTACCGACACCTTCATCCCAATCCAGGCCCAACCAACGCAGCGAATCAAGAATCTGATCGAAAGATTCCTGGGAATCGCGAGCAGCATCGGTGTCTTCAATACGGAAGACGAAGGTGCCTCCGGTGTGGCGCGCGTATGCCCAGTTGAAGAGGCAGGTGCGGACCATTCCCACGTGAGGAGTTCCAGTTGGCGAAGGGCAGAATCGGACGCGAACATCGGCGCCACTTGCGGTAGTCACACTCATAATTTCTAAGTTTAGCTCCCAGAATTTGCCCCCGTGCACATTCTTTCGACCGGCGAGGCTGGTGGCGGGATAGGTGCGTCACTTTCCTTTGAGCGACAAGGCGAATTCCGAATATGAATCCGAAGCCATACAATGGGAGCCAGCTCACATTCCTGGCCTCGTCTGGAGGCCTCCCTCGAACGATCGTGAAAGAAGCTGTCGCATGGAATTTCGTAGCGCTGAAGAGCTATGTCGCATCGGCTCGTTGAAGTGGACGGGCATTAAGCCTGCCGATGGCAGCGATGTTTTGGGTGCTTGGGTTGCTGAAATGGATTTCGGCACCGCTCCTTGCGTTGAGAAGGTCATGGTTTCGGCGATTCAGGACGGGCTTTTGGGCTACAACCCGACGTGGCTCGCCCCCGCAGTTGCCGAGGCGACCGCCGCTTTCCAGAAGAAGCGTTTTGGTTGGGATCTGGATCCGAAAGCGGTAAGGGTTGCTCCTGCGGTTCTTCCAGCCTTGGAGGCGATGATTCAGTACCTGGTTCGCCCGGGCTCCCCGGTCATTGTCCCGACTCCCGCCTACATGCCTTTCTTGACGATCCCACCTGCACTGGGCCACTCCGTCATCGAAGTTCCTTCTCTCCATGGCGATGCCTACCCCGGCGGGTGGACGCTGGATCTTGATGGAATTAAGTCGGGCCTCGAGGCCGGCGCTGGCTTGGTCATCTTGTGCAACCCATGGAACCCGGTGGGGCGTGTCCTCACCGAGGCGGAAATGCGAGCTTTGCAAGAGCTCGTGTCGCGCTACGACGCGCTGGTGTTTTCTGACGAGATCCATTCCCCCTTGGTTTTGGGTGGTCGCGATTTTGTTTCTTATGCGCGGATGGGCGCAGAGTTTGCTTCCCATACAATTGCCGCAACCGCGGCGACGAAGGGCTGGAATATTGCGGGTTTGCCCAATGCGCAGGTCATCATTCCAGATGAGGGGCTTCGCGAGCGCTGGGACTGCATCTGTCAAGAGAAACTCCCCCATTCAATGTCGACGATTGGCGCCTTGGGGTCGATCGAGGCCTACACGAACGGTGACGAGTGGCAGCGTGAAATTTTCGAGGTCATCGAAGGCAATATCCGCACCGTTACTGAGGCGTTGGCACCCACCGAGATTGACTTCCGTCCCCCGCAGGCGACCTATCTGACGTGGTGGGGTTTCGAGGCCTACCCACAGTTTGGGGACTCCCCCGCGAGTGTGCTGCTTGAGCGCGCGCATATTGCGGTTAATGCGGGGATCACGCTGGGCGCGAATTACTCGAAGTGGGCACGAATGAACCTCGCGTGCCCGCCGAAGGTGGCCGAAGAGATGCTTTCGCGGGTTGTGGACGTTCTTTAGTCCTTCAGTCCGCAGCCAGCGCAGCCTCGATTCCGGCAACGACCGTTGTGGATGCCTTTCGCGCGGCATCTACAACGTCCTGCGGATCGGTTTCTACCTGAGCGAAAGACAAGTCTGAGACAACAGACATACCTGCGACACGGACTCCAAGTGCGTGGGCGGTTATTGCCTCAAGAACGGTCGACATCCCGACACAGTCAGCGCCCAATTGCACTAAGGCTCGGCTTTCTGCACCTGTTTGGTACTCAGGCCCACGAAGGAAGGCGTAGGTTCCCTCTCGCCGGCAGTGTTCGCGCATCCTCTTGCTCATCTCACGGTCCCAAACCTGTGAGATATCGACGAACAAAGGCCCGTCAAACGGCGAGGAACCACTGAGGTTCATGTGATCTGTAATGACCATGACATCACCCAGCGACCAGTCGCGCAGGCAGCCATTCGCATTGGTCACAATTGCACGTTCAATACCCGCGCACGCAGCCGCACGGATCAGTGCGGTGACAGCAAGAGGCCCGTGTCCCTCATACAGATGAGTTCGTCCGGTTGCGACCAAAACGGGGCCGCATTCGCGCATGTAGACACGAAGTTCATTGCGGTGCCCATCCGCAACCGGGGCGATCACACCAGGAAGTGAGCCCAGAGGCTGCGAGGCCGCTGGCTCTCCCCACTGGTCGTTAAGCGCGTCTGCTAAGCCCGATCCCAAGACAACCAATGCGAAGGGAACTCCCCCGCAAAGGGAACGAATCTGCTCCGCGGCGGCAGTGGCCTCGGGATCGAAAAGAACAGAAGAGAAACGGGGATCAGCTGTCAAAGCACACCTTCCTCAACATTTAGCCGAGTGTGTGGGAAGGGGTGGCTTCCTGCGCACGAACGCGGCGCGCACTGGTCAGCCAATAACCACAGAACCCCACGAGAAGGGCAAGAAGGATTCCGATGTTGGAACCGGCCCAATCTCCCTCTCGACCTCCCAGTGGGCCAAGGAGATAGCCCTGCCACGCGAGCCACGAGGCATTCGCATTGACAACAAAGCCCCAGCCGACGAAGGAACCGACAGCCAGTGTGACGATTGCTCCCCAGTTAACGGAACCGTAGCGTCCCGCTGATGTGAAGAGTGAGGGCTCGTCGTAATCCTGGTGACGGAGCGCGATATCAGCGAGCATGACACCACCCCAGGTGGCAATCACAACACCAAGGGTTGTGAGGAAGGCAGTGAAAGGAGTGAGGAAGGAATCAGCAAAGAAAACAACGATGATCGTTCCGATGGTCATGATGGTGCCGTCAATTGCGGTAGCTACGGGGCGGGTCACCGGGACGCCAGTTGCCAACAGCGAAAGGCCAGAGGAATAGATATCCATAACAATTCCACCAACAAGACCAAGAATTGCAACGATCGCAAAGGGGATCAGGAACCAGGTTGGAAGAATTGTTGTCAGCGCGCCAATCGGATCGTTGCCGATGGCTTCAGAGAGAGTGTCATAGTTGGAGCCAACCAGCAGCACACCGAAGATCACCAAGATAATGACAGGTAGCGCGGCACCTGCGGTCGTCCAGCCGACGACACCGGCGGTTGAGGCCTTGCGAGGAAGGTAGCGCGAATAGTCCGCTGCTGCGTTAATCCATCCGAAACCAAAACCAACCATGAGCATGCACATCGCCCCCAGGACCATTGCGAAGGGAGCCGCGGGACGCGCAGAAAGGACCGCGAAGTTGATTGTCGAGGCCGAGAGCAGAAGGTAGACGATCGTGAGGATTGCCGTCGCCCAGGTGATCCACGTTTGGACCTTCATGATCGCTTCAAATCCGAGGATGCCAGCTCCTGCTGCAAGGACAACAACGACGATCAAGGCGATGATCTGTGCAAGCAGGTGGTTGCTGAAACCAAGCGCTCCCATGACGGTTGCGGTTGCCTGAACCGCCATGATGGCAAGGAAGGTCTCCCACCCAACAGTGAGGATCCAGGAGATTGCTGCGGAGATACGGTTTCCGTTATATCCGAATGCCGCGCGAGAGAGCACTAGGGTTGGTGCAGATCCTCGCTTGCCGGCGATAGCGATCAGTCCGCACAGAAGGAATGAGAGCGCAACGCCAACCACGCTCACAAGGATCGCCTGCGTGAGTGAAAGGCCAAAGCCCAGCACCCACGAACCCCAGGAAATACCGAGGACAGAGATATTAGCGGCAAACCAAGGCATGAATAAAGACGATGGTGTGCCTTTTCTTTCGGATTCGTGGATCACATCTAGGCCGGCCATCTCGATGTTTAGACCAGACGAAACCTGAGTGGTCTCACTCATGAACAATGCTCCTCTGCATTCGTGTTACCGCAGTTCATGTGGCTCTCAATCCACACTATGAACTATAGGGAAAGCAAGCAGCCGAAGGGTAGGTGCTCACGAAACTAATTCGAGGGATTGCCCACACCTTCGCAGGAAGAGATGCTGCGTCGGCGTGAAAGAAACGCTCGCTAAAGTTCAACGGGCACCTCCACGCTTAGAAAACTAAGCCCTCGACAAGAAGCCCTATTCATCCTCCTCGGGTGTCCACTCACGATCAACCCACTGACTCAGGAGCGGACCAGCATCAGGTCGCAAATAGCACTCCAACACATCCAAAGGCGAATACTCAACAACAAAAGACAGGCATGAGAGCAACCAACTCTGATACGTTTTACACGAATAGAAAACTCCACTCTCAGAACGAATACCTAAATAACCAGGTCGCCTCCCATCCCCAACCGGCACTAGAGACCAACCCCCGCGTATCTTCAAATCACGAGCCAAACAAACAGGCTGAAACCCCAAACTTTCACGAAGAGAATTCCCATAGTTCAAAGCTAAACAATGCTCCATCACACGCAAACTACTCGACTGAAAAACCGGAGCACCTCGCTGATTACGCTCATACATATAAAACGAATAGATTCCGTCGCGAAGATCAGCAGCTTCAGGTTCGTCAGGTGGCCCAGGAGGACTAAAAACAAGGAAACCCTCTTTTTCCAAGTTACCGGTCGCCTTAAAACCCCAAGTAGCATAAATCACCTGACCAAGACGCTCACTAAAATCCAACAGGCACCTCCACGCTTAGAAAACTAGAACCCAACAATCAAAAGGTCCTACTCCTCCTCAGGCGTCCACTCACGATCAACCCACTGACTCAGGAGCGGACCACCATCAGGCCGCAAATAACACTCCAACACATCCAAAGGCGAATACTCAACAACAAAAGACAGGCATAAGAGCAACCAACTCTGATACGTTCTACACGAATAGAAAACTCCACCCTCAGAACGAATACCTAAATAACCAGGTCGCCTCCCATCCCCAACCGGCACAAGGGACCAACCAACGCGAGGCACTGAGCATTCGTCCAGCGTAAGTAGCTTATAGTCTGACCAGATCCGGAAGCGCTTCCCGAAATGCAAGGTCAAACAGTGCTCCATCACATGCAAACTACTCGATTTAAAAGAAGCTCCGCCACGTGACGCACGCTCATATTGGTAAAACGAATACACACCGTCCCGATACTCAAGCTCCTCAGTACCAAACGTCACCGTTGAAGGGGAAAAACGCACCAGTCCAGGTTCACCGAGCTGCCCATGCATTTCCATTCCTAACGTCGCTTGAAGCACCTGAGAGAAACGCTCACTAAAATCCAACAGGCACCTCCACGCCCTTTAATACGCCTTCGTTGATTAGCTCGACAATTGTTTTACTGTTACCACTCGCGTCAATAACCCTAAGTTGCCTTGCACCACCGCATTCGCTTTCCCACGAAGCAGCGATTCCATGCTCAATCTGCCAGCCTTCGGGCATATGGCCGGTAAAAACATACTGATAGTACGGTTCATGTACCGATCCAGGCGCAAGCCCGCGTTCCTCAAACGAAGCAACACGCCCGTCCTCTACAGCAGCCAAGAACTTCCCATTCGGACCTCCAACACGGTCCGAACCAAAGCTCTCGTCCATGCTCCCACGCTACAACCACGCCCCTACAATCTCAAGATTCAAAAGAAGGTCCAGAAAACCTTCACAGGACGAAAAAGCAGCCGGATGAACTCAACATGTCCACCCGGCTGCCTCGGCCTCGAAAATCGAGAAACTAACTACGGCGAATCCAATTCCGCAAAATCCCACCATCTTCAGACATATAAGCATCCAGCAATTTTTGGGAATCAACAGGCGCAATATGCGCGAACGCAGTGAGTTCTCGGTGGGTGGGGAACATTGTACGGACGGTCAAAGGCAGGACTTTTCCATCCAGCTCGAGCCCTCCAACCCACGGAAAGAACTGCGAATACACGTAAGGATGAGCAACGGGATCAGAATCAACCTGCGGAACGACGATCGGATCCCAACCCAGATAACTACGGGCGAACTCGCCCACGTGGATAATCGCGCCCTTTGCCGTCCATTCTTCGAAGGGAGAGGCAACAAAAGTCGAGCGATCCTCCCAACGCTCACTGGGACCATACTTGTACAGCAAAGTGCCCTGATCATCGTGTTCGGTCCACAAGTTGTGCCAGTAAATACCGCTATCCCACGTCAGTGCAGTACCAGTGCCGCGATTCATCCAGAAAGCGCCAGAAGATTTAGCGAATTCGATCAGTTGACTGGTAGTACTCATGACAGAGACCGTCCCTTCAAGATACCCAGTTCAACGCACTCGGCGACCGTCAAAAGTTCACCACCGTAGATGAAACGCACTTCCCGCGCGCCACCTTCCATACCGAAGTTCGGTGCGGTAATTCCGGTTGAAATCAACGCATATACGGGAAGCTTCGCAATCGTGTACGCGTAGTAGGGCGAGTGGACATCGGTGATTGCCAGGCAGCGCTGTTCGAAGGAATAGGGCTTGCCATTGGGATCAACCTGCCACACGCGTGAAAGATAGGGGTAGCCGATCATGTCGACCATATCGCCAAACTTAGAGGTGTAGGCCTCCAGGCTGGTGAACTGCTCAATGCTGGAACGCACCAGTGAAGAACTCACCTCTTCACTGTCCATCAACCAACGCCAAGGACCCTGCGGTTCCTTGGGCTCTGGTGTCGTTGAATCCATATATGTCACCTTTCCGCGAGCTATTCCCCATCATATGCCACGAAACATGTCATCCTGCGGGCTTCGAAACCCACTGCGTTAAAAGCGGCGCAGCATCTGGACGCAAGTAACACTCCAACACGTCAAGCGGCGAATACTCAACCACGTGAGAGAGTCCCGCAAGCAAGCGAAAATCGCCCGTTTTACACGGATAGAATTTCCCATCATCTGAGCGAATTCCAAGGTAATCATGTCGAAGCGAAGAACCCGTGCGAACCATTGTCCACCCCGAACGGATTGAAGCAGTGTTTCCCAGTGTCAATTCGGGAAAACCGTATCGACTGCGCAGAGGATTTCCATAGTATTGAAGTACACAGTGGTCGAAAACCTGCCGATTAGTCGTCTGGAACAAGGCAGCACCTCTGGAGGCACGCTCGCAGTAGTAGAAGGAATATACGCCTTCTTGGTAATCGGCCTCTTCGTGGGGAGCGGCAAAAACTCCGGCGTTAAAGACGATCCCAGCGTCAGCGGCAAAGCTCCCGTGCACCTTCATTCCCCAAGCGTCGTCAAGCGCCAAGGCTAAGCGATCAAGAAAGCTGCCACCAAGCTCTGCCTTCATTATCGAGGCTCACTTATCTCTTCTGGAGCCATTCGCTGAGCAGCGGCGCAGCGTCCGGACGCAAATAGCACTCCAACACCTCGAGCGGCGAATACTCAACCACGTGAGAGAGCCCCGCGAGCAACCAACGGTTTGCCCCCGCGCAGGGATAGAAGACACCGCGATCTGAACGAATCCCAGTGAACCCCGGATTATCTGCCGATGCCGATCGAACCATCGTCCATCCAGAACGGATCGGAGCGGTGTTGTACAACGCTAGCTTCTCGAAGCCCTGCGCAACTCGAAGTGCATTGCCCACGCGCAGAGTCAGACAGTGTTCGATCACTCTGACATCGTCAGATTGAAACTCGGGACCAATACGTGAACCGCGCTCGTGCGTGTAAAAGGAGTACGTATTGTCGTCGAAATACACGCCGAATGGTTCTGCTGCAGCAGAAGACGGGTAGACCACCAGGGAATCGCCTGGTTCTAGACTTCCCCTAACCTGATCCCCCCAAGCAGCACTCACCGCTTGAGCGAAACGCTCAACGAAGTCCAACAGGAACCTCCACACCCTGCAAAATACCCAAATCGAGGAGGTCTGCAACGCTCTTGGAGTTACCTTTCGCGTCGAGGATACGAAGCTGACGCGCACCGCCTGCCTCGCTTTGCCACGGCGCCGCAGTACCGTGTTCAATCTTCCAACCTTCAGGCATGTTGGAAGGGTTGATTTGGTACTGGTAGTAGGGCTCATGGACGGATCCAGGCGCCAAAGCACGTTCCTCAAAGGTTGAGACATGGCCGTTTTCGACAGCCCCCAAATAACCGCCGCGAGGGTTACCAATGCGGTCCACAATGAGGCCGTGTTCAGCTGCATATTCTTCAGCAGTTGAATACTCTCGCACCCCGTCCTTATAGCCATCGTGATCGGGCCACTTAGTAGCTTCTGTCGCTACTCCATCCTCATCAACGTAGAAAATGCGATTGTCCCGATTCCATCCCTCATAATTGCGCGGAGTGCCATCGGGTGCATAACCACAGACATCATCGGGTTTCCTGACAAAATCAGCACCGGAGAGGCCCTCAATGCGTCCCTCCTGCATAACTGCGTCAGGAAGGCCGGGATCGCGGGTATCCTTCGGAGCGTCCCTCAGCAAATCCTCACGTGTACGCACCGAGGAAGGGTCAACCTCGACGGGCGAGCTGTAATGTTCCCGAGGAGTCTCAGGAGTATGAGGCACGTGGGGTTCACCGGACTTCAGGCCAGCAATCCCTTCTTTGATCTTCGATATGATCGAGGACACTGCTTCACGCCCGTGAGTGAACAAGTCTTTAAGTTTGCCCGCTGTAGCAATCAAATCCTTGACCGACTTCGCAAGTTTCGTCGCCCAGTTCTTCACGTGCATGACGATTTCAGGAATGAGCTTCGCCAAGGCAAGCCCGGCACTCAGGAATGCCTGCACAACCGCGCTGATGAAGGTTCCAACAATCTGTGCAATTGCGTCTCGCACCATCGAGTACACGATTTCAACGACAGATGAGAGAACTTTCATTCCCTCAGCGAGGGCGTGCGCACCCTTTGACGCACCCGCGATCAAAACGCCGATTCCACCAGCTCGTTTTGCGAAGGATTCGGCTGCCTGGCCTCGTGAATACTGAGTGAAAGAGGTGACGTTTGTCTTCAGGCGCGTCGCGTTTTCTTCTAGAGCACAGGCCACGCTGCGCCACGAGTTTGCCTTTTGAAGGACATCGTCTTTATTCCCGGCGAGCTTTTGAAGCCATCCGCGAAGGGGCTGGCAGTGATCCATGATGATCGCTGCTCCCCACGACAAGGCGGTTCCCAGAGGATCGATGAAGGCTGATGCAGTGTCAGCAATCAGCGATGCAGTACTCAAACCGCCCTGGACCCAGTTTCCCGAGCTAACAGCAGAAGAAATCCCTGCGATATCTTCAAGTGCGCCGCCTCCGGTGTACCAGGGATCTTCTCCTCCCTGTGCCGAGGCCGACGCCCCAGTTTGCCCTCCTGCGGGCTTTGTTGCGGTGGACCCTGGAGTGTGAGGAGCAGCCATCAGCGAGCACCTCCATTAGCCATCTCTCCGGTCGTTTGAACAGCGGAGATGTTGCCAGATTCCGTCTCTTGGAAGTTCGCATTGACCTTCTTCAATGCGGATGAGAGATCAGAGCAACTTTCCCCGGCTAGAGAGATTGCAGTTCCCATGATGTCCAGGAAGAGTTCGGCGATTGGGGTCACCAAGGGGGAAATCATCAGGCCAAAAGCATTAGAGCCGACACGCCCACCGCGGGCTTTACTGGCCAAAGACTTCACTTCCCCCGCTTGAGATGCGATGCGTCCTGCAAGAAGTGCAGCGTCACCTGGCTGCCAGGCTACTTCATTCATCTTTTCTCCTTAAATGACCTTCACTTGTCTCCGCCGTGGCGAAGTGCTCCCGCATCTAGACGACCGAAATGATCGAATGCGGCATGAGCTCCAGCGTTTTCATCAGCGTGCTCTCGATGCGAACCATAGGTTTTTACGAGCACTTGAGCTTCAATAGAGGAATCTCCATAAGCATCGACAGCAGCATCTGCTACGCGAGCACCGACATCTTGACGAGCATGTTTAAAAGCCTCAAGGAAGGCGTGGCCAAGAGCCGGATGGTCAGGAACCTGAACCTCAATGGGAGTGCCCGAGGAATCAACGATGACGCGAACCGCGTGATCTTTTGATTCACCTTCGCCGCGGATATCCCTCATGCGTTCAACGAATTCGAAGGCGCCTGCTGCAGCTTTATTAGACTCATCGACTTGTGCGTCGATTGCTGCTAGCAGTTCATCAACACCGCCAAAGGCACCCTCGTCTGTACTACTGCTGTGGTGTTTACCAAATCCACCTAAGCCTGACGTATCTGCCATGTTTTTACGCTACATCCGCCGTCCCCCGGGGCGCAAAATTCATGGAGAATAAGGGTCACTATGCGATCTGTAATAAGGTTCACATCGCCAGGTTTATCAGCGTTCCAATGCCCTCGATCTCGACTTCAACGCGTTCACCGGAATTCAGGCGACCTCCGGCAGGGGTGCCCGTTAGGATCACGTCACCGGGCAGTAGAGTGAAAATTCCCGACACATAGGACACGATCTGAGCGATTGAATATCCCATTTGCGAGGTGCTTCCACTCCCCCGTTCTTCCCCGTTAATGCGCAGCGTGATCTGGGCGTTATCAGGGTCGAAAGAAGAACCGACCGTGATCCATGGACCAAGCGGGCACGCGGTATCCCAGCTCTTAGCGCGACCGAGCGCGCCGCCGTCCTCGCGTGCGGCATCCGCCGCGGTCAGGTCGTTCGCACAGGTATAGCCCAGCACCACCGAGGGAGCATCCTCAACGCTCACATCCTTGGCCAAGGTTTTAATGACCACCGCAAGCTCGGCCTCGTAAAAGACTTCCTGTCCCCAAGAAGGAAAGACGATCGGGTCATCCGGACCGATCACCGTAGTGTTCGGCTTCAAGAAAACGCTGGGACGCGCAGGGGGATCGCTCGGAGCTGCACCTGGAGCAGGGTAGTTCCCGCCCAGGCCAATAACCTTGGAACGAGGAATGACAGGCGAGAGAAGCCGTACTTCGTCCAGCTCGAAAATCTGGCCCGAGGGTTCGACGGGCGAAAAGAGCGGGTCACCCTTCAAGCCAACGATTCGAGTCGATTCATCCTCTAAAGCTCCGTAGTAAATCGAGCTTCCTTGAGAAAAACGAGCGATACGCATGACGACCTCCTTTGTGTCGCAAGTAGCCTATCGCGAAGTAGGCTCCCCATCCCACACATCGCCGGGAAGGTCGCCAGGAAGGAGCGGATTGTCCTTCGCAACGAACACCGGATCGGCAATGCCGCGCTTGCGCTGGGACTCATAATCGCGCAGCGCGCCCAAACCCCAAGGGGCAAGGACAATCAAGGCAACCAGGTTTGTCACGGTCATGATGGCCATTGCGATATCAACCGCGTTCCAGACCAGATCCAGGGTGGTCAGCGCGCCGATGACGACCGAGGCCACGGAAATGATGCGTACCGCCCAGGTTGCAGCCTTGGACTTGACAACGAAAGACAGGTTGATCTCGGAGTAGACGTAAGCCGCAATGACGGAGGAGTAGGCAAGAACGAAGATCAGGATCGACATGGGCATGATGGTCCACTGTCCCAGCTGATCGGCAACCGCAAGGGTTGTCAGGTTTGCCGGATTTGCCTCGGGATTGGACCAAACCTTCTCGCCGGCAATCAAGATGACGAATGCGGTTGCAGTACACACGATGATCGTGTCAACGAAAACGCCCAGAGACTGGATGAGACCTTGGCGAACGGGGTGCGATACGGTCGCGGTTGCCGCAGCGTTGGGCGCGGTACCCTGACCGGCCTCGTTCGAGAAGAGGCCGCGCTTCGTACCGTTGATGACCGCGGCGAGGATTCCACCGCCCAAGCCCGCAAGGGTCGGTTGCGGAGCGAAAGCTGCGGCGAAGATCTGACCGATGACAGCGCCGAACTTGGGAAGGTTCATTACGCAAATCACCGCAACCATGATGACGTAGACGGTGGCCATGATCGGCGCCATCCACTCGGTCACGCGAGCGACGGTCTTAATTCCGCCGAAGATCACCATTGCGGAGAACACAAAGAGAAGCGCAGCGATGACCAGGTGTGCGCTGGACAGGCCTCCCAATCCCGCGATCGGTTCACGGGCCGAGGGGCTCAAAGCGGAGAGGAGGGTCGAAGCAATGGCGTTGGATTGCACAGAAGTGATGACGAATGCGCAGGTCACAACAGTGATGATGGCGAAAATGCTGGCCAGAATCTTGTTCTTCATCCCGAGGGCAATGTAGTACGCGGGACCGCCGCGGAAGGTTCCGTCAGCGGAGCGAACCTTAAAGACCTGGGCAAGCGTGGCCTCGAAAAAGGCGGTCGCCATGCCGACGATGGCAACGACCCACATCCAGAAGATTGCGCCCGGGCCACCCACGAGAAGAGCAACGGCCACGCCGAAAACGTTACCGACACCCACGCGCGCAGCTAGCGAGATCGTGAAGGCTTGGAAGGAAGAAATTCCACCCTTTGCGCCACCTCGGGAGCCGGAGATCGATCGGATCATCTCGGGGAATTGGCGAATTTGCATGAACCGCGAGCGCAGAGTCAAGTACAGACCGGTTCCGATGAGGATCCACACTGTGATGTGCAGGGTGATCCAGTCAGCAATGTTTTGGATGGACTGTGCGAGATTCGCCATTCGTTTCTCCAATACGTACGAGGCCGTGGTGCGCGGGCGCGCCAGTGCGCGGTGGCCGATCGGGTGGTGTGTGCCCAGCAGTTTACAGGTCTTTACGCATTTTCTTTGAACGCGGCCGAAAACTGGACGCAAATGAGGGGACGTCTGGGAAGATAGAAGCATGAGCGCGCCACTGAATGAACTCCTCGATGATCTGGAAGATCGCGGTGTATTGACCGACGACGATGCCCTGTATGAGGCATTTTCATCCTGGGCATCATCAACGGGGCGTCCGCTCTACCGTCACCAAGATGAGTCTCTCATTGAGATTTTGTCGGGAAACCACGTCATTGCAGCAACGCCCACGGGCTCTGGCAAGTCAATGATTGCTTTGGCTGCACATTTTGTGTCGATGGCACATGGTGGGCGCTCGTATTACACGGCGCCCCTGAAGGCGCTGGTGTCAGAGAAGTTCTTTGATTTAGTGGCGCTTTTTGGCGCCGAAAACGTCGGGATGGTGACGGGCGACGTGTCTTTGAATGCGGACGCTCCGATTATTTGCTGTACTGCGGAAATCCTGGCGAATCAGTCTTTGCGCGAGGGATCGACTTTAGACGCAGACATGATCGTCATGGATGAGTTCCATTTCTATGCTGATCCCCAACGAGGCTGGGCTTGGCAGGTTCCACTCCTTGAGCTCACGCGTCCTCAGTTCATTGCAATGAGCGCGACGCTTGGTGATACGACTGTTTTTCGCAAGCAATGGACGGATCGCACGGGACGGCCGACGGTGGAAATTACCGATGCGCAGCGTCCTGTTCCCTTGGAATACGACTATGTTGTTGACACCCTTCAGGACACGGTCGAGCGCCTTCTTTCAGAGGGACGTCACCCGATCTACATCGTTCATTTTTCCCAAAAAGATGCGGTTGATACGGCCGCTGCTCTGAGTGATCGCAAGCTTATTTCTCCTGAAATTCGTTCTCAGATTTCGCGTGAGATTTCGACTGTGTCCTTTACAAAGGGTTTTGGGCAGACTCTGCGTGGCCTTCTTACTCACGGGATTGGGGTTCACCACGCGGGAATGCTGCCTAGGTATCGCCGACTTGTCGAGCGCTTGACCCAGCAGGGTTTGCTCCCGGTTATCTGCGGAACTGACACTCTTGGAGTCGGTATCAATGTCCCTATTCGCACGGTTTTGCTCACTTCCTTGGTGAAGTTTGATGGAAGCAAGATGCGGCACCTGCGTTCGCGTGAATTCCACCAGATTGCAGGACGCGCGGGGCGTGCGGGTTTTGACACCGTTGGTTTTGTCCGAGTTCTGGCCCCCGAGCACGAAGTGGAAACGGCCCGCGAGCGCGCCCGTTTAACGGCTGCTCAGGAGGCGGCTCGTGATGAACGCGAGGCGAAGAAGGCAAAGAAGAAGGCATCCAAGAAGCGCAGTGGCCCGAAGGAAGGCCAGATCACTTGGTCGCGTTCGACTTTTGAGCGCCTGCGCGATGCTGCCCCTGAAGCATTGCAGTCTCACTTTGAGATGACTCACGCGACAGTTCTGAACGTGTTGGGCGGGGCGGCCGATGCTGGGCGAGATCCTGCAGAACATCTCGTTCATTTGGCCCTTCACAATGATGATCCGCCGCTCCCTGCGAACCCTCATATTCGTCATCTTGCAGATATTTATACTTCTCTTCTCCAAGCCGGGGTTGTCGAGCATCTCTCCAGTGCCCGGGCTCAGGAGTTGGGTGTCTCTAGGTTACAGTTGGTTGCGGATTTGCCGGATGATTTTGCGCTCAATCAGCCGCTTTCTCCCTTTGCTTTGGCTGCTTTCGAGCTGCTCGACCCGGATTCGCCGACTTTTGCCCTTGACGTGATTTCCATTGTCGAGGCCGTGCTTGAGGATCCCCGGCCCCTGCTGTATGCGCAAGAAAACCAGGCGAAAGCTGCGGCCGTTGCGTCCATGAAGGCTCAGGGGATGGAGTACGACGAGCGCATGACTGCTCTAGAGGAGATCTCATGGCCAAAGCCTTTAGAAGAGCTCCTCTCCCCCGCTTTTAGTGTCTATGCACGTTCAAACCCGTGGGTGGGAGATCTTGAACTCTCTCCCAAGTCGGTCATCCGCGAAATGATTGAAAACGCCATGACCTTTACCGAGCTCATTTCCCGTTACGACGTGGGGCGCTCAGAGGGCGTCATTTTGCGCTATCTCAGTGATGCCTATCGAATGATGCGTCAAGTGATCCCAGAAGAAATCATGACCGAGGAACTTGAAGCCATGATTTCGTGGTTGGCTGATCTGATCCGCAGCGTTGATTCTTCTCTTCTGGATGAGTGGGAAGCAATGATGAACGGGGAGGAATTGACCGAGGCCGAAGGGGTTTCTTCTACCGTTGGAGCTGAGCGCGCATTTGGAGCCGATGAGTCCGGAGTTATTGCTTTCACCGCAAATCGTCATGCTTTCCGCAATGCCGTACGTCGGGCGCTCTTTAATTTTGTTGAGTTGATGAGTCGTGATGATGTCGATGGACTTGAGCGGGCAAGCGCGCAGGCCGCAGATAGTGATGGGCTCTTTGCTGAGGCGGCGCCTTGGACCGGCGATGATTGGGATCATGCCCTAGAACGCTACTGGGCAGAACATGACTGGATCGATATCAATCAGGGCGCGCGCTCCCAAGCGCTTTGTGCCTTGGAAGAACAGATCAGCGGCGAAGATATCTTGGCCTTGATGCCCTTCTCCGCCAGGGATAACGCCAATCAGCGCAGTCGCTATGAGGCCCTCGCGCGGGCTGTCGATGAGGCTCCCGCTGGTTCGGTCTGGTTGGCGACTCAGACCATCACGGATCCTGAAGGCAATATGGACTGGCGTATCGCCGCCCTCGTGGACTTGGCTGCCTCTGACAAGGAAAAGCGGGCGGTTCTGACAGTGCTCACGGTCGACGCGCGGTAGGGGTTCCCTCACCCGGCAAGGTGTCGCCCTCGTGAAGTAAATAAATACTTTCCACGCGACCATCCCCAAGGAATTCGAGGATCTCATCCGATAGTTCTTTCTCGCCTTCCCATAGTCGAAGAGAAAGCACCAGGTTGATCAGCAAACCGTGAGAAAGAAAGAGCCGGGCCTGGGCTGAATCCATTCCGCCTTCATCCCGAAGCAGACGGTACACGCGAGCAAAACTCTCGCGGGCGAGCTGGCCAAAACGCGGGTCGGATCCCATCATGAAGAGACGTACGATCATCATGAATGTGTCGCGGTCCTTCACGATCTCCGCGTACATATCCCCTAGCGCCTGTCGGCGTTTAAATTCGCTTGCATCCGGCGGCACCGGGGCTTCGACGAAGCGTTGGCACAGCTGTTCAACCACATGTGTAGCAGCCTCTTCAAAGAGCGTCTCCTTAGATCTGAAGAAACGCACGACGTATGCCTGACTGACACTTGCCTCACGCGCGATCGAGTCGGTCGTGGCCGCAGCGTAGCCGACCCGAGCGAACACGCGCACTGCAGCTTCTAGCATGAGCGCCTTGCGCTCATTCGCAGGCATACGCGTCGCAACCATGTCTCATCCTCTCAGTGCCACTGTTACATACAGTCTATCCGCGAGCGTAAGCACGAACCTTTTCGACGAATGCAGCGCGGTATGAGGGAGTATCCACGTCCTGCTCGATCCGGCCGAGCATTAGAGTTTTAGTGAGTCGAATCCCAGCGAATCCCAGAATCATCTGCTTCCACCGCGAAATCGGACCTCCGAAGAGGCGGTAAATGAACGATGGCGCACGTGACGTGACGATTAGCGCTGCGGTCTTACCTTCCAGCAGTCCCTGGCTCTTAGCACCGATGTAACGGTACGCAAATCCGGGAGTGAGAGTGCGATCAAGAAAACCTTTAAGAATTGCGGGCTCAGCTGACCACCAGATCGGGAAACTGAACACGAGATGATCCGCCCAAGCGATGTCCTCTTGGTATCGCATAGGTGCGCTTTCGTCCTCCATATGTTGGCGGTATCCATAGCGCAGAACAGGATCGAAGTCTTCTCTCGCAAGGTCGATTATCCGCACATTGTGCCCAGCAACGCGCGCCTCATCGGCGTATGCGGAAGCAAGTTGATGAGAGTAACTTTCAGCGTCTGGACTGCCCTGAATAACGAGAATCTTCATCATTTTCCTCTTGTTGTAATCGGTTGATTACTACCTTAGTGGTGGGTCTGTTCCGATGCAACATTAGGGGGTATAGACGGATTAAACGAGTATCTATGACGATACGCTCAGTGAGCACACAACAGCATTCTGCCTAGGATCTGGCAGGATCACGAGCGGGGATAAGTCTTAATCGACAGCCTTGACTACTACAAAGATCGCGACGCGTTCTCCCCCACAGGACGCTCGCCAATCTCCTGCTGAAGACGCAAGAGATAGCCGTCAGGATCCTGAACCAAGAACTGACGGACACCGATCTCAATATCACCTGCTCGATACCACTTCTCTTCAGGCTCAACAAAGATTGGCCACCCTGCGCTCATGATGCGCTGCAACGCAGGATCTAGGTTCTCGACTTGTACCTCGAAGTTGATCCCGCGACCAAGTGGTGGCTCAAGTGCGCCGGTCGCCCACGTCCTCCCCTGGTTGATCTGGTCGAGCATCAGGTGCGCATTACCCAAGACGAGGTATCCAAACCCCTCTTCGAGCCTCTCATAACGGAGGGAAAAACCGATCAGATCACACCAGAAATGCCGGGAGGCCTCGTAGTCGGTGACGGAAAGTTCAGGAACAAGCCCGGGTTCGCAGGTCATTTCTGCACTCTATCAGACAGCTCGGATACAGAAGTTGAACTCGGTCACGACTGTCGGACAATTTCAATTCCCACGGTTTGCAAGGTGCCACTAAAACAGGTCCGAGTGGGAACCTGTACGAATTGCTGTCACCACGCAAAGCTCAGGTTCATCTAGGTAGATCAGTAACCAATCCGGTTGAATATGGCACTCGCGAAACCCCGCATAATCGCCGCTCAAAAGGTGGTCACGATGTCTCGGAGACAAGTCTGCACCTTCAAGGATCGCGTCGATGACCACTTCAAGTTCCCCGATAGGAAGCCCCCGTTTACGCGCCCGCTTCAAATCCTTCTTGAACTGACTAGTCATCACAAGGGCCCGTCGCCCTTGTTGAGACTCACTCGTCATCGACATCAGCGAACGCCTGCGATGCCGACATATAGCGACTAGCAGCGACACGTCCGGCAGCAATCTCGCGGGCTTCACGCATCGCAGCTTCAGTTTCGGCATTGAAACGAGGCTGGCGCAGTTCGAAGGGCAAACCACCTTCCATGATCGACTTGTGCAGAAACACGTTTACAGCGTCAGTGAGGTTCATCCCAAACTGGGCATACACCCGTTCAGCCTCTTCTTTCACGCTTGGGTCCACACGCATGTTGAGTGTTGCAGTCTTCATGACTCACCCCTTCGACAAATAGATGTACAGCATCGATCTTACAACGTCAGCACAACGCATGACACATGATGCGGTTTGTCATTACAAGAGATCTGCACGATTAGACAATCGTGCAATTTTAATTCCAAATAACGTTATTCGAAGATCGTTAAGAGGAAGCAGAGCACAAACCCGGAAAGTTATGCTTGCGCTGCAAGATCAACAACCTCGGCACCAACGATTTCCGCTAGGTCAAGCGGACTCAGCTCCACGCTCACTCCCCTGCGGCCTCCCGATACCAGCATCATTTCATGATCCAAACATGAGGAATCAATGAAGATTCGATGTTTTGTCGTTTGCCCCAAAGGACTAATCCCGCCAACGACATAGCCCGTACGTCGCTGCGCAACGGCAGGATCAGCCATCGCAGCATTCTTCGCTCCAGCGGCTTTGGCAATGAGCTTCATTGACAGGTGCGCAAGCGCGGGAACACACCCCACGACATACTCCCCCGTCGGCTCAAGCTTGACCATCAAGGTCTTAAACGCAATCGCGGGATCGATCCCCAATTTCTCAACAGTTTCCTCACCGTAGGCACGCGCGGAAGGATCATGCTCGTACTCGTGAACAACGAAAGGAACCCCGGCCTCGTTCAATTCCTCAATTGCGTGAGTGGGGCCTGAAGCGTGATCTTTGGAGTGTTTACGAGCCATACCCCCAGTGTAAGTCCCAAGGAAACAGTCTTTTGGTTTCAGCCAAAATAGAAAGCGGCCGGGCTGATGGAAATCAGCCCGGCCCTGAGTTTCACCGCAAATAGCGGAGCGGCACTTTAGACGAAGGTCGCCTGCGGATCATCGATCACCATCTTGCCGAAGGGGAAGCAGGTGATCGGGATGAGCTTCAGATTGGCAATCGCCAAGGGAATACCGATGATGGTGATGGCCTGGAAGAAAGCCGTGATGACATGTCCGATTGCCAGCCAGATACCGGCAATGAAAAACCAGATCAGATTCATCAGCGCCGAACCAGCACCAGCTCCAGGCATCGGGACAACTCGTTTACCGAAGGGCCAGATAATGTAGCTCGCGATTCGGAATGATGCAATACCTGCCGGGATTGTCACGATGAAAATACACGCGAGCAATCCGAAAAAGATGTAGTCCAAGAACAGTACGAAACCGCCGAAAACTAGCCAAATAATATTGAGCCAGAAGCGCATTTCATTCCTTCCATCAAGTTGTACTGCATCAAGTCTCGCACAGCCATCCCTCAATTCGCGCTCGCTTTTCCCCTGATTCTCCCCTGATTTCCCCCTGAGTCGTGTGGCTACACTGATGCCATGACTATTCCTTCAGCGATTGCCGAGGCCATTGACCGCATCGACCGCGCACGCCAGGCCGCCGGTCGCAGCGATCGCGTGGCCTTAGAACTCGCGGTAAAAACTCGCACCCCCGAGGAATGTCGCGAGGCCGCCCAGGCCTTGAGCGATCTGGGACAACCGATCCTCTTGGGGCATAACCGCGTCCAGGAAGCCACGGCAACAGTTGAAGCAATTAGACAGGTACCGGGAGCACAGATCCACTTAATCGGCCCGCTCCAATCGAACAAGATCAATCAGGCGCTCTCCTGTGTCGACGCGATTGAATCGATTGATTCTGTAGCTCTGGTAGAAAAAATCGATTCACGTGCGACCACAGAACTCCCGGTATTCATCGAAGTTAACGTCTCTGGCGAAGACACAAAACACGGCTGCAGCCCCACCGATGTCCCTGCTCTTATCGAGGCCGTCTCCTCCTCGGCGCACCTGAGCCTCGCAGGCTTCATGACCGTCGGTCTCAACTCCTCTGCCGAAACAGATGTGCGCCGCGGATACGCCCAGCTGCGCCAGCTACGCGACCGCAGCGCCAAAGAGCTTAACCTCCCCACAGACGCCCTTGAGCTGTCGATGGGGATGAGTAATGACCTCGAATGGGCGATTGCAGAAGGGGCAACAATCGTTCGAGTGGGAACCGCAGTTTTTGGGGCCCGGCGCTTAGCTGCGCGGGGATAGCGCCTTCCCAGCGATCCAATCGATCCCAACGATCGCACCGAGGAATACCAGCGCCCCGCACAAGATCGCGACGATATTGATGCACACCTGCTGGTAGCCCAAGACCGTCACATTGACGAAATCGTAAGGGTACTGGTGGACGAAGGCACCACGAACCAGCGTGTAGACGATCCACGCAATCGGAATGACCAGAGCCTTAAGGACGACTCCACCGCTGACTCCTCCACGCGGCCCGCATGCCAATGCAACCACGATCATCAGGAGTGGAACAACGACGTGCTGGAGCGGATTTGTCAGGACAGACCAGCCGCTCAAAACCTCAGTTGGACGGATCAAGAAGTGATAAACAATGGCCGTCACTGTGATCATCATGAGCGCACATAAATGCAACGCACGTCCCCACGAGCCAATCTCACTACCTCGAAGCGCGATGAGCGTTGCGACAATGGCAACCAGAATATTCGACCACTCCGTGAAGTAAGACAGGCATTCAATCATTCTCTGGCCGAACCCGGCCCAGCCAAAGGGAGCTCCACCGAACATCCCAGGCCGGGCCACGGCCTCGCGAGAATACCCGTCGATAGCGGTAATAACCAAGGTGAGGACCACACCAAGCCACGCGGCAATTGCCACTAGCGCATAGCCCCAACGGCCAGCGGTCGCCAGAGTCATCTGTTTCCCTCTCACTGGTCCTATGCCCAGTCGGGAAGAATACGCACGCCGCCCTTATCCGCAGACGCGGCAAGCATTCCGTAGACCTTCAAGGCGTCGGAAACGTGACGCGAACGAGGCTTGGAGGGCTTCCAAGGAGCGGCCCCCTTCTCAGCGCGGCGACGCTCAAGTTCCTCATCGCTGACATTCACTCGAAGCAGACGCTTGTTGACGTCGATCTCGATCTCATCGCCGGTGCGGACCAAACCGATCGCGCCGCCTGCAGCGGCCTCGGGAGAGATGTGACCGATCGAGATACCGGAGGTACCGCCGGAGAAACGTCCATCAGTGATCAGCGCACACTTCTTACCCAAGCCCAGTCCCTTGAGGTACGAGGTCGGGTAGAGCATTTCCTGCATGCCCGGGCCGCCCTTGGGGCCCTCGTAGGTGATGACGACGACGTCGCCTTCCTGAACCTTCTTGCTCAGAATCGATTCAACGGCCTCTTCTTGAGACTCCACAACGAATGCACGGCCAACGAAGTGGAAGAGCGACTCGTCAATACCCGCGCTCTTAATAACCGCGCCATTCTCGGCGATGTTGCCGTAGAGAACTGCCAGACCGCCATCCTTCGTGTATGCGTGTTCGACGTCGCGAATGCAGCCATTCTCGGAATCCGTTTCCAAGGACTCGAAGAGGTTCGCTGTTGAGAAAGCGTGGGTCGTGCGCACGCCACCGGGCGCAGCAAGGTAGCGATGCTTGGCCTCGTCAGTGGCACTGCCACTACGGATATCCCACGCACCCAGCCACTCCTCCAAGGAAGGAGCATGGACGGAGTGCACATCACGGTTCAGCAGGCCCGCGCGGTTAAGCTCGCCAAGCAGGGCGGGGATTCCACCGGCCCGGTGCACGTGCTCGATGTGGTAGGTCGTCGAGTTCGGGGCCACCTTGCAGAGGCAAGGGACCCGGCGCGAAATCGCATCAATGTCGTCCAGAGTGAAATCAACCCCGGCCTCGTGAGCGATCGCAAGAATGTGAAGAACAGTATTCGTGGAGCCGCCCATGGCAACGTCCAAGCTCATCGCGTTCTCGAAAGCGTGCTTGGTAGCGATCGAGCGCGGCAGAACCGAATCATCATCATTGTCGTAGTACGCGCGGCACATATCAACGATGCGGTGTCCAGCTTCTAAGAAGAGCTTCTTGCGCTCGACCTGCGTAGCCAAAGTCGTGCCGTTACCGGGGAGCGCCAGGCCGATAGCCTCGTTCAGGCAGTTCATGGAGTTCGCGGTGAACATGCCCGCGCAGGATCCACAGGTCGGGCAAGCGTTGGCCTCAACCTGGGCGAGCTGGGTGTCCGAAATCGAATTATCCACGGCCATGACCATTGCGTCGATCAGGTCGAGACGGTGCTCCACAACGCCTTCAATGGAGGCACCAGACTCCATCGGGCCACCGGAGACGAAGATCGTTGGGATATTCAAGCGCATGGCAGCGATGAGCATACCGGGAGTGATCTTGTCGCAGTTCGAGATACACACCAGGGCGTCCGCGCGGTGAGCGTTGACCATGTACTCCACCGAGTCCGCAATCACCTCGCGCGAAGGCAGCGAGTAGAGCATGCCGTCGTGGCCCATAGCAATGCCATCATCAACGGCGATGGTATTGAATTCCTTCGCGACGCCGCCCGCCTCGCGGATTGCGCCGGCGACAAGCTCGCCCATGTCCTTGAGGTGGACGTGGCCGGGAACGAACTGGGTGAAAGAGTTCGCGATCGCGATGATCGGCTTGCCGAAATCTCCGTCTCCCATGCCGGTTGCGCGCCAGAGCGCACGTGCTCCGGCCATGTTGCGGCCTTGAGTTGATGTTGCTGAACGCAAGGGCTTACTCATCGTTTACTCCCCCAATGACATTTTTGTAACTGTTTCAACCCTAGTTCCGCACGGGGGCTAGTTCTCACCCAGATCAGGAAATGGACGAGGCCTTGCGTACACTTTTCGCCATGTCGCGCGGTTTTGCGGCGCTTACTAAGGCTTTGCGAGCTGTCCACTTTTTGACCGCCCACACGGCCAGAGCGATGCCCGCCAAGGCAAAAACGATAAGTTGGTATCGCGAAATCCATTCTTCGACAAGCGCCCAATTCGCGCCGAGCGCATATCCAGCACCGATAAGGATCGAATTCCATACCGCAGAACCAATTGCCGTGTACACGGTGAAGGGCAGCAGTTTCATTCGTTCAATACCGGCCGGAATCGAAATCAAAGAGCGCACGACGGGGACGATGCGTCCCAGGAGAACTGCAAGCGGGCCTCGGCGCACAAACCATGCTTCCGCGCGCTTAATGTCGGACTCCTTAACAAAAGGAATCTTCGCGGCCAGGGAGTAGAAGCGCGCCCGGCCAAACCATGCACCCAAGGCATACAGGGCCAGCGCACCAGCAACCGATCCGAGCGTCGCCCACACGATTGCGCTGATCAGCCCCATACTTCCCGAGGCCGCAGCAAAGCCCGCGGAAGGAAGGATCACTTCGCTGGGGATGGGCGGGAAAAGGTTCTCCGCAGCAACAGCAATACCTACGCCGGGTGCACCAAGGGCGCCAACAAGTGAAACAACGGCTTGGACAATAGGTTCAAGAAGATTACTCATGCCTGTAGCATCACGGCGCAAGGCATGGAAGAGTTTTGCTCACCCTTTGTGTGGGCTGTGAAACCCGATCACGGGGCGGAGCACTGAACGAGCTCGCCCTCGCCCGCGATACGCAAGTGGTGTTCCGCGGCAGAGATGAAGACGGCCTCGCCTTGCCCCAGCGTGCACTCCCCTGCTTCGGTCGACAAACTCAAGCGACCACGGGTAACGAGAGCGATGCGCGGCCCCTCACCCGGGACACGCAAAGCGGTGAGTTCAGGGGTGCAGGTCGTCACGGTGAGCTCGAATTCCTGTGCGGGAGCAAGGAAGCGATCCGAGTGTGGGCTGGGGTGCTCGGGAGCGAGGCGAATCGGCGGGAGCGCCGAAAATTCAGCGATTTCCACCAATTGCGCGCTATCGACGTGCTTGTGGGTGAGGCCCGCGCGAATAACGTTATCCGAGGCCGCCATGACCTCAACGCCCAGGCCTCGCTGGTAGGCGTGGATTTGGCGCGGCGGAATGTAGGCCGCTTCGCCCGCACGCAAAGACACAGGATTCATGAGGAATGCCAGGATGATTCCCGCGTCACCGCCGTGCGCGGCCTCGAGCTCACACACCAGTTGGTCCGCACGAAGCGAAGGCGACTCCCCCGCTTCGAGGCGGCTCCGGCAGGCGGCGACAAACTCTTCCACCAGCGGCGGCGTCACTGGTGAATCGATATCGAAGACCCACGAGGCCAAGGAACGCAAGCCCCCGCGAACCGTGGAGAGGTTCAGGCGACGGCGGAGCAATTCGGCCAGCTCCCCATCCAGCCCTTCGAGGAGTCGACGCGCCTTTCGAGGCACTCTAAAGCCAATAAGTGCATCGAAATCGGTCAAGGCGTAGAGCATCTCGGGCTTGTGGTTCATGTCCCGGTAGGAGCGATTCGGCGCGGTGCGCTCGATTCCGAGGACTTCTTCGCGCAGGTAGCCTTCACGCGCGATTTCCTTGGTGGGATGAACCTGAAGAGAGAGTGTCTCATCGGGTGCGATGACCTTCATGAGGAAGGGCAGGTTGGTTCCGAAGGCGTAGAGGATGCCCGAGCCAAGGGCTTTCTTCGGGTCCTGCGCAATGAGGTCACCCAGGGTTCGCCCATCGTTGATGAGTGTTGGACCATCTGGATGATTGCCAAACCAGAGCTCCGAAACAGGCCTGGGACCGGGGGTTTCACCCAAGAATTCAGCGATTGCGCTCTGTGAGCCCCAATCGTCAAACTTGCGCCAGCCCTGCAGCTGTTCCATCTGGTCTCCTCAGCCTTCCATGACACCGAGGTCCGTGCGTCGTTGGAGAACAACGAGTGGACGACGTTTTTCCGAAACGCTCGGTATGTGTGAAAAGTTTAGCGTGTCCGCTCTTCGCGTTCAGCGAGAGCGCGTAACGCTCCACCCGATTCGTAGAGTTCATCCCAGGTTCCGCTCTCCACAATGCGGCCCGAATCCATGACGATGATGCGGTCGACATCGCGAATGGTGTCCAGGCGGTGTGCGACGACGATCAGGGTCTTCTCACTGGTCCGCCTGCGAATCCCAGCCAGCACGCGTGCCTCGGTTTCGCGATCAACTTGGGAGGTGGCCTCGTCAAGGATCATGATGGGGGTTTCGCGCAAGAGGGCGCGGGCAAGAGCCAGACGCTGGCGTTGTCCGCCGGAGATGCGCTCGCCCATTTCGCCAACCTGGGTGTCGATTCCTTCGCTTTCTGCGGCGATCCACTCGCTCAGGTCAACCGCTTCCAAGGCGTCGCAGAGTTCGGCATCGCTTGCGTCAGGGCGTGCAAGCAGAAGGTTTGCACGAATCGAGTCGTTGAAGACGTGGGCACGCTGCGGGGCCAGGGTGACGACAGAGCGAATATGGTCCTGGGTATCCTCACGCAGGTCCACTCCCCCAATGCTGATCGAACCGGAGTCCGGATCCCACACGCGGGCAAGCAGCGCGGCAAGCGTCGATTTCCCGGAGCCCGAGGCGCCGACGATTGCGGTTGTTGAGCCGGCAGGAATAGTGACGGTCACGTCGTGGAGGACTTGGGGACGATGCTTCTCGTATTCCTCCGCGTCATCGTGAAGACCTGAAGCTATAGCAACCTGCGGGTAGGTAAAGTCCACGCCCGTAATCTGAAGATCGCCGCTGCCAGCGATGGGGCGAGGGGCTTCCGGATCGGGAACCAGTGGTTCGCGATCCGTCACGGCGAAGATTCGCGCTGCCGAAGCGTAGGCCTGATCCAGATCCGCAGTGAGATCCTCAACCGCCAGAACCGGTGCAAAAGAGGCCAGTGCAACGCCCAAGGACATGGTGACCTGCGCGATGCTCAGTTTGCCCGAGGGGTAAGCCGAGTAGGCGACAAGGAGCTGAGCGACGACAGCTAGGGGAAGCAGTGCTTGGTTAAAGCCTCGTCGAACGGCAATCCAGAAAGAGGTCTTGTACTGAGCTTGGAAAATGTATTCTTCCAGCTCGTCAGCCATTTCCTTCATGCGATGTTCCTGCGCACCGAAAGCAATGACTTCGCGTACGCCTTGAACCGAGTCGGTGACGTGGTGCGAGAGCCTGCCACGTGTTGCGCGAAGTACTTGCGCAGCTTCGTCGGTGGTCTTGCCACCGAAGATCGGAACACAAATCCCTGCCAGGACAAGGAAAGGTGCCAGAACAAGAGCATTGAGCGGTGAGATTGCCACGCCCATCCACACGACAGTCCCGATGGGAACGATCACTGCCGTTGCGAGGGGCACCAGGGTGTGTGCGAAGAAAACCTCGACGCGATCGACGTCTTTCGTGACTCGCGACAGAAGGTCACCGGTGTCTGCGCCCTCGGTCATTGCTGGAGCCTGAGGTTCAAGAGAGTCGAAGAAATAGTTGCGCAGGAGGGCCAAGGAGCGGAAAGCAACGTAGTGTCCCGCATATTGCTCGAGGTAGCGGAACAATGCCTTGAGTAGGGACATGATCACCAGCGCCCACACCACCCATGACAGGGTGACCGAGGCTGGATCCGAGGCATAGGAACCCAATGCCCATGTTCCCACCGCAAAGAGCGCGATCCCTAAAACCAGCGCGACAATACGCGCAAGTAGAGAGAAAACAAGCGGGAAAAGGACGGGACGAGCGACGCGAATGAGGCGGCGTGAGAGGTCCATGCGCGTGAAGTTCTGGGGGTTCATCGAAGTTCCCCTTCCTTCAGTTCAACCTGGCGGTCTGCGTGGGCGATCGTTGCTCCTCGGTGAGAGATTGTGATGGTCGTGCGCCCACGTGCAACGGTATCGATGGCGTTAAGAATCTGTCTTTCACTTTCCAAATCGACGTGTGCAGTGGGTTCATCGAGCAGAAGGATTGGGGCGTCTTTGATAAACGCTCTGGCAAGTGCAACGCGCTGTGCTTCCCCGCCCGAGAGCGCCAGCCCCTTGTCACCGACGCGCGTATCCAAGCCCTCGGGAAGCCTCGCCAGAAGATCGTCGAGGCCGACGGTACGCAATGCCGTGAGGATCTCCTCATCGCTCGCTGCAGGGTTGGCGATCAGAATGTTCGCGCGCAACGTGTCAGAGAAAAGGTAGGTGGTCTGTTCGACTACGGCAATTTGCGAACGAACCCATTGCAGAGGCACCTGGGAGATATCAACGCCATTGATGAAGATGGATCCTTCGCTGGGACGGTGGTGCGCCTGAATCAGGCTTGAAAGCGTTGACTTTCCAGCGCCCGAGGTACCCGTGATCGCAATGTGCTCACCGGGGGCGACACGAAGGGAAGCTCCGCGCAGGATCGGGGTATCGGCCTCGTAGGCGAAAGAGACGCTGTCGATGCGCACTTCCCCGGGGGTGGGAAGGACTGAGGGAGAACAAGCACCGTGTTCTGCGGCGTCGATCACCTCTGGGGTTTCGCTGGTGAAGCGCTTGATTTCGCGGGTTGCAGCGATTCCACCCATGCCGATGTAGAAGAATTGGCCGATCCGATCCAGGGGGTCGAGCATGATCGAGGAGAGCAGGACAAGTGTGACGGCCTGACCGATTGTGAACCAACCGTCACTCAGACGCCAGTAAGCAAGAGCGGTCGCACCGGTAATCATTCCCAGCGAGAAAACACCGTCAACCACCAAGAGGACCATCTGGTTTCCGGCAAGGTAACGCATGACTTTGCGGCGAACGTTTTCTGCGGCCTGTGCAAGGGTGCGGCCCACGCGCTTTCCAGCGCCGATGTAGGACAGGGTTGAGAGTCCCTGGATCGCGTCTAGTTCTTGAGCGGCAAGCGCGCGAGAGGACGCACGATACCGTGTGGAAACCGGTCGAAATGCCCTTTGGAAAGCACCGACAGTAAGGGGAACAACGGGAATAGAGATTGCCAGGACCGCGGCCGATACCCAGTCGAAAGTAAATACGACTGCAACGACCATGATCGGCGTGATCAGCGAGGCCAGCATGGGTGCAATGAAAGTGCCTCGATAATTGGAGCTGCGCTCAACACCATCGGTTGCGGTATTGACGATGCGACCCGAGCGTTCTTTCGTGCGCTCGCTGACACCCAAGCGGAATACCTGGGCGACCATGGCGTGACGTAGACGCGGTTCTTCTGTGCGCAGGCGTGTACCGCCCGAGAATGAGGCGCTAAACGCCATCATTCCGGCTGCTAAGGCTAAGAGTGAAAGGTATCCCAGTGACGGGAGACTGATATTGCCGCTGATGAGAGCATCAATGACTAAACCGAGCTCGATGTAGAGAATGATCAGGAACATCGCAGGCAGCAGATTTTTGATGATCTCAATCGCAGTCGCGAGCCGCTGTTTCGGATATGGCTGCGGTAGCGCGCTTGGCGAGGCGTTGGACGCGGGTCCCATCGATTCGCTCTCCTCATTGGGCTATATGACGTCATTTCATTATGACGCTACTTAGGACTACCTTAGCTTCTTAATGACAGAAAGTCATATAAAAGGCTGGGGCAAAAAGAGGGTGCATAAAGGGGCGTTCGGATTACTCCGAACGCCCCTTTATTAAGGTTTACAACGCGAACTAGCGGACACACCCACGCTTAAGTGCGCGGGAAGGCGGCCACGGCCTCGTCAATCGGGTCAGGCCAGACGGTACATCCAGCCGAAGGGATCCTCCGCGCGACCCATCTGGATATCCGTGATATCCTTCCAGATCTGGTGGGTGACAGGACCCGCGGAAAGCTCGACATCGAAATCATCCGACGCAAGGCGAGCAATCGGGGTCACGACAGCGGCGGTACCACAGGCGAAGATCTCAGCGACCGAGCCATTCTTAATGCCCTCAACCAGGTCGGCAAGGGCGATAGATTCCTCGGTTACCGGCACGCCGCGCGAACGCAGGAGTCGGCAGATCGCGCTACGGGTGCCACCCTCGAGGATCACGCCGGTGAGCTTGGGGGTACGCACGCTTCCATCGGCCATGACAACGAACATGTTCATGCCACCGAGCTCTTCGAGGTACTTGTGCTCGTAGGTATCCAGGTAGCAAACCTGCTTGAAACCGCGCTCTGCGGCCAAGTTCTGCGGGAGCAGCGAGGCCGCGTAGTTACCGCCGGCCTTCGCCGAACCGGTTCCGCCAGGGCCAGCGCGGTGGTAGTGCTTCTCAACCCAGATGGAGACGCCGGTCTGAGTGCCCGACTTGAAGTAGGGGCCGACCGGAGAGCCGATGACGTAGAAATCAACCTGATGGGCGGAGCGCACGCCGAGGAAAGGCTCAGAAGCGAAAGTGAAGGGACGCAGGTAGAGAGAGGAACCCTCGGCACCTGGAACCCACTTTTCGTCCGCACGCACGTAGTTCACGAGCGCACCCACGAAGTCCTCGCGGTCCAGCTCAGGCATGGCCAGACGCCAATTCGAGTGGTTCATGCGCGCAGCATTGAAGCCCGGACGGAATGTCCAAATGCTGCCGTCGGAGTGACGATAGGCCTTGATACCTTCGAAAGCGGACTGTCCGTAGTGAAGGACAGCTGCCGCGGGAGACAGGTCAAGAGGACCGAAGGGAATGACCTCACGCTGGCCCCATCCGGTTTCGGGCGTCCAACGCATATGTGCCATGTGATCGGTGAAAACTGTTCCGAAGTTCAGTTCCTCCATGGCCTTTTCGTAATCCGCCTGCGGAGTCGGATTCGGGTTCTGGGTCAGCGGGAAACGACCAGCCAGTTCATCTGCCGAAGGCAGAGGCTCCTCCCCCAATCGCTCCAATTCGGTGGGAGTGTGCTGCGTTTCTGTCATCGTGTCCTCCTCAAAAGCTGAAGTAGCTTCAGAATATTCCCCTTGCGGGGGTCAAGCATTAGGTGGTCCGCCATCTGACCCGGTGAGGGTAGCTTCTGGTTCCCACTCTCCGGGCCTGGTTCGCGTTCCTCTAGGGTGAGCGGTGCCGGCGGAGTGGGTCTTCTGGTTTCTGCTCCCCGGGCGTCGGGAGTCTTCCGGCTCCCACTCCCCCGGCCATGGCCTCGTCAGCCGCGAATTAGCGCGACCAAGTCATTGCCGATCTGCTCGGTCGTACGCACCAAGGGATCGCCAGCGGAGTTAGCGGCCGCACGGTTGCGCATGTCTTCTTCAATCGCGTCCATGATCGCGCGCGACTGATCGGCATATCCGAGGTGATTGAGCATGAGCGCAACAGAGGCAATGGTTGCGGTCGGATCTGCCTTGCCCTGACCAGCAATGTCGGGCGCGGAGCCATGAACGGGCTCGAACATTGAGGGATGCGCGCCTTCGGGGTTGATATTTCCCGAGGCCGAAAGGCCAACACCGCCAGTGACGGCTCCCGCCTCATCGGTCAAGATGTCGCCAAAGAGATTGTCAGTAACGATGACATCAAAACGACCCGGATCAGTCACCATGTAAATCGTTGCAGCGTCAATATGGCAGTAGTCAACGCGAACCTGCGGGTATTCGCGGCCCACTTCCTCGACGATGCGGCTCCACAGGCCGCCGGCGAAGACCAAAACATTGTGCTTGTGGACCAGAGTGAGGTGGTGAGCCGGACGGGCTGCTGCCTGTTCGAATGCGTAGCGCACCAGGCGCTCCACGCCAAAGGCCGTGTTGACGGAGATCTCCTGCGCGACCTCGTGAATCGTGCCCTTACGCAGGGTTCCACCGTTACCGGCGTACAGGCTTTCGGTGCCCTCGCGCACGACGATGAAATCAATATCGCCGGGGTTGGCCAGCGGGGTCGGGACGCCCGGGTAGTAGTGCGAGGGGCGCAGATTCACGTAATGGTCCAGAGAGAAGCGGAGCTTAAGGAGCAGGCCGCGCTCAAGAACACCTGAGGGAACCGAAGGATCGCCGATCGCACCTAAGAGGATGGCATCGTGCTGGTCGATGACCTCGAGGTCGGTATCGGTGAGGATCTCGCCGGTGCGGTGGTAGCGGCGCGCGCCAAGATCGAATTCTGTGTACTGCAGTGTGACATCAGAGGGAATGACAGCTTCCAGAGCCTTGATGCCTTCGGGGACGATTTCCTGCCCGATGCCGTCACCGGGAATTACTGCGAGTTTCAGATTTGTCATGCTGCCATTGTTGCGCGGGGGCGGCAGGTCGGCAGAAGGTGTCCATATTTCGGGGTGCGCAGGGCGGGGTCTCGTCCCAAACTAGGATCCTGCAGGCATTGGCACCACTTGGCGGCATCGCATAGCCCAAAAACCGCAATGCCAGTCCTCCAAGCGGTGTCAATCGCGCCAAACAGTGTCAATCTGATCCGAGCTAGCCAGACTTCGCCGTGAATACCCGGCACGAAGCACTCCAAGCAGTGTCAATCCGCCTCGAAGTCACCGGATTCCACCGTAGACGCCACACACGAACCGCGAAATAGCGCTATACCGCCCGAACACCACCCAAAAGATCCGCTTCTTACGCAACAAACTTTTCCACAACGCTGGATTGCAACGATTCATCCACATGTTTTCGGCAGGACAACACACAGCCGCCTCCCTCGCCCCACACTGTCCACTATGAGCACGCAACTGCCGCATGTAACCCTGAGCCATCGCGGGAGCTCCTCCAAAAGTTCCCATCTCAAAGGGCAATTGCGCTTACACCGCGGCGCCTACGTTCAACTGCCATTTGACCTCAGCCAGGCGAAGCCCTGGGAAATCTGGGAGTCAATTGCGCTGGCACGAATCATTGCGTCAGTACAGCAAGGAAAAACGACACCACTTGTCGTTGGCAGCTCAGCGCTTCTACTCCACGGGGTACAAGGCTGGATCTCAAACCCAAACGTTGAGTTGTATCAGCCGCTGCGCCGGACAAGCCAACTCATTCCTCCGTGCAGATGCGGAACAATCTCCGTGCCCGCGACCCTGCGAGTCTATCGGCGTACTCCCCCGATTACCTCGGAACGCACGCAGGTTTCAGGACTGCTTACCGAGCACCCTTACGATGCGCTCATCCGCTGCGCGATGCACGATGATGCGCTTCAAGCCTTCGCCCTAGGATGCAGCGCTCTCCACAAGTGGTCTGGGTTTAGTAATTTCTCGCAAGATGCGTGCCGAGGCCGTGCCGAAGTCGTTCGAGAGAAGCTCCTTTCGCGTTTGGAACGGGAAGGAGGCCGCCGGGGTTGCGTCCGCGCGCGACGGATCCTGAGTTCGATTGATCCGGGTTGCGACAATCCTGCCGAGGCCGCACTCACGTGGGTGGTTCGCGCACTATGCCCCTACGAAGTTTCGACGCAATATGAGCTCTCAGCAGGTGGCCGACGCTTCTTTGCCGACATCGCAATTCCACATTGCAAACTCATTATCGAGTTCGATGGAATCGAGAAACTGGGTTCAACACAAGGCGAATTCGACCGCGCAAAACGTTCGTGGGTTCAACGCGAACAAGCTCTGCAAGACCAAGGTTGGCGTTTCCTCAGAGTCAATTGGATAGATTTCAATGATTGGAATGAACTTCGCGGGCGGATTAGTCATGCGATCGGGGTAGCTTCGAAGCCTATTCCCGCTCGTTACGCACTGTTGTGGGAGCCTCCAAGCGAGCGGTGCGATGGTGAAGGGCGACGCTTTCGTGCCCACGAGTGGAATGGGTCAGATGTGGGCTGGACTTAAAATCTGTTTTCCGTTTGTGAGTCAAACCGGCGCGAACTGAAGGTGGGAGTCAGTAGCATAATCACATGTCGACAACCATTGATGTTTATCCGACAATAAATGCCCTTCCTCTTGTCGAGGAGATTCGTGGGCGCACACAAGAGTTATTTCAAACATTGTTGAACCGTCACGGTATCGGTTCAACAATCGAGGTTAAAGCTCGCTATCCCTCTCCAGCGGATAGGCCAATTGAGTACGTTGAAAAAGACACGGTGTGGACACCGGATTTGTATCTCACTTTCGATTACTTGATTGACGGGATCTGGGATTCGGCTTCTTGGCCTAGTTGTTCTTTCGTCGAAGATGACGATCGAATTAGCGAAGAAGACTTGGTCTACCCATTCAACTCGAAACCAGAGCACCTTGGCTTGTGGTACATCGTTGAAGAATTCGAAGATATTGTTCCTCCGACTCGACTGGCAAAAATTCTGGCACAAGACCACTACTGGTCCGACGAACGTAACTTTGCTGGCCCTCCCGTTGCTTCAACCGGTTACGGATTGGTTTGCGCAGCCCTGGCTGAAGCAACCGATGGAATCATCGCTTCATTTGACAGTGCATTCGACGGAAAGCACAACGGCGAAACTGCTGAGGAGTTCCTTTCCTGGTGGGGCGACAGACAAATCAATTTCTATGGCGAGGACGCGTTCAGAAATCCGCGAGGGAAGAGATACCAACTAGTCATTGGCTTGAAAGCTGGTGCATCTGCCACCAGATACGAGTGCTTCACAGTAAAGTGAAAGCATGCTTGACGATGCGGTTGCACAGAAATTGCGCGCGTTCTCTGAGGAGCGCGATTGGGACCAGTTCCACACGCCCGAAAACTTAGCGAAATCAATTTCTATCGAGGCCGCGGAACTCTTAGAATGCTTCCAGTGGTCCTCCGATGGGGATCCTCAGGCGGTCAAGGAAGAGCTCGCCGACGTCCTCACCTACTGCTACTTCCTCGCGATGAAGGTCGGACTTGAACCCGATCAGATCATCTTAGAAAAGCTGGCTGTGACGGCGCAGAAGTATCCAGTTGAAAAATCGCGTGGGAGCAGCGTGAAGTATGACCAGCTCTAAAGAGGAAATTGCTGAGGCGCGCAGACATATCGAAATTCGCGAGTTTTCTTTCAGCGATGATGGTGCGACCGATGTAAAAACAGATCCCAATTCCCGTCTTCATAATTGGCCAGTCGTCTACATCATCAATAATGACAAACGACTCTATGTCGGCGAAACGACCGATTTTCTCAGTCGCACCCGTCAGCATCTACAAAATCCACAGAAACAGGGTTTGAGAGAAATTCGCGTCATCCTTGACGATACCTTCAACAAGTCAACCTGCTTGGATTTAGAGTCCCAACTGATCATGTTGTTCTCCGGAGACGGAAAATACGAGGTTATTAACAGCAATGCGGGAATCGCTGACTGCGACTACTTTGATCGTGAGCACTATCAGGTCACTTTCGAGCAGATTGTCGAAAATCTTCGGGTTTTAGGGTTGTTTAATCAGAGCGCCCTAGACATTCGAAACAGTAACCTCTTCAAGTACTCCCCCTACAAGGCACTCAATGACGATCAAATCCAAGTGACCGAGGCAATTATTGATGACCTGTGGCAGTCACTTGAGGAAGGCGAATCATCAGTCCACGTCGTTCAAGGAAGTGCGGGGACAGGAAAAACTGTCGTTGGCATCTTCCTGACAAAGCTACTCGCAGATCTGGGAACCCCGGACCAAGCACCCACCGGTGAATCAGTCTTTGATGAGTACTACCAAGAAGGTTACAAACAGTTATTTGAGGGGAGGAGGATTGGGCTTGTTGTTCCCCAGCAATCGCTCCGCGCATCTGTCAAAGACGTCTTCTCAAAGATCTCCTCCCTTGACCCCAACATGGTTCTGACACCATTTGATGTAGGTGAGTCTAACGAACGCTTCGACATCCTCATTGTCGATGAGGCCCACCGTTTAAATCGATATTCCGCACAGGCAGTTGGGAAGTTGACAAGACAGTATCGAGAAATCAATGAACGCCTCTTTGGTAACCCTAAGTCGGGAAACAGTCAGCTGGACTGGCTGAGGAAACAATGTGATCACCTGATTTTGCTTCTCGACCCAGAGCAGAGTGTGCGCCCGCAGGATCTCACGCCTAAAGAAATCAACACATGCATCGAGTCAAGCCGCACAATGGGACGAATCCACGCATTACGTTCACAGCTGCGAATCCAAGGAGACTCTGCAGAATACGGAGAGTTTCTTAATCAATTGTTGTCTGTTGGGCCATGTTCCCCCATCGAGGTGCCGCATATTAAAGACTACGAACTTCGCGTTTTCACAGATTTAAATGAAATGATCGCTGAGATTCGTAAGAAAAATGAGGAATATGGTCTTTCGCGACTCGCTGCCGGCTACGCATGGGAGTGGGTTTCCAAAGACGATAAAGCGACTCCGGATATTGTCATCGGCGACTGCGAACTTTTTTGGAATAGCACTACCAAAGATTGGGTCGGAAAAGGAAACCCTGATGAAGTCGGGTCTATCCACACACTTCAGGGATATGACCTGAACTATGCAGGAGTGATTATCGGCCCCGACATCGAGGTTGGCCCCGATGGCTGCCTGAGGGCCAATCGCAGCCGTTACGCAGATAAGCGCGGAAAAGCGAATGTCGGCCTCGCATTGGAGCCCTCAGAACGTCAGACTACTGATGACGATCTTCTTCGGTACATCCGCAATTGCTACCGAGTTTTGCTCACCCGCGGAATCCGTGGAACCTATATCTATGCTGGTGAAAGCACACTCCGCGAGCGCATAAAGGGCGCATAAAACGCGGTCAAAAGTCACCGAAAAGCACTGTGCCCGAGAGCTGTCGACTAATCGCCAGTTCTCGGGCACACGTTCTAGCGGTCCTACCCTCACGAATTCGGATCGGCGTCGATCGCTCCTTGAACGTCGTTGAACAGCAGATTCGAGATCTCAACCTGCACGATCTCCACATTCGGCACATCATGCAGCAGCAGCGGGTCATCGGCCGAGGTCTGCAAGGCCAAAGTTCCACATCCAAACAGGCGATCGTTCAGGTCCTTGACCATCTGGATATCCGAGATACGGCTGAGCGGCAGGTCGTGCCCCGTGCGCTGGAAAATACCCGAGCGCGTAATGATCCGCTTCGTCGTCACCGTATAGGTCGCGGCCATCCACTTGACCCAGGGCACAACAAATAGCGGAATCGCAATAATGACAAAGACGATCCAAATCGCCGGAAGCGCCCACTTCCGCGAGTCCACAGGCACAAACACCGATCCAACAATCGCGGCAACAAGCAGCAGCACAACCGCCACAATCCTCCACAGCAGCACCTTGATGTGCGTGTGCATATGACGGACGACAACTTCATCTTTGCTCAGGAGCTTTTTTGACAAACCCATACCCTCATTCTGCCAGACCGCGCCCCGCCCTTCTGACAATTTCGACTCCCCTCGAGCCTGCTAGTCTGGAACAGTCGAGAGGAAACACATGAACACCCTGGTCACTATCCTTCTGGTTTGCGCCGCACTTATCGTTGTCGTTGCCGGCCTCCACCTCTTCGTGACCGGGCTCTTGGTCCGCAACCAGGCGGTTCGCCCGCCTCTCGGCCTCTATCTGCGAGATATCCCGGTCGGCTCGCACGCCTGGAACGCCGGCCATCAAGCCGTGTGGGTCCTCCTCTTCATGGGCGGAGTCCTGGGCGCCGCGCAGGGAATCGCCGTCATCGCTATGGCTTTCATGCACTCCGCTGGCTCAACCTCGACCAGCCTGATTTTCCTTGTGATGGGCGCGCTCACCGTCGGAGTCCTCGGCTGGAACGCGCGAGCAGGTGCAACCCAGGTTGCGCTTGCGACGATCGAAGAAGACCAGTCCTCCACTGACGAGGCCTAGCGCCAGTTCCAGACACACGAAGTCGGCAAATGTCATGCCTTATAGCCTGTGTCTTTTGCCGACTTCATGTGACAGGCGGCCGGCCGGGCAAGACACCAGCAAACACCAAGACACCCCCCATCCAGCATACTTTCAGCTATTTTCGTTGATAATCCCCACATTTTCATAAAACTGTACGGAACTGCAGGCTCACTGCGTTACAGTGGAAACATATCTCAAGAAAACCTGAATTTTCTCTGGAGTTTGCATGATCCTGTCAATTATTCGTCAGCGCAGAGCGCTCGGCGTGGCCGCAGCGCTCATCACTGTCCCCCTCGCGGGCGCAGCACTGCTCGTCCCCACTCACGCAGCCTCGGCCGCTGATGGAAGCACAGCCTCGGCAATCACGCGCCCCGAAGTCTGCCAATCCCCCAACACCGTCATCAAGAGCGTCTTCTCCCCCGACGGCGACGTTGACAACTCGCTGACCATCAACCACAACCCGACCGCGACTACCGCAACCGACGAAGCGGACCGCTTTGGCGAAATTGAGATCGCGCAGGGCTCGACACTGACTGTTTCGGGCGAGTTCTCCAAGTACACGACCTCGCGCCCTCTGGGTGGCACTTTCAACGTCAACACAACGATCATCGCTGCATCACCCTCGGGGATTGGCGGCGATTTTGATCCCGACCTGATCGGCGTCATCAACACCTCAACCGACCCGATCTCGCAGGCAAACAACGGCGGCAAGCTCTCCTACATTTTCAAGGCCACGAATCGCGCCGAGGTCGGCAAGACCTACATCGCGTACTTCCACCACACACTGATGGGAAACTCAGACTCCCCCATCAACACCGGCGGAAACACGAATCACCTGTTCTACACGGGCTTCCGCGTAAAGGTTGTTGCGCCGAAGAACTGCGCCCCCATCGTCTATGACGCAAACGGCGGCACCATCAAGGGACAGGCAACCTACACTGACGCGGTGGCCTCGACCGGTACTTCAATTACGACGCGCACGAGCCTCCTCGCTGAAGAGCCCATTCGCGATGGCTACACCTTCGTGAACTGGACGAATAGCACGACTCTGCTCGGCACAACCTACACCTACACCTACAAGGCGGGGGCAAATGTCTCCGTATGGACGACCGCTGCCACCACAAAGACCTGGGAGCAACTGCTCGAAACTAACACCTTTAAGGCAGTGTGGGCGCCGAAGTACTCTCTGCGCTACGACGCGAACGGCGGCTCGACGACGCCACCAAGTGTTGAGGGCAACTTCGAGGTTGATCGCAAGACCGGCGACGTTACACAGCCTTCGGTCACGAAGACCGCTGCTGACGCAATTGCTCGCGATGGCTACACCTTCAAGGGCTGGAAAGACCAGGCAAGTGGCGAGGAATTCACTCCCGGTGACACGGTTGAGCTGACCACCGCAAACCCGAACCGCGTGCTGGTTGCACAGTGGGAGCAAAACGTCGTTCCTACCCCCACCCCCACGACCCCGGCGCCTTCAGTAACCACGCCGGCGCCAGTTCCGTCAGTAACCACGCCGACACCTGTGCCTTCGGCCTCTACTCCCCCGGTCGCACCGACCGCTCCTGCAACGCCTGCAACTCCGGCAACGCCTGCAACTCCTCAGCCTCCGGCTCCGGTCGGTCCCAACCAGCCTTCTAACCCCAGTCAGCCCGGCGGAAACCCCGCTCAGCCTGGCACAGAAGATCCGGCACAGCCCGCTCAGCCTGCACCCGAGCAAAGCACGCAGGGTGGAAACACTCCTCGATCACTGGCACACACCGGGTGGTCGCCCGTCGCTCTTGCTGTCTCGGCAGCCTTCTTGAGCATGGGAATCACGGTCCTCACGGCAGCGCGTCGCCGCGGCGAAAACTGAAGCGCTGCGGTGAAAGCACCTAGGGCCCGCTCGGCGGAATAGTCCTAGAGCTGCCAACACATTTCAATACAAACAGCCGGGGCCGGGGAGCATAATCGCGCTCCCCGGCCCCGGCCTCGTTAATCAGCGAATAACCAGACGTTCCGGTCAGATCCACGCTCCTGAACGAGCGAAGTAGTACCAACGACCGTCGATCGTCTGCCAGCCGGTACGCATCTGACCATCGGTGCCGAAGTAGTACCAGGACAGGCCAATGCGCTGCCACCCGGTCGCCATATGGCCGTCGGTTCCGAAGCGGTACCAGTGTCCGTCGAGGTTCTTCCAGCCGGTCACCATGCGGCCGTCAAGCCCAAAGTTGTACCAGTGGCCATCAATCTGTGCCCACCAGGTCTTCATGACGCCCGTGCTCGGATCGAAGTAGTACCAGCTGCCGTTCTCTTGGAGCCAGCCGTTCGTGCGGGCGCCGTACGAGCTGTAGTGGCTCCACTTGCCGTCCTGCTGTTCCCAACCGGTGACCATGATGCCGTCTGCGTTGAAACGGTAGGTTGCATCGCCAATGACAACGCTCTGCGAGGCCGCGAAGCTGCCGTCCTCGAGCTGCCACTTCCAGCCGGCACCGGTGTTCACCCAGTGTGCGGGGGTTGCAGAAGGCGTGGGATCCGGGACCGGGGTCGGCTCGGGATCAGGGGTGGGCTGCGGCGTGGGCGACGGATCGACTGACGGCGAGGGAGCTGGAGTTGGATCCACCGTCGGAGCCGGCGTGGGCGTGGGCTGCGGATCGACCGAAGGCGTCGGCTGCGGAGCAGGCGTGACCTCCTCGCCCGGGTCCGTCAAACCCAGGTAAGCGGCATCAACGCGCATGAAATCAATGTTCTTGTACCCACCGGTCTCATACAGCAGGCCCCAGGTTCCATCATTTAGCGCGTGCAGGGTCGAGTAGGCCATGTCGCCGCTCTCGAAGACCTTGCCTTCGTTCCAGGTGAAACCATCGTCATAGGACACGCGAATCGTTCCATTCGCGCGCGCACTCGACGAATCCGCATTCGAGAAGAGCAGAACGCGTGCACGCGCCGATCCCTGAGGCGCATTCGGGTATGCGCGAATGATCGAGGCATTATTGCGAGGATCCGTCAGGTCCCAGTTGTGGCGGAAAGGCCCCCAGGTTTGGCCACCATCGTAGGAAATCGCCTCGAGGCGCTGGCCCGCGGTTCCCTGAGTACGAGAGTTGAGCAGCAGGCGACCGTCGGAGAGCTCGACGACCTTATTCTCATCCGCACTCCCCTCACTGGGAGCACCCGGCTTCCACGTTGCGCCGTGGTCATCAGAGTAGACCGAAACAGCCATAAGCGAGGTGCTACCAGCATTTGCAACCGCGTACTGCTGAATCAAGCGACCAGCGTGTGCGCCATAGCGCAGCTGGATGCCCTCACCCGAAGAAGCGAAGCGAGTAAACCACTGATCTTCATAACCAGCCGTCACCTGATCGGTGATGGTGCGAGGATTCACCCAAGTCTGACCGTTGTCGTGCGATTCGACAACGTGTGCGTGGAGGATATTGCGCGCATTGGGATCGGTTCCCAGCTGCGATTGAAAGAGCCCCGCGTCAAATGACTTCACCGAGAAGAGGAAGATCGTCCCGGTGGTGCGATCAACAACGAAAGAAGGATCAGAGAATCCGACCTTATTCGCGCCGGGGGTTCCGGCAAGAGCGGTTTGGATCGGGGTCCACGACTTACCGCCGTCCTTCGAGATGCGGTAGACGATCGAGTTCGCTTGGGGCGCGTCCTGGCAGGTCTCGGGGCGTCCATCCCACGCGGCGATGATCCAGCCGTTGGTGGCCGTGGTCAACGCGGGGATGCGATGGCACTTGAATCCATTCAGCCCGGGCGAGGCCAGGCGCGCGACCTCACCGATCGCGTAGTCCTTGGGGGTTTCCACCGGGTCAGGCTCAGCTGCACGCGAACCGGGGAGCACGGTGATGGCCTCGGCAGTGGCGGTAATTCCGCCGGCGATGACGTCGTTTCCGTTGCGGTCACGGGTCGCCGCCCACGTCGAGGTGGGGGTGAAGGAACCGGCGGTCAGGTCGGCCTCGGTGATCGTGTAGGTCGCGGACTTGCACTGCTTGGTGGTGTGCGCGGCGAGGTTGTGCCAGCGGCAGTTCGGCGCGCCGGTCGTCAGGACGCCCGCGAGATTTGATTCCTTCGGGAATACAGTCAGTGCACTGTCAGTCTCGTTCGTGTAGGTGAAGGTGAAGGTGAGGACGTCCCCCACATATACCTTGTCCCCGAGGGTGTCTGTGCGCGTTGCGGTAACGGTGATCGGCGCCGGGGTTATTTCGCTTGCCGAGGCCGTGGCGGCGTCGCCGGGTTGGGTGTCACTTTCGGGGGTTGCCAGTGCCGGCAGAGAGAACGACGCACACAGGAGTGCAGCGCCTGAGACGGCTGCCAGGGCCCGCCCATATCGACGGAGGGTCATCTTTGGTCCTTCTGAATGAATGATATGGATGCGAGACTGAAAAGCGACACGTGAGTCAGGTCTCAGTCATCACGTAAGTCATCTTACAAATTCGCGGGACCTTCAGAAGGTTTCATCAGGATACTATTCGCTGGCTTTCAGCATATTTACACCAATTTTGTTGATGTGCATGCAAATACGGGGAGCGCTGTGCGTGTGTAGCTGGGTTTGACACAGGAAAGCTTCAATAGGCACACGTTGTTCTTAACTAGACCGAGGTTTGCTTCGTTTCCTCAGCCAAACAGGGCGCGTTTGTCACATGAAGTCGAGAAAAGGCGCAGGTTATCCAGGAACTCTCCCCCGCCCTCCACACGAAGTCAACAAAAGACACAGGCTATCCAAGGGTTCTCCCCCACCCTCCACACGAAGTCAACAAAAGACACAGGCAATGAGGCATGGCATTTACCAACTTCATGTGTCTTTTTCTGGTGGTGCGAGGCCCGGCGGACGATGGCCCGGCGGGCTGCGAGGCCGGACGGCGAAACCGGGCGGGCGGAGCGCACGGGCGGAGACAGGACAGCGTAGCCCCGCCCGCGAACACAAAAACGCTGTGGGCCGGCGCGAATGCACCGGCCCACAGCCGTTTGGTCAAAACACCAGTCTTAACCCAAACTCAGCTCAGCTCAAGTAGCCGACCGAACCACACATGAGGGCAACTCAGCGAGCTGCGCTACCTTCGGTGTAGTCCTCATCAGCCTGGGTCCAGCCGAAAGCCTTACGCAGCTTCTGACCGGTGGCCTCGATCGGGTGAGACTCTTCCTCAGCACGCAGTGCCTTGAACTCGAGAGCACCATTGTCCTGGTCCTCGATGAAGCGGCGAGCGAAGGTGCCATCCTGAATATCAGAAAGGATGTCCTTCATTGCCTGCTTGGAGGACTCGCCAATGACGCGCGGGCCGGAGATGTAGTCGCCGTACTCAGCGGTGTCAGAGCAAGACCAACGCTGCTTGGTGATGCCACCCTCGTTGATCAGGTCAACGATCTGCTTCATCTCGTGGCAGACCTCGAAGTAGGCGATCTCGGGCTGGTAGCCAGCGGCAACCAGGGTCTCGAAACCAGCCTGGATCAGGTGAGAGACGCCGCCACACAGAACGGCCTGCTCGCCGAAGAGGTCGGTTTCGGTCTCTTCAGTGAAGGTCGTCTTGATGACGCCTGCACGGGTGCCACCGATTGCCTTTGCGTAGGACAGAACCAGGTCCCAAGCCTGACCGGAAGCGTCAACCTCAACGGCAACGACGTCCGGGGTGCCCTTGCCCTGGGTGTAGGTCTCGCGGACCTTGTGGCCCGGGCCCTTGGGGGCAACCATGATGACATCGTGGCCAGTGGGGACCTCGATGTAGCCGTAGCGAATGTTGAAGCCGTGTGCGAAGAGGAGGGCCGCGCCTTCCTTCAGGTTCGGGGCGATCTGCTCGGCGTAAACAAAACGCTGCACCTGGTCGGGCAGGAGGACGGAGACAACGTCGCCCTCGGCCACGGCCTCGGGAACATCCTTCACCTCGAGGCCGGCTGCCTCAGCCTTTGCCCAAGAGGAGGAACCGGGACGCAGGCCAACGACCACGTCAACGCCGGAATCCTTCAGGTTCAGTGCATGTGCATGTCCCTGCGAACCGTAGCCAATAACGGCCACCTTCTTGGACTGGATCAGCGACAGGTCTGCGCCGTCGTCGTAGATGATCTCTGCCATTCTTATTTCTCCTTTAGTTGATCCGTAATCGATTGCTCACCGCGACCGATCGCGACAGCACCCGATTGGACGAGTTCGATGACGCCGTAGGGTTCCATGGCCCGCAGCAGCGCCTCCAGCTTGGGTAGTGAACCGATCGACTCAATGACGACCGACTCAGGTTGAACGTCGACAACATGCGCACGGAACAAGTCCACGACCTGCAAGACGCCAGTACGACGAGATTCATCAGCGCGAACCTTCATCATGAGCAGACGACGTTCGACGGATTCTTCGGGGTGGAGCTCAACAATCTTGAGCACATTGATGAGCTTATTGAGTTGACGCTTCACCTGCTCGATGGGAGCAGAATCGGCCTCGACGATAATCGTCATGCGTGAGATGCCGGGTTGCTCGGTCTCCCCCACTGCCAGGGACTTAATGTTGAACGAGCGGCGTGCAAACAAGCCGGAGACTCGGGTCAAAACACCGGGCTTGTTTTCTACCAGGACAGCCAGCGTGTGCATCATCAGTCTTCCACCTCCCAGTCGGGCGCGATATCGCGGGCGTAACGAATATCGTCATTGGGTACTCCGGCTGCGACCATCGGCCACACCATCGCGTCTTTCGAAACCCTGAAGTCCAAGAGGACCGGGCGATCATTAATGGACATCGCCCACTTAATGGCGTCCTCGACGTCCTCGGCGCGACGCACGGTGCGCGCCTCCAAGCCATAGGCCTTAGCGAGCATCTCAAAGTTGGGGATCTGCTCACCCTCGGTCGGGTTCAGCGTCGTATTTGAGTAGCGCTCCCCGTAGAACAGGGTCTGCCACTGGCGCACCATTCCCAGCACCGAGTTATTGATCAGCGCGACCTTGATCGGGATGCGGTTGATCGAGCAGGTTGCCAGTTCCTGGTTCGTCATCTGGAAGGAACCATCACCGTCAACGGCCCACACGACCTTGTCCGGTGCACCCACTTGCGCGCCCATGGCTGCGGGGATGCAGTACCCCATGGTTCCCAGACCACACGAGGAAATGAAGTGCGAGGGTTCTTCGAATTCGATGAACTGTGCGGCCCACATCTGGTGCTGTCCAACGCCGGTGACGTAGATGGCCTCGGGGCCAGCGATCGAGGACAGCTTCGAGATCACCTCTTGGGGAGCCATGAAACCGTCAGTGGGTTCGGCCCATCCAAGCGGGTAGGTCTCGCGCAGACGGTTCAGGTAACGCCACCACCCCGAAAGGTCGGGCTTGCCGAGGCGTTCGTAGGCCTCGGGAAGAGCGGCGTTCAGTGCGGCCAAGGCGGGCTTGAGGTCCGCGATCACTGCGACGTCGGCGTAGCGGTTCTTTGACATCTCCGCGGCGTCGATGTCGACGTGGACAATGCGGGCACGAGGCGCGAAAGAATCCAACTTTCCGGTCACGCGGTCATCGAAGCGAGCGCCCAGTGCGACAACCAGATCCGCGCGCTGGAGCGCTCCCACCGCGGGAACGGTGCCGTGCATGCCGGGCATCTTCAAGTTGTGGGGGTCCGAATCGGGGAAGGCACCGCGGGCGGGAAGAGTCGTCACGACAGCCGCGTCGGATAGTGCCACCAGTTCGCGCAGTTCCTTTTCGGCGCGCGCTCGGACGAGGCCGCCGCCGACGTAGAACACGGGAGCCTGCGCGCGTGCGATCTCCTCTGCGGCGCGCTCGATCTGGCGCGGAATGGGCTCGAAAGCGGGCTGGTAGCCGGGAAGATCCATGGGCGCAGGCCAGATGTATTCGAATTCTTCGACCTGTGCGGATCGGGTGATATCCACGAGGACGGGGCCCGGGCGGCCAGTCTTGGCGATGTGGAAGGCTTCGGTGAGGCGCGCGGGGATTTCACGCGGGTCCGTCACCAAGAAGGAGTGCTTGGCTAGGGGCATTGAGGCGCCCACTACGTCGGCTTCCTGGAAGGCATCAGTGCCGATCAGGGAGGCGCCAACCTGGCCTGAGATGACGACGACTGGGACGGAATCGATGTTTGCGTCCGCAATCGCGGTCAGAGTGTTTGTTGCTCCCGGCCCAGAGGTCACGATCGCGACGCCAACCTTGCCGCTAGCCAGGGCGTATCCTTGCGCCGCATGGCCTGCGCCCTGTTCGTGGCGCACGAGGATGTGGTGGAGCGAGGAGCTCATCAAAGGATCGTAGGTGGGCAGGATCGCGCCACCGGGCATGCCGAAAACGTCAGTCACGCCCAATGCTTCAAGAGTGGTCACAATGGCTTGCGCGCCGGTCATCACCCGACGTGTTTCTTCAGTCATTATCAGCCTTCCAGTCGGTCTACGCTTCCGCTTCAAAGGACATGAGCCCTTTGGGGAATCATGGGGTGTCATGCATGAAAAAATCCCCTTCACAGGTGCGGTCGCGGCGCAAACTCAGGTGTTTGCGAACGCGTAGCGCATATGCGCGGGGATTGAGGCGTGCGTTCCATCCGACAATTCACACGGCAGGAATCGCACGCCTAGGTACGATGACCGAGACGAGAATTCCCGAAATGCGAAGCTTCATCACGCTTCTACCGTAGAGCCTCTTGCCGCCATGGGCTTTTTAATCTCACACTCCGGAATATGTGGGACCTTGGCCTCAAAATCGAAAATTTGTCAGACAGCAATTGAGTCCCTTTCGACACAATCTGCATAATTCTGCGCTTTATCCATTTGGCCCCTCTCCCGAGTCAGACGATACTGAGAAGCGGATACAGAAAATCCTGATCACCAGACAATGGAGCCATCACAGTGGAGATCTTATTTACGAAGCTCGCTGATCAGCCTGTCCTATTCTTGTTCCTCCTGATCGGCATCGGAATGGCCTTCGGCCACGTGAAGATCAAGGGAATCGGACTGGGCGCGGCGGCCGTACTCTTCTTTGCAATCATCTTGTCCGCCTGGGCCGAAACCTACGGCATCCACCTGCGTGTCACCCGCGAATTGGGCACTCTCGGTTTGGCGCTTTTCACCTTCGCAATCGGTATGAATTCGGGCGCCTCGTTCTTCCACAACCTCAAGAGCGCGATCGGCCCGATCCTCACGATGGTCGCCCTCTACGCCATCGCCGCAGCTACCGGTGAATTCATTGGCCGCATGTGGGGAATGGACCCCGCACTCATCGCCGGCACCTTCGCCGGTTCAGTGACCAACACTCCGGCTCTGTCCGCCGCTGGCCAGGCCTCGGGGAAGTTGGACTTGGCGACCGTCGGTTACTCGATTGCCTACCTCTTCGGCGTCATCGGAATGCTCATCGCCTCGGCCGCCGCCCTGTCCTACGGCAAGCGCGACAAGGATGCCCCCTCTCCCCTGGCGAACCGCACGATCCGCGTCGAGCGCGACGACCACCCCTGCTTGGGCGATATTTATACGACTCTGGGTTCCAAGATCACCTTCTCGCGCCTGCGCCGAGGCGAAACGGGTCCCATCATGCGCCCGTCGATGACCGATACCGTGGATAAGGGCGACCTGGTCACCGTCGTCGGCCCGCGCGAGCTCGTCGCCCGCGTCGCAACCGAATTGGGCCACCCCTCCTCGCATTCCCTCATCGAGGACCGCACATACTTGGATTTCCGTCGCGTAACAATTTCGAACCCGAAGCTCGCCGGGCACACCGTGGAAGAGCTGGACCTTGCGGGTAAGTTCTCCGCGACCATTTCCCGCGTTCGCCGAGGCGACGTCGACATGATCGCCGAACCTGGCCTTGTTCTTCAGCAGGGTGACCGCGTCCGCGTGGTCGCACCGACCTCGAAAATGCGGGAGATTACAAAGTTCTTCGGCGACTCCGCGCGAGGCCTGTCTGACCTCAACCCGATCAGCTTGGGTGTGGGTATGGCACTGGGCATCTTGATTGGCGAGATTCCGATCTTTACGCCGACTGGAGCCTACTTCTCCATTGGTTCAGCCGCCGGCACTTTGATTGTTGGCCTGATCTTTGGCCGTTTGGGCCGCATCGGCCCTATCGTCACTGCGATGCCTTTCACGGCCGGTCAGGTCTTGGCAGAGTTCGGCCTTCTGGTCTTCCTCGCACAAGCGGGCGCTAACGCAGGTGGACAGATTGAAAAGGCTTTTACCTCCGGCACCTGGCTGCAGATCCTCTTGCTGGGCATCATCATGACCTCGATCATGGCTATTGGCCTCTACGTCATCATGCGTTGGCTCTTCAGGATGGGTGGAACGAAGCTCGCGGGTCTTCTGGCTGGCGCTCAGACGCAGCCTGCGGTCCTGGCTTTCGCGAACTCTCGTACGAATATGGATCCTCGTGTCTCCTTGGGTTATGCCTTGGTCTACCCGGTTGCCATGATCGGCAAGATCCTCGTCGCTCAGATCATGGGTGGTATGTAATCACTCTGAGTGCTCATAGCTCGTGGGCCCCGCACCGGCAAGGTGCGGGGCCCACATGCATTCATCTTTGTATTGCATGAAAGTCCTCTGGAGTATTTCCAAGAAACGATCTTTAAATTCACATATGTATCCTGACCTGCGATTATGGATTTATGCTTGAATCGTTGCTGGTATTTAGCGATTTTGAGGCATAGGATGAGGCCATTCCATGCGAACAAAGGGCGGGTCATGAGCACCACTTTCCCATTAAAATCTCAGCTGCTGCGCGCATTCGCCTCTGTCGGTGCACTCACCGTGATCCTTGGCGGAGTCTTTATCCCAACGCACCAGGCTCTCGCTGACGATGAAAGCCCCCGCATCAGCCTCGGCGCAGTTGAAGGACGCGTCGGCAAAGCCGTCTTTAATGATTTCGACGATGACCACACCTCGATGAAACTCAAGAAAGAGTGGGTCCACACGGTCAACGATCCGGGCAGCAGGTATCACGGACGCACAATCCGCATCGGTTCAGTAACGACTGCCTGGTACGGCGTCATCCCGGGAGTATCCGACTACAACGCCTCTGACTCTCGTCAGGTTTCTGTTCCTTGGTCGGCGAGCTATACGCCCAAATGGATTGATACCAGCACGGCAGCTGCTGGCTACTGGTCATATGTCACGCGTGGCGTCCCCGAAGACACCACACAGACACGCTACAAGTGGTACCAGCCCGATGGGCCTACCAATATCGAAGTAAAAGACACTTCTGCGATTGGTTTCCGCCCCAACGATCCGGGGCAGGTCACAGCCGGAACGCCGTTCCTACTTGGAACCGTTCGGCACAATAACTTCCCCATCCGTTGGGGAGGCAAGTGGGTTCACTCCTCGATTGATTTGCGGCTCGGCGGGAAAGAATTCTCTTTCCCCTTCGACCAGATGGAAACAACCAACGATGCTTTCCCGACTGCTCGTCCCCGCCAAGGCGGTGCTTACACCTACGCCGGAGCAGCATTCGGAACCGATAAGAAGCAATGCTGGAAGAACTATCAAGACCCCGTGACCGGACAGTACGTGAATTCGTACCCTGCAAAACGCCGCGATGACACAAGGGATCCAAACCAGATTCCCTACGACTGCTATTGGTACAAGGGCGAAGGCAACGGCAACTTCGATATTTACGCAAGGCCCTCTGAAGTCTCGGAATTCAATTACCCCGTTGTAACCGATTCAGCGAATCAGACTCCAGAATCGGATGACACCCTTTTCATTCGTAAAACGGTTTCAGACGCAACCATCGAACGCGATGGGATGCGTTACCATCTTGTTCTTCATGGCTTCACTCAAACAGCAGACGGCCAGTGTCCGGCAGTACCCTCGGGCGATTTCAAAGATACATTCCGGTCAAAGGAAGGCAAGTCATCTTTTGGCTGCCTCTACGGCGAGTTCCAGCAGGAACGCTACGTCCGCTTCGTTAAGCAAGCCGATGCTCCACAGGCACTACGTGACCAAGCAGAGCCCATTCCCTCAGCACGTCTTCTATCTCAGGGAGGGGATCTTTCGGCCCAAGTTTCAGCAAAGCAGACCCCCTCGATTACAACTCTCAATGGAACCGCTGTCGCACCCGCATTCCTCAAAGCCGGCGAAGTCGAGCAAGATGGCGCCCTAGCCCCAACAGGTTGGGGTGCAACTGGACAGTCCACAAATGGCCGTTATCACGCATTCCTCACGGGTTCCTCAGACGTCAAAGTCCACGAGGCAACTCCCCCGCAGGGATGGAGCCTGCGTGATATGACCTGCACCGATGGCACGGGGAAAACCCTCACGATCGATAAGCTCCCGGCATCGACCATCAACGGTACCTCCACTGCTGGCGGCCTAGACCTGAGCAGTATCAAACCTGCGGCCACAGCCCAAGCTGTTCCCATCACCTGCACACTGATCAACGAATACCGCACCGGAAAGATCCGCGTTCAAAAGGACCTAGCCGACGCTGATAACGGTGGTACGAGTGGTAACACCACCTTTGATATTTCCTATTCGATCACAGCAACGAATGACGGAAATGAGTCAATGTCAACTGGGAAGCTCGTCGATGTTCCAGGCTTCGCTCCGGGTCTAACTATTGATCAGGTTCGCATTGCCTCAACTAAAGCAGACCTTGATAACGCGGCCACGGTAACGCCTTCAAACGGGGCGTACCAACTCACCACAGGCGTAGAACTCGCAGCAGGGCAATCTCAAACTTGGTGGATCCGCTTCCGCGTCACCAGGAAGACCACTGTCCCGGGTTATTCTGAAGAACTCCTCGAGTGTTCAAAGGATTCCGTTGGTCGTCCCGTAACCGGCCACGGCCTCTTCAATGAAGTGAATGCTGAAAACGGTCACGATTACGACGGACACGATAACAATATCGCGTGTGGGTCTGTTCCCTCTCGCTCCGTCACTCTCGTCAAGCTGGGCACCCAGGCCCAAGGAACAGCATCTGCATTCACCGGAGTAAATGGCTCGCCTCTCTACCCGTTGGCAGGGGCACAGTTCGCACTCTACGACGAGAATCCAACTCCGACCAGCACACCAGTCGCGACTTTCACTCCCGACGCCACAGGAACTACCTTTACCGCTTCAGGACTTTCAACCGGACGCACGTACTGGGTGGTTGAGACTAAAGCGCCTGCGGGACACGCACTACTCCCCCGTCCCTTCACTTTCACCTTGGAAAGTCTCTCCCCAGGTACTGGGACGAATGTTGTGCTTGGCAATGAAACCCGAGATCCCTCGCTGTGGGGAGCGACAGCTATCGCCGCTGCTGCCTCAGATTCACCTCAGGCAATCGGCGGACACGCGACTATCGCTGTTACCGATGTTCAGGTGGGAACTCTTCCCAAGTCAGGATCTGCATCCCTCATCATGACCTTGAGCGGTGGACTTGTCCTGTGCCTACTCAGCGCAGGAATGCTCATCGCAGCTCAACGACGCTACGAACGAGTAGAGGCGTAACTAGGGATAGAGGCGTACACAAGCGCAGCGTGAAGGACGACCCGTCCTAACTGCATCCCAGAAACAACACGTGGGCCCCGCACCGGCAAGGTGCGGGGCCCACGAGCTTTCACTCAACTAGACCTCAGTCACGCGGCTTTTCGCGCATTTCCCAGGTCTCGATGATGTCGCCTTCTGCGATGTCCTTGTAGCCCAAGGTGATACCACATTCGTAGCCCTCGCGGACTTCAGTGACATCGTCCTTCTCGCGGCGAAGCGATGCGATTTCCAGGTTCTCTGCAACAACGACGCCATCGCGAACCAGGCGAGCCTTGGTTCCACGCTTGATGGTGCCGGAGCGGACAATCGAACCAGCGATGTTGCCGAACTTGCCGGAACGGAAGACCTGACGAATCTCCGCGCTGCCCAGTGCGACCTCTTCGTAGATCGGCTTGAGCATGCCCTTCATCGCGGCCTCGACATCGTCGATCGCCGAGTAGATGACGTTGTAGTACTTGATCTCGACGCCCTCGGCATCGGCAAGTTCCTGAACGCGCTCTGCCGGGCGGACATTGAAGCCAATGATGACTGCGTTGTCCACGGTCGCCAGGTTGACGTCGTTCTGGGTAATTGCACCAACACCGCGGTGGATGATACGCAGAGCAACTTCTTCGCCCACGTCGATGCGCAGGAGCGAATCTTCCAGAGCTTCAACAGCACCGGAAACGTCACCCTTAATGACCAGGTTGAGGGTATCAACCTCGCCTTCCTTGAGGACCTTATCGAAGTCTTCAAGGGAGACACGCTTGCGACGCTTGGCCAGCATGGCCTGACGTTCAGCAGCTTCACGCTTGTCAGCGATCTGGCGAGCGGTACGGTCATCGGAAGCAACCAGGAAGGAGTCACCTGCACGCGGGACCGAGGTCAGGCCCAGCACTGCAACCGGCGTCGAAGGTCCGGCCTCGGAAACATCGTTACCACTGTCATCGAACATCGCACGAACACGGCCGTGCGAGGAACCGACAACCAGCGAATCGCCGACGCGCAGGGTACCGCGCTGGACCAGCATGGTTGCCACCGCGCCGCGTCCCTTATCAAGGTTCGCTTCAATGGCCACACCGCGTGCGTCCGTATCCGGGTTCGCTTCCAGGGTCAGCGCCGCATCAGCGGTCAGCAGCACGGCCTCGAGAAGCTCATGGATGCCCTTGCGCTGCTTGGCCGAAATGTCAACGAACATGACGTCGCCGCCGTACTCTTCGGCAACGAGGCCGTACTCGGTGAGCTGTGCGCGGATCTTCTCCGGGTTCGCCTCTTCCTTATCGACCTTGTTAACGGCAACAACGATCGGCACGCCAGCGGCCTGCGCGTGGTTGATTGCTTCAACGGTCTGAGGCATGACACCGTCATCAGCTGCGACCACGAGGATCGCAATGTCGGTAACCTGCGCACCACGGGCACGCATAGCGGTGAAGGCCTCGTGACCGGGGGTATCGATGAAGGTGATCGGGCGGCGCGTGCCATCCTCTGCGGTGACCTTCACCTGGTAGGCACCGATGTGCTGAGTAATGCCACCGTGCTCGGAATCGACGACGTCGGTGTGACGGATAGCGTCGAGGAGCTTGGTCTTACCGTGGTCGACGTGGCCCATGACCGTGACGACCGGGGGACGCGGTTGCATGTTCTCTGCATCGTCCAGTTCTTCGGCTTCGAGGTCGATGTCGAAGGACTCGAGCAGTTCGCGATCTTCGTCTTCAGGAGAGACAACCTTGACGTCGTAGCCAAGCTCTGCGCCCAGTGCCTCGAAGGTGTCTTGATCCAGCGACTGCGTGGCGGTTGCCATCTCTCCCAGGTGGAAGAGAACGGTGACCAGCGCTGCAGGATTAACGTTGATCTTCTCAGCGAAGTCAGCAAGAGAGGCACCCTGGCGGATACGGATCTGCTGCCCGTCGCCGCGAGGAATCGACACGCCACCAATGACGGGTGCGTTCTGCTGTTCAAACTCTTGACGCTTCGCGCGCTTCGACTTGCGTCCACGCGAGCTCTTGCCGCCACCGCGACCGAATGCGCCCGGCGTTGCGCCACGGCCGCCACCGCGACCACCGCGCGGCGGAGCGAAACCTCCACCGGCATTTGCTCCGGGAGCACCCTGGCCGCCGCCGCCACCGGGACGGGTACCGCGACCGCGACCGCCACGAGGACGATCAGAAGAAGGCTCGGGAGCGCCGGAACGAGCGAAGTTTGCCTGTCCGGGCATCATTCCCGGGTTTGGACGCGGACCGCCGCCTGAAGGTGCGCCACCTCGCTGCGGACGAGGACCACCGGAACGCCCGCCCTGTGCGCCTGCAGGACGCGGGGGACGTTCGCCGCCCTGTGCGCCGCCGCGAGCGGGACGCGCTCCCCCACGGCCGCCCTGGCTACCGCCGGGACGAGGCATGCCCTGGCTGGATGCATAGGGGTTGTTTCCGGGGCGGGGGCCACCGGGGCGAGGCGCTCCAGGACGAGGTGCACCCGGCTTGGGAGCTGCGCCGCCAGCGGGACGGGGTGCGCGAGGCGCGCCCGGCTTGGGAGCTGCACCCGGCTTGGGGGCAGCTGCGTGAGTATCGCTTGCAGGACGAGCAGCTGGCTTAGGGGCGCGAGTTTCCTTCGCACTTTCAGCTGCTTCACCCTTCGGGGCCTCAGCCTTAGGTGCGCGAGGCGCAGGCTTGCGCGACGCTGGCTTGGGGGCCTCGGGAGTGGGGGTTTCGTCCTTCACTGAAGCCTGAGCGGACTCTGCCGGCTTCTCAGCGCTGGCCTTCGCACGAGGCTTGGGGGCAGCGGGCTTCTTGGCCGTGCTCTTAGCGGCATCACCCGATGCGGCTGCTCCGGAGAGCTTTTCAAAATGTTCACGCGCGTCACGCGCGACAGGGGGTTCAAGTGCGGAGGACGAAGCCTTGACGTATTCGCCCTTGTCTCGTAGGTAGGCCAGCAATTCCTTGCTGGGGATTCCGAGCTCTTTCGCGAGCTCGTGGACACGCAGTTTTGCCACTTTTCTCCTTGTTCGGGAACGTCCCCGAAACGGAGACGTATCACTGATATTGCAGGCAGCTCATCGCTGGGTACTCATCGGGTGCCCATGGGCTTTCAACCCGCTTTCGCTACTCGTTGTCCGGCGCCCTGTGCGCCGCTGACAGAATGGCCTCCCCCAAGGCCTTCCACTGCTGGTCGGTCATGTCGACCGTTCGTCGCAGCGAACGCCCCATCGCCCGCCTGGTGCGGGCAAGGTCTAGGCAGCGAGCTTCGGGATGAAACCACGCTCCCCGACCGGGAAGTTGACGACGGGCATCAACGTGGAGATGTCCGTCGGTAGAGGCAACGACACGGATTAACTCCGAACGTTGCGCGCGTATTCCACAACCCACACAGGTGCGAAGCATAGAAGTGGATTGAGACACGCCTTCAAGCTTAGCTGAGTCAGTCCTCATCCAAGTCATCGGATTGTGAGCGACTGATCACGTCATCCGGTGTGGACGAACGCGATGCCAGTGCTTCTTCACCGTTTTCGGTGTCCGAGTGAATGTCGATGTGGAAGTCCGTCAGGCGTGCCGCGAGGCGTGCGTTCTGGCCTTCCTTGCCGATTGCCAGCGAGAGCTGGAAGTCAGGGACAATCGCGGTGGCGGTGCGCTGTTCAACAGAGTGGACAACCACGCGGGACACGCGAGCCGGAGATAGAGAGTTAGCAACGAAACGTGCCGGGTCCTCTGACCAATCGACGATATCGATCTTTTCCCCGCCCAGTTCGTTCATCACTGCACGCACACGCGAACCCATGGGGCCGATGCAGGCGCCCTTGGCATTAACACCCTCACGGGTTGCCAAAACAGCGATCTTCGAGCGGTGTCCAGCTTCGCGGGCAATCGCCTTAATGCGGACCAAGCCCTCTTGAATTTCGGGAACCTCGCGCTCAAACAGTCCCTTGACGAGGCCGGGGTGGGTGCGCGACAAGGTGATGCGAGCACCGCGGTCAGTGCGTTCGACGGAAACGATGAGCGCACGCAGGCGGGTGCCGTGGGAGTAGTCCTCGCCGGGAACCTTTTCGGAATCGGGAAGAACGGCCTCGAAATCATCAGCCAGCTTCACGATCGTCATACGCGAGTCGCGAGACTGCTGAACGACGCCGGTAACGATCTGGCCGGTCTTGCCGGCAAAGTCACCCAAAACACGCTGATCGTCGGCGTCACGCAGGCGCTGCATAATGACCGAACGCGCTGTGGATTGGGCGATGCGGCCAAAGTTCTTCGGGGTGTCGTCAAATTCTCCGATGGGGTTGCCATCGTCGTCTTCTTCGGTGGCCATCACGGTGACGCGGCCGGTGCGCTTATCAATTTCGATGCGAGCCTTCGAAATCGCACCGGGGATGTTGTGGTAGGCCTTGAGTAGCGCTTCTTCGATGGCGTCAACCAGGGTATCGAGCGATACCCCCTTCTCGTGTTCGACCATCCGCAGGGCGGTCATATCGATTTCCATAGCGTCCCTCATTCCCACGAGCCGAAGTCGACGCGCGAACGCGCCTTCTTGATCTCGTCATATGCAATTGTGTGGCTTTCAGCGCCGGTATCTACAGTAGCGCTTTTCTCGTCTGCCTGGCTGACTCGTCCCACGAGCTTGTCACCGTTGCGCAATTTCACGCTAACAAGTCCGCCGATCTGACGCATCCAGTGTTCAGGCTTCTTCAGCTCTCGTTCAAGGCCGGGAGTGGATACTTCCAGCATGTAGGCGTCCGAGATCGGGTCGGCTGAATCCATGGCTTTGGAGATTGCCCGCGAGATTTCGGCAAGAGCATCGGAAGACAGACGCTCCGCACCAAGGGGTTCTTCAACGGTGATGCGACACACCAAGTCACCGTTTTGTTTGAGGATCGTTACCGCGTCAAGCTGCGCCCCCGATTGGGTGACGATACCTTCGACCAGCGCACGGACCTGTTCTTCAATCTGTGTGGGTGCCACCTTCACTCCTTCACGCGACACGGTATTCTAGGCAATCGTACTCGTCTTTTGACCATGGGATGATGTTGTTGTGAAACACCCGAAACTCTTCACTGCGTGTATTGCTGTCCTCAGCATGTCCTTGGGGGCATGCGGAATCCACCTGGAATCTTCCGCCACTCATTTGCCCGCATTGACCGGTTTCGCCCTTTCCCGTGACGCTTCGGCAAGGACCGAGGCCGCCGCGGCCCAGCGCGCGCATTCCCTTGCTGCACTTGCAAGCGAGTGTTCCTCCTGCGCGTCTTCTCTTGAGGCCCTTGCGCAGAGTTCGCAGCAACGCTTGGATTTCCTCGGTGGAGTGTGGGACCCCTGGAAGGATCAGGAGAACACTGCCAATCTTCCCCAGCCTGAAGAGGTTGCCGAAGCCCCTTACAGGATCGAAGAATTCATTTCGTGGCTCGTGATCTCGGCTCGCCGGGACCTGCGTGCAGCCAGCAACCCCACGACTTCCTCTCCTGAGCAATCGCGCCAACTGAGCGCAGTCGCGCTGGGACGCTACGCCTCGGCAGTGCAATTGGCCCAGGCATACGCGATCGACATCGATGCGGGCGATCAGGGCGTTGATGCTCTCGCCCAGCGATTCACCCAGGCCACAGGCGCCACCCCCAATTGGCTCGTCCGTCAGGGAGCTTCCTCCGACCTGACGCTCCCCCAGGTCTCGCAAACAACCTCTGCTTTTTCGTCTTCCGACGAGGCCGCCGCGTCCACCGCGAGCTGGGACTGCATCGCACAGACTCTGCCCAAGTCTGCGGTTCACAGCGCCGACTTCTACGAGGCCGAAACCATTGAGAATGCTCTCCTTGATCGCGCCTCGCGCTCCCTGGAACGCGGGAGCAAGGATTCGCGCCAATTGCGCTGTTCTCTTGCAAACACCTCGCCTTCTGATCTTGCCCAGGCAAGTCTTCGCGCCGATGTCAATCTGCTCCAGTCCGACTCGCAAGATGTTCGTCTTTTTGGCGTTCAAGCAGCCCTTGACGATCTTCGCCTCTGGGCTGGTGCTCCGACTGTTACTTTCCCAGCGGTGGTGACTCTTCAATGAGTTCAGGACTTGCTCAGTATCGCGATCTGCTCCCCCGCGGGGATGCGGATGCACTCCATATTGAACTCGATCACGGGGCAATCCTCGTTGCGGGACGCTATGCCTTGATCATGATCCGCGAAGGTGAAGTCATTGATTCGGCGATGTGGTACGAGGTTCAGAGCGCTCGCTGGGAGGGCGAGAAACAGGAGTTGAGCGTGAGCTGGGTTGATCCGGCACGTTCCCCTCTAGTTGTTCATTCTTCGCACTCTCCCATGCGCGCTTTTATGGAAGACATCAGCGAGAAAGTCAACCGCACTCAGGTTCTCGTTCGCAGCATAAAAGCTCCAAATGGTGCGGTGATTACCGCGCAGATTCGCAAGCGTGAAGATGGAGAGTTGTTTTCTGTTCTTGCAGCACGCGGAAGGCTGGATGACGAGGCGATGGAGCTTGCGCATTCCCTTGAAAAACAGCTGCGTGAAAGCGTCGGTTTGGAGTAGTCCGAGGGCTATTGTGCACGCTCGGTGAAGCGCTGGCGCACTTCTTCGAGGCGCATGAGCTCTCGGAATGCTTGGGTGTATTCGGGATCATCTTCGCTCAGGCGTTGAAGGTTCGCATTCGCATCCGCCAGGCGCCTTGTGATATCGAGGCGGACCATTGCGCCCATCGCTCCCCTGCAGTACGCGCGAAGTTGGTCCTCGCGGTCTTGAGGGAGCGGTGCAACTGCTAATTCCACCAACACGGCTGCAACCTCGGGAATCATGAGCGCGCGAACATCATCGACGAAGGCACGTGTTGCCGCCTGGACTGCCTTGGCGCCCTTCCCGAAGTGTTCTTCTGCTTGGCGAAGAACCTTCACGAAAGCATCCAAGCCGCCTGCGGCTCGGATCGCGTCGTGAACCGCACGGTAGGAAGGAACAGAAAACGCCTCTCCCCCGAGTTCTTCGAAGCCCGATCCCACCACGTACATGGGGTATTGAATGAGTGCTTCAAGGGCTTGGCGCTCGATGCGAGAAACCGGGTCCTCGGGGCCTCGCCTGACGGGGGCAGGCTGCGGAGTTTCCGCGGGTGCTCCCCTTCCCGCGTACGAGGCCGGGCGCGAGTGTGCGCTTGAGCGAACCGCACGCGAGACCTCGGAAATATCCATGCCGATCCACCCCGCGAGCGAACGCGTGTACTCACGTTGGAGCGCGTGGTCGCGGATGCGAGCAACCACGGGAGCCGCCGCACGTAGAGCTTTCACGCGCCCTTCTGCGGTGCGCAAATCGAGCTGGCGCAGAACCGAACGGATAACGAACTCAAAAAGTGGCGTCCGAGAGTTCACCAACTCCACAACGGCGCGCTCTCCTTGAGCCATACGGAGCTCGCAGGGGTCCATGCCATTGGGTTCCACCGCGACGAATGTCTGGGCTGCGAAGTTCTGGTCCATTTCGAAAGCACGAAGCGCGGCTTTTTGTCCCGCCGCGTCACCGTCGAAGGTGAAGATCACTTCTCCGCCGTGGGTTTTCCCATTGCTGAGGACAACTCCAGCGGCGCTGTCCGCACTATCTCCCAACAGGCGTCGGACGATTTTTACGTGGTCTTCACCGAAAGCGGTACCGCAGCTTGCGACCGCATATCCCACACCGGCGGCGTGGGCAGCCATGACGTCCGTGTAGCCTTCGACGATAACGACCTTGCGGTTTCGTGTAATTTCTTTCTTCGCAAGATCGAGGCCATAGAGGACTTGAGACTTGTGATAGATCGGGGTTTCCGGGGTGTTGAGGTACTTCGGCGATTCCTTGTCCTCATCGTTCAAACGCCTAGCGCCAAAGCCAATCGTCGCACCCGTAATGTCACGGATTGGCCACATGAGCCTGCCGCGGAAACGATCATAGAGGCCGCGGTTTCCGCGAGTTGCAAGTCCTGCAATCTCGATCTCTTGATCGGTAAAGCCCTTGGACCGCAGGTGACGGGTAAGCGCATCCCATGAGCTGGGCGAATAGCCGATCCCGAAGTGGCGACAGGTCGCCTCATCGAAGCCTCTCTGACCGAGAAAACGACGTCCTTCGTGGGCTTCTGGGGAAGAAAGCTGCGCCTGGTAGAACTCTTCGGCAACGCGGTGCGCGTCAAGGAGCCGCTGACGGCGACCGGGTTCTTCGCGGCGAAGGGTTCCGCTGCCCGCGGCCTCGTAACGCAAAGTAATCCCGGCTTTGAGGGCCAAGGCTTCCACGGCCTCGGTAAAGGAAAGAGAATCAACTTTTTGGACAAAGCTGATGACGTCCCCGCCTTCGCCGCAGCCAAAGCAATGCCAAAAACCTTGGGAGGGGCGGACGTGGAACGAGGGCGTGCGTTCGTCGTGGAAAGGGCACAATCCTTTCAAAGAATCGACGCCTGCGGGGCGCAGGGCAACTCGCTCGCCGACGATTTCTTCAATGCGCGAGGCATCACGTACGGCGGCGATGTCTTCTTTGAGGATCAGGCCGGCCATGAGTTCAGTTTAGCGAGTGGACACTTTTCTAGCAGAAAGATGTGGATGGCGTCGGCCACCCCGATCTCGCTTCTCACAGCTGTGAGGACAGCATTCCACACATGCGCGCGTGCCAGCGTGAGGCGGAGATATCGGTCAACGAGGCGACTTGGTCGATAACGACTCGTAGGCGCTGTCCCTCGTCCGTGGTTGCGCGCCATTGAGCGGCAAAAGGCGGTTCAAGATATTCGGGGCCAGCGTTGACAAGAGCATCAACCAGATCGTTGAGGAGCGTGCGCTGCTGGTAGTACACGGGTTCGCTTTCGCGCGGGCTCATGACGTAGTGGACCGCCATGCCCTTGAGGACCTGGATTTCCGCGCGAGTATTGGCCGGGACGACGAGCTCGGCGAGGTAGCGCCCCAGGGGCTGGTCTCCTGCGACCTGGCGGGTCGCCCCGACCGTTGCGTTGGAGAAGCGCCCGATCAGCTCGCTGGTCAAGTCCTTGAGGGCAGCCAAATCAGCGTAGGAGCCGCTGAAAGACCCCATCCATTCGGGCATGGTCACCAAACGCTCGAAAGCGCGGTAAAGATCGTCTTCGCAGATCGATGTGCCATACCACTTCATGGTGGATTCAATGACCCCTTGGGTATGGGAATCGCTGCATAGGCGTTCAAGGTCCATCTTCCCCGTTGCAACAGCGTCTTCCATGTCATGAACCGAGTACGCAATGTCGTCAGAAAGATCCATGATCTGAGCTTCGAGGCAGCGCTTGCCCGCGGGGATTCCTTGGCGCATCCAGTCGAAAGTCGGGCGGTCGTCCTCGTAGACGGAGAATTTGCGTTGGGATTTAACGGGGTCTGGGCCTTCGCCCCTGGCCCACGGGTATTTGCAGATCGCATCCAAAGTGGCACGCGTCAGGTTCAGACCTGCCGGCCCGTCTTTGCCAAGAACTTTGGGTTCCAAGCGTGCGACGATCCGCAAGGTCTGCGCGTTTCCTTCAAAACCACCGATCTCACGAGCCAACTCGTTGAGCGCAAGTTCGCCGTTGTGCCCAAAGGGTGGGTGGCCTAAATCGTGGGAAAGACAGGCCGCGTCCACCACATCCGGGTCTGCGCCCAGTTCTTTGCCTAACTCGCGGCCCACTTGGGCAACTTCGAGCGAGTGAGTGAGGCGGGTTCGAACAAAATCATCCGACGTCGGCCCAAGGACCTGTGTTTTCTCCCCTAAACGTCGCAGAGCCGAAGAGTGAAGTACTCGCGCACGGTCGCGTTCGAAATCTGTCCGAGATCTGGATTTGGCGGTCTCTGGTACAAAACGCTCGCAATCGCTGGGCACATAGGCAGGGGAAGTGTTCACGTGATAAGCCTAACTGCTTGCAGAGCGCTTTCATTGCATAAGATAGTGTTGTGCATTCAACGAACGGGACTCAGGTGGTGACTACCCTCGTCCATGCTGCCCGGAAAGGCACTCATTCGTGGTGGCATTCGCCGGCGATTTGCCGCATTCCCCGTCGCGTTGACCATGATCTTGCTCGCCAGCTCAGCGAAGAAGCAATCCGCTTTGCTCGAGTCGGCGTTGATGCTCTTTTGCTTTCTCCGATCCCCCAGATGATTTGGGGCGTCAATCCAGAACTTGTTTCTCTGGTCAAGCGTTTCCACAGGGTCGGTGTCAAGATCATCGTTCATCTTCCTGGTTCGGCTGAGTGGAATACGCGTGATTTCAATGGTCCTTACTCCGCTGACGAGACTGTGATGACTCTGCTTGGGCGCGTTCGCGCATGCGTAGATGCGGGGGTCGACGGCATCGATCTGGGGACTCTACCGCTCATGCACTATGGGCCCAATTCAGCTGAGCGCCAGGAGTTCATGCATCTCTTGCGCGTGGTCATGGCTGAGGTGGCCAACACCGATACCTTGCCCATTCTGACTTCGAGTTTGCCCCACATGGACGACTCGGATTTGCAAGAGATTCTTCAAGAATCCTGGTTCCATCACCTGCGCAATGACACTCTCCTCGATATCGAGTGGAAGCACCCGCAGCTGTGCGATGCTATTGCGAATACTTTCGCCAACCGCGATCCGGTGGGGCACATTGCCGCTTGGCCTGCGCTTCCCTACGATGACAGCGAGATTCATCGCGCGCACACTCTGTTTGCGCTTGCCCTTCCGGGAGCTACTTATTTTGATTCGCCGTCAAAAGAAGCCATTTCCAGTTCCTTTGTGTTGATGGTTCAGCAGGCCTTGCGCACGCGCGAGGAGCACGGGATGGGAACGGGCTCTCTTGCCCATGTACGAGGCCTCCCTTGGGCTGGTCCGGATTGCTTGGTTCACATGAGCGCTCAGGTTTTGGTTGTTTTCAACACATCAGATACCACCGTCGTCGTTCCTTGCGAACACCGCCCGCTGGTGTCAACGGGAGTTCTGCCTACCTCTGTTGCTTCCGATACTCTGCTAGCACCTGGCCAGTGTGCCTGGTTTGAAACCGCACGGGTTCACCCGCGTGCGCTTGTCACGGAATAAGCACTGAACTGCCCGTACACTTAGATCACCGTTCCATCACACCTGGAGACCACGTGGACTTCATTAAGCGACTTCTCGCGATTTTCATCCAGGCCGCAGGCCAGAGCGTCCAAGACGAAATGCGCTCATCGAAGCGCCGTAAGCGCTCGTCTTCTTCCCACAGCGCAGGTACTCAGGCGCATTCCCCCAAGGCTCGCACGGCCTCGGGAAAGGAAAACAAGGTCTGGGACGTGCGCACGCTCGGCTTGCCGCCTTTCCAATATGCTCCCAATCCCGATGGCGACGCGGATCCGGGCGAAGTCGTGTGGACATGGGTCTCCTACGAGGATGACCCCAGCCAAGGCAAGGATCGCCCCGTCGTTGTCCTTGCGCGCGTGCCTGAAGGCCTTGTCGTCGCACAGCTCACGTCTAAGGACCACCGCAAGGATGCCGAGCAAGAGGCACATTGGGGGCGCTATTGGTTCCCGATCGGCACCGGCGCCTGGGATTCGCAAGGACGTCCCAGTCAGGTGCGCTTGGATCGCCTGCTTATCGTCGACCCTGCGGATGTTCGCCGCGAGGGTGCAACCGTCGATCACTCGACCTATAACGCCGTGTGCGATGCCTTGCGCGCGCACTGGAATGCCTAAGTTTTCCCATAACACCGCGAGGACGAACCATGACTGATTCCGCTGAAATTGCTCGCTTGAAGGCCGAGGCCGCGCAGGCCGCCGCTGAAGCTGCTGCCGCTAAGGCGCAAGCCGCGCAGGCTGCACTCGACGCTGCTCTTGCCGCGCAGGCTGGTCAGGGTGACCAGAGTGAGACCGCGTCCCAGGCTGCTGCACCCGAGGCAGTAACCCAGCAGGCGGCTCCCACCGAAACTCCTGCAGCACCTGTGGAAAGCGAACCCACTGCCCCGGCCGAGGCCTCGGCAAGCGAAGGGGAATTGCAGGGCTACGCAGAGCAGGTCCGCGCGGGATATTCCTTCACCGCGCCGTCGATGCGACTGGGGGCTTTCTTGGACGGCGATACCCCGGTTCCGGGCGCTCCCGTCGGTATTCCCCTGGGCTTGATGAACCGTCACTGCCTGGTTGCGGGCGCAACAGGTACGGGTAAGACGCGTACCCTCCAGCTCATGGCAGAGCGCCTCTCCGAGGCCGGAGTCCCCGTTTTCGTCACCGATATCAAGGGAGACCTGACGGGTCTAGCACAGGCGGGAAGCTCTTCCGAAAAGCTCCTCGTACGCTGCGCAAGCATCGGACAGAATTGGGAAGGAAAGGCCTTCCCCACTGAACTGCTCACTCTGGGCGGACGCGGCGAAGGCGTGCCGATCCGCACCACCATCACTGAATTCGGACCGCTCTTGCTCTCGCGCGTCTTGGGCTTGAACGATACACAGTCCTCAGCACTGCAGTTGATCTTCCACTGGGCCGATGGCCAAAACCTTGCGCTCATTGACTTGAAAGACCTGCGCGCCGTCATCGACTACCTGACAAATAACGACGAGGGCAAGGAAGAACTCAAGGGAATCGGCGGCGTCTCCCCGGCAACCGCGGGCGTGGTTTTGCGTGAACTAGCTGCTCTGGAAGCCTCGGGCGGCGACGTTTTCTTCGGTGAACCCGCCTTCGACATTTCCGACCTTATGCGCGTGTCCACGGATGGTCGCGGCGTCATTTCCTCCCTTGAGTTGCCCGATTTGGGCAGCCAGGGTGCATTGTTCTCGACCTTCCTCATGTGGCTCTTGGCTGAGCTTTTCCAGACGCTGCCCGAAGTGGGCAATCCGGATAAGCCCAAGTTGGTCTTCTTCTTCGACGAGGCCCACCTGCTCTTCACCGATGCTTCCAAGCAGTTCCTCCAAGCTGTTGTGCAGACGGTGCGTTTGATCCGTTCCAAGGGCGTGGGCATTGTGTTTGTGACCCAGTCTCCCACCGATGTTCCCGACGAGGTTCTTGCTCAGCTCGGTTCGCGCGTTCAGCACGCACTGCGCGCACACACGCCGAACGATGCAGCGAACCTCAAGAAGGCCGTGTCCACTTTCCCGACCTCGCCCCTGGATTTGGCTGAAGTGCTGACTTCCCTAGGTACCGGTCAGGCTGTCGTGACGGTTTTGGATGAGAAAGGCCGTCCGACCCCGGTCGCGCCCACCATGCTGGATGCTCCCGCCGCGGTCATGGGACCGGCCGAGGCCTCGGTCGTGTCCTCGATCGTGAGCTCGTCCCCCTTGCTCGCGCACTACCGCGATGCAGTCGACAACGAATCGGCGTTTGAGCTGATGGAAGCGCGCCTTGCTGCGGCAGCTCAAGCGGCCGAGCAGGCAGCCGCTGAAGCCCAGCGTGCGCTTGACGAGGCCAAGGCTCGTAAGGAAGCTGAAAAGCAGGCGGCGAAGGAAGAGGCTGCGCGCCAGAAGGAACTCGAGCGCCTGCAGCGTGAGGTTGAGAAGGCTGAAGAGCGCCGCCAGCGTGAGTTGGAGAAGGAAGCCTTGCGTCGTCAGCGTGAGGCTGAGAAAGCGGAAGAACGCCGCCAGCGGGCAACACAACGCGTCATCGAGTCCACGGTGAAGACTGTGGGAACGACCGCTGCCCGTTCACTTACTCGTTCGATTCTGGGGACGCTTTTCAAGTAAATTCGAAAATTTTCTGGCGCTTCTCGACACTTTATCGACGACCTGTCACAACCCCTGTCGGATATTTCACCTTAGGGCGCGAAAGGGAATGAAATCGATAAAAATGGAGTTGTCAGAAGTGATGGCAATGGTGCGTCCCTCAGTGGGCGCATCTACAGATAGGTTTTAGGAGAACAATATGACTAAGGCACACCCCGTTGTTGCAGCAGCTCTTCAGCAGGCTCTCGTTGATTTGACCGATCTGTCACTTCAGGGCAAGCAGGCACACTGGAACATCGAAGGCCCCGGCTTCCGTTCGCTCCACCTGCACCTGGATGAAATCATCGACGAGGTTCGCCTTGCCGCTGATGATGTCGCCGAGCGCATGGCAGCTATTGAAGTTGCTCCCGATGGCCGCGCAGCGACCGTCGCAGCAACCTCGCTGGTTGACCCGATGGAGCCCGGCTTCCTGCCCACCGATAAGACTGCTCGCCAGTACGAAGAGCGCTTGCTGGCAGTGTCCGAGCGCATCAAGGCAACCCTTGATCCCGTTGACGAGCACGATCACCTGTCCAACGACCTGCTGATCGGCATTGCAACCGGCCTGGAGAAGCAGGCCTGGATGCTGCGCGCAGCAACCAAGGATCTCAACTGATTATTTGAGTTTCACTTCAAGTGGGGGCGCCTCTTCGGAGGCGCCCCCACTTTTGTCTTTCAGTCTCAGATGCCCCTCAAGGCGTATTTCTCCCCTGAAAAGCACCCGCGAGGGCCTTCATTCGCGCCCGAGCCTCTCCGCCAATTCCCGTGCACCCCATTGACCGGGTGCGCTCTCACGTCCGCTCACGGCCACGAAAGAGGCGACTCCCCCATCTTCAGGTTGAGTCGCACGCGTTTGGCGACCAAACTCGCCCATCGCCAAGACGATTGACGGGGCCGACACGTACTCGGCCGCCCATCTCTGGACCAATTCAACATTGAGCGCGTCGCGCTCCGAATTGGCCAAAACCGCAAGCTTTGCAACGTCTGCACCCAAAGCTGCCATGGTTTCCAGAAGCTCTCGCATGATCTCCGATTCAGGAGTCACCTCAAAGTCATGGAAGGACATGACGACCTTCGCGCCCGCAGCATGTGCTTTCTCGGTCAGTGCAGGTGCAGCCGGAGCCATTTCCACGTCTACCGCGTCCATCCCGCACCCGGCCAGCAGCTCAATGATCTGGCCATAAATCGGCGTTGAAACTTCAGCATTCCCGCCCTGAGCAGCTGTTCGAACAGTAGCTAAAACAGGAACATCCGAAGTACCCAAGATCTCTGCCGCAGACCTTGAAATCTCTTCGCGGGCCTGGTCACTCAGTTCTTCACCTGAAAGCCCCGCAAGAACGTCTAAGTAATCCACGCGCCACTCGAACATATCGTGCGGCTCAGATGAGGCGGCCTCAATCTGTTCAACGACTCCACGCGCGTCCCCCGCCATCAGGGGAACGATGAAAACTACCGGCTGCCCGCCACCCAGAAGCACTCGGCCTCGTGGAGGAATCGCACCCGGGTCAAGCAATCCCTCGCCCAAATCGCTACGTCCAAAAACAACAGGTTCCATGACGTCCCCTCTGCTCAGCAACCCTTTAGTAGCCAACTTCTGCATGATGAATCGACGCCCGCTCGGCGTCGGTCAAGTATCGGTGTTCCAACCAGCCGTCGGGCAGGTGCGGGGTCTTTTCTCCCCCAGCGCGCCCACGAGGCCCACGCGCGGCCTCGGGAAAATCTTGATCAAGATCCAAATCGGTCAGGCGATCGCTCAGTTCATCAAGCGTAGAGACCATCCCCAGCGCATGGCGCTGCGGCCCACCCACCTTGAAACCACGCAGGTACCAGCCGATGTGCTTACGCATTTCGCGCATTGCGCGGTCTTCGTCGCCTTCTTCTTCCACGCACCAGCGCGCGTGGGTTTCGATGATGGCGGCAACCTCGCGAAGTGAAGGTGCCGGGAAAGCCGGCCTCCCGTGGTAGGCAGCGACGATATCGCGGAAAATCCACGGCCGCCCCTGCGCACCGCGGCCAACCGAAATGCCATCGCATCCGGTCTGGTGCATCATCGCGATCGCATCCGCGGCCTCGAAAACATCACCATTACCAAAGACCGGAATATCCAAGGATTCCTTGACGCGCGCAATGTAATCCCAATGCGCTTGGCCCGCGTAATGCTGGGTCTGGGTGCGCGCATGGATCGTCACGGCCGCCGCACCAAGTTCTTGGGCGATCTGCGCGGCCTCGAGGCCGGTTTCGTGTCCGCTATCGATTCCCATGCGGATCTTGACCGTCACCGGAATCTCTCGGCCACGCGCGTCCCCACTGGTCTGCGCCTGGGTAACAACCGCGCGCAGCAAGTCGGTGTAGAGGTCGCGTTTCCACGGAAGCGCCGCTCCCCCGCCCTTTCGCGTCACTTTGGGGACCGGGCAGCCGAAGTTCAGGTCGATATGGTCGGCGTACTCGCCTTCGATCATGATCTGGGTTGCGCGAGCCATGACCTGCGGGTTCACACCGTACAGCTGAACGGAGCGCACGCGTTCAGCAGGGTCTGGGCGAATCATCGCCATCGTGCGCGCGCTTCCCTCGACGAGGGCTCGCGAGGTCACCATCTCCATGACGTACAGGCCCGCAGGCGCATCGACGTGGGGCGTCAGTTCTTCTCCCGCGCCGCTTTCTTTCCCAATTCCCGAGGCCGCGGCCGGGCGAGCGCTTTCAGCAGCGCTGGGAAGAGAAGCCGGACTGGGCATACCAGTCAGGGGTGAAGGCCCACCCAAGGCCTCTTCACCAAACATGCGACACAATCGGCGGAAAGGCGCATCCGTCACTCCGGCCATTGGGGCCAAGACGACGGGAGTAAACAGCCGCAGTGGCCCAACCTGCAAGCAGGCTGGGCCACTAGCGTGAGACTGCGAGGTCACTCAGCAAACTCCCAAGCGCTCAATCAGGTAGGACTTGACCTGGTCGAGCGGAATACGGACCTGCTCCATCGAGTCACGCTCACGAATGGTGACGGCGTGATCCTCAACGGAATCGAAATCGTAGGTGATGCAGTAGGGAGTGCCAATCTCGTCCTGGCGACGGTAACGACGGCCAACGGCGCCAGCATCGTCGTACTCGATGTTCCACAGCTCGCGCAGTTCTTCTGCGAGCGCCTGCGCCGGGCCGGTCAATTCTTCCTTACGCGACAGGGGCAGGACGGCGACCTTGACGGGAGCCAAACGCGGGTCGAGCTTGAGGACAACGCGCTTGTCGACGCCGCCCTTTGCGTTGGGGGCTTCATCCTCGTGGTAGGCCTCGATGAGGAATGCCATGAGGGAGCGGGTCAGGCCTGCGGAAGGTTCGATGACGTAGGGGGTCCAGCGTTCGCCGGTCGCCTGGTCGAAGTAGTCGAGCTTGGCGCCACTGGCCTCGGCGTGAACACCGAGGTCGTAGTCGGTACGGTTGGCGATACCTTCAAGCTCGCCCCATTCAGAGTTCTGGAAACCGAAGCGGTATTCCAGGTCAACGGTGCGCTTGGAGTAGTGTGAGAGCTTTTCCTTGGGGTGCTCGTATTCACGCAGGTTTTCGGGGTCAATACCCAGGCCGACGTACCATGCCTTGCGGTAGTCGATCCAGTACTGGTGCCATTCTTCGTCAGTTCCGGGTTCGCAGAAGAACTCAAGCTCCATCTGCTCAAACTCGCGAGTACGGAAAATGAAGTTACCGGGGGTAATTTCGTTGCGGAAAGACTTACCGATCTGGCCGATGCCAAAAGGCGGCTTCTTGCGTGCCGCGGTCATGACATTAGCGAAGTTAACGAAGATTCCCTGCGCAGTTTCGGGACGCAGATAGTGCAGGCCGGCCTCGTCATCAACGGGGCCAAGGAAGGTCTTAAGCAAACCCGAGAAGGCCTTGGGCTCGGTCCACTGGCCGCGCACGCCACAGTTCGGGCATGCCACGTCTTCCAGCGAAAGGGAGGATTCTTCAACGCCCTTCTTATCCGCGAGTTCTTCAATGAGCTGATCTTCGCGGGAACGCTTGTGGCAGTTCAGGCACTCGATGAGCGGGTCGGTGAAGGCCTTGACGTGTCCGGAAGCAACCCACACCTCGCGGGGCAGGATTACCGAGGAGTCCAAGCCGACAACGTCTGCGCGGCGGCGAACCATGTAGTTCCACCATTGGCGTTTGATGTTCTCTTTGAGTTCCACGCCCAGCGGGCCGTAGTCCCAAGCGGAGCGAGTACCGCCGTAAATTTCACCACAGGGGAAGACAAAGCCTCGGCGCTTGGCAAGAGAGATAACGGAATCAAGACGAGAGGTGGATGGCTGTGCCACGAAAACTCCTTTTTTAGGGCTCACCGCACCTGGCTGGCGCAGTGGTCTGTGCACATTTTAGCCGGTGAATGCTTGGGGGGCTTGAAGAGTGCCACGCGAGCCAATAATTGCTGAAAAGTCAGCAGATTGCTTTGCTTGATTCCCTTGTCATAGCATCAAGGCGTGCGCATGGTGATTTCGACCTTGGCCTACACGATCCCGCGCGGGATGGTCATCGTGTGGGTCCTCGTTTTTGCCCTGCGTCTTGTGTTCATGCTTTTTGTCGCATTCAGTAACTCGCGTTTAGCCCAGCGAGCATGGCCATTTACGAAGGTCCACACATTAGATCCGGCGAATTTTCTACGCCTGTGCGCGTGGGCTTTGTGTGCACTGCTTGCTGGAATGACAGTTTTTGCCCGGCAGCACGGCTTCGCCATGCACATCGTGCTTTTTCTTGGCTGGAGTACATGCGCGTCTATTCTTCTGATCCCCCTATGCCTTCTGCCTCGAAACTTTCCGACGTGGCTGGATCCCAGATGGCACGACAGTGTCCGCAAGGGGCTTGTTGACGAATTAGGAAACCTTCTTCCCCGCGGCGGCACGGTTCGTACCACTACAGAACTCACGCTCGGTGGCGGCCAGAAAAGAGAGTTCTCGACTCGTATTGTCCTTCCCCTAGGCTGGAAGCGCGTTGAGGAAATGCCTTCTTACCTCACGCCCACTCCTTTGGCCCCTCTCGTTCTGGTTGCTCAAGGCCCTATGGATTACGAGAATCTGCGGCCATCAACGCTGTCGGTCTGCGCAACTCCGGCCAGCAGCGAGCAACGTCTACCGCTGGGAACTTTAAGCGAGGCGATTGCCAGGCAGATTCCGGGGTGGTTCACGCTCGACGAGATCACACAGAGCAAGCCGAAAGCGTCCCTCATGTGCACGGGTACGTACACTGATGAAGGCGTTTCCTTGACGGCTATTCAATGGTCGTGGGTTGAAAAACTCGACTCGTCGACCTTCGTCAGGATCACTGCCACAGCAACAACAACGACGCGCATATTTCCCGAGCATTTCAAGGATATGGGCAAGATGGTGACGAAGATCAGCGTGGCATGATGAGCACTTATTTCTCCGCTCCCCTGAGCCTTCCGACAGCCTCGGTTCCCGCGTTCATTGCTCTCGCGGGTCCCGAAGAGTCCGCGCGGGAAGGTTTGTCGGGGGAAGCTCAGCTGGGCCTCGATAAGGTTTTCGAGGCCGATGGTGCTTTGAGCGGGCAAGCGCAGATGCTCCTTGCACCGATCCGCAAGGACAGCACTCCCCTCACGCAATTTGCGGTGTCACCGCGTTACGCATCGTCCGGAGTTCGCAGGCAGTGCAGCTTCATCGCTCCGGGACAGTCGACCATTCTCAGTAGTTTGAAAGAACCCGAAACAACCCAGGTTTATCTTGCGGAAACGCACGATGTACCGCAGATCGTCGCAGAGTTTTCAACTTTTCCTTCCCTCAAGAATCGCTTCGATGGCCCCAAACGCGTGCCCATCGAATTCATTGATGCAGCAAATTCCGGTGATGCCTTGACCGCGCACGACATCCTCCTTGAAGAGTTGCAGAAATCGAAGAAGAGGTCGTCTTTTACTCGTTTGGTCAGGGAAAAGAACTGGGAATACGCCGTGTGGACAAGCTGGATGCGAAGTCCTCAGGGCTATCATGTGCACCGCAGTTACACTGTTCTCTCTGTTCCCTGGGCAGCCTACTTGGTGAGTGCACGCACGCTTCCCGAAAGCTATCTGACGCAGCCCTCCAATGCGCCAAACCTTGCTCATCCTTCGGGCCCGGTAGGAGACTTGGAGAAGTGCACGCGAACAGAGCTGTGGGCAAAGCTCGCGCCTTTTGTCGTGCCCTAGGAAGTGTGGAGAGCAAATCATGAGATATCAGTTGTTGTATGCCATCGCGTGGACAGTCGTCCCCGCCGTGTTCTTGTTTTCCTGGTGGTTGGAAACCTACAGCGATTCGCACCTTGCTGAGATCTTGCGCGGTTTTTTCGCAACTCGTTTTGCTCCCGCTCGGAAAATTGCCCGCCGCTTGATCTGGACCATTGCGGCGCTTTGCGGCGGTATCTCATTCTTGTCCCTGACTCTTTGGGGAGTGGGGCCTATTTCAGCGTTCCTATTCTGTGCGTGTTTAGCCCTGCTATTGCTCGGCGCTGGATTTATGTTCCCTTTTCCCTTTTCGCTTCCGCGGTGGATGGACGCGGATTGGCAATGGTACAAGCGCCACGATTTGGTTGACGAGAACGGGAATATCACCAGCAAATACGGAAGAACTGCTCGGGAGGCACTGCGTTTTACCTTGAGTGAGGGACGCGCTGTTATCGTGAGCGCACGCCTTCCTCTGTCTATGCAGTGGCGTGAGCTCCCCCGAGACACTCCGTCTCAGTTGCTTCCGCCTTCCCCAGCGACTCCCTTGTCTTCTCGATTGATCGTCGCCCAGGGCCCTTCAGATCCCCAGTCCGGTTTTCCTTCGTCCTTCACGGTTACCGCCTCCCTTGGAGATACCGATGCGCTCCCCTCAGTCGGCGAGCTTTCTGCAGCGTTGAGCGCGAAACTCCCCGGCTGGAGCACTCTGGCAGAAGAAGACGTAGAACCTGGTCGTTACTCTCCTTCGGGTGAGTCTTCAGCGATCTTCGCTAAAGCTATTCGTTGCAAGGGCGTGTACTCCGATGCCGCGAACTCATACACGGTCGTTCAATGGGTGTGGAGAATACCCATGACTGCGGATTCTTTCGTGGTGATCACGGCAACTGCAACCACGACCACCTCTCTCTTTGCAACTGTCGCGGAAGACATTTCAGCGATGTTCACGAAGCTCAAGGTCGAACTCTAGTTTTGTCTCTCGAGGCCGCGCCCGAGGGCACTCGCGCTAAGAGAGTGTGGGGAGCAACCTGAGTTGCTCCCCACACTCATTTGGCCGATGTGCCTTAGCCGATGCGACGGATGTGGCCGGATGCCGTCAGGGGCCAGCCCGCGACGACAACTGCTGCCGAAATAAGGCCGAGCAGCCAAAAGGCCGGATCCATCGGGGGCAGATAGCCTGACTTGTGGACAAGCGTGAGAATCACCCAAGTGATCGGCACGCCGATGCTACAGATACCCAGCGGGATTGCGAGCATGAGCGCGAAAGTCCTCTTCCAGGTCGAGCCGATGCAACGAGAAACTCCTCCGATGAAACGTCCGGCCCCATCGCAGACGACCCAAGCGAAGACAACAAATAACCACGTGTCGACGCCGAGCGGAAAGGAGCCACGTCCCATGAAGAAGAGCAAGGGATGGATGGCGATAAGAAGCCACCAGATAAGAGACCCCAGGACAATGATGACAACGGAGTGCACGTAACTCGCCACAGTGAGTGCGGTACGTGATCCACCGCTGAGAGCAGAGGCTCGCAAGTCGACGGTGGCGCTGATGATCCCACAGATAAAGAGGAAAGTACCCGTGACAAAAGCGGAGTTTGTGGCGGACTGTTCAATGTTCTTGGTGACATCGGAGACTGATAGGTAGACGATGCCGTTGATCGCCAAGTTGGTGAGGAACTGGCAGCCCACCACCAGCAGGTACAGCACCACAGTGAATCTCGAGCCGACAAGGCCAATGCGCAGGGGGGAGGGGGTAGATTTGATGAGGTCGGGGTTGGCAGTGCTCATTGGTCGTTCTCCTGGATGAGGTAGGCGAAGGCGTCCTGGAAGGAACAGGGCGAGGAGGTCAGTGAGTGGGATGCAATCTCATGGTCAGCAACACCACGGCCACGCAGATCCACGATGACTTCCCGTGCGGACCCAAGCGCACGAGAAGTGATGACGGCGATATCGGAATGATCGGCCAGGAAGCGTTCCACGTCAGCGGCGTTACCGGTAATCGCACAGATACGCGAAGTGAACTCGTCAACGCTCTCATGGGCAAGCAGACGCCCATTTTTGAGGGCGACGACATCTTCGGCAACGTTTTCGAGTTCGGAGACCATATGTGAGGACACAACGAAGGCGCGCCGCGGGCGACGTCCCTCCATACTGTCGGAGGCCAGGGTGAGCAGTTCCTCGTAGAACGCGTATCGGGTGGGAACGTCCATGGGAGCCTGAATTTCATCAAGGACGGTAATGGGTGCACCCGATGCCAGTGCCACAGCGCCGGCCAGGATGGCAGCCTGCCCCGAGGACATCTTGCGCAGCTTCTTGCGCCCCTTCAGCTGGAAGGAGAAACGCTGAACGTAGTGGTCAAAGAGTTTCTGATCCCAGGTCGGACGCAGCGCGGCGTATGCGACCATGGCCGAAGCCGATGAATTATCAAAGTCCCTGTCGGAAGAGACGACGACTGAGTAACCAAGTAGGTCGTTAGAGCTCACCTCCGTTCCGCATAGGGACACATTTCCCGACGACGGCGGAAGCAGGCCACCGAGGATCTGCATGAGCGTCGTCTTACCCGAGCCGTTGGGGCCGACGAGGGCGGTGACGGTAGCGTCTCCGAGGGTGAGCGAGATGTCGCGCAGCGCAGCCTCACTCTCTCCCGGATACGTGTGACTGATGGAGTTGAGGGTGATCATGAGTTGTCCTTGGCAGTCGTGTCGGCGCTGTAGGCGCGGACGTGGTCGATGATGGCGTCGAGGTCGAGGCCCAGGGCCAGGCCCGCTTCGACGGCGGGGTTCAGGGTCTCCTCCACGTAGGACGCGAGTCCGTCGGCCACAAGCGCGCGGCGGGCGCCTTCGGCGACGAACATGCCGATACCGCGCCGCTTCTCGACGAGGCCCTCGTCGACGAGGATCGCGAAGGCCTTGCCGACGGTGGCCGGGTTGATGCGGTAGGTCGCGGAGTACTCCGTGGTGGAGGTGAGCTGGTCCCCGGCACGCAGGGTGCCGCGCAGGATCTGCGCGCGAATGTCGTCGGCGATCTGTACGTAGATCGGGATCCCCGAGACGAACGTGGGTGCCATGCGCGAGTCCTCCCTTCAGCTTCAGTGGTTCATTACATGACTAATGAACCATATAACCAACCAGCCTGTCAAGTCCACCATCAAAATCTCTTACGAAGCACCGCCCTCCCCGGCTTTCGCGCACAAAAAGAACCCCGGCCTCGTCCCCCACAAAGAGGAACGAGGCCGGGGCCGGGTCAGCGAGAAGCGGGCGCTCAGCCCTTCACCGCACCAGAGGTCAAACCGGAAACGATGTACTTCTGCAGGTACTGGAAGAGCAAGATCACCGGAATTGCAGCGATGATCGATCCAGCCGCGAAGACACCCCACGGGGCATTTCGTTCGTCGGCAGCCCAGTTGTACATACCGACCGCCAGCGTGTACTGATCGGGGGTTTGCATAACAACCTTGGCAATGACGAAGTCGCCGAAGCTGGAAATGAAGCTCAGCAGACCAACAACTGCCAGAACAGGAAGAACCAGCGGCATGATGATGGTCCAGAAGGTCTGGGCATGGGACGCACCGTCAATTTCTGCAGCCTCGTCAAGCTCGCGAGGAACGGAGTTGAAGAAACCGAAGAGCAGGAAGGTGTTCGACCCCAACGCTCCACCAAGGTAGACGCAGATCAGACCGAGCTTCGAGTTCAAGCCCAGAACCGGGAAGATGTCCTTAATTCCCAGCAAGAGCAGGAACAGCGCCACGAAAGCCAGCATCTGCGGGAACATCTGAACCAAAAGCAGGAAGGTCAGCGTCCCACGACGGCCCCGGAAGCGGAAACGACTGAAGGCGTAGGCAGCGGCCGCGCCCATGAGGACCGTTCCAATTGCTGTGACGGTCGAAACCACCAGTGAATTAAAAATCCACTGCCAGTACATGCTGTATTGATCCGAACCCAATGCCTTGAAGTTATCGAAGGAGATTCCATTCGACAGACTCAGCGGCGCAGTCAAAACAGCATTCGGAACAAAAGACACCGAAAGCACGTAAAGCAGCGGAATAACGCAGTAGATGATGACAGCGATACCGACAATGTGCTTCCAGCCAATTTCACGCCACCAGTGCGCGCCACGAAGAGTGGTCAACTGTGCTTTGTTCTTACGTTCAGCCATCACAGTTCCTCCAATGCCTTCGTCTGACGGAATCCAAGCCAGGCAATCACGCCAACCACCACGAAGATGAAGATCGACATGGCCGATGCCAGACCGTAGTTGTATCCACCGCCGGCAAAGGCGATCTTGTAGACCATCGAGATCAAGATGTCAGTCTGCCCAAGCGAATACTGCGCACCTTCAAAGTCGGGTCCACCCTTCGTCAGCATGTAGATCAGCGAGAAGTTGTTGAAGTTGAAGGCGAAGCAGGCGATGAGCAACGGAGTGGTGGACTGCAATACTAGCGGCAACTTAATTGACCACACTGTGCGCAGACCAGAAGCGCCATCCATCTTTGCTGCTTCCTCGACATCTCCCGGAAGAGACTGAAGCGCACCCAGACACACCAAGAACATGTAGGGGAATCCCAGCCAGAGGTTAACCCCCAAAATCGCAAACTTCGCGAGGATGGGATCACTGAGCCACGGGATCTGTGCACCACCGAAGAAAGTCCGGTTGATGAAACCAAATTGTTCGTTGAGCATGCCCTTCCATACCAGGGTCGCCAGGAAGGCTGGGAAGGCGTAAGGAAGGATCATCAGCGACTGGTAGATCTTTCGACCTCGGATGCGCTGATCAGAGAAGATCAACGCAAGGACCAGTCCGAAGGCGAAAGTCGTCAGCACCGAACCGATAGCAAAGACAAAGGACCACACCAAGGAACTTACGAAAGGCTTAACCAGGCCGGAATCCTTGAACATTGCGGTGTAGTTCGAGGCGCCAACAAAGACTCGCCAGCCGGTGGACAGCTGGTTCCCCTGGCTATCTTCAAAGACACCCTTTTGGTTATTCGCCTTGTAAACAACACCGGTTTCGGTGTTCGTCAGAGCATCGGCGGCTTCGTCGTAGGTGAAGGTGGACTTGGCAAGGTAGCCAGAAGTTCCATCCGTCGTTAGATAGAAGCCATCATTCGGGTTAGAACTCACGGGGACCGTCAGTTTGGAAACTTCCGTCTGGCGGCTGGCAAGAGCACCCAGGTCAAGGACTTCATAGCCCGAAACCTCGGTAATTCCCATTGCAGTGACCTTACCTTGGACGCTCTGGAGGGGCTTGGTTGCCGTACCGAGCTTCAGTTCACCTGTCGCGGGGTCTGCGACAACGAGGCCGAGTTCACTTCCGTCTTCAACGACCGCGGTCTGAACAGTTGGAGCCCCTTCAACACGCTGACGGTTCGACGAAAGAGCAACTTCAATCGCGTCTGCCTTTGTTGAGTTGTGGCCATCTCCGTAGTTGGTCAAAGAAACATACCCGGTGTAGCCCATGACGAAGAGCTGGTAGATCAAGAGGAAGATCATGCCGGGAAGAAGATATTTGGCAGGAAGTGCCCTCTTCGAAAAATAAACCCAGTTAATGATGATGAGCAGGACCGCCATCACACCGATGATGATCCGAGAATTAACGGCCCATGCCGCCATGATTCCATAGATGCCCAGCGCGTCAATGAGCATCATGATGACGAGTTTGACGATAAAACCGGGTCGCATGACATCACGCGCATGCGAGGTTCGGTCCTTCTGAACGGTATTCGAGGAAGAAGCTGCAGGCATTGTGGTCCTTCGTTACCTTGAACAGCGATTAAGGGACCATGAGCACAAAATGCTCAGGTATGGGTTTTGCGGGCGCCCCGTTTTGGCGCCCGCAAAACCGAGAGACCTGACTACTTGTTCATCGAGGTCTTGATGTTGTTAACCATGGTCTCCCATGAGGATGCGGGATCGGCGCCATTCACGATGGCAACCTCAGTCTTGCCCCAGTAATCCCACACGGAACCCATTGCGGGGATTGCCGGCATGGGGAGGCCCTTTCCGGCGATGGAAGCGAACTGCTTGAGGTTTTCGTCGGTGAGCGAGTCAGCAACTTCGGTCATTGCCGGAACACGTCCGCCCAGCTGCTGCAGCTTGGACTGTGCTTCCTTGGTCTCCAGGTACTGGAAGAACTTGCTGACCAGAACCTGGTTCTGGGTCTTGGAACTCTGGTAGAACATCTGGACGCCGACGAAGGGCTTGGCTTCCTTGCCACCTGCGGAAGGAATCGGGAGGACGGAGACGTCGAGTCCGGCTTCCTTAGCAGCGGTGACGTTCCAGGGGCCGGTCACCATGTAGGCTGCGTTGCCCTTGAGGAAAGCATCCTTGGCGACGTCAGCGGTGATATTCGGGTTAAGGGTCTTTGCTGCGCCCTGCTCCTTGAGCCACTGGGTGAACTCGGATGCGCCTTCGCCGCCCAGGGTCAGATCAGAGGTGTAGGAGCCGTCAGCGGACTGCTTGAAGACCTCGTTACCGAAGGAGCTCTCGAAAGCGTAGAGGTGGTAGGGATCGCCGTCGGTGCTCATCTGAACAACGAAGGGGTACTCCGAACCAGCCTTCTTACCCGAGGCAACCATTTCGTCGAAGGTCTTCGGGGAATCGGAAGTGAGCTTGTTGTTACGAACCAGCGCAACAGACTCAACGGCGTAGGGGACGCCGTAGGTCTTGCCGTCGTAGGTCACGCCCTGGATTGCTGCCTCAGAGAACTTTGACTTTGCATCGCCCAAGTCAACGGGGGAAACAACACCGTTCTTCACCATCTGGCCGAGCTTGTCGTGAGCCATAACGATGATGTCGGGGCCATTTCCGGTCGGAACCTGGCTGATGAACTCCTGGTCCATGTCGGTCTCAGACTTCTGAACAACCTGAACGTCAACCTTGGTGGCTGCGGTGAAGTCCTTGGCCAGCTCTTGGATCTGCGAGTAACGGGTGTCATCGGCCCACACCGTCAGCGAACCGACGGAAGAAGCGCTCGCACTCGCCGACTGGCTGCTCGAAGAGCTCGAGCTTCCATTCGAGCACGCTGCAAGCGTTGCTGTAACTGCCAAAACTCCGCATACTGCTATGCCTCGTCGCATGTCAACTCCTGATCAATTGAGTATTGCTCGTACATAGTTGTACTTCGCACTTAAGACCACTCTAATCACAGAAAATCATTTTCAGCAAGCGGTTTCAGGATTGTTAGAAAAATGATATCTTTGGGTTACATCCCGTCTATCATGCATGCCCATTCTGAAAGGCCCTTCGATGTCGAAGAACCGCACCCGCATGGCCGACATTGCCTCACATGCCGGTGTTTCTATCGCAACCGTCTCGCGCGTATTTAACGGAGTCGGACAGGTCTCGGACGACACTCGATACCGAGTTCTCACAGCAATCGACGAACTTGGCTACGAACGCCCCAGCATGCTTGCCGATGACAATCGCCTCATCATCGGAGTAATCGTCCCCGAACTGACAAATCCCATTTTTGCCACCTTCGCTCACACCCTCCACACAGAGGTCGACAGGGCGGGTGGCCAGGCATTTATCGCCTCGCAAACCCCCGGCACCACCAGCGAAGAAGAACACACTCAAGCCTTTCTTGCGCGAGGAGTTTCAGGACTCATCTTTGTCTCTGGCCGCCACGCAGACCTGCAAGCGGACCTGAGCCGCTATACAAATCTCTCCCAGATTCATCTCCCCTTCGTCACGATTAACGGCGCTCGGAACGAGGTCCAAGCGCCAGACTTTTCAACGGAAGACGCTCTGGGAATTCGTGCATCAGTCCAACACCTCAAAGAACTAGGCCACCGCAAGATTGCAATGCTCGGTGGACGTCATCACGTCGTCCCAGCACTGCGCAAAGGCGAGGCCTTCCGCCAAGTCATGTCCCAAGAACTTGGGATCCCCAACCCTATGGTCGTGGAAACCTTCTACACTTACGAGGCCGCGGCCTCGGCAACCCATTCCCTGATCGACGGCGGAATAACGGCGATCATTGCCGGATCAGATCTCCAGGCAATGGGTGCAATCAGGACCATTCAGTCGAGAGGACTGAGCGTTCCCGGAGATATTTCGGTAATCGGCTTTGACGACTCCTTCCTCATACCCCACCTCTCCCCCGCTCTTACAACAGTCCGACAGCCAGTTGAAGCTATCTCACATTCAGCAGTCTCTTCACTCTTCGATGCGATCCATTCACAAAAACCGCAGCAACATCAGGATTTTGCATTTACTCCTGACCTCGTCGTACGCAGTTCCACAGGGCGAGCGCGCTTTTGACAATCGTTATCAATACGCTTGATAATGATTATCATGAGTTTTTCGCGTTCACATACTGTTTTTGCCGTCACCGCCGCCGCAGCGCTTGCACTGAGCGCATGTTCTTCTTCGGCTTCCTCGCCTTCCTCGAGCGCTTCAAGCTCCCAAGCTTCCACTTCCCCCATGAAGGTCATGGCTAGCTTCTACCCCCTCCAGTACCTGACCGAGAAGATCGGCGGAGACCTGGTCAGCGTCGAGTCCCTCACCCCTCCGGGAGCAGAACCCCACGACCTCGAATTGTCGAACCAAAAGGTCCAGCAGCTCTCCCAGGCAGGAGCTGTCGTTTACCTCAAGGGTTTCCAATCCGCAGTCGACAAGGCCGTTGAACTCAACGCCCCCAAGACCGTCATCGACGTCTCAACCAGCGTTGATCTGGTTGACGCAGAAAAGCATGAAAGCGAACTAGATGTCGCTGACGACGGTGAAAAGACAGAAGAAGCTCACGAACATGAGCACGAGCACGGCTCAACCGATCCTCACTTCTGGCTCGACCCCACCCGCATGGCTAGCGCAGCTACCCAAATCGGCGACGCCCTTGCCCAAGCAGATCCGGCCAACGCCGAGACCTACAAGAAGAACGCTGCTTCCATGAAGTCTCAGATGGAAGCCCTGAGCAAGAAGCTTGTCGACGGCACTGCAAAGTGCCAGCACAAGGAATTTGTGACCTCTCACGAGGCCTTCGGATACCTTGCCGACCGCACCGGCCTCACCCAGCTGGGTCTATCCGGCCTCGATCCCGATTCCACCCCCTCCCCCGCACGTCTCAAGCAGATTTCCGATGCGGTCAAGGCAAAGGGAATCACGACCATCTTCACCGAAGAGCTCCTCAGCCCCAAGGTTGCTGAAACCCTGGCAAAGGATCTGGGAATCACCACTGCAGTTCTCGACCCGATCGAATCTCAGGCCGATGATTCGAAGGACTACGAAGCAGTGATGAACGAGAACCTTGAAGCACTGCAAAAGGCTCTGAGCTGCGAGTAAACACCGCACCAGATTTGAACTGATATCTCCGCGTTGGGGCGGCATGATTCCACAGTGAACCATGCCGCCCCAACGACTACACTCGACACTAATGGGAACGACATTCAATATCTCTACTGACCCGGTGATCGCACTGGACCATGTCCACGTCGCTTGGGAACACGACCTCATTCTTCACGGCATCACCGCTTCAATCCCCCAAGGGCAATGCGTCGCCGTAACCGGCCCAAATGGCGCTGGAAAATCCACGCTCATGAAAGCAATCCTTGGGACGGCCCCCATTTCTTCGGGAGATATCACGCTTTTTGGCAATTCCATCCAAAAGCGCTCCTCAATCCCATGGCAGCGGATCGGCTATGTTCCCCAACGAGCATCCTCAGGCGGTGCGATTTCTTCATCATGCATTGAAGTTGTTCTCTCCGGTCTCCTCGGCACCCGCAAGTGGTGGCACTCTCGCGGCGACCGCACCAAAGCACTCGACGCACTGCGCGCCGTCGGCCTCGCACATCGCGCGAAGGACCCACTCCACATTCTTTCCGGCGGGCAACAACAGCGCGTGCTCATTGCGCGCGCGCTCGTCCGCAAGCCAGAGCTCCTCATCATGGACGAACCCATGGCTGGGATCGACGCATCCTCACGCGCCAGACTGGCCGAAATCTGCCAAGCCGCAAAGGACGATGGGGTCACAATCCTGCTGGTACTCCACGAGTTAGGCGAACTTGCCCCAGTCCTCGACCGTGAACTCCACATCCGATCCGGACACTTTACCTATGACGGCCCTGCCCGAAGCGAAGCGCGCGATCCACACGCCGACCACTGCACTACGGCCGACCACCGCGAAACGGAGGGAAGCCGATGATCTTCGATATGCTCGCATCCCCGTTGATGCAACGATCCCTTCTTGCTGCGCTCTTGGTCGGCTTATGCGCGCCAATCGTCGGGACCTACCTGGTGCACCGTCGCCTCGCGATGCTCGGTGATGGGATCGGCCACATCTCCTTGACGGGAGTCGCCTTGGGATGGCTTGCCGGGACCGCCGCAAATGTCACGCCGCATGATCAGTGGGCAATCCCCGGGGCCCTAGTTGTGTCCTTACTTGGCGCGGTTACCATCGAGCTTGTCCGCCAGTCCGGGCGAACTTCCTCAGACGTCGCCCTTGCCATGCTCTTTTACGGCGGTATCGCCGGAGGCGTACTGCTCATCGGGCTGGCTAACGGCACATCTTCCCAGCTGAACGCCTATCTTTTCGGCTCAATTTCAACTGTTTCAAGCAGTGACGTCTGGTCGATTTGTCTCCTGGCTCTTGTCATTGTCGTGATCGGTATCGGGCTGCTTCCCGCACTCTACTCGGTGACAAATGACGAGGAATTCGCTCGCTCGACCGGGCTTCCTGTGCGCGCACTCACCATGCTCATCGCGATTTTGTCAGCCCTTACAGTTGTTGTCGCGATGCGAATCGTTGGGTCGCTCCTTGTCTCGGCTCTCATGGTCGTTCCCGTAGCGATCGCACAATTGGGGGCGCATTCCTTCCGCCGGACCATGGCGTATGCGATGGTCCTGGGAGCAGTGCTATGTCTGGGCGGTTTAACCCTGACCTACTACGTCGACCTCTCCCCCGGCGCAACAATTGTTGTTGGGGCGATTGCTCTCTATGCTGTTGGATACGGAATCCGAGGCCTACGCGACCACTTCCGCCGCAAGCAGAGGATGCGCGCACTGTCCGCCCCCGCTGATCATCCCGAGGCCTCGCGCACGGACCAGGCCCACGCCACCACCGCGCGCGGCTAGGGATACGAAAAAGGAAACATAGGCCTCGTCAATGAAAGGATCGCCATGCAGCGAATGACCAAGCAACGCCAGGCGGTTTTCGACAACCTCAGTGAGCACCGCGACTTCCGCAGCGCGCAGAAGGTCTTTGAGGACCTCACCTCGCGCGGGCACAAGATCGGCTTGGCGACGGTTTATCGCAACCTCCAGGCATTGGCTGAAGACCATCAAATTGACGTCCTGCGCTCCAGCGAGGGCGAGGCCCTGTATCGCAAGTGCGATACTCATACGCATCACCACCACCTGGTGTGCCGCAATTGCGGACGAGCCGAGGATTTGGGTGTTGAAGAACTTGAAAAGTGGGTTTCTACGGTTGCACAGACGCACGGTTACACCCAGATTGAGCACTCGATTGAGCTCTTCGGCCTGTGCGCCGACTGCACGCGAAAGGCAAACAATTGACACCCTCGTGGGCGTCCTCGGGACTGCCGCTCTTTATCTTCCTGTTTTTCGTTGTTTTTCATCGCGCACAGCTGACCTATTGGCTGGGTCGCGGTGCAGCAAAAGGCGCGTTGGCCTCTGCGGGGAAGAACGGCCTGCGAGGAAAGATCGCTGCTTGGTTTAACGGTCCCGTCCCGAAGTACGGTGCTCGGCTGCTCGAGCAGTGGGGAATCGTCATCATTCCCCTGTGCTTCCTCACTGTCGGCGTTCAGACTGCAGTCAATGCCGGAGCTGGCGTCGTGCGAATGTCATGGAAAAAGTACACGCTCGCGATGATTCCGGGCTGTATCGCTTGGTCGATCATGTACGGTCTGGGCATGCTTGCCGTGTGGATGGCGGTTGTGCGCGCGGCAGCTGGTTCAGTGTGGGGTTGGCTGGGACTAGCGGCAATCGCAGCGATTATCACCGCAGTTGTGCTGATGAAGCGACGCCGCGGGCGCGGGAACGAGCAGAGCCTCGAGCACGGGTGAGCACCTGCACGAGCACCTTCCTCCGCCTCCTCCCTCCAAAAGACACAGGAAGTCGAGAAAAGACACACTTCATAGCCTGTGACATTCACCGACTTCATGTGGAGCTGGCGCGGAGCGTGCGTGAAACACACGCGGAGCAGCGGAGAGTGGGCGCAAAACACACGCGGAGCAGCGTGAGGCGCGGATGAGGCAGTAGAAACTGGACGGCTCAGCGCACGAGGCCCTAAGCGCCAGCCCCACCAGCCACCAGGTCCTGTGCACCGCCAAAACGCCGCTCACGCCCGGCGTATTCAAGAAGACAGTCCCACAGCGCCTCGCGGTCAAAGGTCGGCCACGGTTTCGGACTAAACATGAACTCCGCATAGGCCATCTGCCACAGCATATAGTTCGAGAGCCTCTGCTCCCCCGAGGTCCGAATCATCAAGTCAACATCGGGAACATCGGGCAGATACAGGTGGCGAGCAAAAGTCCGCTCATTCACCCCGCGCGGCGACAAACGCCCCGCGGCAACATCTTGTGCGATCGAGCGCGCAGCATCTGCGATTTCCGCACGCCCCCCGTAATTCACGCACATCACCAAATCCAAAGTGGTGTTTTGATGCGTTTTTTCTTCCGCGCGCTCCAAAGCGTGAATGACCGATTTCCACAGTTTCGGCTCGCGCCCGCTCCAGCGCACGTGCACTCCCCACTGGTTCAGCAGCTCCGTGCGCCGAGCCAAGACATCGCTGGCGTAGCTCATGATGAAGCGGACCTCTGCAGGCGAGCGCTTCCAGTTTTCCGTCGAGAAAGTGTAGACGGAAAGATAGCGCACTCCCGCGTCGATGGCCCCGGCGATCGTGTCGAGAAGCGCGTACTCCCCCGCCCGATGCCCCTCGGTGCGCGGAAGTCCCCGATCGTTGGCCCAGCGCCCATTGCCGTCCATGATGATGGCGACATGGCGGGGCACTTCCCCGGCCGCGAATTCAGGTGCTTGCCGAGGCCACTGCCCCGGTCCTGCGACCGGCTGACGTGGGTCTTTGGGTGCGCGATCCATGGGCGTCAGTTGTGCAAATTCAGGGCTCATCCGTGTGCGCTCCTTTCCAGGAGTTGCAGTGATTTTAAGCGTCGCTCGATATGCCATTGAGTGTAGCTAGAAACCAGTCCCATCATTTCCGAGCGCGCCCACGTCGGCGAGTTATCGGCATCATGCCAATCACCGCTTAGAAGAGATCCCATGAGCTCCATTGAGTCAGGAGCCGGAAGAGAGGCGCCGGGTGGGCGACAGTTCTCGCACACGGCACCGCCTTCGGTGATCGAAAAGGCAGCGTGCGGTCCTTCGGCTCCACACACTGCGCAGTCGAAACAGGATGGGGCCCACCCTGCGATCGCTAGGGCGCGAAGCATGTACGAGGCCAAGATCAGGGCTGGGTCGTGCCGGCGATGAGACAGTGCGTGGAGCGCTCCGACCAGAAGAAGATACTGCTGGTGGGTCCCGTCATCTCCGTCGCTTGATAGTTTGTCTGCGGTTTCGACGATCACCGAGGCCCGTGAGTAGAGTTCGTAGTCGGAAGCGAGCATTTCCCCATGGGAGGCAATCGTTTCAACTTGAATGATCGTGTCGAGGCTTCGCCCGCGATGAAGCTGAATATCGACGACAGAGAAGGGCTCGAGGCGTGCTCCGAACTTCGATGTTGTTCGGCGCACGCCTTTGGCAACAGCACGTACTTGTCCGTGTTCAGAGGTCAAGAGCCAAATGATACGGTCGGCCTCACCTAGTTTTTGCGTGCGCAAAACCACGGCCTCGTCCCTGTAACTCCTGATCACCTTCTTATTTTCACATTCCCTGCCAGAGCAGGCCCGCCGCGACACAAAATTGCGCTTGGGGCCGAAGTGACCCCAAGCGCAATATGCCTGTGTGATTACAGATCCTGCATCGCCTGAATAGATGCGGAGTATCTGAAGGATCTAGATCGCGAATAGTGGCGCGACGACCACTCAGATATTGGCCTCGCGAACGCTCTTGTATGCCTCAAGATCGGTGTAGAGCTCATCGCGCAGCGGGTTCTTACGTCCACGGACAATGACGTAGATCTGGTAGAGCGCAACAGCCACGTTAGCTGCGAGTGCGATCGCAGAAACGGTCATGAGGGCCGAGTCATTGTGAGAGGCATTGACTGCAAACTTCGACGAGGTGACGAATGAGGGCACTGCCATGGTGAACATCATCCATAGCGCAAGGGTGTGCGCACGGTGCTGGAGCCACGCGCCTCGCTTGATGAAGAAGGCGGGGATAGTGCAGGAAATGAGCAGAGCTGCACCGGCATAGAAGGAGTGGTCTCCCACGCAGTTGTACACGTACGCGAAGTTCCACAGATCGTAAGCGATAATCCAGAACCACAGCATATCGGGCCAGATCATGTCCTTTTCTTTATCACGAGAGATAAAGATTCCAAACCAGCCACAGATCGTCAGCAGGTTGAGCAAACCGGCGATACCGTTCATGTAGTTCCAGGGGCCTGAAACCATGAAGACTCCATCGACCATCTCACGCACGCCCATGGCACCGACTTGGAAGTCACGGATGCAGGCCTCGGTGATATTAATTGCCAAGATCGCCGGCGGGAAAGCAAGCGCCCAACGATTCGTCTGCAACTTGGGAATGTAGCGGATTGCCATGAAACCGAGGCACCCAGCAAGGGCTGAGTAGACCTTGACCCAGTGGAACCAGGTTCCTGTCGAGGAATCGGGACCCGCTGTTGTCGGCCAGACGAAGATGGTCAGAACAATGGGAAGAACAATGAAGATTGCGATCCCTGCCCACTTCCAGCGGCGGGTGATCTCGTTGCCGATGATCAAAGCAGCAAGGACCCCGAACCAGGCAAGCCAGGAATACCAGGGAATCGACTCGAAGAGGAACATGTCTCCAACTCCTTTGTGAAACAAGATGATGCGCTCACTCTAAAAGGCGCTTCTCGCGCGAGTCATTGGACACCGAATCGAAAGTGTCTAATACTCAAGAGAACGCGACATCCCACGTGTTCCCGTTCAGACATCACACAGGACTATCGACCTAGGACATTCATGTCGACCAACGCAGAGTTAACCCGCGAGAGGCTCGGCAACGCCCTCAAAGAGGAGCTCAGAACCACGCCTCTCACCAAAGTGACGGTTCGCCGCCTCACCGAAATAGCAGGGGTCACGCGCCAGGCTTTTTATTACCACTTCCCCGATGTCATGTCCCTGGCCACTTGGGTCTTCGAGCGCGATATCGTCACGCACATCATGGCTCATGCAACCTACCGGGAGTGGTCCGATGGATTCTGCGACCTCTTGGTGTACATGAGCGAGCACCGCGAGCAGACCTATGCGGTCGTTTCTTCCCTCAGCCGCACTGAAATCGAGGAATTTTTCTACCGCGCTTTCCGGGAAATGATGCGGGCAATCATCACCGAATTAGAAGGAAGCGCTCCTCTTGACCCAGCCCGGCGTGATTTCATCATCGATCACTTCACCTTGAGTGTTGTCGCGCACCTCTTCCACTGGCTCAACCGGGACATGCAAGCAGATCCCTTCATTTTGACCGAAAACATTGAGGTCATCATGCGCGGTTCGGTCGCGACGGCACTTGATCGTTACTCGACTGATGCCCCTCCCCCGCTCATCCGCCGCGAGGGCAAACACTAGTTCCACGACCTATGATCAACATGAAGGTACCCACGACGGAGGTCATCATGTCCACTCATCCCCAAGACGTTTACAAGGACGCGGGAGAATGCGTTCTCTTCGTTTACTTGCGTTTTAATCGTCAGGATCAGGCCGCAGAGTTGGATGCCTTCCGCGATTTTGCTGACACCTCCCAGGCAATCAACCGGTCGATGAATATCCGCGCACAGGGCGACGACCTGCGAGTCTCCATAGGCGTGAGCCGCAATGGCTGGGATTATCTTTTCCCGGGTGCAGCCCGCCCGCAGGAACTTGAGGAGTTCAAGGGCCTCGTCAACGCAGAAACCCCTTCCATCGCCATGCCCGAAGGAATCGGCGCGGACGCTGACCTTTTCCTTCACATTCGCGCCAAGCGCGAGGCCGTTGTCTACGAAGTCGCCGAACAGTACCGTTTAGCTTTCAAGGATTTTGCAAGGGTTGTGGATGAGACCCACGGTTTCCGTTACCTCGAGGGTCGCGCAATCATTGGTTTCATTGATGGGACCGAGAACCCGACCGGGATCGATGCGCCGATGTGGGCCGAAGTCGGCAGTGAAGACCCGCAGTTCGCGGGCGGTTCGTACGCCTTCGCGCAGAAGTGGATCCACGACATGGATGCGTGGCGTTCCCTTGGGACACACGAGCAAGAGCGAGCAATTGGTCGCGAGCAGTTCACCGATCTCGAGCTTGATGACGAGGCTAAAGCTCCCAATGCACACAACGTCACTTCAAAGTTCATCATCGATGGAGAAGAGAACAAGATCATTCGAATGAATGTTCCCTTCTCTGACCCGGCATCCGGGATCACCGGAACCTACTTCATCGGTTATGCGGGCCGCTGGAGCGTCACCAAAGGAATGCTTACCAACATGGTGTCGAAGAAAGACTACCTTCTCACCTTCTCGAAGGTACTTTTCGGCCAGGTTTTCTTTGTGCCTTCCCTGGACCTTCTTGATGAGATTGCGGGTGGCGATTTCCCCTCAGGCGAGGCCGAGTAGGGCGGTCAGTACGGGGGCGGGGATGCGGGCTTTCCCCTATTCGCGAGGCCACGTAACCTTTCACTTTTGGCTGAGTTTTCCCTCGCCAAAGTGCAGGGAAAGAAAAGGGGGCATCTTAACGATGCCCCCTTCACCTATGCGCTGCGCTCAGCGACCGACTCGCTGTCCTTGAAGCCGCGCCTCGTGTTTACTGGTTGCGCAGCGCGCGGTTAACCGCCGAAATCACGGCCTTATAGGATGCGCGGGTAATCGAAGAATCGATGCCAACACCCCACACAATCTGTCCATCGACAGCGGCTTCCACGTACGAAGCTGCCTTTGCGTCACGACCTTGACTCATTGCGTGCTCGGAGTAGTCCAGAACGCGCACATCCAAATCAAATTGGTGCAGGGCTGACACGAAGGCATCAATCGGACCGGTTCCGTTTGCATCGATCGCGGTCAGCACACCGTCATCTGTAAGTTCTGCGTGCAATTCAACATGCTCGTCATCGACCGTTCCCACCTGGGACTTGCGCAATTCGAAGCGGCCCCACGGTTGTAGGCCGGGAGCAGCACTGGTGGGCAAGTACTCGTCCGCGAAGATCTTCCACAGTGCGTCGGCGTTGATTTCGCCGCCGTAGGTGTCGGTGTGACGCTGGACGATTCTCGAGAATTCGACTTGCAGTCGGCGAGGCAATTCCAAGTTGTGTGCCCGCGACATGAGGTAAGCGACCCCGCCCTTACCGGACTGAGAATTCACGCGCACCACGGCCTCGTAGGAGCGACCGACATCGTGGGGGTCGATCGGCAGGTAGGGCAGCTCCCAGACCACGGCGTTCTCATCGCCTCTGGCGGCGTCCACCTTGATCTTGCGGGCTGCGAAACCCTTCTTGATTGCGTCTTGGTGAGATCCCGAGAAGCTCGTGTAGACGAGGTCGCCAACGTACGGCGCACGAGGCGATGCCTCCATCTGGGTGCAGTGCTCCACGGTGCGGCGGATCTCGTCGACGTCCGAGAAGTCGATGCCCGGATCAATTCCCTGGCTGAAAAGATTCAGGCCCAAGGTCAGCAGGTCAACGTTACCGGTACGTTCGCCTTGTCCCAGGAGGCAGCCTTCGATGCGGTCTGCGCCGGCGAGGAGTGCAAGTTCAGCACTGGCGACACCGGTTCCACGATCATTGTGTGGGTGAACAGACAGCGCAATGTGCTCGCGTCGGGAAAGGTTACGCGACATGTACTCGATCTGGTCGGCGAAGACATTGGGGGTCGCGCGTTCAACGGTCGAGGGTAGATTGAGGATGATCTCGCGGCTTTCTTGTGGCTGCCAGATATCCATGACGGCTTCGCACACTTCCAGTGCGAAATCACGCTCGGTATCAATAAAAACTTCGGGTGAATATTCGAAGCCAAAGATGGTCTCGTCACCCAGTTGGCGTTCGGCCTGTGCAATGACTTCACGCGTACCGAAGCGGGCGAGCTCAATGGTCTGCTCGCGGTCTGCGTGGAAGACAACCTCACGAAAAACCGGAGCGGTTGCGTTGTACAAGTGCACGGTCGCCCGGGGGAAGCCAATCAGCGATTCGACGGTACGCTCAATAAGCTCGGGGCGCGACTGAGTAAGCACCGAAATGGTGACGTCCTCGGGAAGGGCGTCATCTTCCAACAGAGAACGAACAAAATCGAAATCAGTCTGTGAAGCCGAGGGGAATCCAATTTCGATTTCCTTGTATCCCATGCGAACAAGAAGATCAAACATCTTGCGCTTACGTGCCGGATCCATGGGCTCGATCAGAGCTTGGTTTCCATCGCGTAGATCCGTTGACATCCACCGAGGCGCATGGGTGATACGCTTCGAGGGCCACTGTCGGTCAGGAAGGTCAACAGGGTTCGTGTCGAGGAATGCTCGGTACTTGACCGTGGGCATTCCAGAACCTGCAGGACGAGGAACATTCGATGTAGTCTTCACACCTTCAGTCTATGAAGGCTCGTTGCACCGGGCACGACGAGTGCACATGGTGGACAGGCTTTTTAGGCCTCGTTCGTTGCCTCTTCAAGGCGAGGAACTCCGGTCGGCGATTCCATGAGCCACGCACGGTCGGTCAGCATTCGGGAAATCGCCAGGCCAATACCGATCGCAACAATTGTGAAGAGAACGGTAGACAGCTGCTCGAGAGCTTCCATCGTCTGGCCATTGTTCAAGTACGTGAGCGAACGATACAGCGGAACACCAGGGATCATGATAACCACGGCAGGAACGGACAAGGTCACGCGCGAATAGCGCGTCTTCGCCGCAACAGCAGCCGCCAAAAGTCCAGCACACAGGGCAGCAAGTCCCACTGCCGCGGGCACCGGCATTCCCAGTTCAACAGCCAAAGCGATACGGCCGGTGTTGATGACCGCGCCGATCAGAGCCGCAGCAGCGCAAACCTTAGGCGGGGAATTAAAGAGCATCGCGAAGCCAAAGGCTGCAACAAAACTGGTGAAGAAGCGTAGCGGGAAGTGGATATAAGCAGGAAGTGAAACAACGTATTCGGGGGTGACTGACCAGTTGAAGACCTTGGAGATACTCCATACGGCAACACCAGCGGAGACAACCAGCATGGCAACGTAGACGATGCGCTGAATACCACCGGCAAAATCGTGACGCACCAAGTCAATAATCCCGGTAACCAGCGGGAAGCCTGGAACCAAGAAGAGGAGCGCTGAAATAAATCCAGCTTGGTGAGTTGGTTCAATCCCCATGTACTTTTGCGCCAAGTAGACGCACAGGATGTACACGCTTGCAGCGACGCCTCCACACACCATCCACACACCGAAGTGGTTCATGTGGCGCTTGAGCATTTGACGGCGGAGGAACTGACCAACGAAAGCCGCGATCGCGACGACCGAGCACTCCACCCATCCCCCAGCGTTCAGGAATGCGAAGGCCGCACAGGCGAGTCCCGAAGCAAGAGCATTCGCGAGCCACCCGTAGAGGGGCTTGACGCGTTCAATCTCGTCAAGAGCCTTATCGACGTCTTCGACGAGCACTTGTGTGCCTTCAATTGACGCCAAGTAGTTTGTGATGCGGTCAATTCGGTCAGCGTTGACGCCCAAGAGACGCTGCTCAGCAAGTTCGGTACGGAAAGTACCATTCGCATAGGCGGTTGCAACGACCTCAGTGAAGGTCACCTGAGCGTGGTGCTTTTCAATGCCAACCGCCTCGGCGCAGGTGCGCATCGAGGCCTTGACGCGGTAGGAACCAGCACCAGCCGCAAGAAGCATCTGGCCCAAGCGCAAAACAACTCGGGATTGGTAGGCCAGACGGTCATGCGCAGCCATGCGGTGCACGGTCAGTGATGCGTCGTCCGGGTCAAACGATGAAAGCTCAAAAGCGTTAGGGTTTTGGGGATTTTCGCTCACAGGATAAGCATGCCATGAAATACCCGTGAAAACTCAGGACCCTGGTCAGGCCAGAGATGTTGAATCCCCCACTTTCACATCGAAAGCGGGGGAAACACTCAGAAACCGAGGCGTTGGAGCATCTTCGGATCCGACTGCCAATCCTTTGCGGTTCGCACGTGCAAATCCAAGTAGACCCGGCGTCCCAAATACTCTTCAATATTGGCCCGAGCCCGCGTACCGATTTCCTTCAAACGCGCACCCTTCTTACCGATAATGATGGCCTTTTGGGAATCACGTTCGACGTACACATTGACGTGGATATCCAACAAGGGCGGGCGGTCATCGCCCTCGCGCTTGGGTCGTTCGATGATCTCTTCGACTTGCACGGCCAGCGAGTGAGGAAGTTCGTCGCGCACGCCTTCGAGTGCGGCCTCGCGAATAAATTCGGCGATCATCGTTTCGCGGGACTCGTCCGAAATATTGTCCTGTGGGTACAGGGGCGGAGAAAGAGGAACCGTCTGCGCCAGAACCTCACGAAGGCGGTCGATTCCCTTGTTCTCAAAGGAAGAAACCGGAACGATTGCGCTCCACTCCCCCAGCTTTTCAATCGCCATGAGGTGTTCCAAAACGCGCTCACGAGGCACGCTATCGCACTTGGTCGCGACCGCAATAATCGGCCTGCGCACGGAACGCAATTCACGCGCGATGAACTGGTCGCCCGGTCCGATGCGCTGGTTTGCAGGCAAGCAGAAGATCACGCAATCAACTTCGGCCAAGGCCTCGCGGACCATGTCGTTCAAGCGCTTTCCCAAGAGCGTTCGCGGGCGGTGATATCCGGGGGTATCAACCAGGACCAGCTGGTAGTTGTCACCGTGAACGATGCCGCGGATATTGTGGCGAGTCGTCTCCGGGCGCCCCGAGGTGATCGCAACCTTGTGCCCGACAAGGGCGTTCGTCAGTGTTGATTTTCCAACGTTAGGACGCCCAACGATCGAGATAAAACCCGCTCGAAAATCTTCGGGGAACTCGGGGATGATGATGTCCGCTGCCGCGTTTGTTTCGGCACGCAGTTGACGCAAGGAGTCAACGCTATCGGCCACGTCCTGCGCGATCTCCTCGTCGGCCTCGTCAAGATCTGAATCACCGAAGTCTGAGCCCTCGTACTCCGCATCGCGCGCTCCGGCCGCCTCCGAGGCCTCGTCACCATCTTCCTCGGGGAAATCGAAGGAGTCGATGTCCACGCCTTCAAAGGCGTTGGGGCCAGCCATCAATTCGTCATCGCTGGGAAAATGCATTGCTACTCCTGGCTTTGGTTGGTGTCGTCGGAGGAAACTTCGGGGACATACGAGCACACGATTGTTCCGACTTGTCGGCGGCGCCCGCGCGCTTCTTCGGCAACCATGTGCACGCCGAGCATATCGCCAGTTGCTCCGGGAAGGGGAACGCGCCCGATTGCTTTGGCCAGCAGACCGCCCACAGAGTCGACGTCATCATCGTGCAATTCCACTCCCCACAATTCGCCGAGTTCCCAAATAGAGAACCGAGAGGGGACACGCCACACGCCGGGGGAAATCTCTTCCGGTTCGATCGTGTTGCGATCGTGTTCGTCGGTGAGTTCGCCGACGACTTCCTCGATGATGTCTTCAAGGGTGACGAGGCCTGAAATCCCACCGTATTCATCAACGACCAGTGCCAGGTGGAAGTGCTCGGCTTGCATCTGGCGAAGCAGGTCATCGGCGGGTTTCATCTCGATGGTGAACTCGGCAGGACGCATCATTTGGTCCGCGCGCAGTTCGTGGTCACCTTCGTAGGTCTCTAGCCGCTGCACGACATCTTTGAAGAAGAGGATTCCGCGTACATCGTCGGTATCTGTCCCGGTGACGGGGATACGTGAGAAGCCCGATCGGACGAAGAGACGCAGGGCCTTGTGCGCGGGCGTATCGAAAGAGATCGTCACCATTTCCGTGCGCGGAACCATGACTTCACGCACGAGGGTGTGCCCAAGTTCGAAGACCGAGCGCAACATCTGGCGGTCTTCTTCTTCAAAACCTTCCGTTTCGCCAACCTGGTCAACCATTTCGCGCAGTTCATCCGCCATTTCTGCGCGCATTTCAGCTTCGGTACGCTCCGGCTGGGGTAGGACCGCGCGGGCTTTGTGGGCAACAGGGGCAAAGAAGCGCGCAATTCCCACGAGGCGGGTGATGAGCGGGGTGAGTAGCAGCGCGGCACCCGTGGGGTTGCGCTGTGCCCAACGCGTTGCAATCACGCTATTGGCAAGGAACTGCGCAAGGGTGACGACCACAATCGTAACTAATCCAGCGAGCCACCAGTGATTGGCAAGATGCAGCGCGATCGTCGCCATCGAGACGGCGAAGACCACCTGCGTGAAAGTGCGAACACCTCGAAGGACAAAAATAACCACGCGACGCTGGTCCACCAGCTCCATGAGAGCGCCGGCGTGTTTCCTCTCTTCTTGAATCAAGTCCTCAACAATGGCGCGAGTCAATTTCGAGAGCGAAAACTCGCTGGTCGCAAGGGCCATCGCGAAGAGAAGTGCAATCGCGGCGACGATACTCATCGCCGCGACGGGTACTGCCGCTTCGATCATCGCTGCGCCAAGAAGCTCAAAAGGAGCTGGCGTTGCAGGGCGAACATCTCTTCTTTTTCTTCGGGTTCAGCGTGATCGTATCCCATGAGGTGAAGCATCCCGTGGGTGGCGAGGAAGAGCATTTCCTCTGCGGTCGAGTGGCCGGCCTCGCGGGCTTGCTTTTCGGCGACCTGCGGGCAGATGCAGATATCCCCCAGAGTTCCCGAGGCCGTGGGGTGTTCGGCGGTACCCGGGCGGAGTTCGTCCATCGGAAAGCTCATGACGTCGGTGGGGCCTTCAAGGTCCAGCCAGCGCACGTGAAGTTCTTCCATGGGTTCGGGGTCGATGAAGATGATGTTGAGTTCGACCTCGGTTGAGACGTGCATTGCGCTGAGCACGAAGTCAGCCAATTGCACGAACTCTGCGATGTCGATCTCGTAGTCGGTTTCGTTAAGAACTTCAGTCATGACTTAATGTCCATTGTGTCGGGAACGGGAGTGAAGTGAGCGGTCTCGGCGCGCTTTCAGGCGTGCCAGTGACTCATCCCAGCGTTCGTATGCGTCAATGATCTCGCCAACAAGTCGATGGCGCACAACATCGGCGCTTGTCAGATGACAAAATTCTATGTCATCGATGCCGCCCAGAATATCTTCGATGACGAGCAGGCCACTGCTGCGCTCCCCCGCTAAGTCAATTTGGGAGGTATCACCGGTGACCACGACCTTGGAGTTGAAACCCAGACGAGTGAGGAACATTTTCATCTGTGCCAGCGTCGTGTTTTGCGCCTCGTCCAAGATGATGAATGAATCGTTTAAAGTCCTACCGCGCATATAGGCCAAAGGAGCAACTTCAACCGCACCGGAGGCCATGAGCTTGGGAAGAGCATCAGGATCCATCATGTCGCCCAAGGCATCGTAGAGGGGACGTAGATAGGGATCGATCTTGTCCGTCAAAGTTCCCGGCAAGAAACCCAGATTCTCGCCCGCTTCGACCGCGGGACGCGTGAGAACGATGCGACGAACCTGACCAGAGAGCAGAGCTGATACCGCCTGCGCCATTGCGAGGTAGGTTTTCCCGGTGCCAGCAGGGCCGAGGCCAAAGACCAGGGTCGAGCGTTCGATGGCGTCAACGTAGGCTTTTTGCCCCGCAGACTGCGGGCGTATCGAACGTCCCCGACTGCGAAGAATCTCCTGGGGACGCTCGGTCGACGAATGTGCCGAAGTGAGGAGTGCGATTGCTTGTTCGACTCCGTCGGCATCGAGAGAGTGTCCTTCTTTAGCAAGTTCAACCAGTTCGTCGACCAATTGAACAGCCATATCGACAATGCCTTCGGGGCCAATCAACGACAGAGTGCGTCCCAGGAGAGAGAAACGCACCTGCGGGAATCCTTTTTCGAGGGAGCGCAAGACACGATCTGATGTGCCGAAAAGGACAACCGGGTCGACACCCCTAGGAATTTCGATCCGTTTTGCCTCCATGTCACCACCGTCCAATCGCATCGCTGATCAGTGACAAAGCAACCGGGCCCGCGGTCGAAGCGCGCAACACGGTCGTCCCCAATAGACGCACGCGTGCACCTGCGGCCTCGAAAAGGGAAAGCTCGTCGGGGTCAACCCCGCCTTCAGGGCCAACGATCACGCTGATCCGAGGCGGAAGGCAAGTTCCCGGCACCGACTGAACAGGGGCCTCGACAGTGGCGGGCAAAGACTTTTCTACAGCAGCACGCAGCTCACGCAAGAGAATACTCAAAGGGGCCCGCGTGCTCTCGTGGCAGACGATCACCCACGCGCCGGCTGCTGTTTCTTCGCCAATCCACTGAGCAAGTCTTTGGGAAGCGCAGGCATCTTCGAGGCGCGGAATGAAGGCACGACGAGACTGCTTCGCGGCCGCTCTTAAAGTTGACTCCCACTTCTTCATGCCCTTCGCGGCTTTTTCGCCCTTCCAGCGCACTTCACTGCGATTAGCCTGCCAAGGAATTACAGCGTCGACCCCGACTTCCGTTGCCATTTCGATGGCCATTTCATCCCGGCCACCCGTGGATAAAGCCTGAACAAGGATCAAACGTACAGACGGGGGCGCCTCGTGGATGATCTCTTCAACGCGAAGAGTCAATGACTTTTTCGCTCGTTCAATCACGCTCCCGCGCACACGCAATCCGTCGCCGTCAACAACGTCGAGCATTTGCCCCACATCCATGCGACGAACGGTTGCGGCATGGAAGCCTTCATCCCCGTCAAGAGTGTAGGAATCCCCAAGAGCGCAGCCTTGGAGGGCGGCGGCCTCGGGAGCGATGAAAACGGGAAGGGTCATCGATGTGTTCCGATCACTGGCCTGTGAAGGTTTCGCGAAGCTTATCGAAGAAGGAGGAACCCTGTTTTTCGGGACGGGCGCTTTCTTCCCCGCGCACAGCGGAAAGCTCTTCGAGGAGCTCACGGGAACGGTCGTCAAGCTTGCGTGGAATCTCGACGTTGATGCCGATATGCAGGTCACCGCGGCCGGGACGCTGCAGGTGTCCGACACCCAAACCAGGCAAACGCAGTTCGTCGCCGGGCTGAGTTCCAGGCTTGACCGTGATGGATTGTTTCCCATCCAAGGTATCGAGCTCGAAAGTACTTCCCAAAGCTGCTGCAGTCATGGGAATGGTGACGGTCATGTACAGGTCATCGCCTTGGCGCGAGAAGGTGGGGTGCCTCTTTTCAACGATATCGACATAGAGATCACCATTCGGGCCGCCGCCGGGACCGACCTCGCCCTGTCCGGCAAGGCGCAGGCGCATGCCATCTCCTGCACCTGCGGGGATGTCGATGGTCAGGCTTCGGCGAGTGCGTACGCGTCCTTGGCCCGCGCATTCGTGACACGGCTGTTCAATGACGGTTCCATATCCCTGGCAGGTGGGACATGGAACTTGGGTGCGCATGGTTCCCAGCATGGTCTGCTGGGTTTGAATCGAATAGCCTGCGCCGTTACAGGTACCACAGGTTGTCGGTTCGCTCCCGGGCTCGCACATCGATCCGTGGCAGACATCGCAGGCGACGTAGGTATTGAGCGAAATTTCGCGATGCGCGCCGAAGGTTGCTTCTTCCAGGGTGATTTCAATGCGCGTGAGCTGTTCGCGGCCCTGGCGAGTGCGCGACTGAGGGCCACCGCCCCCGCCGAATCCGCCACCGAAGGCTCCACCGAACATCGTTGAGAGGATGTCCCCGAAATCGAAGGAGTCACCAGCGTATCCGCCGCCTCGGGCAGCGTCTGGACCACCGATGTCGTACATGCGACGCTTTTCCGGATCGGAAAGAGTTTCGTAGGCGACCGATAGCTCCTTGAAAGCTTCCTCGTCCCCGCCGTAGTCCGGGTGTAATTCGCGAGCCTTCTTGCGATAGGCCTTTTTGATTTCGCTTTGGTCGGCGTCGCGTGAGACCCCGAGGATTGCGTAGTAATCGTTCACGAATATCCTTCTGCGGCTGCGGTTAGTGTGTTGAGTTCAAGTACTTGGACAGATACGAGGCCACGGCGTGGACCGTGGACATTGTCGAGGCGTAGTCCATGCGGGTGGGCCCGAGGATTCCCACGTGGGCTGAGTTTCCCCCGGAAGCGTAGGTTCCTGAAACAAGGGAGGTCTCAACGAAAGCATCGTGTCCGTTTTCAGAACCGATGGAGACGTGGACGTCGCCGTTTCCTTCGTCCATTTCGGCGAAGAGACGCAGGAGAACGACTTGTTCTTCGAGAGCATCTAAAACCGGGGCGATGTCGCGGAAGTCAACACCGCTTCGAGCAAGGTTCGACATTCCCGCCATAGCGATTCGCGCGGAAGGCTCTCCTTGAAGGAGGCTGGCAATGATTTCGCTGATGTCTCCGGCGCACCCAGACAGTGCTGGCGGCAGACACTCAGCCATGGCCTCGTAATGGGCACGAACTTCTCCCGCGTCTTTGCCCTGGTAGGCAGCGTTGAGGACCGAGCGCAGCGTCAAGAGATCTTCTTGGGCGAGGTCTTGGGGCATCTCGCGCAGGCGTTCAAAAACCTTGCCCTGTTCGGTGATGACAACGATGAGCAGGCGTGAGTCGCTCAGATCGACAAATTCGATGCGGCTCAGTGTTGAGCGAGCATTCACGGGGTACTCAATGAGGGCAACCTGGCGCGTGACCTGTGCAAGCAGGCGCACTGTGGCCATGACGACGTCATCGAGGTCTTCGGCGCGGGCCAAGAATTTCTCGACCGCCTGGCGCTCTGGGGCACTCATGGGCTTGAGGGTTGCCAATTGGTCGACGAAAACTCGGTAGCCCTTGTCGGTTGGTACGCGGCCGGCACTGGTGTGGGGCTGGTAGATGAGCCCCGCTTCTTCCAAGACAGCCATGTCGTTTCGGATGGTTGCCGAAGAGACCCCTAAATCTTGGGATTGCGCGATGGCTTTGGAACCCACGGGTTCACGCGTGTGGACATACTGGGACACGATGGCTCGTAGAACGTCTAGGCGACGGTCGTTCATTCATCCTCCCCTAATCTGGCACTCACGCTATTTGAGTGCCAGTTTACTCCGCAAATACCCAATTCGCCCTACTATCAACAGTTGTCCCCCGGAGTCGAATGGGAAAGAAGGATCATTCCAAACCGGGCTGAGTGACGAAATCAATAAGCTCCTCAACGCGCCCAAGAAGGGCCGGCTCGAGGTCTTTATAGTTGCGAACCGTGGAGAGAATTCGTTTCCATCCCATCGCGATATCAGCCTGAGTCGCGTGGGGCCAGCCCAAGTGTTCCAAAGTCCCGTGTTTAATATCCACTCCCCGAGGGATTTCGGGCCACTCTTCAAGTCCCAAACGCTGCGGCTTCACCGATTGCCAAATATCGACATAGGGATGGCCGACGATGAGGACCGCGTCCTTCCAGCGCGCACTCACGGCCTCGGCGATGCGGGATTCTTTGGATCCGGGGACCAAGTGATCCACAAGCACGCCCGCGCGTACTTTTTCGGTGGGACCGAAAACTTCAAGGATTTCCTCCAAATGGTCGACGCCCTCAAGAAGTTGAACGACAACCCCAACATCGGCAAGGTCGTCGCCCCACACGTGCTGGATGAGCTCGGCATCGTGGCGTCCCTCGACCCAGATTCGAGACTTTCGCGCAACACGCGCAACACGGTTTTCAGCAGCAATGGATCCGGAGTTTGTGACCGCCCGGCCGCCGGGAGTAGTCAAAGCGGGAGTCTGCCGCACCGGCGCGGCCTTCGGAGGGAGTGCAACAATGGGTTTTCCTTCAAGCCAGAACCCGCCGCCAAGGGGGAAAGAACGCCTGCGCCCGTGTCGATCCTCAAGTTCAACCAGGTGCACTCCCCCGGATTTTTCAACGCGGGTCACCGCACCAACCCATCCGCTGGAAATATCCTCAAGCACCATGCCGTACTCGATAGCAACTTCAACAGAGCGCGGCCGACGCGCACCCGGCCCATCACGATGCGGGTCGAATTCGAAGATATTGGTCCCGTACATATCTGAAGTCACCGCTCCACACTATGAGGACGGGACGCTCTATTCCCCGATCAACACTCTTTCCCGCGTAAGTGTGCGGCTCGTAACTCAGTATCCAAGGAGCTCGCGCGTCACGTAGTCAGCCAAAAGCCTGCCTTGAAGAGTCAGAATCGCCCGCCCCTCGCCAGCCGCCTGCGCGTCGATCAGTCCTTTCGAGGCCAGGGGTTTAAGCGCAGCGTAAAAAGCCTCGCGGTCCCCTTCCTCCTCCTGGGGAGCTCGAACGCCTTCGCTGGTGCGCACAGCCAAGAGGATGCGTTCCATTTCTCGCGTCGGCGCGTCGAGGATTTCACCGGCGTGCGCGGGAGAAAGTCCCTCTCGTAGTCTTTGCGCATACGCCGAAGGGTGTTTGACGTTCCACCAGCGATAGCGACCGATGTGAGAGTGCGCGCCCGGACCGATCCCCCACCAGTCCCAGTCACGCCAGTAGGCAAGATTATGTTTCGAGGCGTGGCGCAGCTGGGTGGAAACAATTCCTTCTTCGCCCACCTCCCTGCGCGCGAAGTTTGAAATTTCGTACCAGCTGTAGCCGGCCTCGCCGAGGAGTCGATCCGCAATTTCGTATTTCGAGGCCTCGTCGTCTGGGTCGGGCATGGGAAGTTGCCCGCGGGCGACCTGCGCGCCCATTTTTGTTCCTTCTTCGATGACAAGGGCGTAGGCGCTGATGTGGTCCGGTTCCATTGCGATCGCTTCTTCAAGCGAGGTCTGCCAGTCCGTCAGGCTTTCTCCGGGGGCTCCGTAGATGAGGTCGACTGAGACGTCCATCCCGAGCCTGCGGGCCGCGCCAACCAAGCCGGGCAATTTCGCTGGATCATGACGACGATCGAGGACGCGCAAGACCTCGGGGACGGCCGATTGCATGCCAAAGGAAACGCGGGTAAAGCCAGCCTTGGCGAGGCGTTCAAGCGCCGCCTCGTCCACGCTTTCGGGGTTCGCTTCTACGGTAATTTCCGCGCCGGGGGCGATCCCAAAGTTCTCGCCGACCCCCGCAAGGAGACGTTCGAGGATGTCGGTGGATAAGAGCGTGGGGGTGCCTCCACCGAAGAAGATGCTCGAGGCGGGGCGCTGAGGCATACCAGCATCGCTGAGGATTCCTGCTCCCATACGCATTTCAGCGAGGGCGCTTTGGTCGTAGCTCTCTCGATCAGCTCCGGGGCCGAAACCGACGGTGTAGGTATTGAAGTCACAGTAGCCGCAACGAATCTGGCAGAAGGGAACGTGTACGTAGATGGCTAGAGGGCGCTTTGCGCATGCTTCGGCAAGTTCAGCTCGGAGACGACCACGATCGTCCCAGGCCTGACCTTCTGGCTGGTGAGGGCTCATTGAGGCTGCGGGGTCGAGGTCGAGCGGGCAACGATTTGGGAGATCACGACGAGGCTTCCTGTCAGGACTGTTAAAAGAATGAAGGGCCACAGCCAGTTAGCCGTCATGTCGTACATGCGCCCCAAAACCCACGGCCCCAAGGCACCAAAACCGTATCCAATGCTCTGGACGAGGGCAGAAAGCGTGCGGGTTTGAGCCATGTTGGTCGTGCGTTCAATGACCAGCGTAAAGGTAATTGAGAAAAATGCACCTTGACCAAGTCCCCCGCATGCACTCCACAAAGCCCAGCCTCCCGGCAGAAGGAGCATTCCGATCGGCATGAGAAGCCACGACAGTGAGACCAGCGTGAGGATTGTCGAGGTCTGGGCGCGGATCATTTTCTGGACGGCCATCATGCTCAGCGGCGCGGCAACACCCACGATGTGGTAGATCGATGCCGCAAAACCGGCATCGTTTGGACCCATCTCAAGCATGTCCGCGAGGATTTTCGGCAGCCAAGCTGCGACACCGAAGTAGCAGAAGGTATTGACAGCGAAGGCGAAAGCCATGAGCCATGCCATGGGCCAGCGATAGATTTCCGAGGCCTTGGCGGGGCCATCCGTTACGACTGAGTCATCCGCGTGGATTGTCCATCCGGCTCTTTGGGCGAAGAAGGGGCGAATTCCCGGGCGATTGAGTGGGTAGATTGCAAGGCAGGCCACAAGCGCGATCAGAGCTGGACCGACTCCCCATACTCCCGCCGCGCCTCGCCAACCAATGTATGCGACCAGCGGGAAGGTGAAAGCGGTCGAAGCTGCAATCATGAGGTCGATCATCGTGGAGTAAACCGCCGTCATGATTCCCGCGCGATGGCGGAAATCGCGACCAATGAGCATAGTGACGACCAGATTGGAACAGGTTGTTCCGATGCCGATCACACAGGTACCGACAAATAACGACCAGGCCATACCGAGCGAGCGGAGCACGGCGCCAAGGATCACGATTAACAGTCCCAAACAGACGGCGCGATTCAGGCGGATTCTTCGCAGGATAAGCGCAGTAAATGGGGTGAAGAAACCGAAACAGAATACGGGGATTGAGGTCACTAATCCGGCCTCCGCCGAGGAAAGTCCCAAGTCTCTTTGGATTTCCTCGATGATGGGAGGCAGTGCGGTGATGGTTCCTCTCAGGGATCCAGCGAGGAGCACGAATGCGGACAAAGTGATGAGGATCCACACGAACCTACGCTGGAAATATCGCGCGTAAGCTACCTGTTTCACTGTTCTTTCTTCCTTGATGAATGTGGGATGGATTACACAATGTTTCCATAAAACGCTCAAAAAGGACACTTCGTGTTCTGGTGTAAATAAAGCTGTGCCCGTCTTCCTCTAACGAGGAAGACGGGCACACGTTGCGGACCGAGGCGGGGCTTTCTCGGTTCATCGAGGAAGCCCCGTCCCCGTGCGTTCTGCTAGCAGAACGCATCTCCACTCTTCGCAGATCCGCCTATCGCGAAGAGGAAGCCGGAGTTTCACGCTGAAGTGAAATCTCAATGCACAGTCAGCATATAGAAATTGTCAACCGGGTGAAATACGAACACCCTAAATGTCACCTGTATCTCTTTGCGAAGTGGGAAAACATAGCAAATCCAGCCTTGGATGCGGCTACGCGCTTTCACGCGGAAGCCGGACTCCGACGATGTCGTGCACACGTCGCCCCGCATCGATCCCGCGAGTTTCAAAATGAGTCACAACGCGTCCTTCATAGCGCGGTGCGAAACCACCGCGTTCTGCTTCGGGATCCTCAGGATCGGGCCTTTGCCCCACGTAAGGATTCTCAAAGAGTGGGCAACCTTCGATCACATCTCGCATTTGCCAGGCGTAGTCATCCCAGTCGGTCGCAAGACGCCACACTCCCCCATCGCGGAGCACTCGGGCAACTTGGAGCGCAAACTCACCACTGACGAGTCGGCGCTTGCGGTGGCGCGCTTTCCTCCACGGGTCGGGGAAGAATGTCCAGACCTCGTCAAGGCAGGCATCACCCAGCATGATCGGAAGCGCTTGCGCAACATCGGCCTCGAGGACTCGAATGTTATCGACGCCCGCGTCAACTGCCTTGGAGATCAGCTTGGCGATCCCGGGCACCCACACTTCGAGTGCAAGGTAATCGCGATCGGGGTTGGCCGCTGCCGCGGCTACGATCTGTTCGCCCGTCCCCGAACCAATCTCAAGGGTCAGCGGCGCTTGCCTGCCAAAAAGTTCCTCAGCGTCCAGGTGGAAATCGTCTGCAACAGTCGTGTAGCCAACGCCTCGTCGAGGTTCAATGACATAACGTCCGGCGTGCGCTTCCCATGTGCGCGCAAGGTTGACGGGGAGCTCACGGCTACGCCGTGTAAAGGACTTCGTCCGGCTCATGAAAACGGTCCCCTCTGGGACGTCTCCGGGTCGGCGGCCGCCTCCCACGCCTTGACGCGGCTCACCCTCATGAGCAGCGCAAGGCTCTCCCTCAAGCGCGGCCTCGCTATCCTCTGCCACGGTCATTTCTTTCCGGTGGGGACATCGGAGGTCAAAGCAGCGATGAAGGCTTCTTGCGGCACGTCCACGCGGCCGATGGACTTCATGCGCTTTTTGCCTTCTTTCTGCTTCTCGAGCAGCTTGCGCTTACGGGTAATATCGCCGCCGTAGCACTTCGCAAGCATGTCCTTGCGCAGAGCCCTGATGTTCTCGCGAGCAATAACGCGGGCGCCGACAGCTGCCTGCACGGGGATTTCGAATTGCTGTCGGGGAATGAGTTCCTTGAGGCGCTTCGTCATGCGCAGACCGTAGGCGTAGGCCTGGTCCTTGTGGACGATCGCACTGAAAGCGTCAACTCGGTCTCCGTTGAGGAGAATATCGACCTTGACGAGGTCAGCGACCTGCTCGCCACTCTCGTGGTAGTCAAGCGAGGCGTAGCCGCGAGTGCGCGATTTGAGGTGGTCGAAGAAGTCGAAGACGATCTCCGCGAGGGGAAGCTGGTAGTGCAGCTCGACGCGATCTTCTGAGAGGTAGTCCATTCCTCGCATGGTTCCACGACGATCTTGGCACAGTTCCATGATCGTTCCCGTGAATTCAGTTGGGGTCAGGATTGTCGCGTTCACGACGGGTTCGCGGACCTCGGAGATCTTCCCCTCGGGGAATTCAGAGGGGTTATCGACTTGGACCTCGGTTCCGTCTTCTGCAACGACCTTGTAGACGACGTTGGGTGCGGTTGCGATCAGGTCCAGTTTGAATTCGCGCTCGAGGCGTTCGCGGATAATTTCCAGGTGCAGCAGTCCGAGGAATCCACAGCGGAAGCCGAAGCCCAAGGCCGCACTGGATTCTGGCTCGAAGGTCAACGCCGCATCGTTGAGCTGGAGGCGTTCCAAAGCGTCGCGCAGATCCGGGAAGTCGGAGCCGTCAACGGGGTAAATTCCCGAAAAGACCATGGGGCGCGGGTCGCGATAGCCAGCCAAAGGTTCTTCAGCGCCTCGAACAGCCGAGGTCATGGTGTCACCAACGCGAGACTGACGAACATCCTTCACGCCGGTAATAAGGTAGCCAACTTCGCCAGCAGCAATTCCCGGAGCAGGAGTCGGTTCAGGTGAAATAACACCGATTTCGAGCAGTTCGTGAGTTGCGCCGGTAGACATCATTCGCACGCGTTCACGAGTGGAGAGCATGCCGTCGACGACTCGGACGTAGGTGACGACGCCTCGATACGTGTCGTAGACAGAGTCGAAGATCATCGCGCGCGTCGGCCCCTCGGGATTGCCCGTAGGTGCGGGGATCTGACGAACAATCTCGTCGAGGAGGTCGGGAACACCCTCACCGGTCTTACCGGAGACGCGCAGAACATCATCTGGTTCCACGCCAATGAGTTGAGCGATTTCCTGTGCGTATTTTTCGGGCTGCGCGCCCGGAAGATCGATCTTGTTCAAGACCGGGATGATGGTCAGATCGTTCTCTAACGCTAGGTAGAGGTTGGCCAAGGTCTGTGCTTCGATCCCCTGGGCAGCGTCGACAAGAAGGACTGCACCTTCGCAGGCGGCCAGGGACCTGGAGACCTCGTAGGTGAAGTCGACGTGTCCGGGGGTGTCAATCATATTGAGAGCGAAAGGCTCCCCTTCGAAGGCCCAAGGCATACGCACGGCCTGACTCTTAATGGTGATGCCACGTTCGCGCTCAATATCCATGCGGTCCAGGTATTGGTCGCGCATATCTCGACTTGCAACCACCCCGGTGAGCTGAAGCATGCGGTCAGCCAAGGTGGACTTGCCATGATCGATGTGAGCGATGATGCAGAAATTGCGGATGCGTTCCTGCGGGGTGGCCGAGGGCTGAATCAGCTTGGCCTGCTCGGGAGTAGGAATCGGGGACAAACAGGACCTCCGGAAGGATTGTGACGTCTGGTCTATCGTCCCATTAGTAGGCATGGGCATGCCAATTCCACGCCGATAGGGTGTGCGTTCTCACCATTTATCAAGCAGATGTGAGCATTCCGGGGGTCGTTAGGCGCCTATTTTTCTGGTAGAGTTGTCGATCGGACTCCCAGCCTGGTCGGGCAGGGGGTCTGGTTAGAGCCGTTTGCGGGTGTCCCCATGCCCCAGTCCCGGCACTGACACAGCCCTCACCGACCTGTACGTACGAAAGACCAAGGAGTAATCCGACTGTGGCGAACATTAAGTCTCAGATCAAGCGGATCCGCACCAACGAGAAGCGCCGTCAGCGCAACCTGGCTGTCAAGTCTGAACTGAAGACCCTGGTGCGCAGGACTCGCGAAGCCGTCGAGGCTGGCGACAAGGAAGCAGCAATCGAAGCTCTGCGCATTGCATCGCGCAAGCTCGACAAGGCCGTCTCGAAGGGTGTTATTCACCGCAACCAGGCCGCGAACCGCAAGTCCAAGCTTGCCCGTCGCGTCCAGTCGCTCGGCTGATCTAAACGCTTGATGTGGCCCTTGCAGGAAACTGCAGGGGCCACATTTTTATCTGCCGAGGCTTAAGTATCGCCATAGAATACGGGGACAGATAACCCCATCCGTCCTCGGCAGAGAGCACCTCGCCGCCACACACTGAAGGAGCCGAAGATGGCCACTGACCCTTCCCCCACCACCCAGCGCTACGCTGCAGGAGAGCACCAGGCGTGGCCTCGTCTATCGGAGGGGGCAGAGCGCTACTTGGACTCCCCCACTGCAGGCACTCTTCCGGCGGATATGCCGGGTGGCAGACACCCAATCCTGGCCGAGCTTGAACTTCACCCGGTGAATGGGACGCGCGCAACCGATCCGGTTCCCGACGGATTCGAAGTGCTCTACCTTGCCGCAGGTTGCTTCTGGGGTGTGGAGCGTATCTTCTGGCGCCAAAAGGGCGTGTGGGCGACTGCTGTTGGTTACATGGGCGGCGGGAACGCAAACCCGACCTACCGAGAGGTGTGCACGGGGCGCACGGGCCACGCCGAGACTGTAGCGGTGGTCTACGATCCCTCCGTGACCGGTGAGGGCGGAGCGAGCCTGATCAAAACTTTCTTCGAGAACCACGATTCCACCCGCCCCAACCGTCATGGGAACGACGTGGGCACGCAGTATCGCAGTGCGATTTGGGTGACGACGCCGAGGCAGGCCGAGGTGGCGTCGCTTCTGCGCGGTGCGTGGGTGGCCGAGTTGGAGCGCGCGATGCCGACGGCCCGCTGTTATACGACGATTGGCGAGGCCGGGGCGTGCTTTGCTCAGTCGGGTGGCCCTTTCTACCTCGCTGAGGACTACCACCAGGCCTACTTGGAGAAGAATCCCGATGGCTATTGCAATCATGGCCCCAATGGTGTGACATGCCCAGTGGGGATCCTCAATTTGCCCGCACAAGTAAGCGTCGAACCACCGAAGTAGACATTCAAAGACTGCGCAGTCCACTGCGAGAATAAACAATTCGGGGGAGGCAGTTTCTGCCTCCCCCGAACGCCGTTTACCAGCTCACCACTATACGTTTTCAGGCGTTACGGTGACGCCTTCAACATCCATTTCATCCAAGCTGACGGTGCGATCCTTCTTCACCAGGTGATATCCCAGCCAGATCAGCAAGAAGACCGGAAGTCCGATGTACGAGGACGCAACTTGCAGAAGCTGTCCGCGGAAGACGGCCTCGTAATTTTGGCCCAGCAGAACGATCAAGCACATGCCGAAGGCAAGGATCGGACCGAAGGGGAAGAAGGGTGCTTTGTAGGGAAGCTCGTCAAGGGAGTGGCCCTGCTTGACATAGGCCCTGCGGAAGCGCCAGTGGCAGGCCGCAATACCCAGCCAGACAATGAATCCAGACAGACCCGAAACATTGAGCAGCCATGTGTAGGCGGTATCTTCACTCACCAGCGCGGCAACGAATCCGAGTGCGCCGACGGCGGAGGTGGCCAGCATTGCGTAGATCGGTACGCCGTGACGCGTGACCTTTGCAAAGAAGCGAGGCGCCTGCCCGATGAGCGCCATCGAGTGCAGCATTCGCGTGGAGGCGTACAGGCCTGAGTTTCCTGCGGAAAGGATTGCGGTCAAGATGACGGCGTTCATGACCGCGGCTGCCGCGGCAACACCCATGCGCTCGAAGACCAGGGTGAAGGGCGAGTAAGCAATGTCTGCGGCACTGTCACGCAAGAGGTTCGGATCGGTGTAGGGAATCAGTGTTCCGATGATGGCGATTGCGCCAATGTAGAAGAACATGATGCGCCAGAACACGGTCTTGATTGCTCGGGGCACGTCGCGGCGAGGATTAGAAGATTCGCCTGCTGCAACACCGACAAGTTCGGTTCCCTGGAAGGAGAATCCTGCGATCATGAAGACCGAGATGATGGACAAGAATCCGCCGTGGAAAGGAGCATCTCCAGCAGTCCAGTTCTGAACTCCCGGGGAGTCATTGAAGATCCCGAAGATCATCAGGGTGCCTGAAATCAGGAAGACGATGACGGTGATGACCTTGATCAGGGCGAACCAGAATTCCGCCTCACCATAGACCCGGGCGCTCAGCGCGTTGAGGAAGGTAAGAAGGAAGAGGAAAGAGATTGCCCAGACCCAGGAAGGGACGCTCGGCAACCAGTAGGACATGACAAGTCCCGAGGCGACAAGTTCGGCTGCGACGGTGATCGCCCAGTTGAACCAGTAGTTCCATCCCATCGCAAAGCCGAATGAGGGGCTCACGAAGCGAGTGGCGTAGGTCTGGAACGATCCCGCGACGGGCATGTGTGCGCTCATCTCACCAAGAGATTGCATGAGCAAGAGGACCATGAGGCCGATGACTGCGTAGGCCGCGAGAGCTCCGCCGGGTCCTGCGGTCGAGATTGTTGCGCCCGAGGCGACAAAGAGGCCGGTGCCAATTGCGCCGCCGATAGCGATCATCTGCATGTGGCGTGCTGATAAACCACGCTTGAGTTCCGTGCGCTGGGGCTTGTCCTTGGACTGTACCTGTTGGTCAGTCTCAAGGTTCACTTCCATTGCACGTGGGTTCGGCGTTTCCATGCCGCACTCTCCTATGGTTTATCGGTCCGCGGCCGGACGCCGCCGACTCTGGTTCTCATAGTGTGCCATTGCATGACCTAAGCTTTTCGCTTTGTTTACCTTTTGGACAGGAGTGTGAGCAAAGTTATAACCCTGTTGCGGATCCGCGAGCACACCGCCCGCTCTTCTACACAACATTCAAATTCGTCACGATCTCTTTTAATGCCTATTCTTTGAATAGTCTTACCTTGGACAAAGGAATTGTGATGAAGCAACGCACGCTGGGAACAATCTGCGCACTTGCAATCGCTCTAACTTGCGCTTTGGCAGGAAGCCCTTCTTCTGCCGACCCGTACTACGAGTTAAAAGACAGCTACCAGATCACGTCTCCAACTGAAATTGGACACACTGTCAGCATGATTGACCCCACCGGGCAAACGATCACCAAAGACAAGTGCACGAGCGAACCCGGAGACTACACCCAGGCATACTTCCGGGTGCAAGGGACCAACAGTATTTGCGACCTTGTTCAGGTCATTAAAGATGACGCAGTCAGCGAACGACTAAAGATCGACGGTGCAGAGTTCACTTTTACTTCCATGTCTGCCGTCTTGATCGATAAGACTTTTGAAGGAATGTCCTTTAAGGAAGTCAGCGTGACCTTCCCTAAAGGTTGGGTCGCAAAGACCGCAGACTTTGACGGAAAAATCGATGAGAAACAGACAACTGTCACCTGGACACACATCACCCGAAATGTGACGGTCAAGGGAACCACCAAAGCCGGAGCTTCAGCCACGTCTGAAGCGGCCCCCTCCTCAAGTTCCTCGCCAAGTTCGACCGTTTCTTCCTCTTCAAATAACAACTGGATATTCCTCGGTGTTGCTGTCCTCATCATCATTGGTGGCGGCACCGCAATTTTCTTGGTGCTGCGAGGTCAGAAGAAACCCCACTTAGAGGCCATGCCTGCGCCAGGCACATACCCAACCCCCTTCGCCCAGCAACCTATGCCACAACCGGGGCAATACCCCCTGGACGCTCAATACTTCCCCCCACAGGGCCAAGTTTCCCCGCAGCAGTGGCAGGCAGCACCTCCGCCACAGCCAGAACAGTTCAATCCACAGCAACAACAGTGGCAGCCACCCGAGCAGGGGCAACAACCGGGGCAGTATCCACAACAGCCCGGCCAGTACCCGCAGGGCTAACCCCCAAGCCGCGCATTCAGCAACCACTCAGCATTCTGTAATTTAAACGATACACAATTCGTCAGCAGAGTCGATTGTGCCTATTCTTTTATCTGTCTGTCCTCATATACCGAGAAGGAACACTCATGAAGCGACGCTCTCTTGGAGTCATCGGAACTCTGGCGCTTGCCGGCAGCTTTGCCATGGCGACCGGTTCAGCTATTGCAGATCCGAGCATTGACCTCGAAGAAACCTATGAATTCACCTCGACCACATCGGGAAGCTACACCCTGAGCATGATCGACACCAGCGGCAAGCTGATCTCAGAGTCCATGTGCAAGAGTGCGAAGACTGCCGGAGCAACCACGGCTTTCCGCACCAGCGGCTCTTCCCACATCTGCGATGTCAGCCAGTCCTTTAAGAGCAGTGAAATTGATGAGGTCCTTAAGGTCAACGGCAAGGACTTCACTTTCACCTCCCAGACAGAGACTGCTATCTCGCGTCTGTCATCAGTGATGCCCGGCATCACAATGCAGAAGGTCACCGCAAAGTTCTCTGGCGGTATGGTCCCCACAACCGCAGACAACGGCGGCACCATTGACAAGGCGACCGGAACCGTTACGTGGACCGACGTGAGCGATGACGTTTCCGTTAAGGGCACCACCGATGGTTCAGGTGCAGCCTCTGGCAAGTCTTCTTCGGATACCTCATCCGATAAGAGCAGCACTTCTTCTTCCTCGTCTTCGTCTTCAAGCATGAAGTGGGTTCTTCTTGGCATTTTGGCCGTTGTCGTTATCGGCGGCATCGTTGTCTTCGTCGTCATGAGCAACCGCAAGAAGACTCAGGCACAGCCCATGGGCGCCCCCGGCGCATACCCGGGCGCCTACCCCGGCGCGATGCCTCAGCCCGGACAGTACCCCGCTCCGACCGGCCAGGCTCCCACGGATCCGACGCAGTACCCGCAGCAGGGGCAGTACCCGCAGCAGCCCGCGCAGTATCCGCAGGCTGAGCAGTACCCGCAGCAGGGTCAATACCCCCAGCAGCCGGGTCAGTACCCCGATCAGGGACAGCAGCCCGGACAGTACCCTCAGGCCTGAGTAACTCTCAAACCTGAACAGCCGGTGGGGCGAGCGCGGTCAAAGCGTTCGCCCCACTGTCTTCTCCACCGCTCCCCCACTTCACAGACGCACCAAGCCCGCTCCGGCCTCGGAAATCAACCGCTGAACGGAAGGAATCCTGATGACGCTCTCTCTACTGAAGCGCGCCGCCTCCCTCGCTTGCGCGCTCGTTCTTAGCGCCGCGCTGAGCGCAACGCCCGCCCACGCTCAGGATCAGGGCGTTCAGATCGAGGAGCAGTATTCACTCTCAGCCTCAGGCTCAATCACGTACCGCTTGAAGATTGTCGACTTAACGAAGACCATCACTCTGGACACGTGCAATTCCCTCTCCCAGGTCATCGAGTGGTCTGAAGTGCACTTTAATGCTGCGCCAGCAGCAAGCAACTGCCAGATCGCTACGCAATACACGCGTGATAAGAATCCTTATGTTGGCACTGACGAAAAAGGGAACTTTGTCTTCGCAGCGAAGAGCATCCAATTGTCGGACCTCAACATCACTTTTCCCGCGGGAACTTCCCTAACAGAGCACGAGTTCCACTTCAGCGCTGATACCGGTCAACTTTCACAGATGAGTCCCGGAGGAAAAGTCAGCGATAGCGTCAAGGGCTTTATTACGTGGAAGGACGATGTTCCTCAGATCGTTGGCGTGGCAGGGACCATCGAGAAAGCGGAAGATTTCCGCACGACTAATCGCGTTGAGTATCAGGGAATCGCCCCCGTCGAGCTTCCCACTGGCCTCGAGGATATTCCGGCGAGGCCCTCGACAACGAGCACTCCTTTCACTCCAGCGACGGGAGCGCTACCTTATCGTGGGGATCGTGAGACATGTTCATGCCCGAGCTCGAAGTTACTCATCCCGTCGATGGTGATCTTGATTATCAGCATCGCGATACTCGCGCGCTCGGCTCGTAAGCGCTCGCGTCCTTCTTCTCCGCCTCCCCTCCCCTCCCCTGGCTTGGGCCAATAGGCATTGGGAGCGCGCGTGGATTTTTCATTGCCGAGGCGATTGCTTGCTTGTGTCCTGAGTTGCGTGTGCGCGGGAGCTTTTCTTCTTCTTTTCCAGGGGACTCCTGCGCATGCCGTGAATAATCGCGTGACGATTCACGAGTCGTTCGTTTTCTCCAATCAGGGATTTTTGTCATACGAACTGTGGGTTTTTGACTCCTCGGGGACGATCACAGAGGAAAGCTGCAAGGCCCTTCCTCAAGCGCGAAATAATGCCCAGACCAGCTATTCCACTGATCCACAGCGCAAGACGTGCTCGATCAGGGCAACATTCTTCAGATTAAACAACCCTTATGTGGAGGCCAACGAGGATGGATCCTTCACTTTTGTCACGCGTCCCGTTCGCTTTGAGGACTTCAAGGTTTCCTTCCCAGAGGGCACGTCCTATCTGACTCGAGATCTCAGCTTCGGGGGGATCAGCATGAAGATCTCAAAAATGAGCCCTGGTGGCACTGTAAGTGACGGGCCACGAAACAGCGTCAATGTCCGGTGGAGTGGCGATCTTGGCTCTTCCCTTGCGGCTGTTGGCACTTTTTCGCCTACAAGCGATTTCCGATCAACCAGGCGCGTTTCAATGCCGGAAGTCGCGCCCGATGAGATTCCAACAGACCTTGAAGTAGTCGCAACTTCAACACCATCTACGCAAGCGACACCACGCGCCACAAGAACACAGCGTTCTTCTTCGGTTCCGCCAACGCATACACCACTGGTGGACATCGATGGTGATGCTCTCATCAAAAAGATCATGGGGCTGAGCGTATTCGTCTTCGCAGCCTTCGGCGTGTACTCCATATGGAACGCGAAACAGCAGCAGGACGCTCAAAAAGCCCGTCAGGCCGAAGCGAAAGTCGATGAGCAACTCAGCGATGATCACACGGAGGGAAGCTCTTCGCCTCGTTCCCCCTTCGTTCTTCCTCCCGAAGAGAGAATCCCCACTCCGCCGGAGTCTTCCGCGCAAAGCGGTGTTACGCCAGACGATCCCTCGTCTTCCCCGCGAAGCCGCTTTGCACCGCCGACAAACTAGTATTGTTCACACTGAGACGCAGCCGCTTCACGGCCACCTCACTCAAAGGAGTCATGCATGCACCTGCCACTTCATCGACACACACGCGCCCTTGTCCTTGCATGCGCCTGCGCGCTGACTCTTTTTCTCCCCATCGCTGGGGCTCATCCTGCACATGCCTTGGACAAAGACATCAGAATCAACGAGGACGTTCGTATTGAGCGCGATGGTCGCACTCAATACAGGCTCACTGTGACCGACGAATCTCAGACGATCACTGAGGATACGTGTACTGCTCTGCCATTTGTCCAGGAGTGGTCAATCGTCGATTTTTCGACAAGTAAGTACTACAGCCGTTGTGAGATCACGACGGACTTCAATCGTCACGTCAATCCTTATATCGGCGTCGATAGCAACGGAAACGTTACTTTTGCTGCAAAGCAAGTCACTCTTGACGATCTGGGGCTCACTTTTCCAAATGACGCCTCGATTACTTCCCGCCGTTTTTCTCTGAGCGGTACTTATTTCCGAGGAACAAAGGCAACCCCGGGTGCGGCTCTTGATCGAAGCGAATACTCCGACACCGTTACCTGGGAAAATGCCTCAGCACTAGTTCTTGGTGCAGAGGGAACCCTCGAGCAGAATGATTATTTCCGCACCCAAGAACGCAAAGAGTACAAGGGCATAGCTGCTGCCGACATGCCGGCCGATCTTCAAGCGCTCCAGACCTCTTCTTCCCCACGTCCTACGTGGCGTGCCACCGGCGCCCTTCCTACCCCATCCCTCCTCACAAGTTCTATTGGTAAGTACTTCATGTTCGGCCTTATTGTCATCGTATTTGGGGCGATTGGCCTGGTGAGGAGGGCGAATAAGAAGCACCGCGCACAAGAGAGCAGCGGCTTCGTCATCCCCACCGCATATCAGCCGAGTATGCCTACTTCCGCTTCGCAGACGAAGAATCCCTTCGCTCTTTCAGCAGACGAGGTTTCTACTCCTTCTGCCGAGCACTCAACTCCTTCAGCCGTTGAGCCTCCTTCGTCAGCTCAGGGGCCGACGAACCCCTACGCACCACCATCGAACTAAACGCACGCCGCTGGGGCACGGCCTCGGTAACCTGACGCTACCGGACGAGGAATCACCATTGCAGGTCTTACGACGAGAAACGAAAACCCTTTTCCTTGCATGCATGTGCATGCTGAGCATTATCGGCGGGATACTTGGCGCCTCCCCGGCACACGCCGCGCGTAACGAGGTCGATCTTTCCGAGTACTTCTTTGTTGGCACATCGAGTGTGAGCTACTCAATCTATATCAGCGATTATTCCAAGACTCTCGATCAGAAAGCCTGCGAAGTAGTTCCCCAGGTAACGGAATGGTCCGAAGTGCACTTTGAGGCGGGAACTTACTCGAATGATTGCAGAATTACAACAAAGTTCAATCGTTTTGTTAATCCTTATATCGAGATCGATGGCCAAGGAAACCTTACTTTCGCCGCAAAACTCCTGAAACTTGAGGAGCTCAATCTAGGGCTTCCCAGCGACGTCAAACTGACGCGCCATGACGCATACCTGCAGGGGAGCTACCTGACCATTTCAGAACTCAGCCCGGGAGCAGTACTGGACGAAGACGATAGCTCTGCTGACGAAGCGAAGTGGATGAGCACATCGGAAACACTGATCGGCGCGAAGGGAAGCGTGCAGATGTTCAGCGACTTCCACGCAATCGAGCGCAAAGCAATGAACAGTGTCGTTCCCGCCGATCTTCCTTCTGATCTCGAGGCAGTAGTACACACCCGTTCCATCACGCCCTATACCCCATCCCCCAGCCCCACTGCTTACCGACCTGCACGCGGGATCGGGACGATTATCAAGATCATTCTGGTTCCGGTTGTCTGTCTCTTCTTAATCATCGGCGTTCCCATGATCATGCGCGCAAACAGCAGGAGAAAGGAACGCGAACAGCGAGGTTTCGTAGTTCCGCTGAGTTACCAAAGTGGGACAGGTTTTTCCGGCTCGCTAACTCCCGGAGACACCGGGCAAAATCCCTTCAAACTTTCAGATGATTTTCATGTGGAAGATGCGCCTGTTGTGCCCTCCGTTCAGGATTATTCACCACCCGCGCAGCCCTCGTCTTCATCGGCCAAAAGTGAGCTTTTCCCCGGGGATTCCCAGACAGAACAGGGGAAGAACCCCTTTGCCCCGCCCTCGGAATAGCTGTTTTTGCGCACCCCTCACAATTCGATATGCTTGAAATAGCGTGATTCACTTTCAAAGGATGCCTCAATGAAGCGTTTGTATTCGATAGCGGCCACACTCTTGCTTGCAGGAGCATTGGTGCTCCCTACTGCAACAACTGCGCAGGCCGCAGATTCAGACTTGACTGTCTCGGTGACATTGAGCGTCTACAACAAGGGAAGCGTCGGACACGCGCTTGAAGTGTATGACCGCACGAAGCAGATCGACGAAGGTAAGTGCAAGTCATTTTCAAATGGGAATAATGACTACCGCATCGAGTTCGCCCAGGGTGATAACTTCACTCGTTGCTCAATCTTCCCGCCTTTCGAAGGCCCCGAAAATGCAGGAAAGTACTATTCGCTTGATGACAAGGGTGAGTTTATCTTTGTCTATTCAAGCGAACAGTTGATGCAGGAAACCGAATTCCTCGGCCGCCCGCGCGATATTGGCTACATCAGCATCCGCCCGCTGGTTTTTGACCTTGATTCCGCATCTGCAGGGGCAAAGTTCACCGACTACTGGGCCAATCGCCGAGACGATTCAAAATACACCCCCGTCGAACAGATCGTCCTGTGGAATAAGCCCGATGGAAAGGTCGCCGTCCACGGCAAGAAGACGGATGCTTACCAGGGCAACGCGACCGTTGCCGCACAGTACAGTACGCCCGTTCCCTCATTTGAGCCTTTGACACCGGCGCCGACAGATCCCGCTGCGCCCGACCGTAACCGTACTGCTTCTGCATCAAAGTCAGGCTCTCTCCTTGGCTCAATTTCTTCAACAACATGGATCATCATTGCAGCAGTTGCTGGCGGCCTTGTTGTTCTTGCAGGAATTGCCATCTTTGTTCTCCGCGGTCGTTCGCGAAAGGCAGATTCGACTGCAAAGTCTCAGCGTCAGCAGGCGCGCGAAGAGGCCCGCGCAGCGAAACGTCAAGCTCGCGAGGATCGCAAGCGCGCGAAGGCTGGGGCTACTGCATCCGCACCTATGTCGCAGGGAGCTCTTCCTCTCGGTGGTTCTACCCAGGCAGCACCAGCACCTACGGCTCCCGGGGCAACGCCTGGCACTGCAGCTTCAATGCCTATTGCGACTCCCGTCAGAGGAGTTCGTGCTCCCTCTGGTGCATCTTCAACGCCTAATTCCGCAGCATCGACACCTGTCCAACCGCAGGTTCCTCAGGCTCAACGCGCTCAGGCGTCCGCTCCGCATACTCCGCTTCAGCCGGCCCAGCAGGCGTACAAGCCAGCTCACGCTCCGGCCTCGTCGCAGGAACACACTCCGGAACCCTCTCAAACAGAGGCTGGAATTCCCTCATTCGCCGCAGCCCAGTTCCCCGCACAGACGGAAGCACGTCACGCCCCAGCGCAGCCCGAGCAGCCGGTTGTAGCTGAAGACCCCGCTGGCGCGCCAGACGTTGAGCCGGCGGAAGTTGCAGAATCTGCACTGCCTGCGGTGAGCGAGCCGGAAGAGGCTGCTCAGGAACCGCAGACCGAGGCCTTCGCGGCCGCACAGGCGGAAGAAACTGCACCGGCCGAAGAAGCTGCACCGGTCGAAGAGGCTGTTCCCGCGGCTGAGCACGATGATGCCGAACAAGCACAGCACGAACCCCAGGATCAGGCCGATTCGACGCCCGTTTCCAGTCCGGCACCGGCAGCGGCACAAGAACCGCAGCTTTACTCTCAGCAACCTGTGCAAGCGCCCGCGGCACAGCCTCAGGCTCAGCCTCAGCAAGCTCCCGCGCCCACGCCGCTTCCGCAGTATCAGCCTGCGCCCACGCCGCAGGTCCAGCCGCAGGCACCCGCGCCTGCGCCCGCTCCGGCACCAGCGCCGTACGTACAGCAGCCTCGGCCCGGTTACACGCCGATGGCCTCGCAGCAGCCCGCGCAAGCTCCCCAGCAGTGGGGTCAGCAACAGCAATACGGTGCAGCCCCCATGCAGCAACCGCAGCAACAACAATGGGGACAGCCTCTGCCCCCGCAGCAGACCAGGCAAAGCCAGCGACAGAGCTACGTGCCACTTCCTGGCCAGCAACCCGCCGCTGCGCCGCAACAGTGGGGCCAGCCTCTGCCTCCACAGCAGGGAGCCGGCTATGGGCAGCAGGGATATGCTCCTGCTCCCCAGCAGTGGGGTCCCTCGTACGTTCCCCCAGCACCTACTCAGCAGCCTGCCCCCGCGCCTCAGTGGGGCCAGCGGCCGCAGCAAGGCCAGCCCGCCCAGCAGTGGGGCCAGCCCAACGGTGCCGTGCCCCCGCAGGGTCAGCAAGGTGGCCAGCAGTGGGGCCAGCAGCAGTACGGAGCCGCTCCCCAACAAGGACAACAACAGTGGGGTCAGCAGCAGGGTATGCAAGGCGACCAGTGGAGGCAGTACGCCAGCCAGTCCGGTCAGCCCGCACAGCAGTGGGGCCAGCAACCGCAGCAAGGCCAGCCCACACAACAGTGGGGCCAGCCCGCACAGCAGTGGGGTCAACAGCCCAATGGTGCCGCACCCCAGCAGGGCCAGCAAGGTGGCCAGCAGTGGCAGCCTCCGCAGCACGGCGGACAGCCCAATCAACAGGGACAGCAGCCTAATCCCTGGGGACAACAGGGACCCGCGCAGCAATAACGAGCTGGATCTCGATAGATAGTTTGGGGGCTTGGTATCACCTGATACCAAGCCCCCAAACTCATCGCAGAAACCTCAGGTGCGTTCTTCCCTCCAGTTCGAACGCGCCAGCAGGTATCTACTCGATATCCTTCTCAAAAGACCACACGGGAACATCATTCCCGTCTAAAGAAACCGAGTGCTCCCCCACGATTCGGTATCCAGCCGAGGAATAGAAGCGCGCATTCGTGGGAGTACAGGTGATGAATGCGAGGCGTCCACCTCCATGGGAGCGCACGTATCCTTCGATTCCCCTCTCGAGGAAGCGCCGACCAATGCCCTGATGTTGGCGTGAAGGATCGACGGCAATAACGGTCAGGAACCAATCGAAATCGGATTCGCGACGCACTACAGCATCTGCGGCCTCGGTAAAGGCAAAGAAACGCACAAGGCGATCAAAGCGCATATAGCCCAGGAGCGGCCTGCAATAGCGAAGGTATTCAAGCAACCCTGGCGGGCGATGATTCAAGAGAGCAACTCCAAGGATTTCACCCTGGTCTTCAAGGACCAGAACGGTGTGATAACGCGCGAATACACGAATCATGACGGCGTGGACATCGCGAATCCAGTTGGGAAATTCCTCCGGATCGGCCAGTAGTCCCTTCACTGCTGTGTGAAGAGGGTAATTCTCGAAGGCAGCACCCGCGATTTCAGCGAGCTTATCGATCTGCTCTGGGCGTGCAGAGTAAACGTGCATGGCCTTCCCTGTTCGTCGGCACCTCATGGTGAGGTATGAGCGGATATTGAGGTTTTAGGCTAGGACGTCAACCTGCACCTGTACTGTCTACAGACAGTATGAGGGCAGGGCAAAACACTCGCAACAGTTTCCATTCATAAATGTATCGGGAATTTTTTGAGGAAAATTCAGGCACTTCCAGCGGTCTGGCTACCAATACTGCGCAAAATAAATTTTCAAGCACCTGTAGACGCCACTAACTCACAAACTTCGACTCGCGCTGCCCATGAAAACATACAGATTCCTTCCCCGCTGTTCCCATCGATAAGCTCTCGATACCGGTGACAGTTGCGTTTTCAGCGCTCATGTTGCACGAACACGTCTCGGGACGGTATTTATTGGGGATCGCTGGTATGTGTGCTGGGCCGTACTGATGGTCATCGGCTAGCCCGAGGAGGGAAAGTTATGCTGCGCCGCGCAACACTCGAAGATGCAGACGCGCTGTCCGCGCTTGCGTCCACGTGCTTCACGCAGACTTTTGGCCACCTCTACACACCCGACGACCTTGATCGTTTCATTCACGAGGCCTACTCCCCCGAGGTCCTTCGCGCAGAGCTCGCGGACCCCCAGCGCCCGACCTGGTTGCTTTTCCTTGAAGAAAGCGAGGCTGACGCGACTGCACCGGAGCGCACTGATGCGCACACAGCCTCAGAAGGCAAACTAATTGGCTACGTGACCGTTTGCCCCGCACACCTCCCACACCCCGAGGTCAAGGAGGGCGACGGGGAAGTACAACGCCTGTATTTGCTGCGGGAATACCAAGGTGGCGGGCGCGGTTCCCGGATGCTTGAGCATGCGTTGAATTGGCTCGAGGCAGATGGGCCGCGAACACTGTGGATTGGCGCATGGAGCGAGAACTACGGTGCACAGAGGCTGTACGGTCGCTACGGTTTCACGAAGGTCGGAGAGTATTCATTTATGGTTGGCGATCACGCTGACCGCGAGTTCATTTTGCGGCGCGACGCCGCGGTTCAGGAGTCCTAATGAAGACAGCACACTGGCATGCACTTTTGCTTGCAGGAGCAGGAGTTATGCATTTCAAGGCGCCGCAGGTTTATGACGCGATTGTGCCGCGTAGCCTTCCCGGGAATGCGCGAACCTACACCTTGGTGAGCGGCGCTGCCGAGTTGGCAATTGCCGCTGGCCTTGCGCTTCCATTAACGAGGCGACTGGCCGGCTTGGCCGCAAGCGCACTGTACGCCGCCGTCTTCCCCGCGAACATTAAGATGGCCGCTGATTACCGTAAGGAAGGCAAGCCTGCGGCCGCACAGGCACTTGCGTATGCTCGGCTGCCGCTTCAGATTCCTCTGATTCGCGGGGCGTGGAGGGTGTTTCGAGGAGACGCCGACGCAGGCTAACTTCTATTTCCCCGCGAATCTCAGATATCTAGCGGAGGAATCACCTACGGCTTATGCTCCATCTCTGGGTCCACAGTCCGTTACACTCGTAGATTTGCAGGTGTGTTCCGTTCTCATCCAAGGGAATTACAGGAGAGGAATAGCCCGGGCATGAGGGTGCCCCTTCGGCGGACACATTGACGAGGTGAGCCGAAACCAGAAGAGTAATCGGCCTACACCACTTATGCACTCTCCCGGATCACAAGACTGTGAGGCACGATGCATTGCTGCGCCTTGCGCTTGGGATCTTCGATCCGATTCACAAGAAGATTGAGTGCTGTCTTTGCAATATAAGGAATATTGATAGAAACGGTGGTTAAAGACGAGGTCTGATATCGGCCCTCGGGGATGTCATCGATTCCAACAACAGCTATGTCATCGGGAACCTTGACGCCAAAATCATGTGCAGCGCGCAGAGCACCGACAGCTAGAAGGTCAGAGAAACAAAAGACAGCATCAGGCCGGCGGTTTGAGCTAAGCAGGTTCCGCATTGCCAGATAGCCATCTTCGCGACTGTAGTGCTCGGCGGGCACAAGCCATTCCGCCATAACACTCAGACCACCCTCTCGTAGCGCTTCTTGATATCCCAATGTTCGCTGAAGGGGCGTAGTGAAAACTTCGTCAGGCTGAGCCCCAATCGCTGCGATATATTTACGTCCCGAAGAAATCAGATATTCCACGGCGTCACGAGCTGCTTGTCGGTTGTCGATCGCCACATGATCCGTTGTTCCATCAAAGTCATACTCGCCCAGCAGGACGATCGGAGCTTGACGCGGCTTTCTCTTCACCACCAAACCCGCATCCGTCACCCGAGAAGTGAAGAGCAGGCCGTCGAATAGAAGATTCTTCGTATTCCCTCGCAAAAGAGCTTCTTCTTGCTCAAGATCATTACCTGTTTGAAGGACGATGACGCTATAACCGTGCTCACCGGCCTGCTTGATGACCTCTTTTGCGAGCTCACTAAAGTAAGGGACATCAAGTTCCGGCACAGACAAAGCGATGATTCCAGTTTTTCCAGTTCGCAATGTTCGAGCGACAAGGTTGGGCTGATACCCCAGCTCTTGGATAGCTGCTTGCACACGAGCACGTGTTGCATCGCTAATATGCGGGTAATTACTCACGACGTTAGACACGGTCCGCACAGATACCTGAGCGCGTTCAGCAACGTCTTGCAATGTCACAGCCATGTAACAATTCTTCCACTCCTTTGCAACGTTTGCAAACGTGTGTAATATGACATCTACGCGATTTGATGCGAACTAATTTGCAACGTTTGCAATTAAGTTAGCTGCTATGGCTACGTATCACGCCCACCAACCTAACAAAGGAGTTCTGATGCAAGGGCTACAATCGCGGCGCCCACATTCGTGGCGACTCATGGTTTCATTTGTCGCCGCGGCCGCCGTTCTCAGCACCAGCCTGTCAGCCTGCACAACCCCCATCACTGGAAGTGCAGACTCAACAGCATCCTCATCAAACAAACTACAAGCCCCGACGGAAGAATCCCCAAGCGGTGAAATCACCATTTGGGACCGCTCGGGTGACCTCTTCGGAGTCTTCGAAAATACCATTGCAGACTTCAATAAGAAGTATCCCAACATCAAGGTTCACCACGAAGCCGTCGATATCGACGCAAAACTGCAAAACACCCTTATCACCGGAACAGATGTTCCGGACGGAGTCTTCCTCGACGACGCCAAGGTGTCTGCATTCACCGACCACCTGTGGGATCTTAGCGACGTACTGAATCCCTATATCAAAGACATCTCAAAGCAGAAAGTTGATGTTAACCGAAAGGGAGACGGCATCTACGGGGTTCCCTTCGACCTCAACCCCGGCCTGCTCTACTACAACGAGAAGGCCCTCAAAGCTGCGGGAATTGATCCTACGACAATTAAGACCTACGACGACCTCCTCCAGGCCGCCAAGGACTACAAGGCTTTCAAACCCGACTCTGCACCAATCCACATTGAACGCGCAGGCTTCCTCAGCCAACTGCAGCTGGAGATGTACGCCAGCCAACTCGGCACTTCACTCGGCGACAGTCAAGGAAAGCTCCGCCTAGATAGCGCGGAGTACCGCCAGATATTAACTTGGCTCGACACCGTAAACAAGGAAGGCTTGGGAACTCGAACTGAGTACTTGGATGCCACAGATGTCGCTGAACTCGAGAATGGCAACGAGGTCTTCTACCCCTGGGCAATCTGGTACAGCTTTGCACCGGAACAAATGCTCAAAGAAACCCGCGGCGACTGGCGGGCAATGGAACTGCCCGCTTGGAAATCCGGCGGCGCCCGAAGCGGCGCAATGGGAGGCTCTTCCTTCGTTCTTCCCAAGAATGGCAAGAACTCTCAACTCGCCTGGCTCTTCTACAAGTTCCTTATGTTCGACAAGGACGGATATTCAAAGGTCTGGGGAACTTCAAGCACCTATCCGAACGGCTTGACGACCTCAATCCCCTCGTATCTTCCTGCTGCCGACCCGAAGGTGCCACTCTTCACGCCAACTGACGCACTAGGTAAGCAAGATCTGTGGGCTGTGGCGACTGAAGCCGGATCTCAGATCCCAGGCGGTACACCAATTCCGAGTTGGTGGACCGGTGCTGTTGATTACTTGGGAACCAATATTCAGCTGATGTACGACGGCAAACTCAGCGTTGACGAAGTCATCACGAATTCAAGCAACGACATCCAGAAGAATCTTGTGGATCGACAATGAGCACTTCTACTCAGCCTCACCCGCACAGCTACAAAGCAAGAGTGAGCACTCGCGCCGCTCTCACAAGCGGACGCCTGCGCAAGAAAGCTAGCCCATATATTTTCATCACGCCTTTCATCATCTTCTTCTTGGCCTTTAGCGTTTATCCAATGCTTTTCACTGCCGAGCTGAGTTTGACGAACTGGCACGGATCTGGAAATGCCGTGTGGGTGGGGCTGGGTAATTACTCTTATCTCCTGACAAATAAGGCTTTCTGGGCTTCACTGGCAAACTCCGCCATCTTGTGGCTCTTGGTGCTTCCGATCCAACTCGCACTCGGGATTGTTAGCGCTGTCCTGCTCAACATCGCCGAGATGAAGTTCCGCAGTTTATACCGCGTCACATTCATCATTCCGTTTGTCACTCCCCTCGTAGCAATTGCACAGGTCTGGGTAGTCGTTTTTGACGAAAGATATGGAGCTGTTAATGCCTTTCTGCGCATCTTCGGAATTGAGAACATCGGCTGGCTAACCACGACAACTTGGGCAAAACCAACCTTGGCGCTCTTGTTCCTGTGGAAGACCACTGGATTCGTCGTCATTATTCTTCTCTCTGGTCTTCAGTCAATTAATTCAACCCTTTACGAGGCCGCTGAGATTGATGGCGCGGGCAAAGTCCGCCAGTTGTTCTCCATTACTATGCCGCTCCTTCGCCCAACTTTAGGTTTCGTTGTGGTGATGCAGACGTTGGGAGTCTTCCAAATGTTCGCCGAACCTTTTGTCGTGACTCAAGGAGGCCCGTACAACTCGACGACAACCGCCGGATATCACCTGTACAACTTCATCACCCGCGCAGACCTTGGAACTGGAGCCGCTAATTCCATCCTGCTCGTTGTGATTGTCATGACCTTGTCTCTTTTATTCGTCCGCGGCCTGACTTCGAAGGAGTAGATATGTCATCCCTACTTTTCCGCCAGTCACGGCGCAGTCTTCATCTTGGGGCGCATGCTTTTTTGATGATTCTGATGTTTTGCTTCCTAGCCCCCGTGGCCTGGGCAATTCTTTCCGGTTTTAAACCTGCGAGTGAAATCGTCCGAAGCCCTCTGGATTTCGACCTATCGACTCTGACCCTAGGTAACTACCGTGCGATGCTTTCCGATGTCCCAATATTGTCGGGGTTTAAAAACACTGCGATTGTCCTTGTAGTTAAGGGCGGCATCACGATGTTCTTTGCACCACTTGCCGCATTTGCCTTCGCAAAATACAACTTCCGAGGCCGAAACTTTGCCTTTGGAGCAGTTTTGTTAACGTTGATGCTTCCAACCATTGTCTTGATCATTCCATTGCTACTAGAGATGAAAGCACTCGGTTGGATCAACACTTATCAAGCTCTGATTCTTCCCGGAGCAATTGATGCCTTCGCAATTTTTTGGATGCGTCAGGTCATTTCAACTGTTCCAGACGAGCTCCTTGATGCAGCTCGGGTTGATGGTTGCGGCGAATTCACTATTTTCTGGAGGATAGTCATCCCCGTGATCCGCCCGGGTCTAGCTGGGCTCGCAGTCCTGACGATCATGAATATCTACAACGATTTTGTGTGGCCAGTAGTCGCTGCGAATTCTGATCGAATGGCTACCCTTCAGGTTGTTCTTTCAACCCTCGCTCAAAACATCTCCGGAAACCGTATTGGCGCCGACTATGCAACAGTTACCGGTGAACTTCTCGCCGCTGCCTCGGTCGCGCTCATTCCTCTTCTTGTTCTCTTCATGATCTTCCAGAAACACTTCATCAATGGAATCCTTGCTGGAAGCGTTAAAGGCTGAATACTCTGATGCACACCGATACCACTACCCCGCGGAGCGACTACCCTCGCCCAGACCGAGATCGTTCGCAACACTGGATCAGCTTGAATGGGCCTTGGAGTTTCCAAGCAGACTACGGCTCTTCCTCAACTCCGGAGGGGTTAAGGAAAGCAGTCAACGAACAAGTCCCATCACGCATTTGTGTCCCCTTCGCCTGGGAAACCAGACAATCTGGGATTAACCGAACTTGGCTTGAGCATGGAGTTTATTCTCGACAGGTTGTTATTCCCAGAGAGTGGCTGGGACGGCGCACGGTCCTCTGTTTTGGCGCAGTCTTTTACCGCGCTGAAGTCTACGTAAACGAAATACAAATTGGTGTTCACACCGGTGGACACACATCCTTTGAATTCGACATCACAGATGCGTTACAGACAGGTTCAAGGCACACACCGGGACTCGATTCTGACTTCTCTGCAACAATTACTGTGTCTGTGGATGCTCCCGTAGATAAACGCCATATTCCGCATGGAAAACAACGTTCAATCCCGCGCGATGACTACGACGGCGTGTCTTTCACTCCGACGTCCGGTATCTGGCAATCCGTATGGTTAGAGAGCCGTGGCGCGCCGTATCTTGACACAATTCAGGTCGACGGTACTTCGCTGAGAGGCTTCCAAATCAATGCCAAGCTCACCGGTTTAAAGAATTTCTCAGCACGAACCTCAGCAGCTCCAGCTGGTTGCCTCGATAACTTCTGCGGTCAAGAGGTCAGGATCAAGATCGAGGAAAGCAACGAGGAAACCATAGTATCCACAGATGAAAATGGCTTTCTCACAGCATTTCTGCCTATTGAAGACCCTCATTTATGGTCACCATCCGATCCTTTCCTCTACCGCCTTACTCTGACCACCGGCGCTGGCCACACAGCCGATCAGGTCACCGTAACCGCGGGGTTACGCAAGATCGAGAGCCGCGATGGGGTCCTGTGGTTGAACGGAGAACGTCTATTTGTTAGAGGTGTCCTTGACCAAGGATATTGGCCGGAAACTGGGCTCACTGCACCCAGCAAGCAGGAGTTAGTGCAGGATCTGCATCTTGCCCGCAAGCTCGGCTACACAATGGTTCGCAAACATCTCAAACTTGAAGATCCACTTTGGCTTCACGAAGCGGACAGAATAGGGATGCTGGTATGGGCTGAACCCCCATGCACGAGTCGGTATTCGCCTGAAGGCGCCAAAGCGTTTAATGTGCAGATTGCAGATATGGTTGCGCGCGATTTCAACCACCCATCGATCATCTTATGGGGGTTGTACAACGAAGAGTGGGGCCTAGATTGGGATATTCCGGGCAGCCCGATACGTGCGGCTGCGGCAGCGGCAGCTTTCGATCAATTGAAACGTTGCGATCCGACGCGCCCTGCAATCGAGAACTCGGGTTGGTCACACGTTAAAAGTGACATCATCGACTGGCATTACTACGAGCCTCAAATTGCGGTTTGGAATCAGCACCTTGCAGAGCTCATGCGCGCTGAACGAGACGACTTCCCGGTTCGTTTAGGACCCAATTTCACAGTTGATAAGCACTTATATGGGAATGAAAATCCCGCGCTGCGAAACTTACCGAACCTTAATAGTGAATACGGGGAAGGTTTCACAAGCGTAGAGCGCGCGTGGCATTTGCGCTGGGAGACACAGGAAATGCGCCGATACGACTCCATGAGTGGATACGTCTACACAGAGCTCACTGATGTCGAACACGAGATGGCAGGACTGCTCGATGCTCATCGGAATCCCAAGGAATCGGCGGGTTGTATACCGTCTGTTATCAACGCCGATACCGTCATCGTGCTGAATGTTGTCCCACGTGAAGCAGGAGCAGATGTTGCAGTCCCCTTTGCCGGGCAACTGATCGGTTTTCATCTTTCACATCATGGAGTCAGCGAGATACGAGGGCGCGCCTATGCAATGTGGATCCCCGCTCACAGCCCGGTGGACTTTGACGTCAGCAAGGTCGCGGGTGCAGTAGGTGTTCAAGTAACAGCTTGTGACGTTTTCGCGCAGCCTTTTATTCTCTCTCCCGAATTCTCTCTCTCCGTTTCGGGGATAGAAGACCCTGCCCGTCTACTGATTTGGGTGGAAGACGAATCAGGAGTGGTTTGTGCGCGCACATATCTAGACGCAGCCGAAGTCGAAGCTACAAACCGACGCGGCGCAAGACCCGGTGAATTTGTCGGTGTTCCCAGGCCGGGGTGGAAAGAGGATTAGCTAGACGCCTGCTCTCCCTGCTTCCACTCCGCGGCATCGAAGCCCGGAGGCGGGAGCTGACGCAGGTGCTGTTTGAGCCGTGTCGATTGAGTTTGCAGAGCAACGAAGGTCATTCCACCCGAGATCACTCCCCCAATCAGGGGAACGATCTTTGACATGGTTTTCGCCATGCTCTGTTTCGTGACCGAAACGCCAATTACTTTCAGAGACTTCTTGACGATCGGATACCACGTCGTCTTCATGAGGGCTTTGCGCGCGATCCTCTTTTCGATAGCCGGCGCAACGATCACTCGCGCAAAGTCGCGCAGCGACTCTGCAGCTCCTGCAACCTCCAGCATGACGCCGAAGAAGAGGCCCATTTGAGCGATCGTCTCATCATCGATGTCGTCCAATTCCGTTAAGAATTCTTTCCACCCGTACAGGTACGCAAGCTTTTGCATGATCCGCAGCGAGTGAACGTAGTACTGAGTGAGGTCGGCGGGCACGGTTCCGAGCATCGCCAGGCCACCAGGGATCCCTGCAGCAAAAGAGAGCGCGGTTGATTTCTTCGTTTCGAATGAGATCGCATCATTGGCAAGTTTGTCCAGCAACTTGCGCGAAACTCCCGCCGAGAGTGGATTGCTGGCGATAGCACACTCGATCTCGGCATCACTTAAATGGAGTTTTCGTAGTTCTTGGCGCAGGAAGTCCTCGCGCGAGATCCGTACTCCCTGCAGGCGAACGAGCTTCTTCAAGAAGAAAACCGCGTAAACCGAGGCCTGCTGGTCCTGGTCTGAAGATGCCTCAGAAACCAGGGAAACGACACCGTCTTCCTCGATGATTTCGCCTTCGATGATCGGCTCGACAACGAGCTCGCCTTCGCCTTCAACATTCCCCTGGGTCATTCTTGTCTCTTTTCATTCAGTGACACCCAAAATAGGTAGTGCAATTCTACTGGAAGCAGGCACTACCCACGCTTGGTCGGATACCTCCGGTCCTCACCCTTCCCCTAGGGCATCCACGAGGCGTATCCATCGGCAGGCACCGACGGTCATCGGCACGCGTGTACACGCCGTGGGCGACGTGGCAGTCGGGCCGAGGACGTCCAGCTGATCGACGAACTGCGTCGAGGAGAAGCCGCCTCCGCGCGAGCGCATCGCCGTGAACGACGAGGAGTACTCGCTCTTCCACAGGTCGGCCAGTGCGGTCGTGCGCGTCTCGGACCATTCGGCCTCGGAGTGGGACTAGCCCAGGTGGATGTGGATGCGCATGCCGCGACGCCCGGCCTTGTCCGGCAGATCGAGCAGCAGCTGGGCGGCGAGGGAGTAGGGGGCGTGCGGGAAGATGCCCACGGCCGGAGGGGTCGGCATCGCGTCCAGAGACACGGAGACCTCGCGTTCGCCTAGGGCCCGCCACTCCTCATTCGACCAGCTCATAACCTCCCAGTAGGCGACGCTGTGCAGCCCGGCGTCGGAGAGCATGGGGGCGAGCGCCCACTCGATGCGCCCCTCGTCGCCGGGGCCCGTGATGGCGCGCCCGTTGGGGGCGACGACGGCGCGGAATACGCCTTACGGCACCAAGACCGTGATCGCCCCGGGCCTCGGCGCCGAGGACGTTGACGACGCGTGGTCCGTCATCGACGAGATCGTCGAAGACGGGGACGAGCTGACGCTGGTCCTGTCCGACCACCGCCTGCCGGGAAAGTCGGGCGTGGATTTCCTCGTGGAGCTCATGAAGGATGAGCGTTTCGGGGCGACCCGCACGGTGCTGGTCACCGGCCAGGCGGACCAGTCCGACACGATCCGCGCGGTCAACCAGGCGGGCCTGGACTACTACATCGGCAAGCCCTGGAACCCCGAGGAGCTGCGCGCGGTCGTGCGTGACCAGCTCACCGAGTACGTCCTCGAGTCCGACGTGGACCCCCTGCACTACGTGAGCGTGCTCGACGGCGTGCGCGTCATGGAGGCGATCCGCTAAACGGCAGACACAGGGCCGCCGCACGACCAATGACGGTTGCGCGGCGGCCCTTCACGTCAGAAGTGGCTGGGTGAGTGAGGCTGTTCAGGCTTCCACAGTGGCAGCGACTGCCAGTTATCGGGCGCGCCTGTTGTGCGCAGAGGAACGACGTCGGTAGCGGGAAAGGCAGCGAGAACCGCGGGGAGGGCGGTCCCGTCTCCTAGGTCCATCGTGCGGATAAGGTACTGGACGAGAGTGAGCTGGTCGAAGCACTTATTGCTCTCCGGAGACAATTGTGTGATGCCCAGGGTTTCAGCGTCTTTCGGTAGCTTGACCTTGCGGAGTGTTCGATTGAATAAGCGCCCCTGGTGCGCGCAAATGTTTCGTAGAATTCTAAGGATATCAAGCCAAGAATTGACCTGTGATCGAGTTAAATGGAGTGAAGCTGCGATAGTATCTTGGCAATGAATAGGTGCCATTTCGAATAGCATGGCGAGCTTTCCCCACTCGAGGATGTGCACTGCTACCCATACGGGCAGTTTTCCATTGTATTCATCTCGGTAGTGGCGAATGAAATCTTCCTGCGATCGTTCGAGGCTTTTCTCGTAGGAATATATCCATTTCCTATATTTCTTGGTTTCGTGCTTGTTTTCCTTATCGAAACCTGATGGACCTAACTGCGAAGACGCAAGGTGGAGATAGGGATGCTCCTCTCCGAGCGTGTAGCCGATGAGTGCTCGTAATCCTACTTCGATCCGGGAGAGTTCGTGAAAGGTCACCGAACGAAGTTTTTCGTCAAATCTGTAGAGGGAAAGAACCTGTTCTAGATTCGTGTTGGGAGAAAAATGATCAGAGCGCGTCTGAGTTGTGTCATCGTATTGACGAAAGGGGTAATAGTAGCCAGAAAGCCTGTAGTAGCTGATCGTCTCGAGTGTTTGCTTCGCTGTTTTACTATCGTCAATAGTCATACCCCGTGATCGGAGTAGGTCGATCTGTTGGTCAATAGTTAAAAATGGCTTTTCCATTTTTATGCGCCCTTGCATAGAAGAAAACCGGCCCTGGACCTTGCGGCGGAACCGGTGTTGATGATATTAAGCATACCTATGGCATGTCAGCATGTCAATGAGGCGCATGTGTGGTGCATCATGACGCGGCCTTAGATGCTGTCGTTAACTCGCTTGCCTCGGGTTGCCGGGAACAAGAAGACAGTCCCTGGAACCCTCGGCGAGGTAAGTGCGGTCTTGATCGGCCACGCGAGTCATGTCAGTTTTGCGCCGGCTGGCCCGGGTCGTTGCACATGGTGATGCCCTCGAAGCCGGCGTCCGCCAGCGCGTAGTCGCCGCGGGCGCAGGTGCGCTGCCAGGTGCCGGCCCTCACGAGGACCTGCACGGGGTTGGTTGGATCGGAGGCCTGCGCTCCGACCGGAGAGCCCAGCGTGACGATGTGCGGGTCGCCGAGGGTGCGTCCCCCGCTGCCTCCCAGGTGCACTTCGAGGACTCCGGGCCCCGACCAGATCTACAGTTCGTCGGAGTGGACGAGGTGCCAGCGGACCTCCTCGTCGCCGGGGTCCCCTCGGCATCCGCCAGCGGGCGCACGTGGGCGTCGAAGGCGCACAGCAGGCCGCAGCTGCGTCCGTCACCACGTCGGCGGCGGCGGTCGCGAAGGAACGCCCCGCGATGAGCATGTTCGTGGCCCGCGCGTAGGCGCGTAGAAGCAGCTGGGTGGCGAGGGGATCCAGGGCGCGGTTCATGCGTCAAACGTCGCAACTGCGGCGTCGATGTCGGGGATGAACCAGGGGGTGACCAGGGTGGATCCTCATAGAAATGCGCGAGACTGCGGGCCTATCGTTCACACATGACACACAACACGGCGGGTCTGGTGACCCGGGCACTGACGAAGACATACATGCGTGGGAACACGCCCGTCCACGCCCTGGTTGGCGTCGACCTGACCCTCCCGCAGGGCACGCAGGTGGCGATCATGGGCCCCTCGGGCTCCGGTAAGACCACGCTCCTACACTGCCTGGCGGGCGTGCTGCGCCCCAGCTCAGGGTCCATCACCCTGGACGGTGAAGAGATGACGACCATGTCGGAGCGCGCGCTGTCCGACCTGCGCCTGCGTCGCTTCGGCTTTGTGTTCCAGGACGGCCAGCTTCTGCCCGAGCTGCCCACGGAAGAGAACATCGCGATGCCCCTCATGCTGGCGGGCACGCCCAAATCGCAGGCCATCGCTCGCGCACGTGAGATCCTGACGAGCCTCGGCCTTGACGGCGCCGGCACCTACCGCCCTGGCCAGCTTTCGGGCGGACAGGCCCAGCGCGTCGCGATCGGCCGCGCGCTTGCTACCAACCCCTCGGTGATTTTCGCAGATGAGCCCACGGGGCCCTCAACCAGGCGACCGGCGGCGAGGTTATGTCCCTCCTGACGAGCGCCTGCGCCTCCACGGGCGCTTCCCTCGTCCTCGTCACCCACGACCCGACTGTTGCCGCGCGCCTGCCGCACGCGTTCCTGGTCGCGGTGACGGGTGGCGTCATGGCCTTCGGGTCGCGTGCAGCCGTGGCCGCCACCTCCGCCACGGCCGACGATCCCTCAAGCCTCGACGGGATGGCGTCCTTCTACGTGATCCTCGCGTACTTCGCGGCCACCCTGCTCATTGTCCCCATCATCTCGATGGGTGCGGGGGCCGCGCGCCTGTGCTGCTCGCGCGGCGTCGATCTGGCAGACGTGGGCACGATGGTCGCCTTTCTGGAGCGTTGCTCGCACTACACGCTCGAAGAGCTGGAGGTACTCCTCGGAGTGAGTGGAGCGTTATCTCTGGACGGTGCTCAGCGACATGCGCTTGGACGAGAAGGTTTGCATTTCGTGATATGTTGATTTGCAACACATCGGCCATCGCATACGGTGGAGAAAATGTGGCTAGCTGATGATGTGTAGAAGCGCATTCTTTTCTGCTTTGTAAGTCATATTGATAGGAGTGTTGAACGCTGAGTTTAATATTGTCTATTGTTTTGGGTGTGTTCGCTGGAATGCTGCTCAAGGGTTTCTATTCGATGGTCAAAATAGAAGAACCTGCATCATATTCCTATAGTGTTTCAAAGCTTGAGCGTAGCCGGGGAAAAATTGCCGCTCAGTATATTGGTTTTAGAACCATTCCAGTATTCGTTGCGACCCTTGGCGTGGTTGTCACTGCACGTCGTTTGATGCTACATGATTGGGTCACTTTCTTTGCGTGTGCGCTTTCCTTCGTGTGTCTCTCATCAGGCAGAGCGTTGGTCGAACGGATCAAGAGTGGAATGAGAGATGCGCCTTTCCATTGTATTGTCCTGATTGGGGAGATCATTGGTTCTTTCGTTGTAGGCGCTACTTCATTACTGTTTTCTTCTTACCTGGAAAGTTTTGTCCCGGAGCCTCGAGAGTTTGTGTCTGGTGCATGGACTGCTTTGTTCGTAGCGCTTGTCTATCGGGGGATGCGGACGGTGAGCCGTGCTCCTAGATCCTTAAGTCCGTGTGACCGATTGCGGTTGGTGCGTGAGGATGTGGGGGATGATATTTGGAATGACATATATGACATGGCAAAGGATAAAGCAGTTCCTTGGTGCGTACTAGCTGCGATCGTGGTGGTGGAGGTTACTGAGAGGCCAAGGTGGGTGCGGAAATGTGAACGGATCTTTTCTTCGCTGATGTTTCATAAGGTGAAGATGAGCTTCGGCGTGACGCAGGAACAGTCGAAACGGCCTTTGACTGATTGTGAGGCGCTATCTCAAACGTGTGATTGGATCAAGCGTGAACTCTCTGACGAAACGATCAATACCCTGATGGCGCCCTATCATACGGCGCAGAATCAGCCGGGTCATTCCTCTTTTCGAACCGAGCTAGATTTCTGCTTTAAGGAAGTTGAACGAATCGCCAATGAAAGAAATCCTGACGGTATTTACGGTGGGATTGTTAGTCATTGCGCTCGTGAGCTGTATCAGAATGTGAGTTTGAAGAGATAGTCGCCGCGCCACTGTGAGGGTAAAACGCCTATTTAAGAGCGCGGGCATGAGTCGTGTCGTCCGTGTGTGTCACTGACGCTTACGTCGACGGTAAGTGGTCTGCTTGAAGCAGCGGCAACTTGATCTACAGGAGCAGCGGCACCGTCGGAACTATCGTCGTCGTGACGACGAGGGGTTCGAAGACACGCAACGGGATGTGGGCGGCCAGGCGGCGCCCCGCCCACGCGCACGCGAGTACCACGGGTGCCAACAGGGCGACGAGGGGCAGATGCTCGAGACGCAGCAGGCCTATGCCGATCGTGAAGGGTGCCTTGATGACGTTGACCGTGAAGAAGAACCAGGCTGTGGTGCCCAGGAACTCGCTCACTGAGAATTGTGAGGCCAGGAAGTACATGGAGGTCACGGGTCCGCCTGCGTTCGCCGCCATCGTCGTGAAGCCCGTGAGTGTCCCGTAGACGGCTCGAGCGACGCGCCCCTGGCTGACGTGCGGAGGTCCCCAGCGGCGCTGGGCGAGCCAATGACGACGACGTCGACGCCGTCGTCGGTGAAGACGGAGTCACCGTCGGTCGTGTGGCGCACGCCATCGACGCCCCGCATCGCCCCACCTGAAGCAGATACGCCACTGATCATTGATTCGGATACTGTACTGCCCTGCACGATTACCGAGCAGACGCTCGAGGCGATTGCCCGGAGGGATCCGGAGGTCCTCCAAACGACACGCAGCATCAATCTGGCGTAACTTGCGCAGCGCGACGCAGAAGGATCCGAGGCTACTACCCCTCACCTCCGCCGGAGCCAACACTCCGCAGTTCACGTCCGCGCACGAGTTCCCATTTCTGCGACGCGGCGTCGACGAATGACACGTGGGTGATCATTTCTCCCGCTTTTCCTTTTGTCATCATATTCAGTTTCATGTGGGCAACTTCCTGGTCAATGACCGAGCCCCAGTTGTAAGTGGGGTGAGCAGGGATGACAAACTTCCCCGGCGGAAGCACGGCAAGGTCTAACGGCGGGTTTTCGCAGCTCTTATCAGCTCTCTGACTCTCCACGCGAATGTCGTAAATGGGCGCATCCGAACCATTCACCACCAAGATCGCGTACCGCTCCTCCTGTGGAGCATCAGGACATTGAACGCCGACAACTGTCACATGCTCAGCCTGTCGGCGCTCCGCCGCAGACTCACGCTCCCTGTCACGCTTCTCTTCGAGCTTCACGACTTTTTCACTCGTCTGCCATGAAACAACCGCAGCGAAAACTGCTAAGAAACCGCTAACGGCTCCTACCCAGTCCGCAACCGACCCCACGTCCATCTACTGTCCTCCTTGACATCTATTCCGAACCCGACGAGGTCACCATCGATCCCGTTAGAGGGCGCGCGCCGCAGGCTACCAAAACCGGGGCACGGTGTCAGGCCATTCATGAACGGTTTACAGGGACGCCATCATTTTGTCAAAGAGGCGCATGTGAGGGCATCGACTAGACACCTCACCCCCGATCGCACCACAACAGCAAAGCCGGGCCACGCCCTCGCGCGACCCGGCCATTGCCTCGTAGAAGAAAACTCAGACGTTGAAGCGGAACTCCACCACATTACGGACATGACTAACGTTTACTAACAGGTTTGGACTCGTCTAGAGTTGCGCAACATTTGACAAGGTGTGCTATGATCGCGTTTAGCTCCTTAAAAGCGTCACGCGAGCTTCTAGGGAGGGGATAACCCCGAGGGTGGATTAATCTCCACGGTGTAGCACACCGAACGGCCAGCAGCCGGTAGATCCTCCGACGAAGTGAATCCGCGTAATGCCCCGGAACGGCAGACCGGGCAGCGGAAGGGAATGGGTAGGGAGTCAGCGCTCCCGTAAAGCAATGGCGGGTACGCCCGCTAGCGAGTTGCGCACGGCACTTCAGGCCGCCCAAATAACAAGCCGGGAAAATCCCTCCGGATACTTCGTCATAGGAGTTTTCCATGGGAACGTATTCCCCTCAGTCCGAAAGGATACATTACCTCACTCTGCAAGAGGCCGTAGCCGAAGGCTTTGGCGCATATTCGACTTTGCGGTTGTGGATTGCTCAGGGCAAGTTGCCTGCGTATAAAACCGGAAAGCGCGTGAAAGTACTGCGCGAGGATCTCGAAGCGCTTGCTGTGCCAGTTCATGCTGATCCGGTTGAGTCGCATATCAATGCGCTTGTTGATGCCGCGCCTCGCCTGAGCGATGATCAGATTGCACGCCTCCGCCTCGCTCTTGGAGGTGTGCTATGAGCGACACAAACGAAAGCCCCCGCATCCAGGGGGACACGGGGGCCGTCGAGTTCAACGTCCATCCTACCATCGAAGACGACGCCATCGAAAGCCTGATGCACCTCATCGACAAGGGCGCGTTGATCACCCCGAGCGACTTCTACTCCCTCGTCTCGGAGACGGTGATCCGCTGGGCGAACGCCGAGGGTCTGACGGGGCGCAACCGTGGCCGTCGCATGGATCGCAAGGCGTTTGATTTGATCCGTAACTTCCTCGCGATCATCAAGGCGAACAAGGGTAGCTGCGTCGTCAGGAGCGCGCCGGAGAACCTGCCACCGTTCATGCTCGCGCAGTTCATCGCCTCCGAGCATCGCGTGGTGCTCGTCGGTGAAGAGACAGATGAGGTCTCGAAGATGCCCCTCATGCGGTACCACTCTTCAGGCCGCTTCGAGGGCACGTATCGCGAGATCACTGAGCGCGAGGGGGTGCGCAACCTTCTGAGTTCGTACACGAAAACCGCGAACACGTATCTCGTGAACGAGGTCTACGCGCAGCTGCGTTCGCTCGCGCCGATGGTCGCCGAGTGCACGGAGCCGCACCTCGTCCCGGTGGGTAACGGCATCTACAACGTTGAGACTCGCACGCTCGAAGCGTTCTCGCCAGATCGCGTGTACTTGACCAAGTGCATGACCGCCTACAACCCGAATGCTGTCTCCCCGATCCGCACGTTGAAGGACGGCTCGCCCTGGGAGTTCAACTCGTGGTTGGCGGACCTCTTCACGGGCGATATGGAACGGGTCGCGCTCGTCTGGCAGACGATCACAGCTGCCCTTCGGGTTCATAAAAACTACGACAAGGCGGTCTGCTTCTACTCGTCTAAGGGTGAGGGCGGCAAGGGCACACTGCTCGTGCTCTTGAAGGAGCTCGTAGGTGCTGGTAACTGGGCCTCTGTGCCCCTCAAGAAGTTCTCTGACCGGTTCGGCACGGAGCCGCTCTTCGGTAAGTCTGCGGTGTTTACTGATGAGAACTCGGTGAGCGTTTTCACTGAGACAGCGAGCGACTTGAAGCAGTACATCACCCACGAGGTCATCACGATCGACCGGAAGAACCAGCGTGCCGTCCAGTGGCGACCTCGCGGAATCATGGTCCAGTGCCTCAACGACCTGCCCGAGTTCGCCGACAAAACTGACTCGTTGTGGCGACGGTTCGCGTTCCTGCCGTTCGACAAGTGCTTCACGGGAGCTCGGGACTCGTCCATTAAAGACAAGTTCATGCGTGATCCTGAGGTCCTGGAATACGTCCTCAAAGTCGCCCTGGAGCAGCCCGACTTCGACGACTTCATCGTCGGAACGAAGGCCGTCGAGCTCGGTGAAGACGTCAAGCTCAACAACGATCCTGTGCGTGCTTGGTGGAGCGAGAACTCGCACCGACTGGTGTCCAATGTTCTACCTGTCGAGTTCTTGTTCGCGACGTTCGTCGCTTGGTTCAAGCAGACGAATCCCTCGGGTCATGTGATCTCCCACCGCAAGTTCCGAGATCGTCTGAAGGTCATCCTCGACGGCGAGAGCACACCCCACTTCAGACTCATGGGACGCGACGAGAACCCCGTCATGTGGGGTCAGTACTGGGACGATGAACCGCTCGCCAAAGAGTACGGCTACGACTTGGGAATCGAGTGGGGGGATACGTCCACTGGGCACCCGCGCTTCTTTGAGAACCGCCCTCGGGGTCGTGGCCTCGTTCGTCTTCAGCCGATCAACACCATCTAGCCCTCACGCCGGGTTGGCACCGGCATTTATACGAAAGAGAAAGGAAAACTCATGAGCAAAAAAGCAACCCTCGAACTTCCGGAAACATCACAGGAACTTCGCAAGTATCTCGACAAGAGGAACTCTGAAGCTCGCGCTGCTCGAAGGGCACTGAAGGTGGCTGAAGAGAGGGAACTCGTGTCCGCAAAAACGGACCTCGGTGAAGCTGTTGCCGGTGCTCTTTTTGCGGACAATACAGACGCGATTTTGGCTCTTGTTCAGGTCGTGAACAAGCCTGAAATTGCGGATGCTTTGCGTCGTGTTCTCGGTGTGAATAACACCGAGAACGATGCCTCGGAGGAGCCGGAGGAAGACCCCCAGTGGGGGTCTGACGAAGGCGACGACCAGCCGGGCAGTCACGATGCGTACGCATCGTTCTGACCGGTGTTGGGGACAGAGGGAAGAACCGAGCGAGCGCAGGTTCGACCTCAGTCCCCGCCCTCGGAGAGCGCCATGACGTTTGGAGCGTTAGCGAAAAACGTCTTATGGCGTAAGACGTACGTCTCTCAGGGCAGCGAAGCAGGGCCCCGGAGAGACGGACGGCTTACCCGGTGACGGGGTTGTTGGGGCAGGCGGAGCCAGGGACCCAAACAAGCACGGCACCGATCCCGGGAGGGGCGTCGTGGGCAGGCGAGCAACGCGAGCCAGGGCCCCACGACGGCCTGGACGGGGCCCATCGAGAACGACAGACGAACGAAGTAAGGAAGGAGAGAACGATGGCATTGTCAGCGCCAGCAGCAGGACGCGCGTCCTGTCACATCTCGCATACGAAGTCCATCGCCGGTCGACGAGGGACGCTTGACGAGATGATGCGCGAGATCGTCCCCGGGGCGGTCGAGCGATACGCGAAGAAGAACCCGAACATCATGGTCGCGGAGGAGGCCGATAATGAGTCTTATGTGAATGACGGCGAGGGCGGTTTCCGCCTCTGTGAGGACATTCGCGAGGTCATGGAATACGGCGACGCTCGCGCCGCGAGGTTGTCGCGCAAGATCACGAAAGATAAGAAGAACAAGCGCGGCGAGATGGTGGGCGGAACGGTCACGACGACGACGTTCCTCGTGCATCTGCCGCGCACGATGTGCGTCGAGCAGCCCGACTTCTATCCGGCGATCAATCCACGCACCGGCAAACGCCGCATCGATCCCGAGACGGGCGAGCCCGCGAGCCGCTCACGGTGGGTCGCACGTGATAGGGATGAGGCGGATGAGTACTTCTCGGCAGTCCTTGAGTACCTGGGTGCGAACGTCGTTCCCGGAGGCATGGACGGCATCCTCGGGATCTCTCTCCAGTACAGCGAGAACACCCCTCACATGCACGTTCTCGCGGACACCTTCGGGGATGATCCGAAGCACCCCGGCAGCCTCCGCCAGGACTGGTCGCGCGCCTACTCCGAGCACCGCGACGTGCGCGACGAGGACGGGCGTCGAGTGCCCGGGTGGGAGAAGATTCGCGACCTTCATGTGGGCCTGCGTGAGCACCTGATCGCCAAGGGCTTCGACATCGAGCGCGAGTCGTCGGAGCGTTCCACGGAGAGTCTCGCGAAGGCCGAGTATGTTGCCTCGATGCAGGCCCTCGAAACCGCAGAAGAGACCCTCGCAAGGGTTGCCAAGTTGGAGCCAGAGGCGCGCGCGGAGGCTGAGCGCCTCGTTAAAGCAGCACGGCAGCGTTCCAGTGAGATCATCTCGGACGCCCAGACCGAGAGCGCCGACATCCTCGACGAGGCCGAGCGCGACGCCCAGACCGTCCGCTCCTCGGCGCGCGAGGCGGGACGACAGGAAGGCCGAGCTGAGGGACAGGCCGAGGCTCGGCGTCTTCAGCAGGCAGCGCGTGAGCGGCTCGCCGAGGCCGATGCGACCTACGCCGAGGCGATGACCGCACGCTCGATCCCCAGCGAACAAGCGAGGCATCTCGCGTCCCTCGGAGCAAAGACTCTCGCCTCGGCGATCTCCAAGCGCGTCGATGAGCGGACACGTGAGGAGGTCGAGCGGACCCGCGCCTCCGTCGAGCGGACGTTCGCGAAGAACTCCGAGGTGCTCATCGGCCGGGCCCGGGAGGTCGAGCGCTCCTATGGGAACAAGCTCGTTAGCAAGCGTGTACAGGTCAGTCAGGCTCAGAAGTCGTTGGAGGACGATGGGATGGAGTTCTGAGAAGGGGATGAGGAAACAAGAACCCCGGCTACCGTGTGTGAACTGCGCCCCGAAACTTGGACGCGTTTAATGGTAGCCGTTATGCGGCTTCC
>CAUTAH010000002.1:0-135067 GCA_963536345.1 uncultured Actinomyces sp.
AACGGAGGAAGTTCACGTCGACACGATTGGGGCGGGGGCGGCTCCAGTTGGGGCGGTTCCAGCGGAGGAAACTTCGGCGGAGGCTTTAGTGGCGGCTTCGGCGGAGGGGGCTTTGGCGGCTCCAACGGATCAGGTCACACCGGATCGTTCTGAAATAGGATATAGTTCAACCATAATTTTTCCCGCTTCCCAAAGGAGGAAACAATGGCGGAAAAGCAAACCATCCTTGGTCGTATTTCTCAGCTCGCAAAGGCAAACATCAATGCGCTCCTCGACCGCGCCGAGGACCCTCAGAAGATGCTTGATCAGCTGATTCGCGACTACACGAACTCGATCGCAGAAGCAGAGACCGCAGTCGCACAGACCGTCGGTAACCTTCGTTTGGCCGAGAAGGACCACGATGAGGACGTCACTGTAGCTGCAGATTGGGGACGCAAGGCAGCCGCGGCCTCGGCAAAGGCTGAGGAAATGCGCGCAGCTGGCGACCAGGCCGGCGCACAGAAGTGGGACGATCTGGCTCGCGTTGCCATCGGCAAGCAGATTCAGTTCGAAGGTGAAGCAAAGAACGCTGAGCCGCTGATCGCTTCTCAGCGCGAGGTCGTCGACAAGCTCAAGAACGGTCTGGTCCAGATGAAGGACAAGCTCAGCGAGCTCAAGACCAAGCGCGATCAGCTGGTTGCACGCCAGAAGGCCGCCGAGGCACAGGCACAGGTTTCGGATGCAGTTGCCTCGATCAATGTTCTTGACCCGACCTCTGAGCTCTCTCGCTTCGAGGACAAGGTTCGTCGAACCGAGGCAATGGCCCAGGGTAAGGCTGAGGTTGCGACCTCCTCGCTGGATTCACAGTTCGCAGAGCTGGAGACCGATTCTTCTCAGGCTGAAATCGAAGCTCGTCTTGCGGCACTGAAGCAGCAGCACTGATTGACAACATAAAAATGTGGGCCCTGATCCAGGGCCCACATTTTTGTATGTCAGAGGTAATCGAAGGGGTCGAAGTCGTCGATATCGATGATGTGAATGCGCGGAAGCTGTACTTGGAATGCGTGCGCATCGTATTCAAGGTCAATGATTTCAAGGCCCAGATCTTCCAGTTCGTGGAACTGGCTGGAGAGGAACTCCTTGAAACACATAATCCCGACGCGGTGTCCGTTTTCAAGCAGATCCTGAATTTGCGGCAGGAAATCGGCGTCGTGAGAAGCCAAAATAACTGAGCCCGACCCCTGCTCTGCAATGGCTTCAAGGGTGCGTTGAATACCGACATCAACGACCTTCATGTCGTCTGGACCCGCTAGGGGAAGAGCGCGGTAACCCATTGCATGGAGCGCTTGAATAAAGCCCATGGGAAGGTAACCCGAGGTTCCATTGAGGTAGAAAAGGCCGCGCACTTGCTGATGCCAGAGCTGCTCGGTCGCTTCACGAATTCGATCCCAGCGGGGACGTTCATCGGGAGTTGGACGGCGATCCAGAACGGAAAGCCCAAGTGTGGCATCGATGTTTTCACCATCGATCAGGAGATATGTCGCTTCTGCGTCAGGGGGATTCATAGTCCAATCCTATACTTCTGGACATCGACGCATGCGTGAATTAAGGAGAAATCCTCATCGCGAGGCGCCCGAGACGCAAGAGGCCGGGACCGCATCAGCGGCCCCGGCCTCTTATGCCTCAATACCTTGAGACTACTTCACGTCCTCGTCAACCCAGTCGAGAGTACGGGTGACGGCCTTCTTCCACAGACGGTAGGTGCGATCACGCTCTGCAGGAGCCATTGAAGGAGTCCAGCGCTTGCCTTCCTGCCAGTTGGCAACGACATCGTCGGTGCCCGACCAGAAGCCAACAGCCATACCCGCCGCGTAAGCAGCACCCAGCGCGGTGGTCTCAATGACCTTCGGGCGAACGACATCGACGCCGCACAGGTCAGCCTGGAACTGCATGACCAGATCATCGTGCGTCATGCCGCCGTCGACCTTGAGCTCCTTGAGAGGAACACCCGAGTCGGCATTCATTGCATCCAGGACTTCTGCGCTCTGGAATGCGGTGGATTCCTCAACCGCGCGAGCAATGTGGCCCTTGTTGACGTAACGCGTCAAGCCGACGATTGCACCACGCGCATCGGAACGCCAGTACGGTGCAAAAAGACCGGAGAAAGCGGGGACGAAGTAGACTCCACCGTTGTCTTCGACCGTACGTGCCAGTTCGCCGATATCGGAGGACTTCACGATCATGCCCAGGTTGTCGCGCAGCCACTGCACCAGCGAGCCGGCAACAGCGATGGAACCTTCCAAGGCGTAAACGGGAGCCTGATCACCGATCTTGTAGGCGACCGTCGTGAGCAAACCATTGTTGGAGAACACGGGCTCGGTGCCGGTGTTCATCAGCATGAAGCAGCCGGTGCCGTAGGTGTTCTTTGCCATGCCCTTTTCGAAGCAAGCCTGGCCGAAGGTTGCAGCCTGCTGGTCACCAAGGATGCCCGAAATCGGCGTATCGATGAGCAGGCCGTTCTTACGGCCGTAACCGTAGATCTCGGAGGAGGACTTGATCTCGGGCAGCATCGACATGGGAATGCCGAAAATCTCGCAGACATCTTCGCGCCACTGAAGGGTACGGATATCCATGAGCATGGTACGCGAGGCGTTGGTGACGTCGGTGTAGTGAACGCCGCCGTTCACGCCGCCCGTCAGATTCCACAAAACCCAAGAGTCGGTGTTGCCGAAGTAGAGATCGCCGGCCTCGGCGCGCTCACGCGCACCCTCCACGTTGTCGAGGATCCACTTAATCTTCGAACCGGAGAAGTAGGGCGACAGTCCAAGGCCACAGATCTGACGGAAGCGATCGGGGCCCTCGTCACCTTCAAGTTCCTTGACGATGTCGGAGGTACGCATGTCCTGCCAGACAATCGCGTTGTAAACGGGCTCACCGGTGTTCTTATCCCACACGACGGTGGTTTCACGCTGGTTGGTGATGCCGACGGCTGCCAGTTGGTGACGGTTAATTTCCGCCTTCTGCAGCGCATCAGCGACGACCTGACGCGTGGTATCCCAGATCTCGATCGGGTTGTGCTCAACCCAACCGGGGTTCGGGAAGATCTGGGTGAATTCCTTCTGCCCGACAGAGACAATCTCACCGGAGTGATTGAAGATGATTGCTCGGGTCGAAGTCGTACCCTGGTCGATTGCCATGACGAATTCTTTAGTAGTCATGAGTTTCCTTTCGAAAGTTGTGTCACGTCGTTGTGTTTACTCAGACAAGGACGAGGTAGTAGAAGACTGTTGCCAACACAGCACCCACGATGGGGGCGACGACGGGAACCCAGGAGTATGCCCAGTCGGAGCCACCCTTGCCCTTGATCGGCAAAATCGCGTGAGCGATACGGGGGCCGAGGTCACGAGCGGGGTTGATTGCGTATCCGGTGGGGCCACCCAGGGAGTTACCGATGACGACGATGATGAGGGCAACGCCGAGCGGGCCAATCGCAGTTTCGGTGTGGCCGGAGACAAAGACCCAGAGGATAAGGACAGCGGTGCCGATGGCCTCAGTGACGCAGTTCCAAGCGTAGGAGCGAATCTCGGGGCCGGTAGAGAAGACGCCGAGTTTCAGAGCGGGATCGCAATCCTCATCGAAGTGCTTCTTGAAGGTGAGCCAGCACAGGACAGCACCGACAAAGGCGCCGAGGAACTGGGCAATGATGTAGACGGCAACGTTCGAGCCGGTGACAAGAACAGCTCCAGCCTTTTCTGCCGGAACGCCGTTGAGAGTCGTGCTGGGCTCAAAGAGGTAGGCGACAACCTTTGCAATGGTGACTGCGGGGTTCAGGTGTCCACCGGTACGGAAAGCGACATAAACACCTGCAAATACTGCAAGTCCCCATCCAAAGTTGATCATGAGCCAACCGCCACCCTTGCCCTTGGACTTGGGGAGCAGGTTCGTGGCAACGACGCCAGCACCAAGGAGAAGAAGCACTGCAGTTCCAAGGAACTCAGACCAGAAGACCTGTGCCGTTGTAACCGGAAGTGACGTGTCAAAGGCTGGGAGAATTGTTGCGAGCATATTTCCCTAACTTTCTCCGTCGCGTCTTCGCGACGGGGTCATTGGCGGGATCTCACCGCCATGCAAGTACCACCAGACCACCCTCATTCGAAGATGCGTTGTGGATCACGTTTAGTATCTCATTTGTTGCCCTTCACCCCAAATGGATGAACGTTTGTTCATGTATTTGGGTCAACCTGTGGACAAGTACATCATTTGGAGCCCACTTCGCCTATAGGCAAATTGGTGACTAAACAGCTACAAGTGCGTGCTTATGGATGGCATACTAGGAAATGTGACAATACGTGATGAACAGGCCCACGAAGCGGCCTCGATGTATTACCTGCAGGGGCAGACGATGGAGACCATCGCCCGCCACCTCGGTGTTTCACGTTCGTCTGTTTCACGCCTACTGACCTACGCTCGAAACTCCGGTCTGGTGCGCATCTCCGTTGCTGCGACCCCAGGAAACCGCGGTTCACTCTCGGGCCAAATTAACGAAATATTTGGAATTCGAACATCAGTCGTTCCCGTTCATGACATTCACACGGAAGTGAATCGGCTGCACAATGTTGCACGAGTAGCCGCTGAACGCCTTGTGGATATGCTCAAGCCCGGAGACACTCTTGGAATTGCATGGGGTAACACGACCTCCGAAGTCACCCGATGCCTACCCCGAGTGAATCTCCCTGGTTCAACAGTGGTGCAACTCAATGGCGCTGCAACTGCGACAGAATCGGGTGTCCCCTATGCGGATGCCATTATTTCTCGCGCAGCTACTGCTTTGGGTGCCCGAATGGTTCACTTCCCCGTCCCCGCTTTCTTTGACTTCGCAGAAACAAAGGAAGCACTGTGGCGTGAACGTTCGGTTACCTCTGTACTTGCGACGATTGATTCGGCGAATGTCGCGCTCTTTGGAATCGGCTCACTTTCTGCCCGACTTCCATCGCGCGTCTATTCGGGAGGATTCTTGGATCCCGATGAAATTGCGCATGCACAAGAAGACGGCGTTGTTGGGGATGTCTGCACGGTCCTTCTGCGTGAAGATGGATCGACGGACATGGATCTGAACAAACGCGCATCTGGGCCAAGCCCGGCAACGCTACGGAAGATTCCCCGTCGCCTGGCCGTGGTGGCAGGCGCGTCGAAGGCACTACCGCTACTGGGAGCACTCCACGCTGGTGTCATCACCGATCTTGTTTTGGATGATGGCGCTGCGCGTGAACTTTTGGATTTGGTTCGCCACCGCGCCCACGCCTAACCCGCGCCTGTGACGTCTTAACACAGCGCTTTCAGGTAACCCCCACACGCGCTTAGGTGCACTCTCTACATACAAAAACGGCCGGCCTCGTCAATTGACGAAAGCCGGCCGCTTTTACGTACTCAGCCCAGGCGCTTGACCAAGGGGAAGGGGATCGTTTCGCGGATTCCCTGTCCGGTCAGCACCATCAGCAGGCGGTCAATTCCCATGCCCATACCACCGCAGGGCGGGAAGCCCTGTTCCATGGCGATAAGGAAGTCCTCATCCAAAACCATGGCTTCGGGATCACCATTAGCAGCTGCCAGAGCTTGCGCTTCAAAACGCTGACGCTGAACAACGGGATCAGCGAGCTCGGAGTATGCCGTTGCGGTCTCAAAACCACGAACATACAGGTCCCACTTCTCAGTCAGGCCCGGACGCGAACGGTGGTAACGGGTCAGCGGAGAAGTGTCCTCGGGGAAGTCATAGACGAAGGTCGGTGCCCACAGCTTCGAGGCAACGAGCTCTTCGAAGATATCCTCGACGATCTTGCCATTGACTGCGTAATCATCAACCTCAATACCGATCTGATCGGCGTACTTGAGCAGCTTCTCACGAGGCGTATCGACCGTGATCTCTTCGCCCAAGGCCTCTGAGGTCGAGCCGTACAGGTCGATGTGGTCCCAATCGCCCGAAAGGTCATACTCGGTGCCGTCAGCAAGAGTGACAACTTCCTGGCCTTCGGGAAGATCAAAGGCATCACGAGCGGCCTGCTGGATCAGGTTACGCGTCAACTCGGCCATTCCGTTGTAGTCGGAATAGGCTTCGTAGGCCTCCAGCGAAGTGAATTCGGGGCTGTGAGAGGAATCCATGCCTTCGTTACGGAAGTTACGGTTCATCTCAAAGACGCGATCCACACCACCGACAACTGCGCGCTTGAGGTAAATCTCGGTAGCAATACGCAGGTAGAGGTCCATATCCAGCGCGTTCATGTGCGTGATAAAGGGACGTGCCGAAGCGCCACCGTGGATGACCTGGAGCATCGGAGTTTCGAGCTCGATGTAATCACGGCGGAAGAAGTTCTCACGAATGGAACGGTTCACTGCAGCGCGAATACGGATCATATTGCGCGCGGCAGGACGGGTGATCAGGTCGAGCTCGCGGCGGCGGATTCGCTGATCTTCCGAAAGAGTAACTTCTTCACCCTCGGCGGTCGTCCAGGTCTTTGGCAGAGGACGGAGGGCCTTTGAGGCAATTGCCCACGAGGCGTCAGGAGCGGGAAGTGCAGTCGGAGCAGCATCGTAAGCGGCCTGGGCCTCGGGAGTGACCTCGGCTGGGGTAGCGAAGATCGACAGTTCACCGCGCTTGGAAGAAATCACGCGACCGTGAACGTAGAGGAAGTCACCCAAGTCGACATCGTTTTTGTACTGAGCCAGCGACTCTGCCCCGACCGAAGCGGCAGAGAGCATCACCTGGATCTTGTTGCCCGCACCATCCATAAGGGTTGCGAAGCAAAGCTTTCCACCGTTACGTGCCAAAACCACGCGGCCAGAGAGAGCAACGATGTCATCGGTCTCTTCGCCGGCTTCCAGATGGCTGTACTTTTCACGGACCTTTGCAATGGTCGTAGTGATGGGAAGCTTCACAGGGTAGGCGGGAATCCCCGCCTCCATGAGGCGTGCACGCTTGGCAGCGCGGATTTGTACTTGTTCAGGGGTATCGTCAACAGGCGAATCAGTCATGACTTCAATGGTAGCGAAAGTCAGCGATTAGTCACGCTCATGCGTGTGAGCGGATTGAAATTCACACACCCGAGCTCTTCAAGCCCAAGCTCTGGGCGCGGGGCGAAGACTCAGGGACCTGTCCCAGAGCACTCCCCTCCTCGATAATTCGGTTCTGCGCATCGACGAAAACAACACTGGGGGTTATGGAGCGAACCTGAGATTCAGGGACCTGGGCATAGGCCATGATGATGACCAAATCATCCAGGTTCACCAGATGCGCCGCAGCTCCATTGAGCTGAATGACACCACTTCCGCGCTCACCGGCGATTGTGTACGTCGACAGGCGTGATCCGTTGTTCACATCCGCGATATCTACTTTTTGGCCGGGAACAATATTGGCCGCATCCAAGAGGTCTTCGTCGATGGTAATTGAGCCAACATAATGCAAATCGGCTCCAGTTACTCGTGCACGGTGAATCTTTCCAATCACCATGGTCCGAGTCATTTCACTCATGACGTGCGCCTCCGGCAACAGAAATGACGACATCCGCGTTATCAATCAAGCGAGTCGCTCCAACCCGCGCGGCAAGAAGAATTCGAGCGCGAAGGCTCCCCTGCGTTGCCGCGGCTTCCAGCGCCTTCTCGCGGCTATCCTCATCCACCTGTTCTGCGGCGCTTCCCGTCCCCGCAAGCAGGGTGAATTCGTCATCATCCACGATCGCAACGTAATCGGGAATAACTCCCTCTTCGGCCTCGAGAACAGAGGATGCAGCACGCAAAACTTCGTCAAGGGGAACACCCAAAGCCGCAGCAGCACGGGCTTCGTCAATCGCGCGCGACAGGGAACGCGCATGCACGCGCTCTTCCTCGCTGAGGTACTGATTACGCGAAGACAGCGCAACACCATCGCTATCGCGAACAATCTCAACGGCCTGAATGCGCACGGGCATATCCAAGTCACGAACGAAAGTGCGAATAACCGCCAGCTGCTGGGCATCTTTTTGGCCAAAGAGCGCAACATTAGGACGAATCAGATTCATTGCCTTTGAGACGACCAGTGCAACGCCGGCAAAGTGAGTCGGGCGGGTTGCGCCTTCAAGAATGTGAGCAACCGGGCCAGCGTCGATACGGGTGGTTGCAGGAGTTGGGTAAGCATCAGTGACGGAAGGCGCCCAGACAAGATCGGCGCCCACCGTTGACAGAGCCTCCATATCGGCATCTAATGTGCGCGGGTAGGCATCGTAGTCCTCGCCGGGAGCGAACTGGGTGGGGTTCACGAAGATTGTGACGATGACATGATCGGCAAGCTCCTGTGCCTGCCGGACAAGCTCAAGGTGCCCTCGGTGGAGCGCTCCCATTGTCATGACCAGCGCGCGCGTCCCCTCAAGTTGGGATAGTGCTTGCGCAAGTTCTTCTCGGGTATGCGTCAACTGAGGCGTAGAGTTCATATGACTTATTCTCGCCCGAAAGGCCCCCGAAACGCCATTTCGTGGGGGTCTAACGGATCACTTTTCACCCATTTCGCGCACGGCTGCGCGGATTTCCGAGGCCACCTGAGAGCTGATTCGTCCCTCAAATTCCAGTAGGTCAACGGTGTGCAGAGTCATTGCCGCGTAGGTTGAGCGTGCGTCCTCGAGGCGGTGCGCCCACTGGCCCTCCCCCGCCAAGTTTTCTTCCTTGGCTTTGATTTCTAGAACGCTCAGGTGCTCGCGAATTGTTCCGACATCGCCCCGCGGGATGGGGCCAGAAACCCCGCGGTCTCCCGCTCGCAGCGCGCGATCTAGTGCGGCCTCGCACAGGGGACGCAAGAAAGTTCCCGGATCCTCAATTCCAACGGTGGAGAGGATCTGCTTAGACTGCGCGACTACAGTGGCAAGGAAATTTGCACCGTGATTCAACGCAGCGTGGTAGACCCCACGATCTTCCTCCGCGATCTCAAAAGGCTCACCACCCATTTCAACGACTAGCGCTTGGGCAATGGGCAAGGCAATTGCTGGAGCAGTCACTGCAAAGGGTGTCCCCACCAAACGTGGAACGTCAACAGAGGTCCCCGTGAAGGTCATTGCCGGATGAATTGCCAAGGGAATTGCCCCCATACCCGAAGCGGGGCGCAGAATGTCAATTCCGTGCGCCCCCGAAGTATGCACAACCAGTTGCGAGGACTGCCAGGCACCTAATTCAGCCAGCCCCTTGACCAAACCTTCCAGCTGGTCGTCGGGAACGGTCAGAACAACCATTTGGCAACGAGAGACAATCTCTTCCACCGAAAGAATGGGAATCCCCGGCAATAGAGCATCGGCGCGCTCGCGCGATTCCTCCGAAGAAGCACTCACCCCAACAATCGTGTGTCCAACCGCTCGCAGGGCCGAGCCAATCACAGGGCCAACATGTCCCATGCCGATAATGCCGATATCAAGTCGACCGCCGCGCATATTCCGCCTTTGCTGTGGTGTCTGATGGATAGCCCTGAGCGCAAAGCCACGTCTGAATCCGCGCCCCTTGCTCGGCGCTATCTTCGCAGCTGCATCATTGGATATTAACTGTGCATCCCATTTTCTACGCGCAGCATCCATTTCTCAGGAGGCTCGCTGGCACGGTTGGCCTGCCCTTCGATGAGCAAGGTGTAAATATCTGCACCTGCCTGCGAGGCGTCTTGATGCTCCGCAATCATCTTGAATACACCGGGAACCACATCCATGTGCAGACTTGCCACACCCAGTTTGCGTTCTAGAGGACCCGATTGCACCCGAACCGACTGCAGACGTGCAATAGGTGCCCAGAGGCTCTTCCAATTCAACCAACCATCGCGGATAACGAATGTGGTCCGCGTGATTGCTCGAGCGCGGCGATGGTAGGCGAAGGGGTCCAAGCAGCGCGCTCGAGGCGACATCTGCACAAAGCCCTGCCCGCTTCCCTTTCCCGCGAGCGCAGCCTCAATAAAGGAAGGAACATCATCGACACCCAGATCGTTGAAAACCATCCACAGTGCGAATTCAACGTCTCGGCGTGTACCTACGGGAATAAGGATGTGAGAACTCTGCTGTTTGTTCGAGTCAGTGTCTTTCACACCGTAACCGGCTTGAAGAATGCTCAGGCGGTACCAACCCAGAAAACGCCAAAAGAAGGGCTGCTGAACCTGAATCGCGTGAATACGCCTCGGCGGAATGGTCTGTGCGCGCGTGCTGAGTAAACCGCGTCGCACGCGGATACCATCTGGGGAAATCGCTAGGCGGAAGTTAGCCTCAGAGGCAAAACGATTCCACTGTGCAGCGACAATCGACATTGCCACAGAAAGGAAACCACCCAATGATGCAATGGCGACAACAATGCCCTCTTGTACAGCGGCAATGCCTCCGGCGACGAGGAATGCAATCAGAAGCAAAATGGCAACGATATTGCCCAAAGACAGCATCTGCGATCCGAGCAGGCGTCCCATTGAGACCTGATAGAGCTCACGCTCAGGTGCAACCGGGATTGAAGAGGGCGCATAGACCTCTCCGGTGTAGCTGTAGTTTCCGGGAGTTTGCGAGGCCGTGGGCTGAGCAGGAGCGTAGGGATCCGCCGTTGCAGCTGGGTACCCGCTCTGGGCGGGGGTGTAAGGCGACTGAGGCATCGTCCCCATTGCCGAGGCCTCGGGGGAAGTTTGTGCTTCTACCCTCAGCCCTGCGGCACGAGCGAGGATTTCACCGCGCAGAGCTTCAAGTTCGGAGACCTTGAGGTAACCGATGGTGATGTTGGAGGAGGAACCACCAGCAACTTCGACATCTAGCTTGCCCAAGCCAAGAATTCGTGCAAGGACCGGCTGGGAGATATCAACGGCCTGAATACGGTCCAAGCGCGCATGGCGCTGCTGACGCTTAAGAATCCCACGGCGTGACCACACTGCAGTTTCCGTGACTGCAAAGGCCAGGGACCACCACTGGAGAAAAACAAAACCAACCAGGACGGCAATGACAATCAGTGCGCTCCCCACCAAATAAAAGAAACGCTCCGAAAGGAAAGGGAGAGGATACTCAGAACGCAGCATTTCCTGGATTTCACTGAAATTGCGATAAGTAGCAAAGGCAAAACCTGCCACCAGGATTTGCCAGATCTCCAGAAGAGGCGTGATGACGTGGACGCGGCGCCACAGCGAGGGATCAACCCCTTGGTCCGCTGCATACACGTGTTGAGAAGAACTCATGCTCACAGCCCTGCCATCTCAGCGCTTCCACGCTGGGCGAGTTGGTCGCGCAGACGGGCAGCATCCTCAGAGGGGATCCCCTGAACAAAGGCACGAGTAGAGACCGAGGCCGTATGAATGATCACCGTGGAAATACCAAAGAAGCGAGAAACGGGGCCTTCTGAAATATCAACGTACTGAATGCGGCCGTAAGGAACGATTGTCATCGAGCGGAAGAAAGCACCTCGACGAATGAGGAAATCATGCTCACCTTGCGCCCATGCGAAATTACGTACTTGCCGGCCGATAATCCACATCATGTAGAGCCATCCGGCACTTAATCCAGCGATGATCCCAAAACCCCACTCTCGCGGAAAGTCTGGTGCCATCACCATGCCAACCGATACCGCAGCAACACCGATGACAAAGTAAACACTGACGTTCAGCCGCCGCACCACGGCAAGCGAGCGTTTAACCGGATTAAAGGTCACGCCTTGGGGTTCAAAAAGACTTTGCGAGCTGGATTGAGTCATGCTTGCATTATCTCCCTTTCAATACCTTTTTCATGCGGATTCTCAGAAAAACAATTTCACACAGCAGGCATTCAGGATACATTCAGCTATCTCACTCAAAATGTTGACTATGACGGAATTTGAAAACACTGGAGAAGCACGACTTCTTGTCGTTGACGATGAACCAAATATTCGCGATCTTCTGGCCTCATCTCTGCGATTTGCTGGCTTTGATGTCATTACGGCAGAAGACGGAGCATCTGCTTACCACCAAGCTCAGGAAGAACGCCCCGACCTGATCGTTCTGGATGTCATGCTCCCCGACATGGACGGCTTCACAGTGACTCGTCGCCTGCGCGATGCAGGTATCACCATCCCCGTCCTTTTCCTGACAGCTCGCGATGATATGCGCGACAAGATCCAGGGACTCACCGTCGGCGGCGACGATTACGTCACGAAGCCTTTTGGCCTTGAGGAAGTCGTCGCACGTATTCGTGCCGTTCTGCGCCGTACGCTGGGCGAGAGCGGCGACGATGGCAAGCTGCGCGTCGCTGACCTTGTCATCGACGAAGACGCACACGAAGTCACTCGCGCTGGAGTACCGATCGACCTGTCCCCCACCGAGTTCAAGCTTCTGCGCTACCTCATGATCAACCAGGGACGAGTCGTTTCCAAGATGCAGATCCTCGATCACGTCTGGGAATACGACTGGGATGGCGAGGTCGCAATCGTCGAATCTTATATTTCCTACCTGCGTCGCAAGCTGGCCGTCGAAGGCGCCAGCGGCGAGCTCATTCACACCAAGCGAGGCGTTGGATACATCCTTCGAGACGATAACTAAAAAATGTACCCACGCGGTGTAGTACGCAGATTCTGGTCGTCACGTTCGTTGACGGCCAGAATTGTTGCGCTCACTGCACTTCTTCTCTCCCTTGGACTTTCCCTTTCAGCAACGGTGATGATCGGCCTCTTGCAGCGCCACCTCATTGCCCAAGTTGATGACCAACTCTCATCAACAGTTCTGTCATTGGCCCCCAAGGCCATTGAGAACCCCCAAGAGCTGGCCCAAGAGCCCAACCTCCCCACCCTCTACTACCTCAACATCCAACGAGCCAACGAAGAAGACGTCACGCTGCTCTCGGCCTCGACACGCGACCACGCAGGTAAACCGCTGATTCCGGAGCTTCTCAAGCCAGGTCAATCCGCGCAGACGGCTACCGGCTGGACTGACCCCGTTACTGTCGAATCAACGAAGAAGGGATCTACATGGCGCGTGATTATTGTTCCCATTACGCGCAGTGGCGATATCACCCCAACGGGCAGGCTCACCGTCGCGCTTCCGCTCAACGACGTAAAATTCACCATTCAAAATATGGCTGGATACGTTGCGACGACGGCAATTGCGATCATCGCCATCGGCACCGGCCTGGCGACCTACCTAGTCCGGCGCGCGCTTCTTCCTCTGCGCGGAATCGAGACGACTGCTGGGAAGATCGCCGCTGGCGACCTCACCCAGCGTGTTCCATTCGCTCCGCCTTCAACGGAAGTCGGTTCGCTTTCGAACTCATTGAACTCCATGCTGAGCCAGCTGGAGCAGTCATTCGCAGCGCGCGAAGAATCTGAGCGCAAGATCCGTCGCTTCGTTTCCGACGCTTCGCATGAACTACGCACTCCCCTAGCCGCGATTTCCGGTTACTGCGAGCTCTACTCAATGGGCGGCGTTCCGGCAGAGCGCACCGGCGAAGTCATGGGGCGCATTCGATCCGAATCAACTCGCATGGGTTCATTGGTTGAGGACCTTTTGACCTTGGCTCGCTTGGACGAGGGCCGGCCGCTAGAAATCGTGGACGTTGACGTGATCGCGATGCTTCGCAATGCTCGCTTTGATCTTCAAGCCCTCGATCCCACTCGCCAGGTCAAGATTCTGGGGATCAATGACCAGCCGATTCCACAATCCGTATGGATTCAGGCCGACCGCGACCGCCTGCAACAGGTGCTCACAAATATCATCGGCAACATTGTGCGTTATACCCCGCGTTCAACACCGGTTGAGATTGCGGTAAGTCAGAATCCCACTTCTGTTCTGATGGAATTTAGGGACCACGGACCTGGAATTGCGAAGGAAGACTATGAAAAAGTTTTCCAGCGCTTCTATCGAACAGAAAGCTCGCGTGCCCGCTCGCTGGGTGGCTCCGGATTGGGCCTTTCCATTGTGTCCTCAATCATCTCGGCACACGGCGGTCACGCACAGCTGGCAAAGACCACGGGCGGTGGTCTTACCGTCAAGATCGATATGCCAATCGTGCAGTCCAAAGAACGCATGAAGGCGTAAACTGACGGAATTCGATCTTCGCCGCTTCCTTTCCACGTCGAATGTCTTGCGAATCTCAACTACCAAAGCTCCACTGTTTTTCCTTGAGAATGACGCAGAAAACCGCTGGGAATTAAGTGATCACGCGCTGCATGGCCTCTGCGAATCCTTCGCTGAGGGGGAAAGCTCCGTGCCAAGCGCCCAAAAAGTGGCTAGCATTGCCAAGTAACATTGTCAGACTAGGAGTGAGCGCGCATGGGTGCCGATGCACCTCAGTGGCTTTTTAGTTCCTTCGTGGACGCGATGCAAGAAATTGGGGCAAGCGCTCCGATTCCCCTTCTGGAGGCTGAAGCTCGCGATTTGATCTCGCGCTGGAATGCCAAGGGACGAATCCTTCACAATACCCGCCATCTCATCAAAACTTTGGCGCGTATCGACGAGATTGCCTCGACAGCACACGATCCTGAAGTTCTGCGGGTTGCACTGTGGTATCAAGGAGCGGTTCTTAACCGTAGTTTCGATGTTTTCCAACGCGGAACCGACAGCGATGAACAGGAATTCTCTGCGCTGTACCACGCACGTTCTCGCATGGAAACACTGGGGCTGAACGAAGACGTTATTTCTCGCATTCAAGAGCTCATGATGGCGCTTTTCACGCACCGCGCGGACCCTTCTGACATGGATGCTCAAGTCCTCATTGATGCCGACTTAGGAATGCTGGCAGCTAGCCCTCAGGACTTTAAACGCTTCCGCGAATCATTGCGCGAAGAATGCCCTGATTTATGCGATACGGATTACGTACGCGCACGCCGCCTGGCAATTAAGAAGATTTTGGCACGCGAGCAGATCTTTCATTCACCGCTTGCACTTGCATGGGAAGAAACTGCACGCGCTAATCTCGAGGCCGAAAGTGCCAAGCTCGCTCGAGTTCTCAAAGCATGCGCCCCCGATGCCGATCTCAATGAGTCCGAAGAAGATTTTGAGCCAGAGGAACACCAGGAGACACTCTCATCGGATACTCCTGCCTCTGGGACGATGATTATCCGGCGCCGTCACCTCAACATTAAGAGTCATGCTGAACCTTTCGACTCCGTCGATACCCCGAGCGTTCCTAGCGAATCTTTGCCTTCCGCTGTTGTTGAGCTTCCAAAGTCAACCCTTTCCGTTGATTCCGATGAGTTTGCCACTGACGAGGCCGCTGGCGTACCTGTGACGCCCGCTTCCCTTGGCAGTGGGGCTGAGGCTTCAGTCTCCGCTCAGGCTCCTTCCAATGCCACATCTGATAGCGCGGAGGAGTCAGCGGGGGATACTGTGCCCGTATCACCAACCCTTCCTCCAGAAAACACTGAGACACCTGCTCTGGGGATTCCAAGCGGAGAGGCAGCTCCCACGCCCTCTGGCATGGCAGAACCTTCTTCTCAACATGTTTCTCTGCCCAGCACCGTCCACACCCCTCTGCCGGGTATTGCAGCAGAAAGTCCTTCGCGTAGATCTGCTGTTGATGATGACGACACTTCTTCTTTGGAGTCAGCGTTGGATGACTTGGACATTCCAACTCCTCCCCCACTGTCCTAAATCCTTAAGGTTGAATCATCGTATTCATCCACCGTGTCAGATTGAACCGTTTTTTGCACAGATCGCCTCATCTGCACGGTGACGTCATTTCTCTCTTCCTAGGCTGTGAACACCCATTCACCCAGCCTAGGAGGGCACAATGACCGCGTTTTCCGTCGACTCCGCACACATCGCTTCATGCGCCTCGCGGATCCAAATTACCTGCGACTCAATTCGAAGCGAAGTCTCAGCACTCATGAACGAATTACTGGCGCTTAAAGATACTTGGCAAGGTGGCGCCTCTGCGCAATTCTCCGATTCTGTTGCTTCTTGGCAGCTCACCCAAGCTCAAGTTGAAAGCTCCCTAGACCAGATCTCAGGCTCACTTTCACATGCGGCTCAGGTCTACGCAGATGCTGAAGCACAGAGCATAGGACTCTTCGCGCATTAGAAGACTGGCCTAGTCAATGAAAGCGCCTAATAAATGCCTGTGGGGGCGCGCTCATGCGCGCCCCCACAGGGACATTCAATGGGAATGCTGTTTTCTAATCCCTAAGGGATCAGTACATTCCGCCCATTCCGCCGTCAGCAGGTGCTCCTGCCGGTGCCGGAGGCTCGGGCTTGTCGGCAACAACGGCCTCGGTGGTCAGGAACATACCTGCGATCGAGGCTGCGTTCTGCAGAGCGGAGCGGGTGACCTTGACCGGGTCGGAGATACCCTGGGTCATCAGGTCGCCGTACTCACCGGTTGCAGCGTTCAGACCGAAGCCGGGCTCCATCTGAGCAACGCGGTCAGCAACAACGCCACCTTCAAGGCCAGCGTTCTCAGCGATCTGCTTGAGCGGTGCGGAGACGGCCTCGCGAACGATGTTCACGCCGGTTGCCTCATCGCCGCTGAAGTTCAGCGAGTCAAGAGCCTTGGAGGCTGCCTGAATCAGTGCAACACCGCCACCGGCAACCAAGCCCTCTTCAGAGGCTGCGCGAGCGTTACGGATCGCGTCCTCGATGCGGTGCTTACGTTCCTTGAGCTCAACCTCGGTTGCAGCACCGGACTTGATGACTGCCACGCCGCCGGAGAGCTTTGCCAGGCGCTCCTGGAGCTTCTCGCGGTCGTAATCGGAATCGGTGGTCTCGATTTCCTTACGCAGCTGGCGGATGCGTGCCTGGATGTCATCCTTTGCGCCCAGTCCGTCAACGATGGTGGTTTCGTCCTTGGAGACGATGACCTTGCGTGCACGGCCGAGATCCTCAAGGGTGGCGTTCTCAAGAGAGAGGCCAACGGTCTCGGAGATCACTTCACCAGCGGTGAGGATTGCAACGTCCTTCAGCATGGCCTTGCGGCGATCGCCGAAGCCGGGAGCCTTGATAGCAACCGACTTGAAGGTGCCACGGATGTTGTTGACAACCAGGGTTGCCAGGGCTTCGCCCTCAACGTCCTCAGCAATGATGAACAGCGGCTTGCCGGTCTGCATGACCTTTTCCAGGACAGGCAGCAGTTCCTTGGCGTTGGTGATCTTGGTGTCGACCAGCAGGATGTAAGGATCCTCGAGGACGGCTTCCTGACGATCTGCATCGTTGACGAAGTATGCAGAGAGGTAGCCGCGCTCGAAACGCATACCTTCGGTGGTCTCAAGGGTGGTGTCGAAAGAGTTCGTCTCTTCAACGGTCACAACACCTTCGGAGCCAACCTTCTCGAAGGCCTGAGCAATGAGCTTGCCGATCTCGGGATCGTTTGCGGAGATCGAGGCGGTGGCAGCGATCTGCTCGGTGGTCTCAACAGGCTTGGAATCCTTGTGCAGCTGGGCAACGATTGCCTCAACGGCGCCATCAATGCCGCGCTTCAGGGCAATGGGGTTCGAACCGGCTGCAACGTTGCGCAGGCCCTCACGGACCAGTGCCTGTGCCAGAACGGTAGCGGTCGTGGTGCCGTCACCTGCAACGTCATCGGTCTTCTTGGCAACTTCCTTGACCAGTTCTGCACCGATACGCTCGAAGGGATCTTCGAGGTCGATTTCCTTAGCAACGGAAACGCCATCCTTGGTAATGGTGGGGGCGCCCCACTTCTTGTCGAGGACGACATTACGGCCCTTGGGGCCCAGGGTGACCTTAACGGTGTCGGCGAGAAGGTTCAGACCGCGCTCCATGCCGCGGCGTGCCTCCTCATCGAAGTGAATGAGCTTTGTCATGTTCTTCTATCCTTCCGCGATGCGGATTGGACCGATGCCCGCGACGGACGACTCAGGTTCCTCCAGAGCCTCACCGGCCTTAGTGCTTATCACTCGGCACTCCCGAGTGCTAAGTCCAAGTCTGGCACTCTCAGCCTCAGAGTGCAAGACGGGCGACATGAGTTCACTGATAAAGAAAAACCCCGGTACCAAGTACCGGGGAGAAGCTCCCGCGACTGGATTCGAACCAGTAACCGTCCGATTAACAGTCGGATGCTCTGCCGTTGAGCTACGCGGGAAAGCGACAAAAAGAAATAGTAGCGATGAAGTGGGCTAAGAGCAAATCCGAGAGCAGGCTTCGCTCATGGCCTGCCTCACATACCAATTACTTCCATTCGGGATTGTCCGTATCCACACCACTATCGCGAGCAGCGCACTCAATTGCAGACGCGAGCCATTGAGCAAAACCATCGAGCTGTGAGTCGTAGTGCGAACGGAAACGCTCGTCGTGAATGTAGGAACGTGAAATCACGTAGTGCTTTGCAGGGGTCACCGGGAAGAACTCGCTGAGCAATTCCCGATGCGAGGCGACAAGAGCTGCCGCCTCGTCACTATCGGGAAGAACGCCCTGACGGATGGCTGCGATCATGTCCTTCTCGACCTGCTGAAAACGGTCAGCATTTCCCTGCCAGTCCTTCGCACTCCACGACGCAGTACGGCGCTGAGATTCCTGCCAGTCGTCACTATCACCGTAGTGTTGTTCAGCTTCCTCCTGATGCGCGGCAAAGTCAGCATCCCCAAGGATTTCCCCGATCTCTTCCACACTGAGAGAATTTTCGTTCATTGCATCCTCCAATAAGGTATCGATTGCTTTGATCATTTTGTCCGTCTGCCGACGATGGGCAATAAGGCTTGCTCGCTGTCGCTTCAGGTGCGAGACCCCCGATTCCCCAGAATCGAGGAGTGTCTTGATGTCCCCCAGCTTCATCCCCGTCGCTCGGTAGATGATGATCCTTTGGACCCGAGCACAGTCCTCGACCGAGTAGAGCCGGTAATTTGACCAGCTCCGTTCGGCAGGAGCGAGGAGCCCCTGCGCCTCCCAGTGGTGAAGCGTTCGCACCGTCAACGAGAAACGCTCAGCAACCTCACCAACGGTGTAGAGATTGTTGTCATCGCTCATGTCAATCATTATGAAGTCTCACGTCGCGTCATGCTCAAGTCGAATGTGCGTGAGATTGTAAACCTTCCGCTTTACGAGGCCGAGGCTAACTTGCATGGCCGCGGGCGACGGCAGGGCCTGGCCGGGCTTCGAGTCGACGCGCCGAGCGAAAGCTCGTGGCGCGGACGGTGAGCGGGCGGGACGGCGCTCGCGGCCAAGGCGGTTCCTCGCACGCGGCTGCCGACGCTAAGCGGGCGGGCCGTCGCACGCGGTCCAGAGTGGCACACTAAGCGGAAACCCCGCCCTGCCGCAGCAGAACGGGGTTTCACAGCCCATGACGGGCGAAAGTCTGAATGAATCAGACGGGGAAAGTCACTTAAGGGTGACCTTGCCGCCGGCCTCTTCGATCTCAGCCTTAGCCTTCTCGGCGTCTTCCTTCTTGGCGTTCTCGAAGATGGTCGAGGGGGCGCCGTCAACCAGGTCCTTGGCTTCCTTGAGGCCCAGGCCGGTCAGAGCCTTGACGGCCTTGACGACGGCGATCTTCTTGTCGCCTGCGGACTCGAGGACAACCTCGAACTCGTCCTTCTCTTCAGCTGCGGGGGCATCGCCTGCGGCGGGAGCAGCAACGGCAACGGCTGCGGGAGCAGCAGCGGTGACGTCGAAGGTCTCTTCGAAGAGCTTCACGAAGTCGGAGAGCTCGATGAGGGACATTTCCTTGAAAGCTTCGATGAGCTCGTCGTTGGAGAGCTTAGCCATGATTGGCATCCTTTCGATTTTGGCCTGCTACGTGAGCAGATTGTGGATGTGATCGCAAAGACGGTTGCCTTTGCGGGCCTGTCACGTCAGGCCGCTTCGCCCTGCTTTTCACGCAGAGCATCGATGGTGCGCACCGTCTTGGACGGGAGCGCGTTGAAGGCGTATGCCGCCTGAGAGATCTTCGCCTTGAGGGCGCCTGCGGCCTTGGCCAGCAGGACCTCGCGAGACTCGAGATCGGCAAGCTTCTTGACTGCCTCAGCGGAGAGCTGTGCGCCCTCCATAGCACCGGACTTCAGTACCAGCTGAGGATTCTCCTTGGCAAAATCACGCAGCGTCTTGGCAGCCTCAACGGGCTCACCGGTGACGAAAGCGATAGCGGTCGGGCCCTTCAGGTCGGCCTCGAGGAAATCGAGACCAACTTCGCGAGCCGCCAGGATCGCCAGCGTGTTCTTTGCCACGGCGTAGGTCGCATTGCCAGCCAGGCCGCGACGCAGCTGCTTGAGCTGGCCAACGGTCAGACCGCGGTACTCGGTCAGCAGGACAGCGTCGGCTGCGCGGAAACGCTCCACGAGCTCGGCAACTGCTGCCACCTTGTCGGACTTCGCCATGGTCCTCCTTTCAAAAATTCACCGCCGGACGCACGAAAAAGCCCGGCACGCAGGAAAGCGGCCGGGCTCAAATGAAACCCACTTCGAAAGAAGTCACTCACCTGCGTCGGAAGCTTTCGCACTTGGAATCCACCGAGGTGGATGACCGACGGTCTTCGGCAACGAGTAGCTTAACACGCATCGCGGTCGGGGTTCCAGCTTTGGACGTGTGTATCAGCACACGCGCACGCCTACACGAGTCGCCATCCCGCCGCCCGCGAGCGAGCCTCCCAGAACCCTCGGTATTGTCCTTCGGTTTCCGCGAATAGCTGCGAATGGGTACCGATTTGCACAACACGCCCATTCTCGTCGAGGACGACAATCTGATCAGCAGCCGTGATCGTATCAAGCTTGTGAGCAATAACGACGAGCGATGCATTACGTCGCAATGCATCCATCGCTGCGGTGACACGATGTTCATTCTCGGGGTCAAGGGCACTGGTAGCCTCATCGAAGAGGACGATAGGCGCACCCTTAAGGAGCGCACGGGCAATCGATACGCGTTGGCGTTCACCACCGGAAAGAGCCCGTCCTGCCTCACCGACACGAGTTTTCCACCCGAGTGGCAGGCGCGCGACAATTTCATCGACGCCGCTCAGACGTGCAGCTTCCTCTACCTCGGCGTTACTCGCTCCAGGGCGGCCGATCCGAACATTCGCTTCAAGGGTATCGTCGAAAAGATAGACATCTTGGAAAACCAAAGAAAGTTGTGCCATCAATTCCGCCGGATCATACTGGCGAACATCACGGCCTCCCACGCTCACCGTGCCACTATCCACGTCATAGAAACGTGCAATCAGACGGGCAATCGTCGTCTTCCCGCAGCCTGAAGGACCGACAATAGCGGTCATCGTGCCCGGCTCAACTCGGAAGGAAACGTCGCGCAAAACTGGGTGATCGGCCTCGTATGAGAAGGAGACACGATCGAGTGCAACGGACGAACTCGACGCGGACTGGACGCTCGGGCTCGAATCATCCGATAGGACAGGAAGTTCGGGCGCGGAAAGAATTTCATGGGCGAGATCAAGGACCGGGCGACGCGTTTCGAAAGCAGAGGCAAGCGCGCCGATATCGACAAGGATCTGCGTAAAGCGCAAAAGCAAACCAATTGCGACAACTGCCTCGATTGCACTTACACTTCCCCAGACGGCAAGCACACCGATTGCGCTAATCAGAGAAACAACAACAACCTGCGCAGCCATACCATTGACAATTTGTCCCACCGTCTCTCTGACCAAAGAACGCCTTGCGGCCACTCCATACGACTTTTCAGCCTGTTGAAGCGGCTCATAAGAGGCCGATCGACCACAGGCACGCAATGCTCCCTGCTTGGTCGCATATTCAACGATGCGGTGCGACAGCTCTTGGGCAGGAGGTTCTTTCAACGCAGAGCCTGAAAGCAGGCAACGACGCGCAACCCACACTCCCCCGCCAACAATGGGGATCGCAGCTAGGCAGGCGACTCCAAGCATCGGGGAGAAGAGTGTAATCCCTGCCAGCATCGTCAGTGAGGTCACAATCGCGGCGATCAAAGGCGAGTACATATGGGCGAAGATCTCGCCAAGCATCATGAGCTCTCGGGATACTAGACGCGAGGTCTTCCCAGCTGTGTCTGCGCGGAAAGCACCAAGAGGAAGAGAAGCGATCTTATTTCCGATCGCACGGTGCATATTCGTCAGGAAATCGAAGGCCACGACGTAGGAGCGCATGGCCAACACATACTCCAAGACAAACGAGGCCACAGCACAGACCGCAAGCACAATCAGCCACCCGCGCAGACTCATTCCCCACGCCGCTTCCCCTGAAGTCAGAGCAATCGCAGCTGGAATGAATGAAATCAGGGAGAAACCCCGAACGACACCAACGACGCAGGATAAGTACATCACTTGACCGAAGCCGACGCGCCCCTCAGCAGAAAGCGGCTCACGCAGGCGAGAGATCAGGCTGAACATCTCAGTGTCCTTTCACTGTTGCAGAGAGCTCGCGCATATACGGATGCTCCGCGAGTTCGTCGGGTGTGCCTCGCGCGATAAGTCGACCTGCCTCAAGGATGGCAACCTGATCAACGCCAATAATCGAAGCGGCCCGGTGGGCGATCACCAGAACTGTTTTTCCTCGAACGAGGCGGGTAAGTGCAGCTTGGATCTCAGCCTCAGCTTCGGGGTCCGTAAAGGCTGTGGCCTCGTCGAGCACAAGGATGGGCGCGTCGACAAGAAGTGCGCGCGCAATGGCAATGCGTTGGGCTTGGCCACCCGAAGGATGGGCGTCCTCCCCAATAACTGTGTTGAGGCCTCGAGGCAGGGAGTGCAGATAGTCGTCAATACGGGCAGCGGCAGCGGCTGCGCAGATCTCCTCATCACTAGCTCCTGGCTTACCTAGTGCTATGTTCTCGCGCAGGGATATATCAAGAAGCTGCGGATCTTGAAGAACAAAGGATACGTGCTTATAGAGGACGTCAGGAGCAATGGCTCGCACATCGACACCTCCGATACGTACGCTTCCTTCATCCGGGTCAGCGAAACGTGCAACCAGTGTCGCCAGGGTGGATTTTCCAGAACCTGATGCCCCAACAAGAGCCGTTACTGTTCCTTGCGGGACTGTCAGGCTGACCTCATCAAGAGCAAGCGTCGAGCCATAAGAGAAAGAAACGTTATCGATTTCAATGTCAGCTCCCTGCGGTTCCTCACTCCCATCGGTCGGAAGCGGGGGTACAGAAAGCAGATCGACAATGCGCAGTGCGGCTGCGCCAGCGATCTGATAGGACCAAACCGTTGATCCAAGTACCTCAATTGCGGCAGGAATGACAAGGGCGATCAACGCGCAGGTAATAACTTGCACAGGGCTCACGATGCCAGCAGTCGCCAGCGCCGAGCCTCCAGCCGTTGAAATCAGGAGGATCATGGACGGAGAGACCGCCGCCTGCCCTAGCGCGGACCCCTTGAGCAAGGGACCACACCACGCGAGATAAAATTTCGCGAAATCCTCGGACGCACGAGCAAATCGTTCATGTGAGCGCCCAACAGTTCCAAACGCCTTGACGACGCTAATACCCGAAACAAACTCGACCATAGTCGCCGAGACACGCGTGAGGTAGCGGTCCATCTCGGCGGTTTTCTCGCCCATATCTCGCATCATCCAGGCATTAATGAGGGCATAAATCGGCAAGGTGGCAATTGAGAGCAGACCCAAACGCCAATCAACGATAAATGAGTAGATCAGCAGGGACACGGGTGCGCTGACAGCGGCAGCAGATTCGACTGGAGCGTGAGCGATGACAGTGTGGACATCGTGGGTATCGTCCTGGATTGCCTTGCGCACAGCCCCCGAATTCGTCGAGGTAAACCACGCGAGGGGCGCCCCAGCAAGCACCTTCACCATGCGCATGCGCACGAAGTGGCCAAAGCGCACATCCGCGAAATGGGTGACAGTAAGCGCAAGGAAGTAAATGCCATAGCGCGTACCAAATGCTCCAAGGAGCCACATGAGAAGGTGGATGACCTCACCACGATCAGGTGAAACGCCCAAGCGTGCCGCCGCCAGAAGCACCTCACCAAGCTGGACGAGAATGACATAGGGAGCGACCGCAAGCGCACCGTAGAGCACTCCGAGTACCTGTGCGAGGGTCATAGATCCACGAATAGGAGCGGTCAGTTCTTTGAACGCCTTTTGCCCCGCCCTGTGCGCAGCGCGAGAATCCTCAATTTTTACTTCAACACTGGATGGCAGCTGTTCGCTCTCGTCTGTTATCTGTTCCTCAGCACTAACAGTCATCATTGATCTCCTTCGTTGGAACCAGCATCACGTATCGGCGTGAGTGTGATGAGCCGATCTGCGCACGCCGAAGCGAACTCACCGTCGTGGGTGACAACGATGACGGTCGCCCCTTCGTCGGCAATTCGTCGCAACGTTGCGGTAATTGAGCCTAGGTGTCTGGCATCGACTCCCGAAGTTGGTTCGTCGAGGATGACAACGGGACGTCCGGTCGCTCGTGCCGCCGCGATGACGAGGCGCTGTTTCTGTCCTCCCGAGAGGCTCAGTGGGTGCCTATCCCCCAGGTGCGCGAGGTCAAAGTCAGCCAGGAGCTTCTCCCCTGCCTCGCCGCTCGCTTCGGATGCCCCAATTGTGAGTTCTCCGGCAAGAGTGTCGGAAAAGAGCTGCCGCCCAGTGTCCTGCATGACAAGCGCGCAGGCGAGCCTGCGCTGACGACAACTCACCTCCTGTCCATCCAAGGTGATCGTCCCGGAAGCGGGAGCGGCCAACCCACACAGCACACGCACCAGAGTCGTCTTACCAACGCCATTCACGCCAGCGATGCAAGTAATTTCTCCTGCGTAGAAGTCAGCATTAAAACCACTAAAAACGGGGGTTTTTCCATAGGAGAAGGCCAGGTTCCGACACGACAGGCGCGCTTCCTTACCGGGAGCGGCGACTCCCGCTTCCCCTCGCGAGGCCACCCAGGCCTCGGGCGGTCCAGGGTCCACCAGGGTACGCAAGCCGAAGGACTTCCGCTGGCCATCGCTCATCGAATAAAACTGGTCCCCGCTCCAACGATGCGTAACCGCGCCCTCCTCCATGAGAAGAACCTGGTCGGCCAGCCCTCTCAGAAAATGAAGGCGGTGCTCGACAACGACGATAGTCATCCCCTGTTCTTTGAGGATCTCAAGTGCATGTCGCACGTCCGCGATGGCGTCGGGGTCTAAATTCGAGGTCGGTTCATCGGCGAGGAGGACCGGAGCGCCGGATGCCAACGCGCACGCAAGAGCTACCTTCTGAAGCTGTCCACCCGACAGGGTCGAGAGCTTGCGATCCATCAAATGCGCGATGCCCATGAGGTCGGCGGCGCTTTCGCTGCTCTCGATCAGGGCCTCGCGGTCCCGACCGTAGTTTTCCCCGCAGAATGCCAGTTCCTCGGCGACTGTGTCGCAAAAGAACTGGGTGCGGGGGTTCTGAAAGACCGAGGAGCATAGGTGGCCAACCTCGGTCAGAGGAACCTCGGTGAGGTCACGCCCACTGATGCGCACCGCACCTTCCAGCTGCCCCGGAGTCATCTGTGGAACGAGGCCGGTGAGCGCCCGCATGAGCGTCGACTTCCCGCACCCTGAGGACCCGCACACGAGGGTGAGGCTGCCCGGCCGGGCGGATAGATCCACTCCGGTGAGGGCATCGACGCGGTCCCCCGTCAGTTCACTGACGTAGGAGAAGGACAGAGATTCAACCTCAATCACGGCAAGACTCCCAAATAAGCGCAGAACTCAATGGCGATGACGCCGGCGACGCACCCGAGGGCAAGCACATCCCAGGAGGTGATCCGCAGCCGCGTGAGCGATGTAGGACGCGAGGGCCCACCCAAGCCTCGAATGACGCTCGAGGCGGCTAAGTCATCGGCTACGCGCGCGATGGAGGACAGCAGAGGAACGAGGAAGCACTCGGCAATGACCAGGGGGTGACGAAGGGCGCCACGAATCCCCAAGTCGACGCCGCGCATCTCCATCGCCTCACGGATTGCGACGGCCTCTGCCCCCACCGTCGGGAGGACACGGAAGGCGACAACGAGGGCGTCGACAAACACCCGCGGAAGGTGAGCCGATCTCAGCGCCGCTTTCATCTGACCGATTCGAGTCGTGCGATAGACGTAGAGGGCGAGGCCAAAACTCGCAGAGAAACGTGCGAACCAGTACATGATCGCGCTGCACGTGCCAACCGCCAGTAGCACTCCCCGTGGTGCCCCCATACCCTGCAGCCATGCAACAAGGAATGGCGAACCCAAACTGCACGCGTCGCAGACAAGGCACCACGTGGCCACACGGGCAGCCGTCCCACCGCTAACCTCCCACGCAAGGGCGGCTACAGCGAGTGCCTGCACCGCCAGAAGAGTGGATGTGGGGCTCGCTCGCATAACGAGCGCATTGAGGATGAGGAGGGCTAGAAGCTTTGTGCGTGGGTCCAGCTTGCTTGTTGACTCGCCTGGGTTGGCCTCGGCCAGCGAGATCTCAGGCAAGGCCAGCCTTCGAGAAATGCTTGCGCAGCAAGAAACGACCAATAAGGCCGCCGAGGCACGCAAAGATCATCGCTACGACAACCCACCCGCTGATGACTGCGGGGCTAAAGAGGGCTCGCATGCCGTCAGCGTAGTCCTGCCCCATCTGGGACGCGACATCCGCGTAGTAGGAGTCTGGAGCAAAGAAAATCGGAGCGAGCGGGCCGATCATCCACAGGGAGAACAGCATGTATGCTGCAATATTTCGCGAGGCACTGAGATAACCACCACTGCGGGCGATAAGGTCAGCTAGGAAACCGAGGGTAAGAGCGACCGGTAAGGTCACCCACGAATGTCCGGTGACAACCATCAGGAAGGCAACAACGCCCGCCATGATCGTCACCGTCCCAAACATGCGCGAGCGCACCATCATGAGCATGACGACCGGCCCGTTGAGGATCAGACCAACAATCCAACCGACGAACATGAACGCCGGCCCGAAGAAGCCGAGCATTCCCGAGCACCACATGAGAATGAAATAGACAGCAGTAAACGCGCCAATGGTGACAGCCGAGCGCGCCTTTGTGACACCCGAGCTTGAAACCTGAGTCATGATCGTGGCCTTTCACGATATAAGGTTTATTGAACAAAGCTAAGGTTAGCCTATCTTTAAAGCTTATCGAAAGACTTTATACCCAGTTTGACGTGCACTTTCTAGCAGAATGCAAAGAAACTGATAAAGCACGTGGGTCCCCACGAGCAACGCTCATGGGGACCCACGTGAAACGACTATCTGCCGTTAACCTCTAGTGCTTCAGGAAGCATCCTCGGAGGTCAGGGCGCGAGTCTTGGTGGCATCCAGCGGGATACCGGGGCCCATGGTCGTGGCGACCGTAGCCTTGAGGATGTAACGGCCCTTTGCGGAAGCCGGCTTCAGACGCAAGATCTCTTCCAGGACGACAGCGTAGTTCTCAACCAGCTGCTCGGCGGTGAAGGAAGCCTTACCGACGATGAATGCCAGGTTCGAGTGCTTGTCGACACGGAACTCGATACGACCGCCCTTGATTTCCTTAACGGCCTTGGCGACATCCATGGTGACGGTGCCAGTCTTAGGGTTCGGCATGAGGCCACGGGGACCAAGCACGCGGCCCAGACGGCCAACCTTGCCCATGAGGTCGGGGGTTGCAACGGCGACATCGAAGTCGGTGTAGCCCTTGGCAACCTTCTCGATCAGCTCGTCGCCACCGACTTCGTCGGCTCCGGCGTCGATTGCTTCCTGTGCGCGCTCGCCAACGGCGAAGACCAAGACCCGGGAGGTCTTACCGGTGCCGTGCGGCAGGGAAACGGTGCCTCGGACCATCTGATCGGCCTTACGGGGATCAACACCCAGTCGCATAACAACCTCAACGGTTGAGTCGAACTTGGTGACCGAGGTTTCCTTGGCCAAACGCATTGCGGCCAGGGGGCTGTACAGTTCGCCAGCGTGGATCTTCTCCGCCGCTGCGCGGTAGCTCTTAGAGCGCTTCGTCATTCTGCTTCTTCTCCTTGCAGGTGTGGGTGTCGGGCAGCGCCTGCCCTACCACGAGGTAATAAAGGGTCAGTCCTGAACAGTGATGCCCATGGAACGCGCGGTGCCCGCGACGATCTTGGAAGCGGCATCAATGTCATTGGCGTTGAGGTCAACCATCTTGGCCTGGGCGATTTCGCGCACCTGATCCATGGTGATCGATCCAACCTTGGCGGTGTTCGGGGTACCCGAACCCTTTGCAACACCTGCAGCCTTCTTGATCATTTCGGAGGCCGGAGGGGTCTTGAGGACGAAGGTGAAGGAGCGATCTTCGTAAACGGTGATTTCAACCGGGACGATCGAACCGCGCTGCGACTCAGTTGCAGCGTTGTATGCCTTCGTGAATTCGACGATGTTAACGCCGTGCTGGCCCAGTGCGGGACCAACGGGCGGCGCAGGGGTCGCGGCGCCTGCAGCGATCTGCAGCTTAATGAGGCCGGTGACCTTCTTCTTCTTCGGTGCCATATTTCGGGTCTTTCTATTTCTTACTCAGCCGCGGAGACTACCGCGGCATACGTCCACGTGGGATCTACAGGAAGAGCAACCTGCAGACAAAGTCCACCTAGACGCACGAATCTACATGATAACGCGATGTGGGTGACTCCCCAAGTCTAGGTGCTGCAGCTCACGCCGATCGAGAGATCAGCTGGCATTCACTGCATCAGCAGAAAGGGAGCACCCACGTGCGTTTCAGTGAATTTACTCTTCGATCTTTTCGACCTGATCGAAGGTGAGTTCCATGGGAGTCTCACGTTCGAAGATGGTCAGCAAGACCTTCAGGCGCTGAGTTTCAGGCATGATCTCGGAGATCACTGCGCTCATGGTGGCGAATGCACCATCGGTGACGGTGACGACCTCGCCAACCTCGAACTGAGTGTGGACTTCCTGAACGGGAGCAGGAGCGCTCTTTTCCTCAGCGGCAGCAGCCTCGAGTACGTTCGGGGTCAGCAGCATAACGACCTCGTCGATCGAGAGCGGCACAGGATTATGCTGATCACCAACGAAGCCGGTAACCGCGGGAGTTTCCTTCACCACGCGGTAGGAATCTTCGTTGAAGTCCATGCAGACGATGACGTATCCGGGGATGCGCACGCGACGAACACGCTTCTTCACATTGCCGCGGTATTCCATGACGTATTCGTCGGGAACCTCAACCTGGAAGATTGACTCTTCCATGTTCTGGCTGGTGATGCGCTGCTCAAGGTTTGCCTTCACCTTGCGCTCGTGGCCGGAGTAGGTGTGGATGACGTACCAGTCACCGGGAGACATGTAGAGCTCGCGGCGCAGCTTCTCGATGGGATCATCCTCGCTCGAGGCCGCTTCCGCAGCTGCTTCCTCGACGCCAGCAATCGCTTCGCCTTCTTCAAGAGCTTCCTTGCGCTCTTCGGGGGCGTCTTCAAGGCGCTCTTCGCGCTCATCCTCGCGCTGTGCAGCGGTCTCCAGCTCACCTTCGGGGGCGATTCCACCGTCAAAAGTATCGGGTTCCTGGCCCTCGATCTTGTCCTGGCTCACGGGTTTTCCTCCTGTGGTTACCGCTTGCGCGGTGCTTCACGGCCGAGCCGTAGAAGAAACCCGCCTGCATTCCTGCGGGCGGGTCACGGTTTCAGCCAAATACGATGGCACTTAGTTTACCGAATAGGAAATCAAGAATTCCAGTGAAAGCCATAACTGCGGCAACAAACACAATCACGACGATGAAGTAGGTCCACGTCTCTGATCCGCTGGGATAAACAACTTTCTTCATCTCAGCAACAACTTGAGAGACGAAGATCACCATGCGCTTGAAGATATTCGGACGCTTTTCCTGGGTCTTCTCAGAGGAGGAGGCTTTACGAGAGCGCGTTGCACCGCTCTTTGTGCGATCCGCCTTGGGCGATTCGTCACGGCGAGCCTGGGATCCGCTCATCGTTCCTCCAATAGTTCTGCACCTAAGTGGCAGGGCAGGCGGGACTCGAACCCACAACCGCCGGTTTTGGAGACCGGTGCGCTACCAATTGCGCCACTGCCCTACTGCAACTCTTTAAAAAGTGTTGCCTGGTTGAGTTTAGGGGAGAACGCGCCCCATGTCCAACTCATCCGCGCGACATTGCCTCACAGACGCTCAAATTGTGACTCAGACCAATAAATCACTGCAGCCATGTCACAATACTGATGTGGATACTCAATCAGCTTCGCGTATCTCAACGCGCTTCGCCAATATCACCCCATCTGCAACCCTTGCCGTCGACGCTAAGGCTAAATCACTGAAGGCTCAGGGACGCCCCGTCGTTGGTTTCGGTGCTGGCGAACCTGATTTCGCAACCCCCGATTACATTGTCGAGGCGGCGCTCGAAGCAGCACGCAACCCCGCGATGTACCGATACACTCCGGCCTCGGGCCTTCCTGCACTCAAGGAAGCAATCGCGCACAAGACACTTCGCGATTCAGGTTACGAGGTCAGCCCCGACCAGGTTTTGGTGACCAACGGTGGAAAGCAGGCGGTTTTCCAGGCCTTCGCCTCGCTGCTCAACCCCGGAGACGAGGCCATCCTCCCGACCCCCTACTGGACCACCTACCCCGAGGTCATCAAGCTCGCGGGCGCAACCCCGGTGGAAGTTTTCGCGGGTGCGGATCAGGAGTACAAGGTCACCGTTGACCAGCTCGAGGCCGCGCGCACCACTCGCACAAAGCTTCTTCTTCTATGCTCCCCCTCTAACCCAACAGGCGCCGTTTATACTCCCGCTGAGCTGACAGCCATCGGTCAGTGGGCACTCCAGCACGGCGTGTGGGTGATTACCGATGAGATCTACGAGCATCTGCTCTACGACGGTGCGCAGAGTGCGCACATCGTCAATTTGGTCCCCGAACTTGCCGACCAAACCATTGTGTTGAACGGTGTCGCGAAGACCTATGCGATGACCGGTTGGCGTGTGGGTTGGATGATTGGTCCTCGCGATGTCATTCGCGCTGCGACTTCCTTCCAATCGCACCTGACTTCGAATGTCAACAACATTGCTCAATGCGCAGCAATCGCCGCCCTCAATGGCCCACTGGATGTCGTTGAACACATGCGTCAGGCATTCGATCGTCGTCGCCAGACCATGGTGAAGATGCTCCGCGAAATCGACGGACTCCAAGTTCCCACACCTAAGGGCGCCTTCTACGCTTACCCCGCGGTCAAGGATCTTCTTGGTCGAGAGATTCGCGGAAAGGTCCCAACCACTTCCGCCGAACTGGCCGACCTGATCTTGGACGAGGTCGAGGTCGCAGTCGTTCCCGGCGAGGCCTTCGGCCCCTCTGGTTTCATTCGCCTGTCCTACGCTTTGGCAGACGAGGACCTTGTTGAGGGCGTGGGACGAATTCAGGAACTTCTGGCAGAAGCTCACTGATACAGCCGAATACAAAGCGTTCAATACACCCGGGCGGTAGCGCTGCAGTGCTACCGCCCGGAGTTTTCTTACTCCGCGTCAATAAATACCCCAATAGCGCTATCCAAAATGGAGCTTGAGCTGTCACAATTGACATATGGACCTTTCGACGCGGCGAACACACCTCGACCAACCCAATGGACACGTCCTTGTCGCCCATGGTTACGGGGAGCATTCGGGACGTTTTGAAGGGCTGGTCAACGCGCTTCTTCAGGCTGACTACGATGTGTCAACCTACGACCACTACGGTCATGGCACTTCTCCAGGTCCTCGTGCCCAGGTCGATGTCGGTCTGCTGATCAAGGACCACATCAGTGCACGTCAACAGGCTCTTCACAATTCACGCTGCGATGAACTGATCCTCTTTGGACACTCGATGGGTGGTTTGATTACCGCTGCTTCTGCGCTGATCTACAGCAAGGATCTGCGCTGCATGGTCCTCACCGGACCCGCTTTCATTCCACTCCCCCAGCTTCCTATGCCCGTGGTTGGCGGACTTGGGAAACTGGCTCGCTATTTGCCGGGAGTACAGGTTCCGGCGGCACAGTCCACGCCCGAACATTCCTTGCTTTCGCGTGATCCCAGCGTCCAAGAAGCTTTCGACGCCGATCCCCTCAACTACCACGGTGCTCCCCCGCTTCTGACGGCCTCGACCATGGTGATTCAGGGTAAGAAGGCGCTTGATCATGCGGATCGCCTGACCTGCCCCACGCTGATTTTCCACGGCAGCGCTGATGAGCTCACCTCGCCGGAAGGCTCTGCAGAGTTTGTTGAGCGTGTACGTGATGCGCATCCCGACGCTGATATTCACCTGCGGATCGTCGACGGGGCATGCCACGAAGTCTTAAATGAGCCTGAAAAGGATATGGTCCTACGTGACCTGCTCCTGTGGCTCGAGAGGCACTGATGGCGTCGACCTCTATTCCTCGCCAGCCTTCTCTTACCGTTCCAGCGCCGACTCCCCCTGGGCGACGACCGCTGTCCACGCTCCCCAAAGCGCATCTTCACCTGCACTTCACAGGCGCGATGCGCCCACAGACGCTCGTGGATATGGCGCAGGAAAAAGGCACTCGCCTTCCTCCTCACCTGTTGGACTTGGACCCCTTAACCGTGCCGGCAGATGCCCGCGGATGGTTCCGTTTCCAGCGCTCCTACGATGCAGCGCGAGCTTTGGTCCGTTCCGAAGCCGCGATGCGACGAATCGTTGCCGAGGCCGCGGAAGATGATGCGGCCGAGGGGTCGCGTCGCCTCGAGATGCAGGTCGACCCCACGTCTTACGCGCCCTGGGTTGGCGGGATTACTCCCGCTTTGGAGATCATCATTGACGAGGCGATCGCCGCGGGGAAGCGCACGGGCGTTGAAGTTGCATTGATCGTTGCGGCCTCGCGGATTCGCCATCCTCTTGACGCGCGAACGCTTGCTCGTCTGGCGGTTCAGTATGCCGGTGATGGCCCCGGACAGGTTGTGGGCTTTGGTCTATCGAATGACGAACGCATGGGCGACACCTCTGCTTTTGCTCCTGCCTTCCGTATTGCCCGCGATGGCGGTTTGGCCTCGGTTCCTCACGGCGGGGAGCTTTTGGGCCCGGAGTCTGTGATGAATGTTGTTTCAGCCCTGCACCCGACGCGTTTGGGTCACGGCGTGCGCACCAGTGAAGATCCCGATTTGCTGCGGCGTTTGATTGACGCGGATATTTCTTTCGAAGTGTGTCCGACCTCGAATATTCACCTGGGGGTCTTCCCAGATTTCGCATCTGTTCCGCTCATGCGCTTTATCGAGGCCGGCGCGCGCGTTGCTCTTTCGGCTGACGACCCCTTGTTGTTCCATTCGCGCGTGGTTGCCCAGTACGAGGCCGCGCGTGATGTTTTCGGGCTTTCTGACGCGCAGCTAGCGGATTTGGCCCGTCAGTCGATTGATGCTTCTTTGGCTAGCGAGGCATCGAAACGCGTGTGGAAAGCGGAAATCGATCAGTGGCTTGCGGCCCCGCCCGCGGCCTAAGTATCTCTCTTCACCAATAGTGCACGCGTGCACTATCATGCACTTATGACGCGTTTTAATCGGGAGGATGCACCATTGCTTGTGCGCGAAGCACGCACTGACGCCTCCCTCACACAGGCTGAGCTAGCAGGCATGACCGGGATGAGCCAGTCAACCCTCGCACAAATCGAGGCCGGGAAACGTGCCGTATCCACCGAGCTTCTCGAGAAAATTCTTCGCGCCGCCGACTATCGTCCCTCCCTGCCACTAGCCCGCTACGCGCCCTCCATTAGCCGCTATGCCATGAAACGGGGCCTCGATTCCCTCCGCGTCTTTGGTTCCGTCGCTCAGGGAACGGACGGCTTTGAATCGGATATTGATCTGATCGGTACTCCCACCCGCGAGCTGTCACTGTTTGAGCTGGCAGATATCGCATCGTTTACAAGCGAACTCACGGGATTTCCTACCGAAGTCCACGCGGATACACAAGTACCCGACGCTCTGCGGAAGATCATCGACGAGGCGGTACCACTGTGAGCGAGCCTGCGTCTTTCACGCCTCGGCCACGCGCGCCAAAACGACAAACACCTAGCTTCGACGTTGATAACTTCTTACGTGAACTTGACGTTATCGCTCGACGCATCGAGCGGGTTGCTGGAGTCCCCCCTCAGACCTTCAACGCCGATTGCCCCGAATACGACTCCGCGTGCATGGTGATCATCCGGCTAGCTGGTTTCCTGGAGCGCGAGGAATACGCGCCATACATGGATACCCTCACCTCGGTCGAGAAACGCGCACTACGGACAACTGGGAACATCGCGGCACATTCGGGGTACCAAAGCATGGATGACAAGCTTCTGTGGACGGCCGTTACCCGCAATGTTCCCGATATGATCGAACGCCTGCGCCGTGCAGTTCAAGCAGATAGATGACAGCCTCTCGGGCAAATTATTTGCCTGCTGGCAAGGTTGACGAAGATCCGAACTACCACTCAATACCGATGGCAACAGGCTCAGGAACAAGAGTCACGCCATAGGCATCAAAGACACGCTCGCGCACAGCGCGCGCCAAGGCCTCGATATCTGCACCGCTTGCACCACCGCGGTTTGTCAGCGCGAGCACGTGTTTGGTCGACAAGGATGCGCGAGGCGGGTCGCCAGCCTCGAGAAGATGGAAGCCCTTGGAGCAGCCCGCGTGGTCAATGAGCCAAGCAGCACTGGTCTTCACGAGCCCCTCCCCCGCCGGGAAACGAGGTGCCTCTTCTGGGAGTGCAGCAGCCACGGCCTCGGGAAGGATGGGGTTGGTGAAGAAAGATCCCGCGCTCCACGTATCGTGGTCCTCAGGGTTTAGAACCATTCCCTTCCCCGCACGCAGCTCAAGCACGGTCGAACGGACCAAAGATGCCTCGGCACGCTCTCCAGCTTCCACTCCCAGGCGCCGCGCAAGTTCGGAATACATGACGGGCGCACTCAGGGATGAGCGCTCCAGGCGGAAGTCAACGCTCAACACGACCCAACGCCCCGTCGGCCCCCACACGCGACCGGGAAGACCGGGCTGGCCAATGCTGTGCTTGATCGCGGAGGAACGGTAGGCAAAACCTAGCTCTGAGGGAAGCAGACGGACGATGCGCTGCTCGAGGCGGTCATAGGCCTCGACGCTGTGAATTGTTTCAGCGACCTCGTGTCCGTAGGCGCCCACGTTCTGTACCGGGGACGCTCCCGCGCTTCCGGGGATCCCCGACAAGGCCTCGATACCGGACAAGTGCTCGTCGACGCTCCACGCAACAAAGTCATCCCAGACCGTGCCGGCCCACACGCGGACAATCACCGAGTCAGCCGCGTCTTCTTCAACGATCCGTGCAATCTCTGCGCCCGGGCGTACAGCGACGACTGTTCCGCCAAAAGGATCATCCGAGGCAAGCAGATTCGATCCGCCGCCCAGGACTAGAAGCTGGCGCTGCTCCTCATCAGCCGCGCGAACGGCAGCAACCAATTCCTCACTGGAAGTCGCGCGCACAAGGCGAGAAACCTCTCCGCCCACGCGAAAGGTCGTCAATTCAGCAAGAGTCGTCATGACTCAAGATTAATCGTCCAGAGGTGTAACGGCTCGCACGCGCCCCCGCTGGTCCGGAACCTGGCCAGCCAACACGATGGCCAGAAGCACCGGAAGGATAACGAAGGCAAGCGCGCGGTGGTAGCCGACATGATCTGCGATCAAGCCCAAAACCGGAGGTCCAATGAGGGCCGAACCGTAATTCACCGTCGAGAGCACCGAGACGCGAGCCGGAGTCATGACGGGATCAACGCTCAGTGCGGAAATACCCAGCGGGAAGACCAAAGAAGCCCCAATACCCCACAGGGCGACGCCAATGATTGCCAAAATATGATGTGGTGCAAAAGCAACAAGCAGCAGGCCGACAACCGCGCAGCCCATCGTGAATCGCAGCAAATGCGGCGCACCAAAACGCCTTTCCAAACGCGGCGAAGCAAAACGCATCAGCGTCATCATGAGCAAGAAGAAGGCAAAGATCGCTGACGCGGAAGAAGTCGCAAAACCATAGCCATCCACCATCGACAGGTTCAGCCAGTCGTTGGAAGCACCTTCCATCAAGCCACCGCTCATCACCATGAGTGCGATCAGGACCGTGCGGCGCTCGCGCCATGCCAAGCGGGTCAGTCCCTTCTTCGCATTGTTTGCCGAGGCCTCGTCTCCTTCGTCCGCAGGGCTTTCCTTAGCGGGTTCAAGAGTGGCAACCTCTTCTTGGCTGAGGTAAAAACCGACAGCGACGCCACAGACCACAAGCTCAAGCGTGGCCAAGCCAAAAAGGTGAGCCGCAACAGGAAGTCCCGCGCGTGCGGCAACTGCGCCTACAAGCGCACCGCCGAGCATGCCGACGGCATACATCGCCTGAATGACGGGCACGACCAAGCGCCGGACAGCAGCTTGGACCAGGCCGGCCTCGATGTTCATGCTCGAGCCCCACAGACCCGTTCCAGCGGACATGAAAACGAGGGAACCGGTGAAGAGCACGAGAGAATTCGCAAGCGTTCCTGTCGCTGCTCCGGCGATACCCAAAGCCCAGATAGACACGCCGATGCGCCCCGCCCAACGTGCACCGATCTTCATGACGATCGGACCCGAGGTAGGAAGGGTCAGCAAAGAACCAAGCGAGGCAATCAGCAGCATCATGCCGATTGTGCCCGGAGTCAATCCCAGATGATCGCGCACATCAGGCAAACGTGACAGCCATGCTGAGGTTGCGAAACCTAGGCCCGCATAGACCACAAAGGTCGCACGAAGAGCGCTGTGAGCACGCGATGAGGGAATAGACATGGTTCGAAATTTTACTCGCCGACGGGCACGTGGTTAAAGGCCCAAAAAAGAGGTGTCCGTGTGAAATAGCTCCACACGGACACCGATTGAGATTCGGAAGAAAAGTCAGTTTTCGACGGCAGCCTTAAACCAACCCGTTACCGATGTCGGGTGAGTAATTGCGGTACCCACGATCACTGCGAACGCGCCGAGCTTCATGGCAGCTGCGGCATGCTCCGGAGTATGGATACGCCCTTCACAGATCACGGGAACATTCGGGAAAGCCTGAACCGTCTGCTCGAGAAGCTCCAAGTCGGGACCATCGGTCTTCGGACGGTCGCCGGTGTAGCCAGCAAGGGTGGTCGAAACGATATCGACACCGGCATCAACGGCGCGCTGTGCATCTTCAAAAGATCCGCAGTCAGCCATGACCAGAGTCTCTTCTTCGCGAAGAGCTGCAACGGTTTCGGCAAAACTACGACCATCAAGGCGCGGGCGACCGGTCGCATCCAAAGCGACAATATCGGCCCCAGCCATCACGCATGCGCGAGCGTGGCGAAGCGAAGGAGTGATGTAGACGCCTTCGTGGCCTTCCTTCCACAAACCAATGACGGGCACATCCACGCGCCCCTTGATTGCGGAAATATCAGACAGACCTTGGCAGCGAATTGCCGCAGCTCCACCGATTTCGGCAGCGCGCGCGATCTGCGCCATGGTTTCGGGGTGCCGCATGGGCTCTCCCGGGTAAGCCTGAACGGAAACAATGAGCTTCCCCTTCAGGCCAGCAATAAGCGGATGCATGGTTTCTCCTATGCGTTGAGGAAGAATGAAACGGCTCCGAGCAGCGGCGCATCTCCGCCCAGGGAACCAATGAGGATCGGTGTATCAGCAACGGGATTCATCGCGCTGGCTGCGAAACCTTCACGCAGACCATCCCACCAGATATCTCCCGAACGAGTCATCGAGCCGGAGATAATGACCGCTGCCGGGTCCACGCAATTGACCAGCGAGGCCGTGGCCTCGCCCAGTGCGTACGCAGAGCGCGAGAAGCAGGCGCTAGCCAGCGGGTCACCCGCATCTGCGAGTTCTTGCAGCGCGCGACCGCCATCGACTTCGGGAGCATCTTGGGGACGCAGCGAGTTGTACCAAGCCGTAATTCCTGACCCCGAGCAGAATGCCTCGATGTGGCCAAACCTGCCGCAGGAGCACACCATATCGGGGGCGAAATGGTGATGGATGTGACCGACGTGCCCAGCGATCCCTCGAGAGCCAAAAGTGACATGACCATCTTCGACCAGAGCACCACCGATTCCCGTACCTACTGCGATCGAAAGGACTGAGGAATAGGGGCGTCCGGCTCCCAAGGTTGCCTCGCCCAGACCGTGTGCGTGGACGTCATTGAGGACGCGCACAGGAAGTCCCGTGCGTTCCTCAACAAGCTTCCCCAGAGGGGTCCCTCCCCACCCGGGCATGATGTCGGTTGCCGACACAATCTTTCCTTCAACGGGGTCGACAACCCCAGCAGAAGCAATCGCGACACCCGAGGCCTCGGGGTGAGCTTCTTTGAGAGAGGCGGCCAGCGAGCAGATTCGCTCGGCGACGTCGGCGCCCCCACGGGAAGCCTCGGTGGGAATTGAGCCGCGCTCAACAACCGTATAGTTTTGTCCAACTTCGACAATGCCCCAACCGACTTTGGTTCCGCCGATATCAAGGGCGAGGAGCGTAGTCATGAAAGTTCTCCAATAAATAACGGATGAAAATGTTAATCAGCGAGGCCAAGGCGGGCGCACGCTCGCGCGTACGCGAGAGGAGGACCACCTCGGCCTCGCTGATGATCAGGAGAGCAAGCCAGCTTCGCGCAGGACGGAAGCAACGTGCTCGACGTTGTCACCTTCGAGGGCAGCAACAGGACGCGGCATCTCGTTGGAATCAAAGACACCGAGGAGCTGCAGAGCAGTCTTGAAGGCACCAACGCCAGCGCCGAAGCCCTGAACGCCCTTCACCAAAACGATGCGCATGAGGTCCGCAAGACGGTCCTGCTCGGCACGCACGGCTTCCCAGTCACCGCGCTCGAAAGCCTGCCACTGACGGACGTAGCCATCGGGGTCAACATTGGCCAGGCCGGGGACCGAGCCATCTGCGCCCGACATGTAGGCACCATCGACAACCACTTCGTGGCCGGTCAGCAGCTGAAGCGGGTGGCCAGCGGCCTCGTTCGCACGGGACAGCCAGCGGAAGCCCACATCGTCACCGGAGGAATCCTTAACGCCGTCAAGAACGCCTTCCTTACCCAAGCGAAGAACAAGATCGTTCTGAAGCTTCGTGTGGACGCAGACGGGAATGTCGTAGGCCCACAGCTCAAGATTGGTGTTCTCCTTGAGGATGCGGAAGTGCTTCTCGATCTCTGCCTGGCCACCCAGTGCATAGAAGGGAGCGGTTGCAACGACGCCCAGAGCTCCACCAATTTCTTCAACTGCCTTGATGTTCTCAATGACACGCTCAGTTTCGGTATCGATTACACCAACCAGCAGCGGAACGCGACCGTCGACAATGCGAACAACCTCGCGCTGGATCTGCTGACGACGCTCGGAGGTCGAAAATGCGACCTCACCGGTCGAGCCGGAGACGAAGAGGCCGTTCAGGCCTGCACCAATCATGCGGTTGATGTGACGCTCCAGCGAGGCAACGTCCAGTTCGCCGTTTTTCAGCGGGATAGCCAACGGCGGGACAACGCCGCGGATCTGTGAACTCATTAGTTCTCTCCTCCGAGTGTTGGATGCAGCAGCGAGGGTGCAGCCCCCAGGAGCTTGCGGGTGTAGGGATCCTTCGGGGACGCCAGCAATTCAGCTGCCGGTCCCTCTTCAACGACCTTTCCGCCATTCATCACAGCGATCCGGTCAGAAACGTAGCGAACAGTTTGAATATCGTGCGAGATGAAGACCATCGCCAAGCCCAGTTCACTCTTGAGGTCCGTGAGCAGGTTCAGGATCTGTGCGCGCACCGAAACGTCCAGTGCGCTCGTGGGCTCGTCAGCGATGATCGCATCGGGGCCGATGGACAGGGCTCGGGCGATTGCCACACGTTGACGCTGACCACCAGAGAGCTGGCCCGGAAGCGCATCCAAGGCGCTCGAGGGCAAGCCCACGAAGGAGATCAGTTCGCGAACGCGCTTGGCTCGCGAGGCCTCGTCACCAATACCGTGCACACGCAGCGGATCAGCAAGCTGATCAGCAACGTGCATACGTGGGTTGAGAGCAGTTGCCGGGTCCTGGAAGACCACCGAGACGACGCGTCCGATGCGCCTACGTGCATCTGCGCCACGCTTTGTGACTTCCTCACCGTTGAAGAACACCTTGCCCTTCGTCGCCCTCTGCAGGCCGCACATGACGTTCGCGGTTGTGGACTTGCCACAGCCCGATTCGCCGACGATACCGAGCGTCTGTCCGCGCTCAATGCGCATGTTAACGCCTCGAACCGCGTGCACCTTGTGGGGGCGGAACAGCGATCCTGTACGGGAGTTGAAGGTCACCTCAACGTCTTTGAGCTCGATGATCGGAGTTTCAGTACTCATCAGTTTTCCTCCTGACCTTCTTCAATGACGACGGATTCGCTTACGACAAGGACCTCTTCGCGAGGCGGCAGCGCCGCATACACGTGCTCGGGGCCCACCTCGGTGAGGACCGGGCGAATGTCGAGGCCGTAGTCGGGGTGCGAGGAACGCGGGGCGAAGCGGTCGCCGATCGGGAAGTCCCGAGGCGAAGGCACGGTCCCGGGGACCTGGTGCAGACGTCCGGAGCCGGACTCGATGGAAAGGACTGCGCCCAGCAAGCCGCGGGTGTACTCGTGGGTCGGGTGAGTGAGCAGTTCCTGAGTGGGAGCTTGCTCGATGACCTGACCGGCGTACATGACGGTGATGTTGTGGGCAACCTCTGCGACAAGAGCCAGGTCGTGGGACACGAAGATCATTGCGAATCCCAGCTTCTCACGCAGCTCGTTGAGCAGGTTGATGACCTGCTTCTGAACGGTAACGTCCAGTGCGGTGGTCGGTTCATCGGCAATGATGAGCTTCGGGTCACGAGTCAGTGCCATTGCGATCAGAACGCGCTGACGCTGGCCACCGGAAAGCTCGTGCGGGTAGGACTCGAGGGTGCGCTTGGGATCCAAGCCCACCAGCTCAAGGAGTTCCTCTGCGCTGCGGGTTCCGCCGCGCTTGGTCAGCTGCTTCATCTGTGCCTTGATGAGCATGGCGGGGTTGAGCGAGGAGAGAGCATCCTGGTAGATCATTGCCATCTCGTGGCCCAGAAGCGCACGACGCTCTTCATGCTTCATCTCCAGCAAGTTCTTACCTTCGTAGAGGATCTCACCGGTGATCTCTGCCTTCGGGTCAATGAGGCCCATAATGGTCAGTGCCGTAATGGACTTACCACATCCGGACTCACCGACGAGGCCCATGGTCTCGCCGCGGCGCACCTTGAAGGACACGTGATCGACGACATTGACATCGCCGTGACGCTCGAACTTGATGCACAGGTCCTTGATCTCGAGCAGAGGTGCTTCGTGCGAAGTAGAGACAAAACGATCGTGACGCTTGCCTTCGACAACCTCCAGATCGTCTAGGCGTTGCTGCAAGGACTCGGCCTGCTCGGCGTAGGCGCGGCGAGGATCGAGAAGGATGCGGTCGGCTTCGCGGTCAGAGTTCTTATCGACCTGGGCAACAGCTGCCGTGGAGGGAGCCGCGACCATAGCATCGGTGATGCCTTCGGAGAGGATATTCAGGCACAAGACGGTGATCATGATGAACAGGCCGGGGAAGAAGGCGGTCCACCAGTCGCCCAGCAGGATCGAGAGGTTGGTCGAAGCCTCGGACAAGATATTGCCCCAAGTGGGAACCATGGTTGGAGGAAGGCCTGAACCGATGAAGGTTAGCGAGGCCTCGAGGATGATCGCATCTGCGACCAAGACCGTGGCGAAGACCAAAACCGGAGCAGCAGTGTTACGCATGACGTGCTTGATCAGGATCCACGGTGCACGGGCACCGGAGACGATCACTGCACGCACGTAGTCTTCACCGTATGCGGCCATCACGTTTGCGCGAACAATACGTGCCAGCTGCGGGATGTAGACGAAGGCGATCGAGAAGACAATCACCATCACCAGCCCGAACTTATTGCCCGATTGGGAAAGGGTACGACCAAAGACCAGAACCGTAACAGCCGCCATTGCGATACCGGGGACAGCCATGATGATGTCTAGGATGCGCATGATGGTCTCGGAGATGGCCTTGCGCGACACGGCTGCGATCGATCCGATGATTGCGCCGAAGAAGAGCGCGATCACGGTTGAGCACAGGCCGATGAGCAGCGAGTAGCGACCACCGAAGAGGACGCGAGAAAGAATGTCTCGACCCGCGTGGTCAGTACCGAAGGGGTGAGCCGAAGAGGGCCCCTGCGACGCCGTATCGATGAATTGGGGCGAATAGGGTGCCACGAAGGGCGCGAGGATTGATACAAGAACGATCAGTGCCAAAACACCGATTGCGATCTTGGATCCCAAAGACATCGCGCCGATACGCGAAAAACGCACACCCTTTCGGGTAACTTTTTCGAGTTTTGCTTTCTGGTTCATGACTCACACCGACCTGATACGCGGATTGATGAGCAGGTAGAGCATGTCAACAAGGATGTTGACGATGATGAAGGCGATTGCGACAACCAATGCGCCGCCCTGCACCAGGGTGACAGAGTTGTCTTGGATGCCCTTCAGGAGCACGATCTTGCCCATACCATCAATGGCGAAGATGATTTCAATAACGACCGCACCGCCCATGAGGTAGCCAATGCGAAGACCAAGGACGGTCACGGGGGTGATCAGCGCATTACGCAGAACGTTACGCGCGACAACAACGGTCTTTGGAATACCCGCACCGATTGCAGTTCGGACGTAGTCACGGTCCAATTCTTCAACCATCGAGGTACGAACGACACGTGTCATCTGACCGATGACGGGAACCGCCAATGCGATAGCCGGAAGAATCATCCGGAGGAACCAACCCGATGGGTCATCGCTGAAAGCAGGAACTTCACCCGACACGGGGATGGAAGTACCGACGAATTGCAGGACCAGCAACGCTGCCAGCCAGAAGGAGGGGGTGCCAATCGAGACGACCGAGATCACGCGGATCAGCTGATCGGGCCAACGATCACGGTAGAGCGCGGCGATGACGCCGAGGGGGAAGGAAATGAGAACGGCAATGATCAGACCGAGGAATGTCAGCTGCAAGGTGAGAGGAAGTGCCTTGGCAATCTCATCGCTGACGCGATAGTGGGTACCGACACCGAATGTTCCAAGGTCACCGTGGAGCATCCCCAACAGATAGAGGCGGAATTGATCGAAGAAGGGCTCGTTGAGGTGGTGCTGAATGCGGTATTCCTCAAGAGCTTCAGGGGCTGCGGTCTCACCGAGCGCCGAGTAGGCGGGATCAATGGGAGACAGCCACATAATTGAGAAGACCAGGAAGGATACGCCGACCACCATGATCGGCAACCACACTAGTCGTCGCGCGAGAAGACGCAGAAGGTTATTCACTGCTAGACCTCCATGTCAAGCGGAATTGGGCAAAGAAAGGGAGGGGTGGGGTCCCACTGTGGCTAGAGCCTCAGGGCGAGCATCCCACCCCTCCTTTCTGTGAAGCCTCGAAGGGCTTACTTTGCGCTTACTCCAAGCAGCTGCACGCTGGTGGCGGAAATTGGCTTGAAGCCATCGACCTTCTTGGGGTTAGATGCGGTAATCATGTTGCGGAAGGCAAGCGGGTAGATCACGCTCTGCTCGGCGAGCAGATCCTGAGCTTCTCCCCACTTTTCCTTAGCCGCAGAACCTTCAAGCTGAACAGCCTCATCCATGATGGTCTGCAGCTTCTTGAAGGACTCGGGATCCGAGACCTGCCAGCCGTCACGCTTCTTGGTCCAGACGTTGTCGCCGTTCCACCAAGAAATGATGATGCCGGGATCAACACCGAAGACCGAGGGATCGCCGGGGGCGATGACGATGTCGTAGTCGGGCTTGTCAACATCGGTGACGGTCGAGTACAGAGCCGAGGAAGCCATCTGCTGGTGGTTAACCTTCAGGCCCAGTGCTTCAAGATCAGACTTGATCTGAGGAACTAGGGAGAGGACCCACGGGTGGTCCGTGGTGACCAGGTTAATTTCCTTACCGGAGACTCCGGCTGCGTCAAGTGCCTTCTTTGCTGCATCCTTGTCGTAGGACAGGTCGGTTGCAGGCTTCTTGTAGGCCGGGTTTGCTTCGGGCAGGAAGGACTTGGCTTCCACAGCCTGACCACGGAGAGCGGAAGAAACGAGCTTCTGCTTATCGATGGCCTTGAGGAATGCGCGACGCACCTCGGGCTTATCGAAGGGAGCCTTCTGAGTGTTGAACATCATGAAGGGGTTGCCGTAACCGGGCTTGGAATCAACGCTCCAGCTCGCAGCCTTGAGCTTATCCGCTGCATCTGCAGGAACTGCTTCCATGATGTCGATGCTGTTGCCCAGCGCAGCTGCGAGGCGTGCCGAATCGTCCTTGAGGACGCTCCACTTGAGGGTGGCTGCCTTTGCGGGGATCTTGCCGTTATAGTGTTCGTTGGGAACAGCGGTGACCTCAGTGGCCGAGATGTTATCGAACTTGTAGGGACCAGAGCCGATCGGCTTGGACTTCAGTTCGTCTGCGCTCATGCTTGAAGGAACCACGCGAACGTTAACGAAACGTTCCTTCAGTGCAGCGAAGGGGTGCTTCAGGGTGATGGTGACGGTCTTGTCATCCTTCGCTTCGACAGAATCGACGAAGGTGAAGAACTGACGGTAGATCGACTTTTCATCGGTGGCGCGCGCGTAGGAGCTCACGACGTCTGCAGCCTTGACATCCGTGCCGTCGGAGAACTTTGCTCCGTCACGCAGGGTGACTTCGTACTTAGTGTCGGAAACCTTGACGGGATCTCCGGCAGCAAGTGCGGGGGTGACTGAGTAGTCGGACATATCGAAGCGGTACAGGCCTTCAAGGACCTGCCAGTCCGCACCGATACCCAGTGCCGAGGTGGTGATCGGGCCGTAGTCAGTGGTCTCGTAGGCAGAACCAACGGTGATGGTGCCCTTGGGTGCGCCTGAGTCTGAACTACTGCTGCTGCTGGTTGATGTTGAAGTGGACGATCCGCCGCCGCATGCGGTCAGGACCATGGTTGCCGCTGCTGCCATTGCAGCACCGGTTGCGAAGTGCTTGCGCATACGCATATTCTCGCTCCTCATCTTCGAGAAATGGGATGTGCGGGCCGTTTATCACGTCCGCTGATGCAAGCATATGTTGTCTGACAAATTCCCGCAAGATATTCAGATAACAATTTCATACACCCCTTGAGATCTGCCCCACAGAGCGCAGAAACTCTAGGGCAGAAGCTCGCGCCTAGGAACCACGACCTCCCACAGGCCACGTTCCCGCTCAAACACAACAACTACCTCGTCACCGCAAACGCAGACGTCGCTATACCCAAACTCTCCCCCACCCAAGGCAGCGACGGCCTCGGCGCGCACGCTCCCTTCCCAAGGAGGACTCAAGCGCACAACGGTGCCTGCGCTACGCGAACTGAGTGAATGCGGGTGAATAAAGAAGTCCGCAAGCTGTTTCGCATTGCATCCCGGGTCCTCACAATCCCACAACTGCCCGCCATTCCAGCTGCGCCCATCCCCCCATGCAAGGTAACGAGCTCCCGAGCCTCGACCTTCAAATCCTTGCAAACGACAATTGGCCACAAGTCGCCCATCCCAAAGCGCCAGCGTTGTCTCATCAAGAAGAACGCCTTGAGGACCAACTAGGGGATCAGAAAGCCACTGAATCTCGCCGCCACGTACGGCAACCACCTGCACATGAGTGCGATCACCCACTCGCACAACATAGGGAAGAAGAACTACTCCCTGCCACGTCACAGTCGAACCAGAAGTCGCAAAGAGCGCATCAGCGCCGGTGCGAGAGTACAACTCATCCGTAATATCACGCGCCTGCAGGTCCTCCGGGCCGCTCCCCCACGCAAGAATCGCCTGAAGGCGTTCACCATCGGCACGCGAATCCATGTATCCCACTCGACCACGAGTCGAAGCGCAAGCCAAGTGCAGAAGACCGTCGCCATCGATACCCACACACGCATCAGAGGTGATCGCAGGAAGGGCAGGAGGAAGATCGCGCGGGGTACTCCACCTTGGCGCATTTTTACCTTCGACTGGAAGAGTCCGCTCCACCCAACGAATTCGATTCGGGTTGGGTAGGTCCGAGGCCATCGTCAGCCCATTGAAGTCCGAGCCCTTTCCCGAGGCCGGGGCTGGACGCTCGTCATAAAAGAGAATCATGCGTCCGCTGGGAAGCGTCGCGAGGGCGGGAATGCGGGCCTCGCCCCTATCAAGAGGGGCAACAATTTGACGACTATCCATGCGGGCACTCATGGGGGTCACCCTAGCGGAAAAGTGGAACAGATAACAAAAATCCCCGAGGACCTTGCGTTCCTCGGGGTTTAGCGCGACGCCGTCAGCGGGTCTCGCGGTGAAGCGTAGACTTGCGGCAACGCGGGCAGTACTTCTGCAGTTCAAGACGATCCGGCGTGTTACGACGGTTCTTCTTGGTGATGTAGTTGCGCTCCTTGCACTCCGAGCAGGCCAGAGTGATCTTGGGGCGAACGTCGGCGGACTTGCTGGCCACGTTTGTCTCCTCGTGTCGATCCTCGAGCATGCGACGGAACGCTGTACTCGAAAGCTTGCGTAGCGGGGGAGGGACTCGAACCCTCGACCTCACGATTATGAGTCGTGCGCTCTAACCAGCTGAGCTACCTCGCCAGGAACACTAAAGGCGGCCGGTGGGCCGCCATAGCGAGAGCCCCGAAAGGGAATCGAACCCTTGACCTTCTCCTTACCATGGAGACGCTCTGCCGACTGAGCTATCGGGGCAACGCCGAGAAGCCTAACTCATAACCGAACTGCGAAGCAATTCCTGTCAGTGAGAATGACATCACAACGAGTCTCTACGAGACTGTGGCAGGTGAGGGATTCGAACCCCCGAAGCACGAAGCGTCTGATTTACAGTCAGATCCATTTGGCCGCTCTGGAAACCTGCCATGCGTCGAAAAAATCGGTGCTGTGGAAGAATAGCAGAACGAATGGGTTGCGCGCCAATCAGAGCGACCCAAGTGCGCCATAGAGCACAAAGAGAGGATGGTCATGGCCGATTCATCATTTGACATTGTTTCCAAATTAGACCGCCAGGAAGTCGATAATGCGGTCAATCAAGCCGCAAAAGAAGTATCGACTCGCTATGACTTCCGCGGAGTGGACGCCTCTATCCGCCTGAGCGGAGACGCAATCGAGATGGAAGCCAATACCCCCGAACGCGTCATGGCCATCGTTGATGTTCTTCAGACCAAGCTCATTCGCCGAGGAGTATCCCTTAAAGCGCTTGATCTCAAGGATCGCGAGCCAAAGGCATCGGGTAAGATCTACCGCCTGGTTGCACCCCTACGTGAAGGGATTGAACAGGACGTTGCGAAGAAAATCACAAAACTGATCCGCGATGAAGGACCCAAGGGAGTCAAAGCACAGATCCAGGGGGATGAAATTCGCGTCTCCTCAAAGTCTCGTGACGATCTCCAAGCAGTCATCGCACTGCTCAAGGGCCCCTCGGGAGAAAAACTCGAGGTCGCACTTCAGTTTGTGAACTACCGCTGATAACGACCGACTGATAAGGACACTGTGGGGGCATCTAGCAGCGCTAGATGCCCCCACAGGTTATTTATGACTTGAGAAGGATCGCGTTTCGCCTCAAGGCTCTGAGGGCTCTCTGCCCTTAAAAGCCAGTGACTTCCTAGTAGCCCGCAATGTGTTCAAGGCGCGCAATACGCTGATCCATCGGAGGGTGAGTCGAAAAGAGATTACGCAAGCCCTTTCCCCTGAAAGGATTCGCAATCATCATCGCGGAGACATTCTGAGTCTGCGGCGTCGCCTGAAGAGGATACTGAGCATTTCCCGACTCAAGCTTTTTCAGTGCCGAGGCCAAGGCCAGCGGATCTTCAGTCAGGTAGGCGCCGTCCTCATCTGCATCGTATTCGCGAGTCCTCGAAAGAGAGAACTGGATCAGCGTGGCCGCAAAAGGAGCGAGAAGCGCAAGCAGGATGCCGCCAATTGCAGAAAGAACTCCGCCTTCGCGATTATCACGACTTCCACCACCGAAGAACAAGATGAATTGGGCGATAGAGGTCATGATACTTGCCATCGCTGCCGCGACGGAGGAGGTGAGGATATCGCGGTTGTAGACGTGCATCAGCTCATGACCAAGGACTCCGCGAAGCTCACGCTCATTGAGCAACTGCAAAATACCCTCGGTGCAGCACACCGCTGCGTGCGAAGGGTTACGCCCCGTGGCGAAAGCATTCGGTGTCATTGTGGGAGCCACCCAAAGCGTCGGCATTGGCTGACCGGCTTTTTGTGACAGCTCGCGAACAATCCGATACATCGCAGGCTGCTGCGCCTCAGTCACCTGATAGGCATTCATCGAACGCAAGGCCATCGTCGCGGAGTTCCAATAGGACCAAACGATTTGGATGAGTCCGATGCCGGCGAAGATGAAAATCCACATGGACTGCCGCGTCCCAAGGGCAATGGCGTAGCCAATTGCCAGGAGCAGCGCCCACATCCCACCCAAAAGCACGGTGGTCTTCAGGCCATTGTGATAGTGACGCGTATGCATAACGCCTCCTTAGTGACCGTCTCAGGCGCGGGCCGGCCCCGAGTAGTCCTCAAAACGCTCGGGGGCGGAAGGAACACCCATCTCCCCCATTTCGCCGATCAGGTCTTCGTGAACCTCATCCTTGCCCTGGGAAATATCGGTCATCGCGCGACGCGACACGACCTTCACGCGCTCGCGCGTTCCACGGCCACCGGGAACCTCGCCGAACTGCTCGCCCAGCGCGGCCTCGTAGGCATCAAGGAGCTCCCAGCCCTCCCAGGTTGTGAACTCAACGCCACGCTCACGCAGCAGCGCAACCATGGCCTCGTGACCAACCTCGGAAGAAGTCGCATGCAGGCGACCGGCCTCGGCGTCCTCAACCAGGTGCGAAATCGTCTGCTGAGCATCGGACTTCGTCGAGCCAATGAGGCCAACGGGACCGCGCTTAATCCAGCCGGTTGCATAGATACCCGGAATCACCGGGGCATCTTCGTTCTTCGTCGTATCAGAATCAATCACGCGGCCCTCGACGTTGGGAACAACACCCGCGCGCTTATCGAAGGGCAGACCGGGGACCGGCGAGGAGTAGTAGCCAATCGCGCGGTAGACGGCCTGGACGGGCCAGGTGGAAATGACACCGGTTCCACGTACGGATCCATCGCCCGTCAGCTCGGTGCGCTCGGTGCGGATCGCACTGACATTGCCATTTTCGTCGGCGAGGATCTCGACTGGAGATTGGAAAAGGTGGATATGGATGCGACGCGAAGCCGTATGAGACTCGGGATCCTCCATCGCGTAGTTCGTCAGAGTTTTGACAACCTGGCGCTGCTGGTTCGAGGCGCGCAGGGCTTCTTCGGAACCTTCATCGAAGTCGAAGTCATCCTCGGAAACAATAATGTCGACATCGGGAACATGCCCCAGCTCGCGCAGTTCCAGCGGTGTGAACTTCACCTGAGCGGGGCCACGACGACCAAAGACATGAACGTCAGTAATGGGGTTTTCAGCAAGGCCCTTTGCAACGTTTTCCGGGATCTCGGTCACGAGCATGTCTTCCGCGTGCTTAGCCAAAACACGGGAAACATCCAGAGCAACATTTCCCACGCCCAAAACGGCCACGGATTTCGCTTCCAGCGGCCAGGTGCGCGGGTAGTCCGGGTGACCGTCGTACCAAGAGACAAAGTCAGCAGCACCGTAAGACTGAGGCAGATCAACACCGGGGATATTCAGCGGGGCATCGCGGTCAGCACCGGTTGCGATAATGATTGCGTCGTAGTGCGCATGCAAGTCATCGATGGTGACGTCGCGACCAATCTCAACATTGCCCAAAAGACGAATATCACCGCGCTGCAGGATCTTGTACAGGGCGACAATGATCTGCTTGATTCGCGGGTGATCGGGAGCAACACCGTAGCGGACCAGACCATAGGGGGCGGGAAGGCGTTCAAACAGGTCAATATTCACGTCCAAACCGGATTTGGACAAAATATCCGATGCATAGATGCCAGCAGGTCCAGCGCCGATGACGGCCACGTTGTAGGTGCTCACTCGTATCCTCTTCTCTGGCCGCCAAGGAAGGCGACCCTAATCCTGTCCCAATCCTACAATTAGACGACCTGCAGGGCAGCTGAGAAGGTCAGGGCACGCCTCAAGAGGGTCGGGGTCGCAATCAGGCGACGCGATCCACCATCAGGTGGGCAAAAGAGATCAGAGCCTGCTTGGCTTCCCCATCAGGAAGATCGGCAATGCATTCAAGAGAGCTATCGCACCACTGACGAGCAAGCTCCCGTGTCTGCGACACAACGTCATGCTCACGCAGGCGTTCAACCAGCGCAGCCAAAGCCTGATCGGAGGAAAGATCCCCATCCAGCATGGACAAAATCTTCTGCCCCTCGGGGTCCAGATTGCCATTTGACTGCGCGCGGCGAAGAAGAAGCACCGGAAGAGTATCCACGCCTTCGCGAAGATCAGTTCCCGGGGTCTTCCCCGAAGCGCCGGCCTCGGGCCCCAAATCAATAACATCGTCAGCGATCTGGAAGGCAACTCCCAAACGCTCACCAAACTGAGTGAGAGCATCAATAGTCGCCTGATCCGCACCCGCGTGCATCGCACCGAATGCCGCTGCAGATGCCACCAGAGAACCGGTCTTATCAGCCAGCACCTGGATGTAGAACTTCAGCGGGTCATCCCCGTCCTGGGGGCCGAAAGTTTCATTGAGCTGCCCCATGCACAGGCGCTCGAAAGTGATGGCGTGGTGGCGAACCGTTTCATCGCCCAAAGTGGCAATCATGGCCGATGCACGTGCAAAGAGGATGTCTCCAGCCAAGATCGCGCGGTTATTCCCCCACAGATGTTGAGCCGATGGAACGCCCCTGCGGGTGGGCGCAGAATCCATGACATCGTCATGGTAGAGCGAGGCCAAGTGCGTGAGCTCGATACCCGTTGCTGCCGTGAGGACTTCGTTGCTCAACGCGCGTTCGGGATCACCAAACTGCGCGGCAACCAAGGTCAGCAGGGGGCGCATACGCTTACCACCGGCCTGGGCTAGGTGAGACGTCAATTCTGTAACCAGGTCCCGAGAGTGGGACACGGCCTGGCGCAAACGGTCCTCAACGGCCTCGAGGCCCGGAAGAATTCGGGCCTCGAGATCAGGAACGTGTAAATCGATTACGGCGCTCACGGGAGAAGCACAACCACCTGATTGAGTAGAGACAGAACCGGACTCGGGAAGAGTCCCAGTGCAATCGTACCCACAGCACACACGGTAATGGCAACACCTGTGAAACCTTCGGAGCGAACAACCGCAACGTCTTCACGCGGCTCCGAGAAGAACATCACGCGAACCAGACGGAAGTAGTAGAAGGCGGTGACCGCCGAGCATGCCAGCGCAAGGGCGACAAGCCAGGCATTTCCAGCTGCGAAAGCATCCGAGAAAACGACGAACTTCGCAATGAAACCGCCGGTGAAGGGGATGCCCGCGAAAGACAGCAGGAAGATTAGCATTGCCGAGGCCAGGGCCGGGTTGGTCTTTCCAAGTCCCGCCCAGCGACGCAGGTCCGTCACTTCCCCGCCGATGGTGTCCTGATCGTCGCGCGAACGCACCAGGGTAATCACCCCGAAAGCACCGATGGTTGCAACCGCATAGGCCAGAACGTAGAAGAGAACGTGTCCGGCGGAGTAGCGCAGCAGCGAGATCACACCCATGAGGATGAAGCCCGCGTGCGCGATCGAGGAGTAGGCAAGCATGCGCTTGACATCCATCTGGACGACACCGGCGAAGGTACCCACCAGCATGGTCAAGATGATGACAACAACCATGATCGGGATGAGGCTCCACTGCAGGGGTGCTGCGACAACCTGGAAGAAGCGAAGCATCGCGGCAAAGGCTGCGAGCTTAACCGCGGCGGCCATAAAGCCCGTCACGGGAGTCGGAGCACCGGTGTAAACATCGGGAGTCCATGCGTGGAAGGGAGCAGCACCGACCTTGAAAAGCAGGCCGACCATGACCATGACCGTGCCCATGAGTAGAAGAATCTGCATTCCAGCGGTCTGAGCCGTGGGAGTCGCCGCGTTGGAGATCAGCAGCGAACCTGAGTAACCGTAAAGGAAGGCGGAACCCATGAGCATAAAGCCAGAGGAGAAGGCACCCAAGATGAAGTACTTCAGGGCAGCTTCCTGCGAGAGCTGACGGCGACGACGTGCCGTTGCGGCCAGGATGTACAGCGGCAAAGACATGACTTCCAGAGCCACGAAGAGCGCAATGTAGGAGTTCGCCGCGGGGAAGATCATCATGCCGCCGGTGGAGAAGAGCACCAGAGCAAACATTTCCGAACGCTGGTAGCCCTTTGAATCGGAACGCTCTTCATCGGAGGAACCGGGACGATCCGAAGGCTGGCCGGCGAAAGCACCGTCTCGGGCCTCGGAACGATCGGCAATAACCAGAACCGCGAAGAAAGCGATCAGGACCAAGATTCCCTGAGCTGCAACCGTCAAAGGATCCTCAATGTACTCCCCCAGGGACTGAGGGGATCCAAGAACGGCAGCCCAACGCATCACCAGAGCGACTGCGGAAGCGATCAGCGCGACGACGGCAATTCCGAAGACTGAGGCACGGCGTGCACGTACCGGCACGAAGGACTCGGCCAGTACCGCAAGGATGCCTCCGCAAAGAACGCACAGAACCGGCGCGAGCGCGGCCCACGAAATCTCGGGAACCGTAAAGTTAACGGCCGTTGCAACAGAATTCACTGTGCGCTCCCTTCACTCAGAGTTGCGGTCGCTGCGGTGAGGAGATGTGAACCCTCATCGGCGATGGGCGCCAGAGCAGAAACCAGAGGTGCCGCCCAAATACCCAGAACAAGCATTGCAATGACCAGCGGGGTCATAACGGTCTTTTCACGTCCGTTCAGATCAGCAATATGCTTCTTATCCTCTCGCGGAGGACCGGTGAAGACTCGCTGGTAGGGCATGAGCATGTACAGCGCGGCCAGGACCACTCCAAGCACTGCAAAGAGTGCAAGAAGGGTCGAAACCTTCCACGTGCCCATCAGAACCAAGTACTCGGGGACGAAGCCCGAGAGACCCGGAAGGGCAATCGAGGCCAAGCCAGAGAAGAGCCACAGGCCAGCTAGGACGGGGCTCACGCGCTGCATACCGCCGTATTGGCGCATGTCTTGGGTTCCGCCTCGCCTTGACAGCCAGCCGGACAGCAGGAACATCGCGGCGATTGAGACACCGTGGGCGACCATGTAGACCATGGCACCGGTCAGCGCGATCTGCGAGCCGATGAAAATGCCCAGAACCATGAAGCCAAAGTGCGAAACCGAGGTGTAGGAAACCAGGCGCATGATGTCGTTTTGGCCGATAGCAGCCAAACCGCCCCAGAGGATTGACAGGACAGCGAATCCACAGATCCACCACTGCAGGCTTGCGGCTCCCAGCGGGAACAGACGCAGACACAGGGTGATCATGCCGAATGTACCGACCTTATCCAGGATGCCGACAAGCAACACCGAAGTGCCCGGACGAGCATTTTCGGCGGTGTCAGGCAGCCAGGTGTGAAGGGGAACCATTGGAGCCTTGATCGCGAAGGCGATGAAGAAGGTGAGGAACAGGCCGATCTGGATTCCAACTGGAAGACCAACGGTTCCGGACGAGAGAGTATCGATCATGAAGAGCGTGTCTCCACGGCGAGCAGCCAGTGCCCAAATAGCGACCAAGCCGCCGAGCATGACCAGACCGCCAGCCAGCGAGAAGAGCAAGAACTTCATTGCTGCACGCTGACGCGCCTTCTTTTCACCAACTCCGTAACGACCAATCATCACGAAGAGCGGAACCAACATTCCTTCGAATGCCAGGTAGAAGAGCAGGACATCCGATGCGGCGAAGATCAGCACCATGAAGGATTCCAAGAACAGAACCCAACCGAGGTAAGCACCGGTACGAGCCGGATCCTCGTCCTCATTCCATCCGGCCACGACGACCAGGGGAACCAAGGCGACGGCCAGAAGGAGCATGACCAAGCCAAGAGCATTCACGGCCAGCGCCCAACTCAAGCCAATCTGAGGAATCCAGGAATAGGCCTCGGAAAGCTGGTAGGTGGCGGAATGCGACCAGTCGAATGCAACCGCAGCAACGATGGCCACGACCAGCTCACACAGCGAAAGAATGAGTGCGAAGGCACGCCCGGCTTGGCGCAGGGATGGAATCGCCAGAAGAAGCACGGCACCCAGTGCGGGAAGTGCAACAAGAATCGACAGCCACGGTAGTGGCGCGCTGAGCATTTGAGACATCTGCATAGATCCTTACTTCCTCACAGCGAAAATGCCAGGACAGCGGCAAGGGCACACACGACCCCGCCAAGAATGTAAGAGGCGTAGGTACGCACGCGACCGGACTGAGTGAAACCAACCGCTCGGCCGGTACCGGTGGATGCCGCTTCAACCAAGTGGACAACGCCGTCGATCGCCTTGTCATCACCAAGGGTTGCGGTCTTCACCAGGGCGATACCCGGAGTCATGAAGAGCGCTTCATTAACGGTGTCTTGGTACAGGTCGACGCGGGCAGCACGCGTGAGCGCATTGCCTGCCGGGATGGCGGTGGGAACCTCACGGCGACCGTACATAACCCAGGCAATTCCCGCGCCGGCAAGAACCAGAAGCAAAGTGACAACCTGGATGGCAATTTCAGGAGCAACCGGGTGAGCGTGCTCAGCAACGCCAAGCGAAGGCTCAAGCCACGTCGTGAAGACATCACCAATTGATAGGAGGCCACCGACCACAGCTGCGCAGACCGCCAAGATCACCATCGGGATGGTCATCAGCGGACCCGACTCATGCGGGTGGACACCATTGCCTTCGGCTTCGGTGGTCCAACGAGCAGTGCCGTGGAAGGTCATGAAGAACAGTCGCGACATGTAGAAGGCGGTAATACCAGCGCCAACCATGGTGACGATACCGAAGACCCAACCTGCCCAGACAGCCTCGTGACCGGCGAAGGTGGTCGCACCGAATGCTGCTTCGATGATCTTGTCCTTGGAGAAGAATCCCGAGAAGGGAGGAATACCAAGGATTGCCAACCAGCCGCAGGCGAAGGTCAGCCAAGTGACCTTCATAGCGGTGCGCAGGGCACCAAAGCGACGCATATTGACCTGGTCATTCATTCCGTGCATGACGGAACCTGCGCCAAGGAACATGAGCGCCTTGAAGAAACCGTGAGTGAAGAGGTGGAAAATCGCGAAGACCCAACCGATGGGGCCAAGGCCCGCACCCAGCATCATGTAGCCGATCTGGCTCATGGTCGAGGCCGCAAGAACCTTCTTCATATCGTCCTTGGCACAACCAACAATCGCGCCAAAGAGCAGCGTGATCGCACCGACGATGACAACCGCGGTAGCAGCGATAGGCGATGCCTGGAAGATCGCACCCGAACGAACAATCAGGTAAACACCGGCGGTAACCATCGTTGCCGCGTGGATAAGCGCAGACACCGGGGTCGGGCCGGCCATTGCATCGCCCAACCAAGCCTGCAGGGGGAACTGCGCCGACTTACCGCACGCGCCCACCAGCAGGAAGAAACCGATGATGGTTGCTTGAACGGGAGAAACCGTGGCGGCCGCTGCGTTCACTTCCTCGATGTTGACGGTCGAGAAGTTAGCGACCATCGCCATCATCGCAATGAGCAGGCCCATATCACCGACGCGGTTCATCACGAATGCCTTCTTCGCAGCAACCGCATTGGCGGGAACGTAGTTCCAGAAACCGATGAGCAGGTACGAGGCCAAGCCCACGCCTTCCCATCCGACGAAGAGACCCGCGTAGGAGTCTGCAAGCACCAGGATGAGCATGGCGGCGATGAAGAGGTTGAGGTAGGCGAAGAAACGGCGACGCGCATCGTCATGAGCCATGTAGGCGATGGCGTAGACGTGGATGAGCGAACCGACGAAGGTGACCAGCATGACGAAGGTCATCGACAGAGGATCGATCATCAAACCGAAGTTCACCGAGAACTCACCCGCGGGAATCCACGAGAAAAGCGGGAGTTCGAAGCGGCGCGCATCGGGGGCTGCGGAGAGCATGGCGATAATGACGCCAAGTCCGACAGCGAAGGATGCCCACGATGCCAGAGTTGCCAGGAGATGGCCCCAGCGATCGGAGCGGCGTCCGCATACAAGGAGAAGCGCACTGGAAACGGCGGGGATCGCAATCATGAGCCATGCCAAGGAAATGATTCCCGTAGACTGGCCAGGAGCTGCGACCTGTGCCGCGGTGCTGAAAAGTGTCAATGTCATTCCGGCTTACTCCTCAGTTCTTCAGCAGATCGAGGTCGTCAACGTTTGTAGTGACGCGTGACTTAAAGATGGACACGACGATTGCCAGGCCGACAACAACTTCCGCGGCAGCAACGACCATGACGAAGAAGGCCATGATTTCGCCGCTAACATTTCCGTGGATTCGTGCGAAGGTCACGAAGGCAAGGTTCGCGGAGTTAAGCATGAGCTCGACTCCCATGAGGGAGATCACCGCACTGCGACGGACCAAAACAATGGCTGCTCCGATCGCGAAGAGGATCCCCGAGAGCACCAAGTAGGCTGCAAGGCTCATTCTTCTTCCTTCCCTTCATCAGCGGTCTGGGGAGCCTGCGGCTGCTTCAGACCAGTGGGAGCTGCGGCACCCGGCATACCCCATGCCTGAGAACGCTCGTGAGTGCTGGGGTGAGCCGGATCGAAGATCGTGTGGTCGAGGGAGCCGTCCTTGGCCAATGCCAACGACTGTGCAACCTCAGGCTCAACCTGACCAACAACGCGATCCAAGCCACGCACACGCAGAACCCTGGGAACCGAGTCTTCGACAGGTTCGTGGGTTTCACCCGAAAGTGCGGGAACATCGACCGCGTTGGAGTGGGCGTACACACCGGGGGCCGGGAGCTGTCCAATTCGACGTCCCGAGGCCTTGAAGGCGCGCATCTTCGCTTCTGCTGTCGTGCGCTGGGTGAGTACCGGACCGAGCTGATCGGAGTGAGTGAGTAGCATCGCGCCGATTGCTGCGGTAATCAGCAGAATTCCCGCGAGCTCCATTGAGAACCAGTAGCGCGAGAACAGCGTTGCCGCCAAGTCGGTGATCGGTGCGTTCGAGTAAGGATCGTCACTGAGCGAGGCCGAGCTTCCCGCGGTGCGCGAGCGAGCAATTGCGCCGATGAGGATCGCACCCAGACCAAGGGCCATCAGCACCGAGGTGACGATGCGTCCACGCGATTGACGCGCGTAGTTATCAGAGGCGCTCAAGCCGATCATCATGATGACGAAGAGGAAGAGAACCATGATTGCGCCGGTGTAGACGACAACTTGGACCGTGCCCAAGAATGCTGCCCCGTGCATGAGGTACAAGATCGCAAGGCCGAGCATGACTCCGACCATGCAGATCGCACAGTAAACGGCCTTCTTGAAAAAGAGGACGCCCAGGGCGCATGCGACCATGAAGACCGCCACGCAGCCAAAGAGGATCGCCTCCCCCGTCGATGCCATTTCAGGCCAATTCATTAAGGTCATGCCTGACGCGCCTCCTCATTGACGGGACGGGCAGTTGCAAGGGAGGGATCATCTGGACGATGCTCGCGTACCCAATCAATCTGAGTTTGTGTGGGGCCCTGTACCGCGCCGCGGTAGTAGTCACCATCGCTAAAGCCTTCCACCTGCGGGTGCGGAGGCTGAAGCATTCCCTCTGAGAGCGGAACCAGAAGCTGGTCCTTCTCATAGATGTCATCAGCGCGGCGATACTCAGCCAACTCGAAATCGTGACCCATGGTCAGGGCGCGAGTCGGGCAGGCCTCGATGCAGAATCCGCAGAAAATGCAGCGTAGGTAGTTGATCTGGTAGACGCGACCGTAGCGCTCACCGGGGCTGTACTGTTCCTCGGGAGTGTTCGATGCGGCCTCGACGTAGATGGCGTCCGCGGGGCACGCCCACGCACAAAGTTCACAACCCACGCACTTTTCCAAGCCATCCGCGTAGCGGTTGAGCTGGTGACGTCCATGGAAACGAGGCTCGACGAAGGGGCCCTCGAAGGGGTACTGCTCGGTCACGGTCGGGCGGAAGAAGGAGGACAGGGTCACTCCATAGCCCGCGAAGGGAGCGAAGAACTGACCGATCGGCCCCTTCGGATCCTGCTCGTAACGCAGATTCTGGCTGTCGTTCTGATCAGTCATTCGTCTCCTCCAATGCGGCAGCAGTGACCACGCGGTTTGCGCGCGGCGAGGGCGGTAGCTGTTGTCCCGGAAGCGGAGGTACCGGGAAGCCATCCGCCATGGGATCAAAGTTCGCCAAGCGTTCTTGCTTCTCAGCTTGCGCAAGGGCTTCCTTACGAGCATCACGCGAATCAGCGAACCACATGACGATCAATGCAATAACGAAGATTCCAGCAACGCCACCGATCAGCTGCGGCAGGGTCAAAGACACCCACTGGGTGATTGCCCGAATAATGGCAACCATGACCAGCCAAGCCAGCGAGATCGGGATCAGTCGCTTCCAGCCCAGCTGCATGAACTGGTCGTAACGGAAACGCAGCAGGGTGCTTCGTGTCCAGATCATGAGGAGCATGAAGAACCACATCTTGAGGAAGAACCACAGGATTCCGAACCAGCCGCCATTGAGGAACTCAATGTGCGAGAGGGGCCAGGGGGCGTGCCAGCCGCCAAAGAACATGGTCGTTGCCACAGCTGAAACGTTGAACATGTTGACGTATTCAGACAGGTAGAACCAACCGAATTTCATTGAGGAGTACTCGGTCATGTGACCGGCGACCAACTCACCTTCGGCCTCGGGGAGGTCGAAGGGAAGACGGTTGACTTCACCGACCATGGAGATCAGGTAGATCACGAAGGCGGGTGCCAGGGGCAGGAACCACCAGGTCTGCGCCTGCGAGGCCACGATCTGCGAGGTCGACATCGAGCCGGCCATCAAGAAGACCGCGACCAGCGACATTCCCATGGAAAGCTCGTAGGAGATCACCTGTGCCGAGGAACGAACCGCGCCGTAGAGCGGAAGCGTCGAAGACGCGGACCAACCACCCAGCACAATGCCATACAGTCCCAGCGAAGAAATCGCAAGGATATACAGTGCAGCGACCGGCATATCCGCCAACTGCAGCGGTGTGGAGTGACCGAAGATCGAAACATTCGGTCCCATGGGGATCACGGCGAAGATCGAGAATGCTGCAAATGCCGAGATCGAGGGCGCAAGCAGATAAATGAACTTATCGGCCTTACGCGTCCACATGTCTTCCTTGAAGAGCAGTTTCACGGCGTCAGCGATTGCTTGGAACAAGCCGAAGGGACCGGCAACATTCGGGCCGGGCCTGGTCTGCATGCGTCCGATCGTTCGACGTTCAACCCACAGGGCAAGCAGAACGTTGAGAATCAGGAAAACGATGATGAAAACGGCCTTGAGGACTGTCAACCACCAGGTTTCCTGCGTAAAGTCCGCAGCGGTGTACGTGGGAACATCCAGGGGGATCAGGTTCATCGGGCCACCTCCCCCTTTGCGCTCAAGGTGACAGAAGAACCGAAGTTCCCCAATGATTCGTGGACGATAGATCCCTGGGAGCACTCGGGCACCCAGACAACCCCGTCGGGAAGATCAGCAAATTGCAGGGGAAGCGTGATGCTTCCGCGCTGGGTACTGAGCGTGAGTTCCTCGCCCTCGTCAATGCCGAGGCCCGCAACAGTTGCGCGCGAGGCAAAGACGACTGGACGTCGTGCGCTTCCCGCCAGCATGGTTGCGCCGTCTTGCAGACGACCTGCGTCAAGCATCGGCTTGTGGGTGGCAAGAAGCGCCTCGCCCTGGCCGACCTCAACCAATTCCGAGGCCTTCGCCGGAACGAATTCTTCACGCTGACCGTTCCACTGCATGAGCGGATTCACTTGGTCGTACAGACCCACGAGGTCGTGCAGACCAAGATCCACACCGAACTCGCTGGCAAGCGCGTCGAAGACCAATCGATCGGTCTGCGAGCGCGAGGCGATGGCCTGGCCGAAGGGACGCAGGCGGCCTTCCCAGTTGATGAAGGTTCCGTTCTTTTCCAGCGGAGGTGCGACCGGCAAGATCACATCTGCACGATCGGTCACCTCACTGCGACGAACCTCAAGGCTCACCAAGAAATCAACCTGATCAAGCGCCTTTCGCGCGGTAGCCGGATCATCGAAGTCACGAAGGTCAACGCCACCGACAACCAGTGCCTTAACGCGACCATCAGCTGCAGCTTCCAACATCTGCGTGGCATCAAGACCGCGCTGAGCGGGAATCTCTCCCCATGCCAAAGACTCGCGAGCCTCTTGAGAGGCAAGCGGACGGCCGAAAGGCAGAATACCGGGAAGAAGACCGGCTTCCACTCCACCGCGCTCACCGGCGCGGCGAGGGACCCACTGAATACGGCAGTGAGTGCGCTCTGCCAGTCGGACAACTTCACTGAGCAGACCCGGCGTTCGGCTTGCGCGCTCGCCAACCAGGATTACTCCCCCGTCAAGACGTGAGGCGAGATCAGCGAACTCACCACCCTCGCGGATCTCAGCGGCAACCTCGACCTCGGTTCCGGGAGCGCAACGGAGCAGCTCTCCAGAAAGCTTGGCGAGGCCTCGGGAAGTCATCGGAGCCAATGAAGCAACGCGGAGCTTGCCCTTGCGAGTGGCCTTGCGCATCCGCAGGAAGATCGCACCACACTCGTCCTCGGGTTCGAGTCCAACTAGGAGGACCTGGCCGGCGTTCTCAAGCTGCGAGTAGGTGACGCCCAATCCGCTACCCGCAACGTGGGCAGCAAGGAATGAACGTTCCTCTTCACTGTGGCTGCGCGAACGCATATCGATGGAATCGGATCCAACAACAGAACGCGCAAACTTCGACCATGCCCAAGCATCTTCGAAGCTCAGGCGGCCACCGGGAAGGAAACCAACCTGGTCACCGGAAAGGCCGGCAAGCGCACGATGGACACGGTCCAAGGCATCCGACCATGAGGTCGGAACAAGCTGGCCGTTCTCGCGAACGAAAGGAGTATTGAGGCGCTGGACACCCGACCACTTAAATGCGAAGCGATCCTTGTCAGTGATCCACTCTTCGTTCACCTCGGGATCATTTCCAGCCAGACGGCGCAGAACTTCGCCGCGGCGAATATCCACGCGGATCGCACTACCGGAAGCATCGTGCTCGGTTACCGAAGCGGTAGATACCAAGTCGAAGGGGCGTGCGCGGAAGCGGTAATCATTCGAGGTCAGAGCACCAACCGGGCAGATCTGAATGATGTTGCCCGAGAAGTACGAGGCGAATGCGCGGCCCGAAACATCACGATCATTGGGGGCAAGATCGCCTTCATTGAGGGAGCCGATAATGCCTTCTTGACCGTAAGGTCCCGAAATACCCGCCTTGACATTGTCCTTTTCCTGCGGGTTGAAGTAATCCAAGACCGCGGTATCAAAGGAGCCAACCTGCTCACCCATGAAGTGATGGTGCTCGGTCGGCGCGGTGCCACCGCCTCGTCCCTGAAGATCGAGGAAGGGGTCGCCCGCAATTTCCTTACCGAAGCGCACGCAGCGCTGGCACAGGATGCAACGCTCGCGGTCCAGAAGAATCTGCGAGGTCAGCTTCAAAGGCTTGCGATACGTGCGCTTTGCATCGATGAAGCGCGAGCTCTCGCGGCCTTCGCTCATTGCCTGGTTCTGCAGGGGGCATTCGCCGCCCTTATCGCAGATTGGGCAATCAAGCGGGTGGTTGATCAGCAGGAATTCCATCACGCCTTCCTGGGCGCGACGGGCAACCTCGGAGGTGTGCTGAGTCTTGACCACCATGCCTGGAGTGACAGTCTGAGCACATGAAGGCTGAGGCTTGGGCATGAATCGCAGCTCGCCGGTGTTGCGATCGGGCATTCCAACCTCAACAAGACACTGGCGGCACGCGGCGACAGGCTCAAGTAGCGGGTGATCACAGAAACGCGGGATACGAATTCCGGCCTGCTCGGCCGCACGGATCACCAGGGTGCCTGCGGGAACGTCCAATTCGACGTCGTCGATTGTGACCTTCACTAGGTTCTCGCTCATCGAACTCCTCCCTTGGCAAAGTTGCTCGAGGCCTCGTAGGGGAACAATTCGCGCGCGGGCGTGGTCAGCCCGGCCTCGAATTCTTCGCGGAACTTCTTAATTCCCGACATGATCGGGGTTGCCGCTGCATCGCCCAGGGCACAGAAGCTTCGGCCGAAAATATTGTGTGCGATCTCGTCCAGCAGATCGATATCGCCTTCCTGACCCTTACCTGCTTCCAGGCGGAGCATGATCTGCTTGAGCCAGTAGGTTCCTTCACGACAGGGCGTGCACTTGCCGCAGGATTCGTGCTGGTAGAACTCGATCCAGCGGGTAATGACGCGAACCACGGAGGTCGTCTCATCGAAGACCTGCAATGCACGGGTACCCAACATAGAACCGGCGGCGCCAACGGATTCATAATCCAAAGGCGTGTCCAGTTCGGCTTCGGTGAAGATCGGGGTCGAAGAGCCACCGGGAGTCCAGAACTTCAGTTGGTGTCCTTCACGGATACCACCGGCAAGCTCAATGAGCTCACGCATGGTGATTCCGAAGGGAGCCTCGAATTGGCCCGGATTCTTCACGTGACCTGAGATTGAGAACAGACCGTGTCCCTTGGACTTTTCCGTTCCCATCGAGGAGTACCACTGTGCGGAGTGCTGGAAGATTCCGGTCACCTGGCTGATCGACTCGACGTTATTAATAACAGTCGGACGCGCATACAAACCTGCGACAGCGGGGAATGGAGGCTTCAGACGCGGGTGGCCTCGGTAGCCTTCCAAAGAATCCAGAAGAGCAGTTTCTTCACCACAGATGTAGGCACCTGCGCCAGCGTGAGCGGTGATGCGAAGATCGCCCAACAGGCCGGCCTCGGTTGCTTCTTTAACCGCAGCCATCAGGCGGCGGTAGACGTGAACAACTTCGCCGCGCAGGTAGACAAATGCGTGGTGGCAATTGATGGCGCGCGAGGTGATCGCGATACCTTCAATCAGCACGTGGGGGTTCGCCATAATCGTCGGGATATCCTTACAGGTTCCCGGTTCCGATTCATCGGCGTTAACCACGAGATAGCGGGGCAAACCGTCATCGGGCGGAAGGAAGGACCACTTGAGGCCCGTGGGGAATCCAGCACCACCACGGCCTCGCAATCCGGAGGCCTTAACGGTCTCAACGATCTCGGCGGGTTCCATGGTGTTGGCCTTCTTCAGGCCTTCGTAACCGCCACGCGCCAGGTAGGACTCCAAGGTCCACGAGCGATCGCTTCCCCATCCGCGGGTCAGAATCGGGGTCAGGGCCACGGTTGTTTCACTCACCGTCCTTCTCCTTTCCTTCTTCCGCGGGAACGTCAGCCGGAGCGCTCCAGCCGCGTTCTTCGGCAATCCTCAGTCCCAGTGTCGAGGCCTCGCCAGCGCTGGGTCCTTCGTTCTCGTGTCCATCGAGGAAGCCGGCAAGGACGTGCTCGGTTTCCTTGAAGGTCGGCAGCACTGCACTTCCGCGGGTGGGGTGCAAGGGCTTACCGGCCTCGATGTCATCAATAAGGGCGCATGCGGACTCAGGGGTCTGGTTGTCGAAGAACTCCCAGTTCACCATGACAACGGGGGCGTAATCGCAGGCCGCATTGCATTCGAGGCGCTCAAGGGTGATGGTTCCGGCCTCGTTGGTTTCGTCGGTTCCGACTCCAACCTTTTCGCTGACGGCCTCCCAGATCTCGTCGCCGCCCATAACAGCGCACAGAGCATTGGTGCACACACCCACAAGGTATTCACCCGTGGGGTGACGCTTGTACTGGGTGTAGAAGGTCGCAACGGCAGAAACTTCTGCGCGAGTGATACCCAGAAGTTCAGCGCACAGTGCGATTCCGTTTGCACTCACGTAGCCGTCTTCAGACTGGACTAGGTGAAGCATGGGAAGCAGTGCGGAACGAGCGTGGCCCTGGGGGTAGCGCGCGATGATTTCGCGTGCCTCACCTGCTAGGCGCTCATAGGTTTCCACGGGATAGCTCATCGATCAACGCCTCCCAGAACGGGGTCGATAGTGGCCAGTGAAACAACGACGTCGGCGAGCTGTCCGCCTTCCGTCATCATGGCCAGAGACTGCAGATTTGCGAATGAAGGGTCGCGGAAGTGCGCGCGGAAGGGGCGAGTTCCACCGTCTGAAACCAGGTGGACACCCAAGATGCCCTTCGCGTGCTCAACGGTCTGGTAGACCTGACCGGCGGGGACCCTAAATCCTTCGGTGACCAGCTTGAAGTGGTGGATCAGGGATTCCATTGAAGTTCCCATGACCTTCGCAATGTGTTCGGCGGAGTTACCCTGGCCGTCCGTTGCAACCGAAAGCTGTGCGGGCCACTTGATATGCGGGTCGGAAACCATGACGGGCTGGCCTTCAGTTGCCTCCAAGCGGCGAAGGACCTGCTCGATAATGCGCAGCGATTGGTAGCACTCATCGAAACGCACGCGAACACGGTTGTAAGCGTCGTTCGAGTCATAGGTGGGAACGTCGAATTCGAAATTCTCGTAGCCGCAGTAAGGCTGATCCTTACGAAGATCTTGAGGCAAGCCGGCTGCTCGCAGGGACGGACCGGTCAAGCCCAGGGCCATCATTGCTGACAGCGGCATGTAACCAACGCCAATGAAGCGCTGCTTAAAGATCGGGTTTGCCAGAACCAGGTCCTGGAGCTCACCGATATCGTTTCGCACCTTCGGGAGCTTTTCGCGGATGTAGGGGACCATACCGCTGGGCAGGTCCTGAACCACACCACCGGGACGGATGTATGCGTGGTTCATACGCAGACCGGTAATGCGCTCGAAGATTCGCAGAATCTCTTCGCGGCCCCTGAAGGCGATGGTCATCATGGTCGTCGCGCCAAGCTCGTTACCACCGGTACCAATGGCGACGATGTGAGAGGCGATGCGGTTGAGTTCCATCATCAGGATACGAATGAGGTTTGCGCGCTCCGGCACGTCATTCGTAATACCCAGGAGCTTCTCAACGGCCAGGCAGTAACCCACTTCTTGGAAGAAGGGAGCCACGTAGTCCATACGAGTACACAGCGTGACGCCCTGGGTCCACGTGCGGTATTCCATGGTCTTTTCGATACCGGTGTGAAGGTAGCCCGTGTCAACGCGAGTTTCGCGAACGGTTTCACCATCCAGCTCGAGGATCAGGCGAAGAACGCCGTGGGTTGAGGGGTGGACAGGACCCATGTTGAGCACGATGCGCTCATGGTTGATGCGCTCGATCTCAGCGATAACGTCGTTCCAGTCTCCGCCCTGGGCAAGAACCTCGGGAACCTCGTCAATGTCCAGGCCTGCACTTGATGCTGCAGCGTGAAGTGAAGGAGTAGTCATTAGTTGTACGACCTCCGAGTGTCGGCAGGTGCGTTGACTGCACCCTTGAATTCCACGGGAATACCACCCAGGGGGTAGTCCTTACGCTGCGGGTGACCTACCCAGTCATCAGGCATAGCGGTTCGGGTCAGCGAGGGATGCCCATCAAAAACAATTCCCATGAGGTCCCATGTCTCACGTTCCTGCCAGTCGTTCGCCGGGTAAATATCGACGATCGAGGGAATGTGCGGATCCGAATCCGGGCAGGTCACTTCCAGGCGGATCATGCGATTATGCGTGATCGACATGAAGGGGTAGATCGCGTGGAGCTCACGACCTTGGTCTTCGGGGTAGTTCACGCCGTTAGTTCCCAGGCACATCTCAAAACGCAGATCCTGATCATCACGCAGGTAACGCACGACGCGACGGATGTGCTCACGCGGGATGAAGATGCTCAGTTCGCCGTGTTCGACGACGACCTTTTCAATGACATCCGCAACTGCCAAACCATCGGCGGCAATCAGTTCCTCGAGGATGTCAACGATCTGATCGAAGTAGGAACCATAGGGGCGCTGCGCTGCAGGCGCAGTACGAGCAACGGTGACTTGCTGCGAGAAGCCCGTGGTATCACCTTGATCCGGAGCTCCGAACAGACCCTGACGGGTTTTGATGACCTCGGGCTGCTCGGCACCGAAACGATTAATTTCTTCGCTCATGCCAGCAATCCCTTCAAATCGTGAGTCGGGGTCGCAGCAAGTGCTGCTGCTTCAGCCTTGCGAGCAATTTCGCGACGGTGTGCGCCCAGCGGTTCGCTTCCGATCTGCTCACGCAGTGTCAGGATTGCGTGAATCAGGGCCTCGGGACGAGGCGGGCAGCCGGGAAGGTACACATCGACGGGAACAATATGGTCACATCCCTGAACGACGGCGTAGTTGTTGAACATACCGCCCGAGGACGCGCAGGCACCCATGGAGATGACCCACTTGGGGTCTGCCATTGAGTCGTAGACGCGGCGCACGATGGGAGCCATCTTGTGGGAAACACGTCCGGAGACAATCATGAGGTCGGAGTGACGCGGCGAGGCGCGGAAAACTTCCAGGCCGAAACGCGACATATCGAAACGGGGAGTTCCGGCTGCCATCATTTCAATTGCGCAGCAGGCCAAGCCCATGGTGACCGGCCACTGACTGTGCTTTCGAGCAAGACCGAGGATTTTCTCCATGCTTGCCAGGGCAATGCCTGCAGGCAGGCTCTCTTCAATTCCCATTGTTTTCCTCTTACCTCAGTAATCCAGTCCGCCGCGGCGCCATTCGTAGATATAGGGGACGGTGATCACCGCGATGAAGGTCAGCATGGCAATCAATCCGAAAAGTCCCAGCTGGTTGAAGCTCACGGCCCACGGGTACATGAACACGACTTCAATGTCGAAGACAATGAAGGTCATAGCTACCAGGTAGTAGCGCACAGGGAAGCGCCCGCGCTCCAGGTGCTGCTCCGTGGGGTCGATTCCGCATTCGTAGTTATCGGCCTTCGTGCGATTCTTGCGCGTTGGCCCCAGAATTGCGGATGCGCCCAGCCCGCCCAGCGCCAAGACCATGGCGGCTGCGGCCATGATCAGCAGCGGAACATAGGGATTTGTCATCGTTCCTCCCACATCGGGTGTACCTTCGTGGCCATCATGCTGATGGCACCAGCTTGGATAGGGTCGTAATCAGTCGGTCGTCGAAGTCGCCACCTTGGCGTTCGAAGCCATCCGACAGAAGTTTGTGAACCAGGGTCATCAGGCGCGGGATGGGCAGACCGTAGGTCGTGCACAGGCGCATGATTCGCGGATTTTCAATGAGACGAACAAAGATGCGTCCCAACTGGTAGTAGCCGCCGTATTCGTCGCGGATCCGCTGGGGATAGGCACTCATCGCTCGGTCAATACCGGCTCGGTGCGTGCGGGCAAGAGCCTGAGCCATGGCCTCGGCGGCGTAACGTCCAGCCTTCATCGCGGGTGCGATTCCTTCTCCATTAAAAGGAGAAACCATTCCGCCGGCATCGCCGACAATGACGAATCCATTGGTGTAGTGGGGCTGACGGTTGAGGCTCATCGGCAAAGCTGCACTGCGAAGCTCGCCGATTTGATTCTCGGGGGTAAATCCCCATTCCTCGGGAAGGTTGGCCATCCACTGTTCGAAAACCTGACGATAGGGCAGGTTCGTCGCACTTGCCGTCGAGGCCACAGAGCCCAGTCCGACGTTGACGACGCCATCCCCCATCGGGAAGATCCAGCCGTATCCGGGAAGCAGATCCGAGTGTCCGGGCTCGCCCGCCCAGAGTTCCAGGTGCGATTCCATCCATTCTTCGTTGCCGCGAGGGGAACGGAAGTAGGTGCGCGCCGCAACGCCCATGGGACGCTTGGGATTCTTTTCAATTCCGAGGCGGGTGGAAACCTTTGCAGAGACGCCACCAGCATCCACAACCAGCTTGGCGCGGATTGTCACGTCCTGGGCATTCTTGCCACGGCCTCGACGCGCGCGAACACCACAGATTCGGTGCGCGGAGTCTTGGAGGGCCTCGGTAACGGTGAGTTCTTCTTCGAGGCGAGCTCCCGCACTTTGTGCGCGCTGAACCAGTGCGTGGTCAAGGTCCATGCGCGCGCGAGTCATTCCGTATCCCGGAAGTGAAGCCTGATCGGGCCACTCCATGTGGATGGTGTGGCCACCGCCAATGACGGTCAAACCGCGGTTTCGTGCCCAACCAGAAGTATCGACACCCATGAGGATAAGCTCTTGGACGGCGGCGGGAGTCAGGCCATCACCGCAGATCTTGTCGCGCGGGAAACGTGCCTTATCGACAAGAAGGACGTCAATACCAAGGGTTGCCAAATGATAGGCGGTAGATGCACCACCTGGGCCAGCGCCGACAATAACGACATCAGCGTTCATGTCTTGGGCCTGTTGGCTCACCACGCCTCCTTCACGCTCCACGCAACGACGAACCTATATCGGGGTCCAGTTCAGACCATAGTCACCGGTATACGAAGCCGCGAAAGCACGCCAAAAAGTCCGTGAGAACAACACTTTAGGGGCGTGAGCGAGCACACACCCGTATTCAATTTGCACATACGTTTGTTGCGTTAATCGGCGCGGAAATCCTTAGGAAACCGGGTAGCAGTGCTCCGGCTCGGCCAAACCGGGACCGAAGTCAACCTCTCGACCGTCCAAAGACCAGACATTTCGCGAGATCTGCTGGACGTCCTCGTGGCGAGCAAGCCACTGGCTCAGCTCTGCCTGTTCCTGCTCCGTCAGCCATACCAGAGGGTCGGAAGATGACTTAAAACCGGCGACCGCAGCAACATCCTGAAGCCACCCAATCTGCTGGTCATTCAGCAGGTTCTTCATGTGACGGAAGAAGATGACATCGGGGTCAACATCGATGAGCTCACGCAGCCATAGCCGCGAGACAGAGCCCATAAAAGCATTGCGCGCTTCTGCGTCGGAACGATCATCAGTCGCATAGTTCTTCCAAATGGGCGCAACATCGCAGCCCACTCGAATTCCATCGTAAAGGCCGATCGCGGGGATGATCAGCGCACCAGAGCCCAGAAGGTAGGTGTCCTCCCCTGCCGCCTCACGCAAAATCTGTGAGCCCAAGATAAACGCATCATCGGGGCTTGCTTCGCGATCAAAACGCACGCCTTCAATGGCCGCTGCGTTAATAAAGTCCGTCTTGATATAGCGGATGCCCGCATCAAGCAGGTATCCGATGGTGTCGCGCAGATATTCCTGCGCCAGGGGGTGCGTCGTATCCAATGCATAGTAGGGACCACCCCAGTTATATCCGGCGATAGCCAGCTTCCCATCCTCGCCGTGAACGAAAGCTTCGGGGTGCGCCTGAAGGAAAGGCGTTCCTTCGCGAGCGATGAAGGGAGCGATCCACAAACCGGGAGTCACACCGAGATCGGAAATGTAGCGAGCACAGGCAGCAAGATCATGTCCAAACTTCGCATTCGGACGCCAATCGCCTACATTCAGCTGCCAACCATCATCGATCTGCAAGGCAGTGAAACCAAGTTTTGCAAGCCCGGGAAGTTGTCCGGCAAGGACGTCCCAAGAAACATTTTCGTAGTAGGAATACCAGGAACACCACACGCGCGGGGCCTGACCGGGGCTACGACGCCGAGAGCCCAGCTGCTCCACATAGGCCTCGAAAATCTCCGCTTCACTGCCCCAGCTCACAAACCAGCGAGCCGGCCGAATCTCATCGAAGCCAACAAAAACGTCTTCATCGGCACGAACCTTCGGGTGCCCTCCCGCGAGCGCACCGATGAGGAAACCTGCACCACCCTCTTCTTCAACAACCGCACCCATCCACGAACCGTGATGACGGACGATGTCATCCGCGCCCGGATCATCGGCGGTTGTGCGACGTTCATCAGAGGGAACGCGCAGCGGCGCATCACTCAGTGAATTCCAGCCCGAGGGCGACCAAGAATTGTGCCCGCTGCGGTAGTACTGGCCACTTTCCATTCCGTGGAGCAGCGCGACACGGCTAGCGTCAATGATTGCGTAGTTGTCACCCTGCTCAATGAGCTGAGCATCGGCTGACGCGCTCAAAGTGGCGTTAGGAAGGGAAAGTACCAGACGTTGCATGATCGTTCTTTCATTGACGAGGCCGCGGGAAGCGGTGCAGAAGGAAAGGAAAGTTATGGGTTTGGGTGTGGAAAGCGGGTCCCGCGAACCTGCGATTGGGTAATCGACGGGGGCGGGACCCGCTCAGTGGCTTACTTGAGCAGGGCGTTTGCCTTCTCGTTGGCCGCGGTCATGGTCGCCTGAGGATCAGCACCGCCGGCAACCTCCTGAATTGCATCCTGGATCAGAGCGTTGACCTCGTCACCGTGTGAGAAGACGGGAACCGGGAAGGTCTCCTTGTTCTCAACGACGGTGGTGAATGCCGAGTTGTCCTGGCCCTTTGCCTCGCGTGCCTTCAGGGACGCTTCGGTGCCCTTGATGCTGGCGGGGAAGATGACGCCGGACTCGCCGACCTTGATCTGGCACTTGTCGGAAGCCATGTAGGCGATCCACTTGAATGCCTCATCGGGGTGCTTCGAGCCGCTCCACACGACGTCGTGCAGGCCGTTCATGGCGCTACGACGTCCAACGGGGCCGATCGGGAGAGGTGCGTAAGCGAACTTCTTCTGCGCATCTGCGCCCAGGTAGGAAGAGACGGTGAAGGAACCGGCGATGGTCGATGCTGCAATACCTGCGTTCATCGTTGCGTCGGTACCCAGCGAGGACTGCTTATCGAACTTGGGGGCGTAGCCCTTCTCGATGAGCTGACGTTCCCAAGCGAGGGTGTCGACCAGGCTCTTATCGGCGAAGTTGAACTTGGTGGGGTTCACGGTCTTGTCGCCGTAGGTGAAGCCGTTGGAAGCGGCGAATTCGCCCCAGCCGTTCTGGCCGATTGCGCCGTCTGCCCACTCGGGGTAGTAGCCGTAGCGCTTGACGTTGTTCTTATCGAAGGCCGGGTCAAGTCCGTTGTGGCCATTGGCGTCAACGGTGGTCTTTGCAACGAATTCCTGGAAGGTGCCGCCATCGGTGGGGTTCCAGGTCAGCTTGGCCATGTCTTCCTTGGTGTAGCCAGCTTCCTTTGCGACCTCGGTGTCGTAGAGCAGACCCATGGTGTCCCAGTCCTTGGGCAGGCCGTAACGCTTGCCCTCGAACTTCGACAGATCAGCAAGTCCGGGCTGGTAGATGGAGTCATCGATTCCAGCTTCCTTCGCCTTGTCAGTGATATCCAGAATCTGCTTGGAATCAATGAACTGGAGAAGACGCGTGGAGTGATCGACGAAGGTGTCGGGCGCGTTCGATGCTGCCAGCTGAGTGGTCAGCGTATCCCAGTACTGACCCCATGCGGTCTGGGTGATCTTGACGGTGATGTTCGGGTTTTCTGCATGGAAGTCGTCAGCGCACTTCTGGTACAGAGGAGCTTGACGGTCATCCCACAGCCAGTAGCTGACGGTCACACCGTCGCCCGATGCCGAGGAACTCGAGGTGCTCGAGGAGTTGGCGTTGCACGCGCCCAGGGACAGCGCCATTGCTGCGACAATCCCCGCTGAGACTACGGTACGAGTTTTCATGTGTGGTTCTTTCTCTTCAGGCACTTTCGTGCTATTTGATTCCAGAGAAGTTCAGGGACTCAACCAGCTTGCGTCCCATGAGAATCAGGAGGATCAGGACCGGGATGACGCTGAGCGTTGACCCTGCCATGAGTCCGGTCCAGTCGGGTGCCCTATTGGGCGATTGCTGCTGGAAAATTCCCAGAGCAACGGTGAGGAGCTGAGCGCCTTCGCGCCCGGTCAGCAGCGGCCAGAGGAAGTCTTTCCACATGCCGATGATCGTAATGAGGGTCATCGTCATGATTGGTCCTGCGGACATGGGGATGGTTACTTTGAAGAAACGGCGGACGGGTCCCAATCCGTCAAGCATTGCCGCTTCCTCCACTTCCCGAGGCAGGGAGAGGAAGAACTGCCGCAGGAAGAAGATTGAGAAGGGTGCCATGAAAAGTGCGGGAAGCATCATGCCCTGCATCGTGTTCAGCCAGCCAAGCTGCTTAATCAACACGTAGTTCGGCAGAAGCGAGAAGATCCCGGGGATCATGAGCGCACCAATGACGCACGCAAAGAGCGCATTTTTGAAGGGGAACTTCAAACGGGCAAAAGCGTAGGCCGCGCATGAAGCGAAGAAGGTTTGAATGATGGCAATACCGCCCGCGTAAATCAGCGAGTTCGTTGTTGCAATAGCGAAGTTGATCGTTGCTCCACTACCACCGGCTGCCATGGCTTCTTCAACGGAAACCAATCCAAGAATTCGCTTGAAATTAATCATCGTCGGGTGCGATGGCCACAGCCTCGTTGATTCGGCAATGAGATCGGCCTGCGGTGTGATCGCCGTGCGGATCATCCAATAGAAGGGGAAAACCGTCACAAGAACTGCGATCGCAATGATTGCCCACGCGACAACTTTGGAAGGTTGGAATTTCTTGAGCATGATTGATCCCCCTTAGGCCAGATCCGATGAGCCGGCGCGCATGAGGCGCAATTGGATTGCGGTGAAGATTGCCAAGACGACAACCAAGAGCATTGCGACGGCTGAGGCGTAGCCCATCTTCAGGAAGGTGAAGCCCTGCTGGTAGATGTAGTAGTAAATGACGCGAACTGCGGGAATTGGGTGTCCGGCGTAACCGATCTGAACCGTATCGAAGATCTGGAAGGATCCAATCAGACCCATGACCAGGACCAGAACCAAAACGGGACGCAGAAGCGGAAGCGTAATTCCGAAGAACATTCGCGTCTCACCAGCGCCATCTAGCGACGCACTTTCATAGAGTTCACCGGGGATCTGCAGCATGCCTGCGTATAAAAGCAGTGCGGTGTATCCGGTGTAGGCCCAGATATTAATTCCGGCCACGATCGGCATTGCTGCGTTGGCGTTGTAGAAAGTCACGCCATCAACACCAACCATTGAAAGTAGGTGAGTGACAAAACCGATATTTGAATCGAGGAGCCATCCCCAGATCAGCGCGATGGCGACATTGGGAACCAGCCACGGCAAGAGCAAGAGCGAGCGAACCCAGGTTGCGCGAGCAAATCGCTGCATGAGCGCCGCAAGAAGCAATCCGAGGAAAGTCTGTCCCACGATGTTGTACAGCGCGTAAGCAATGGTGACTTTGAAGGCGTTCCAGACTTCCTTATCGGCAATTGCCTTGCTGTAGTTGTCCAGGCCCACCCAGTTGGCCTCACCGATCAGATTGAAGTCTGTGAACGAGTACCACAGGCCCCGAAGTGCGGGGTAGACGTAGAAGATGAAGAAACCGATGAAGGTCGGAATGAGGAAGATCGCAGCTGCTCGACGATCATCGCGACGCTTGAGCGTACGAGTTCCAGCCGCATCTGCGCTCGAGCGCAGACCCTGCTTCTTCTCTTCCAGCCGCGCTCCCTGTTGCGCACTGGCTTTCTGCGAATCGGAACCGGTCCCTGACCGATCTTCCGCAAGTGTGGGGCTCTTCATTGAGTACACCTCCATTGCTGTGACAGGCACTAATTAAACACCTTGAACAAAGTTTGTCAAGACCATTGACAAAGCTGATCATGCTCTGCTTCACTACTTGTCACGAGCTCAATGTCAGAGCTCAATCGCCCGAAAGGACTCTCAACGATGAGAAAAACACCAGCTTTTCTTCTCTCAGGCGCACTCGCGACGGCACTGACGATTGCCGCTCTTCCGGCCACGGCCTCGGACGCGGGAAATGGAGAATGGACGCAACTCAAGAGCGCTCCAGCCCCCATTTCCAACCCCCTCAAGGGTTTCTTCCCCTTCGCGCCCGATGACGGAAGCGAGTTGCCTGCCGCAGAAGGCTCGCTCCCCTACACGATGGAATGGACCTACTTCCCCGTCAGTGACGTCGTCACCGCAAAGGGCGTCTATGACTGGAGCAAGGTCGACAAGATGCTTGACGCCATTGCCTCCCGCGGACACCAAGCAGTGTTCCGTTTCTACCTGGACTACCCCACCAGGAAGTCCGGAGTTCCGCAGTATCTCATCGATGAAGGAATCAACACTTCTCGTACCTACACGGTCTTTGATAACAATCGCGTATCATTTTCGCCCGACTACAACGACCCCCGCATTCAGGAAATGATGCTTGACTTCGTCAAGGCACTGGGCGAAAAGTATGACGGCGATGCGCGCGTGGGTTATTTGACCGCCGGCCTCATCGGTTTCTGGGGTGAAGACCACACCTGGCCCATGAACGGCGAAGTAAGCGCCGACAACCCCAAGGGCGAAAACTGGATGCCCAGCGACGAATTCCGCGCCAAGCTGGTGGCCGCATGGGACAGCGCGTTCAACGACACCCACATTCTGTACCGCCTTCCCACCGAGGCAACGAAGGCCCACCACATGGGCTACCACGATGACTCTTTCGCCTACTCAACCCTTGACAATGTTGACTGGCACTTCATGGCACACATGAAGAATCAGGGCGAGGACAAGGCATGGCAGAACGTTCCGATCGGTGGCGAGGTCTACCCGCCATTGCAGACCTGCATCTTCTCTCAGCCTTTGAACTGCCCGGGCGCAGAAGCAGAAAAGGCACAGGGCCGTAATTTCGACATGATTGAGTCCATCAAGGCCACTCATGCCACCTGGCTCATCAACCACAAGGCTTTCCTCGTCGGATACAAGGGCGCAGACCTAGAGCGAGCAAAGGAAGCAAATGCTCTCATGGGTTACACCCTGAGCGCGAAGAAAGCCCGGACAACCGTGAAGGATTCCTCCGTCACCGTCGAAGCAGAGATCGCCAACACCGGCCTCGCCCCCTTCTACGCAAATTGGCCGATTGAGATCGCGCTGGTGAACAGCAAGGGAGAGAAGGTCGTTTCCAAGACCATTGAGTCCCCGCTTCCCTCCGTTGAGCCCGGATCCTCAACGATTGTCGAGGCCACGCTCGACCTGAGCAGTGGAGCTGGAGAACGCGCCGCCCAGGCAGCTACCACCCCCGCAAGCGGAGATCTCACTGCAGTCCTTCGGGTTGTTAACCCACTTCCCAATGGTGCACCTGTAGCCTTTGCAAACGAAGCAATGGGCACAACCCTTCCCGGCTACCTGAGTTTGGGAACGGTGTCTTTGGGAAGCTCGCTTCCGGCTCAGCCTTCCACACCGAAGGGCAATGACTCGAACACAACCGGCGCTTCCACTGAAGCCAAGGCAGCTAGCACCTCTTCTGAAAAGAAGAGTGCAGAAGCCCCCAAAACGAAGCTGGCACGTACCGGTACCGTCGGTGGCACCGTCCTTGCAATCGCAGCGGGCGCGCTTGGGCTTGGAGCCCTTCTGATTCGCCGCACGCGCGCCTGATAGGCGTCGCAACTGTCGAATATTCAGAATTATTCGACTCGCCTATCAGCGTAGGCTCAGGATTTCCTTCCTGGGCCTACGCTGAATTGGTCTCATCCCAACGAAGAGAGAGCCATGACTCAGACCTACGGCCCCGACCGCATCAGGGAAATGAATTCCCTCGCGGTGCTCGCGTACCTGCGCGCTATTGAGGACACAACCTCCTCTCAAATTGCTGCCGCAACGGGCCTCTCACGCACTTCGGTCAATGCAACGATCACTGATCTTGAGCGTTTGGGATGGGTCCAATCCCTACCACCGACCTCACCTCCTACCGGTCGCCCCGCAAAGCGCTACCGTTTCCGCTCAGAGTCGGGTTTCGTCTTGGGTATCGATATCGGGGCAAACCGAATCGCAACCTCCTTGACCGATCTATGCGGTGAAGAAAAGTGCGCAGAAGAAACCGAACTGGCTCCTTCCTCGGCTGCACCAAGGCGAATGGAAGCTGTTCAGCACACCATTTCCCACACTCTTGAGAAAAACCCGTCCTACCGCGACGGCCTGGCACTGATTTCGGTCGCAGTTACCGGCCCCGTTGACGAGGCCGGCAGAATGCCTTTCGGCGGTCCTCTTCCCGGTTGGGAGAGCGTGCCAATGGTCCAAGAGCTTCAGGCATGTTACAAACGCCCAGTTACCGTTGAGAATGACTGTAAATGCGCTCTGGATGCAGAGTCACACCTCGGTCAGGCGCAAGATGTTTCTTCTGCCGTCTACATCATGGCCGGCGCACGAATTGGCGCATCCTTCATGATCGACGGAAAGGTCTGTCGGGGTTCAGCCGGTGCAGCCGGAGAAATCGGTGCACTCCCCCATCTCAATTGGTACAAAACGCCCGCACATTTCTTCACACACTCGCAGTTTCCTGCTGACCTCTCTCATCGCGCAGCAGCACGGTGGGTGTGCGACCGAATGAGAGATGGCGACGCAGAAGCAATGCGAATTGTCAAAGAATTCGCGCGAGACCTTGCCCTTGGAGCAGCGGCGTTGATTCTGACGATTGACCCAGAAGTTCTCATCCTTGGCGGAGGTATCTCGGCATCCGCGGATCTGTGGAAGGATGAATTTTCTTCACGCCTCGAAGAACTCACGATCCACATGCCCGAAATCCGCGTCTCTCAGCTGGGCGGACGCGGGGTGGTCCAAGGTGCTGTATGCCGCGGAATCGACCAAATTACAGCCCACGCGTGCGGAGAGCAATTGCTCCCCGCATCGGAAGTTATTCAGATCGTCTCCTAAATTGATCGTGTCCTAAAAGATTGGGGGGTGGCCGCAGCCACCCCCCACTTTTCACCTGAGTCTCAGGCTCCTCGATCCTGGTTATTCTCGAAGTACCTCGTCAATTCAGGACTGACACGCGGGACATCAAAGGGAAGAGAACCCTCACGCAGTGACTTGGTGGCCAGCACTCCCGCAGCAACGGCCTCGCGAGCCCCCAGCGGCGTCGTATCGGTCCGATCACCCTTGGCAACAAAGCGCAAGAACTCGTCCATCGTTGCGACATCGGCATCATCGTGTCCGCCAGCATCACCCTTAATGGGGATCTCGATATCGCCAGTGGGCTCCCATCCACTGCGGTGCTTCCATACGCGAACAACCCCGCCTTCACCATCGCCAAAGTTTTCCGCTCGACCTTCGGTTCCAATCACGGTGTAGTTACGCCAGTAATCGGGAGTGAAGTGGCACTGTTCGTAGGAAATCAGAGTGCCAGAAGCCTGCCTCATCATGAGCATGGAGACATCCTCGACATCAATCACGGGATTAAGACCGGTCAGAGACGCGGGCGGCCAGTTGTCGAAAGAGAACCAGTCACTCATGACCGCATCAGACTTCTGCCCGCTGCGATCACTAAGCTTTCCGTAGAGCATGAGATCTCCCATGCCAACGACACGCTCGGGGACGGAATCAGACAGCCAGTTCATGACATCAATGTCGTGCGCAGCTTTCTGAAGCAGCAGCCCAGTCGTTCGACTGCGATCTGCATGCCAATCCTTGAAGTAATAGTCACCGCCATTGCCCACAAAGTGACGGCACCAAATTGCTCGGACCTCACCAATCAGACCATCTTGGACGACTTGACGCAGAATGCGCACAACCGCCATGTGTCGCATGTTGTGGCCCACATAGAGCGGAGTCTTGGTCCTGTACGCGGTTTCAAGAACGCGATCAGAACCCTCAATAGTGATCGCGATCGGCTTTTCCAGATAGACCGCAACCCCAGCTTCCAAAAGCGCGCAGGTGATGTCTTCGTGAGTGTCATCAGGGCTGGTAACAATTGCGCAGTCAATGCCCAGTTCCAGCAGCTCATCGAGGGTTTCAAACCACGGGTAATCACCCAAAACTTCTGTCGCGCGCTGGCGCATCGCGGGATTGGGATCGCATCCTCCAACCAGTTCTGCAGGAATCGTGGCTTTGTGGCAATTCTCGGCAATGACGCACCGTGCGCCCAAACCAATCACGCCAACACGTAGGGGTGCAGACATTTTTAGCTCCATTCAGGGGTCATCTTTGACACCCCTATTATGCGCTCTCTACCCCCACTTATGCAAAGGTCTTGACAAAGTCCCCAAGCGAGAAGCTCCGACTCCTCACTCGAGCAAAAACCTGCGGAACTTCAGTGCTTCACAGCGCGATGAAGAGCAACGATCCCACCCGTCAGGTAACGGTATTGGACGTCACTCCACCCGGCCTCGGCAATCAAGTGTGCAACTTCGGGAGCATCGGGCCACTCGCGAATCGACTCCGCCAAATAGTCATAGGCGACGTCATCTGAAGAAGCTAGGCGCGCAACCAGCGGCATCACATACTGGAGGTGCAATGAATACCCCGCACGCAGGGGCACAGAGGTCGGCGTCGAAAATTCGCAGACGACCAGTCGCCCGCCGGGGCGCACAACGCGAGCCATTTCCTCCAGTGCACGCTTAGGATCTGGAACATTTCGCAGACCGTAGGAAATGGTGACAGCATCGAAAGACTGATCTTCAAAAGGAAGATCCATCGCGTCGCCTTGGACGAATTCAATGTCGGGGTGACGATTGCGTCCTACCTCGATCATGCCGGCGGAAAGATCGCAGGCAACAACGCGCGCACCGCTGCGCGCAATCTCTGCAGAGGAGGCACCCGTTCCAGCTGCTAGGTCCAAAATCCGATCCGAGGGCTTCGGCGCCAGCGCATTGGTCAAAGCCTTCAGCCAGACAAAATTCATTCCGCCGCTCAGCAGTGCATTCATCACGTCATAACGCGAAGAGACATCATCAAACATTGCGGCCACTTGATCTTGAGACTTGCCAAGATCTGCTCGACGCTGCTGGGAGGCAGTCTGTTCACTCATACGTACATTTTCCCATTTACGCGCCACATCGGCACACTTAAGTGGAAGCGCACGCAAAGCACTAGCATTGAACCATGCCCTCCGGACACTTTTCGCCGATCCCTACCCTGTACTGCTGGGTTGAGCGCATCGATCCTTCCTCCCCTCACGGGCATCTTCCATTGACTTCTTTCCTTCCCACCTCTGAACTTTGCGCGTGGATTCGCGACGAGGCCATGGTCGGCTGGGGGCAAGCGTGGCGTTGGCAGCGCGGGAAGGACCGTCCTCCCCTTGTCGAGGCCGGGGAGAACGCAGCGATTACCGAAGCTGCGCGAGTGTGGGATTTAGTTCGCGAGAAAGCGCTGATCCACTGGGCTGAAGGCACGCGCGATGCGTGGGGCCCTGATTTACCCGCCCTTCCGATTGCTTTTGCATCTTGCGCTTTTGAGGACGACGGGGAACGTGTTCTGGTTGTGCCGACTTTTCTCATCATCACTCGCGGTTCGACGCGTTTCTTGGTGACGAGCTCAATCGATTCGCGTGACAAGCCTGTTTTTGATGCCGAGATTATCGATCACCAACTCCCACCTGCCGAAACGCTGAGTATTGGCCCCGGTGCCATGAGCGAGAAGGCATGGTGCGGCGCGGTTGATGAAATCATCGATGCCCTTCGTAATGAAGAGGCAGGAAAAGTTGTCATGGCCCGCGACATGACGATCATTTCTGACTCTCCCTTTGATCAGGCTGCTTTGATTGAGCATCTGCATCAGCGTTACCCCCAAACCTGGACCTTCGCCGTTGCAGGCTTAATTGGTGCGACCCCAGAAATGCTGGTCTCCCTTCACCAGGGAAAGCTCCATTCGCGCGTCCTTGCAGGAAGCAGCAATCCCGAGGATGCAGGTTCGCTCCCACTATCTTTAAAGGATCGTTCCGAACATCTCTTTGCAGTCGAGTCCGTCGTGGCCGCACTTCTTTCTGTAGCGCAGGATGTTCAAGCGCCCGCACGTCCCGATGTACTAATTCTTCCCAATATTGCCCACCTCAGTTCTGATGTATACGCAACTTTCCCCCAGGGAAGCGTTCTTGATGCGGTGGCACAACTGCATCCCACTGCCGCGGTGTGCGGAACTCCAACTGATGACGCACTGGACCTCATCCACGCCTACGAACGCACGGAACGCGAACGTTATTCAGGCCCGGTTGGCTGGATTGACGGTGCGGGAAATGGGGAATTCGGCATTGCTCTGCGCTGCGGTCAATTAGAGAACAACGACCGCACCTTGAGGATCTTCGCCGGCTGCGGAATCATGCCAGATTCATCATCTCGCAGCGAATTGGAGGAGACCCAGACCAAGATGCGGCCGTTGCTCGAGGTTTTAAACCTTTAGCTCAGTGCTCTGACTGAAGCGTGACCTTTGCAGTGTTCTCAACACCATCACGCACGTAAGTGACGCTCACTTCTTGGCCGCCCGTGTAGCGACGGACATAACCGACCAAGGACTGCGCCGAGGTGACAGTGTTCCCATCAATCTTGGTAATCACGTCCCCGGCCTTCAAACCTGCAGCTTCAGCTCCCGACCCCTGGCTCACACCAGAAATCTGCGCGCCCGCACGGGTGTCGTTTCCTACTCGCGCGGCACCGGTACTGACAGTGACGCCCAACCGAGCATGGTCAACTGTTCCGTTTTGAATGAGCTGATTGACAACCGAAACAACCAGGTCAGAAGGAATCGCGAATCCCAGACCGATCGATCCCGCCTCAGAGTTCGACGATGAGGAGAGCGATGCAATTGAGGAGTTAATACCGATCACTTGGCCATGTTCATTAAATAGCGGACCACCGGAGTTGCCCGGGTTGATCGAGGCATCAACCTGGATGGCATTCGTTGTGATCGATTGGCTCTGATTTCCCTGTTGCTGAAGCTGACCGAAGGGGTCCTTAGAGTTGTCCTGGTTTTGCGATTCCGAGGCTTGCACCTGAACAGGACGATTGAGAGCAGAGACAATACCCGTTGTCACCGTATTCGAGAGGCCAAGAGGCGAACCAATGGCCATGACGGGCTGACCAACCTTGAGATCAGAGGATTGCCCAAACTGGGCAGCAACAAGGTCTGAGGGCGGATTCACCAAGCGAATTACCGCGAGGTCAGTGCTCTTATCTGTACCAACAATCTTTGCTTCGTAGATTCTGCCATCAGTTAGGGTGACTTGAATCCGTCCACTTCCATCAACGACCGAGGAAATGACGTGGTAGTTGGTGACGATGTTTCCAGAGGAGTCAACGATCGCACCCGAGCCAATTCCCGAGGAATTCTGAGCCGAAACAGAAATAGTGACGACAGCGGGAGATACGGTTTTTGCGACGTTCTCCCAATCAACTGCGGTTCCAGCGGAACTGCTCTGAGCGGGTGCGGAGGTCTGACTGACCAGCGGGGTTGTCACTGAAGAATGCAGGTTTTGCCCGATGACCAATGTTCCTCCGATGGCCAAGCCTGCGGTGCAGGCCATCGCCAGGACAAGTGCTCCCCAGCCGGGCCCTCGGCGGGGGTTATGCGTCTCAAGAAGAGTGGGGGTCGGACCTGCGGGAACTCCAGCTAGAGTTTCTCCTTCTGCCGAGGCCTCGGATAAAGGGGGCTGAGCAGAACCAGGAGTATACGCTGCTCCACTTTCAGAAGTGGCAGGAGTTACTGCAGGGAGCGGCGCAGTTTCGCGCTGCATCGGCACAGACGCGCTGCCCTCGTGCGAGGCCGATTGCTGGGCGGGTTCTTGCGCGTCAGGTTGAAAGCGCGCATCACCTTGAGGAGTGGTTTCTTCTGGATTCATGACCAACCCATCTCATTTCGTTATCAAATCGTTACATTAGCATCCTACAACGATCGCAAAAATGCAATATCTTCAGTCGGTCGAGAGACGCAGAGCTGCAGCACTTCCAATCCATCAGCTTCTGTATTCAAAATCGCTCGAAGCTCCAGCATTGAACTCACGCGGCGAATCTTCGCCCCATACGCCTGAGCAAGCGCAGTGATATCCACGCGCTGAGCGACTCCGAAATAGCGCTCATACACAGCCTTCGAAGCACGCTGACCATGCTCCAAACTCTTAAAAATCGAGCCTCCCCGGTCATCCAGGACAATGACCCGACATCGGGGGAATTCCTCTCCGAGAGGCATTCCCATCCCAGAGGCATCATGCAAGAAAGTTAAGTCCCCCATTACGGCGTGAACCGTTGGCGGGCATTCATATGATTCTTCCAACGCGCGCGCCCAGCCAAGAGCCGTCGACACATTTCCATCAATTCCCGCAAGGCCTCGGCTCGACCACACCCGCTGGGGACCCCGCGGACCGCGCTCAGAATTCCCCTTCGGATCGTAGCCTTGGCGTCCGGCAATGAGATCCGCGACCCTGACAGGATTCGACGCGCCAAGGAAAATATGGGAGCAGTCTTGCCATAGGGCATCAAGAACACCAATTTCGCTGAGCTCATCACCATAGGAATTGATCAGTTCATCAACCCCGCGAGCCACCGATTGAGCACGCGCAGACAAGTCTTCACACAAAGAACTTTGGATGGCTGCATCCACGTGATCAGTTTGGGTGAGCGACGAAACAACGCAGCTTGCCATGCCATGCAGATCCGTCCACGCTGCATAGGGAGAGACAACAATGACGCGCTTATCAGAAGCCAGAAGATTCTGGATCGGACGCGACAATGTTGGACGCCCAGTGACAACAATTTGACCAATTCGTGCGACAACATCAGAATCCGCACACAGAGTCTGCTGGAAGGGAACGAGGACTTCACTGCTCACGCCGGTAACCATAGGCTCGGCAAAAACCGGTACCCGCGAGCGCTCAGCCCAGCGCAACACCGTGTCCTGTGCACCGTGACCGGCAATCACAACCGTTGCAAGATCGGGTTTGAGCACCCCCTCCGCACTTGGTTCACGCACAATCTGGGACGGATAGACCTCGACTCCCCCGCCGCGATTTTCCCTAAGCTGAAGGCTTTCAGGAGCCTCGGCCTCGTCCCTGGGAGTAAGCGGATCGCGGAAGGCACAGTTGAAGTGGATTGGACCTGGAGTTCCGGAGGGATGACCAGCGGCAGCTGCAAGCGCACGCGCAATACGGCCGGGAACACTAGCCAGTTCAGCACTGTCCGATGAAAAATCCCATTCTTCCACGATGTGATCGGAAAAAATTCCCTTCTGACTCATGGTTTGGGATGCCCCGACGCCATGCAATTCAGCGGGACGATCCGCGCTAATAGCCACAAGAGGAAGACGAGAGTAAAACGCCTCGCTAATCGCAGGATAAAGATGCGTAACGGCACTTCCCGAGGTCGTAATCACGCAGGCACGCGCGGCCAGGGAGCCACTGCCTTCCCCCAGCGTGAGTCCGAGGGCAAAAAACGCAGCCGCGCGTTCATCTAGGCGAATGTGCACGCGGATTGGGCTCTCACTCAAAGAGTCATACCGCGCAAGCGCATAGGCGAAGGGCGCATTTCGCGATCCGGGGCAGTACACAAAATCGCGAACTCCACCGGCAATCAGGGAATCAATGATGCACTCAGCCAAAGCTTGTGAGGGGTACATACTTCTACTTCTATTCTTGATCTTTAACGGTGGGATGCCATTGCATTTAGTCGATTCACCCAGGATTCACAGAGCTGAGAATCGGGGGCTGAGGGCGTGATCAGACTTTCGTTCACAGCAAGATCGGTGGGAATCATATTGCCACCAACTACGCGCACAGGTGAGACCGCGGTATCGCCGTTCAATAGCGAGGCCGTGCCCAGACCGCATGCACGTGGTTCTTGATCTAAAGCGCAGGCCACCCGAGCCGCGTAATCCAAACCAAAACTGGTTTCCAAGGCCGAAGAGATCACCAAAGGCATGGGCAGTTCCTCTGCCAGCTGGAGAACGGCGCGCGCTCCTCCCAGAGGTTCAACTTTGATGACGGCAACGTCAGCCGCCTCAAGGCGAGCAACCTTGAGTGGGTCTTCCGCGCGGCGAATCGATTCATCGGCTGCAAGAGGAACATCTTGTTTGCGCCGCAGCCACGCAAGGTCTTCAACGGCCATGCAGGGCTGTTCAACATACTCCAGGCCACCCGCGGCTTGGGCTGCGCGATTCAGACGCGCAATCCATGTCAGAGCAGTTTCTCTGTCCCAAGCACCATTGGCATCAACACGCACCTTCGCAGACGAGGCGTGCAATTCAACCAGAGCCTCAGCGACGGCCTCGACACGCTGGCAATCGCGCTCAAGGTCAGAACGTGTATCGGCAACCTTAACTTTTGCAGTCGCACAACCCGGATGATCGAATACTCGCTTGCGCGCATCTTCGGCCGAAATCACCGGAATTGTCACGTTGAGCGGCACTTTTTCGCGCCGAGGCCAGGGCGGCGCTACTCGAGCAGCTTCCAATGCGCTAGCAAGCCAGGTAGAGGATTCCCGCGGGTCGTAATCCCAGAAAGGCGCACATTCTCCCCACCCGTATTCGCCGTGTAGAAGAAGGCCTTCGCGCACCTCGATATTACGAAAACGCAGGCGCATCGGAATTGAGTAGACCAGCAGACGATCGATGCCCTCAAGAACCACTCGGGTCTTAGTGGCAAACGAATCCACACAAAGTTCGTGGAGGCGAACAGCTGAAGAGGCGCTGCCGATATCCCCCACGGACCTTCTCCTATCGTTCAATAACCATTGCTGATCGCGGAGCAAGAAGAACATGTCCCGTACACTCAGCTCCGCTGAGAAGATCTTGGCCTACAATCCCAGCGAGTTCAACCGCACGATCAGAGTGGTTGAGGATGAAGAGGAAGCCTTCACGTTCTTGAGCTTCCACACCTTCGGGAAGGTCTGGGAGCACAGGGCGAATTCGCGTGTAGGTTGTCCACAAGCGCAGCAGGACCGAACGAGTCAGCGCGTCAAAGTCCGCAGCTGCATACCAAACACTTCCGCGGCCAACTTTCCTGCGGGTAAGCGCAGGAAGACCGGCAAGGTCGAGGCCACCACCTCGGCCATCAAAGTATCCAACACACTCAGGCCCACCCTCCAAGGTGGAATTCCCGGGAATCTGCCACTGCAAACCGGCAGCGGGGGCAATCTTTTCAGCCCAGCGACCACTGCGCAGGTCCGTCGCCGCTCCCCCAAGAAGGTCCGCGGTTCGTTTGAGGGCCTCGTTATCGGTATCGATCCCGCACCAATCACAGGCAGCCGGGGTACTTACTGCGTGAGAAATCCGGTTCGCGGCTTTCTCACGCGCATCATAAACACGCCCTTGGCTGGGGCCGGTGAGGGTTGAATGCTCCAGAACCCGCACTCCAGCAAGATCAGAAAGAGAGCCAAGGTATCCACCCAGAATGGCCCCCAGTTGAGAATCAACAACACCACTGGGCGCGGTAATGACAATGTGTGCTCCGCGTTCAGCTGCCGCATGCAAAGCCTGAGTCATCTGCGGGTAGTCGATGAAAAGCGCGGGAACGATGATGAGATCGTAAGAGCTGAAATCATTGTCGACGCCCACAACATCAGTCGCGATTCCCACTTCCCACAGGCTTTGATGCCAGGACTTAGCGGGCGCGAAGTTCCCCCACGAATCTGTGGGATTTTCAGAACTAATCGGACCGATCGCATAGTGGCGTGCCCACTCGCTCTCCCAGTCAATGACAACTGCAGCGCGGGCACTCATGCGAGTCCCCGTAATAGGCGCCAAAGACTTTAGAGCTTGACCGGTGCTCACAACATCCGTCCAGATCGGCGAATCTTCGCCAGAGTGGGGCACCATCCCAGCATGGAAGGTTTCCGACCCCTTGGCGGATTGGCGCCATTGGAATTGGAGGATTCCATCCGCTCCGTGAGCGAGCCTTGCGATGGTCCACAAAAGGAACTGTCCGGGGCGCTTGGGAGAGTTTTGGGGTCGCCACTGCACCGCGCCGGGGCTCTGTTCCATCAGCAGCCAGGGAGCACCATCGCCGAGGCCGCGCATGACGTCACCCTGCCATGCGATGTCGTGTGCAGCCTGAGGATCTGCGGGGTCCGGGTAGGAATCATCGGCGATGATGTCACACAGTGGTGCCCACTTGCGGTAGTCGAGAAGCGGGAAGGTCCCCATAAAATTCGTCGTGATTGGTCGGTCCGAATAGCGACGAATCACTTCTCGTTCACGTTCCATCTGGGAACGCAGAGCGTAGTCACTAAAGCGACGCCAATCCAGCATGTGCCCGGGGTTGTAGAAGGTGGGCATTGCACGGGGAGGCTGAATTTCTTGGATATCCCTGTAGGTTTGGGACCAAAATGCAGTTCCCCAGGCCTGATTGATCGCCTGAATATCCCCGTATTTCTCGACGAGCCAGCGTCGAAATGCCTCAGCGGACTCATCGTCGAAACTCTCCGCCGTGTGACAGGCGTATTCGTTCGAAATGTGCCACATGACGACACCGGGATGGTCACCAAAACGGCGTGCCATGGCCTCGGTTAACTCGCAGGCTTTGCGGCAAAAAAGCTCGCTTGAGGGGTTGTACTGCTGGCGCGAGCCAAATCCTAAACGCACGCCTCGAGAATCAACGGGAAGGGTTTGGGGGTAGCGCTGAGCCATCCACGCCGGAGGGGAAGCGGTCCCATTGGCCAGGTCCACGCCAATTCCAGCATTGTGGAGCTGATCAATGAGATCCGCCAACCACTCCAGATCGTAGTGACCTTCTTCGGGTTCAAGAGATGCCCAGGAAAAGATTCCCAGGGAGATTAGATTGACGCCGGCACGAACCATACGTTCGATATCGCGTCGATTGGTTTCCTTGTCCCACTGTTCGGGGTTCCAATCGCCGCCGTAGGCAATGGCGTCCATATCCGTATCCTTCCCAGCACCTCAAGCTTGCTCAACAGCGGGCTGACTATCCCTTCACAGAGCCGGCAGCCAGACCTGATTGCCAGTACTTCTGCAAGCCAAGGAATAGCACGATCAGCGGCAAAACACCCAAGAGGGCACCCAGCATAACTGCGCCCTTTTGGGGAGCGAAGTAGCTCATCATGCCGTACAAGCCCAAAGTGACAGGCTTGAGTTCAGGCGTCGAGACCATCATCAAGGGAAGCAGGAAGTTATTCCACGTTGCCACGAAGATGAAAAGGAAGATCGTGACCATTGCGGGAGCCAGGAGTCGAAGGACAATCGTAAAGAAGACTCGTGCTTCAGAAGCCCCATCGATTCGAGCTGCCTCGATGAGCTCAGTCGGGACAGAAGAATCTGCGTAGACACGGCCGAGGAAGACACCGAAGGGAGAGACACAGCTGGGGATCAAAATTGCCCAGACAGTGTCCGTCAATCCCAGGTGATGGAATACCACGTAAAGCGGGATTGTCAGCAGAGCGACGGGCATCAGCAGTCCGGCCATAATCAAAGCCATCGAGACATTACGTCCCGGGAAAATAAACTTTGCCATCGCATATCCTGCGGCAACCGAGATCAGGGTTCCGATGACGCCAGCGGTTGTTGAATAGAAGAGGGAGTTGAGCACCCAGCGCCAGAAGAGGCCTTGAGTCCAGCCCATAAGCTTCGTGTAGTTTTCCGCCAGCTCAAAGTGACCAAACCAGAAGCCATTAGTAGAAACGAGATCTGCGTTCGACTTCGTTGCCGAGAACATCACCCAGATGATCGGCAGGATGAAGTAAAGCATGGTGATCGTCAGCGCAACGATGGTGGCGATCCGAGCAAATTTCTTGGGAGCAAGGGTGCGCGGGGGCATTCCTTCAATCGAAACGCGGTATTCGCGTCCGTCAGGCAGTGTGCGAGTGGGAGTTGTCATCGCAGAGTCTTCCTTTGCAAGAGCGCGTAGATCACGGCAAGTCCGCCAGCAACCAATGCCATTACGATTGAGATTGCCGAGGCCGGGCCATCGCCACCGGGCGAGATAGTTCCGAACATGGTGTTGTAAGCCATCATCATCGGCGTGTAGGCATTGCCCATCCACCCATTTGCAGACTGCATAACTGCGGGTTCATTGAAGAGCTGAATTGTGCCGATGATGGAGAGCAAGACTGCCAGGAGGGCAGCTCCGGAGACCATGGGGATCTTAATTTGGCGCACAATCTGCCACGAGGAAGCGCCGTCGAGACGTGCGGCCTCGTACAGCTCATGGGGCACTGCTTGCAGCGCTGCCAGGAAGATCAGCATGTTGTAACCGGTGTAGGTCCACGTCGTCATATTTGCCATCGAGGCGAGGATTGGGGCGCCTGCGGCCATGAAGTCAATGTGGATTCCAAGGGAATCAAAGAACTTAACGATCGGGGAAAGCTCAGGGGTGTAGATGTAGAGCCAGACCATTGCGGCAACAATGCCGGGGATTGCAAATGGCAGGAAGTAGCTCAGTCGGAAGAAACCAACGCGACGGATCAGGAATGAGTCCAAAACAAGAGCCAGAACAAGAGCCGAGATGATCATGATCGGGATCTGGAAGGCCGCATAAACAACGACTCGCCCCATGCCGGACCAGAATTGTCCGGATGTGATCACCATGGTGAAGTTTTCGAGGCCGACGAATTGATTTTTAAGTTCGCCGCCGCCGTACAGGCCTCCGCCACTTGCGACCTGACGGAAGAAGGACTGGTAGATTGCCACGCAGATCGGAACGGCAAAAACCAGAAGAAACATGATGAAGAAGGGGGCCATGAAGGCCCATCCGGTACGCGCATCGTGCCGCTCTCTGATACGCCGGTTTTGAATGTCTGACTGCATGTATCAATCACCCTCGATTGCTGGCAGATTGTGGACTTTAAACACGGTAGGGGTGTGGTTCCTCAGCGGAGAAACCACACCCCCTCCGCGATTAGCGCTTACTCAGCGACGGGAAGGTTTCCATCCTTGAGCGCCTTTACGGACTGCGTCTGAGCAGCCTTGAAGATGTCGATCACCTTGCCGGAGCCATCACCAGCTGCGGTTGCAGCCTTGGCCATGGGATCGCCGAGGGTCGAGAAGAAGGGGATGTAGGGGAAGTCGGGGGCCAGGTTGGCGTTTGCCTTTGACAGTTCAGCGAAGACATCCTGTCCACCGTAGAATTCCTTGACCGAATCCGGGGTCTTCATGGTGCCGGTCGTGGTTGCAACGACCAGGCCCTGGGAGACCAGAGCGTCAACCTGGGTGTTCAGCCAGTTGTTGAACTCCATTGCACCCTTGGGGTTCGCGCAGCCCTTCATGACTGCAACGCCGGAACCGCCGTCGGGGCCGGTCAGCGCGCCCTTGCCGAAGTCAGGGAGCTGAGCAACTGCCCATTCACCCTTGTTGTCGGTCTTCTCCAGATCACCGGAGATAAGCGGTGCTTCCCATGCGGCACCGATGGTGCCGATCAGGGTCTTGTCGGTCAGAGCCTTAGTGAAGGAGTCGCCCCAGCGCTCGGCGACGAGAGTGGTCTTGTCATCGAGCATCGACTGCCAGAAGTCTGCCACGGTCTTGGCGGACGCATCGTCGATCTTGACGGTCCACTTATCGTTTTCAGCCTTGTACCAAACACCGCCTGCTGCAGCTGCCTGAGCGGACAGGCTGTAGCGCGACTCGTCAGCCTGGAAAGCAGAGATGTACTTGCCCTGAGCTGCTGCGGTCTTGGCAGCGGCCTTGAACTCTTCGAGGTTGGTGGGAACCTTGATTCCCAGCTTCTCGAACTCAGCCTTGTTGTAGTAGTAAACAAGCGGGCCGGTGTCCTGGGGCAGGCCGTAGTACTTTCCACCCACGCCAACCTGCGAGAAGGCGCCAGCGGAGTAGTTGGCCTTGTACTGGGTCGCGTACTGAGTCACGTCCTCCAGCAGGCCCTTGGTGAACATCTCGGGGATTTCTGCATAGCCCAGCTGCGCCAAGCAAGGTCCGGAACCGGCCTTGACGTCGGTCTCGAGCTTCTTGATCATTTCGTTGGCCTTGCCATCGAACTTGACCGCCTGAACCTGAGTGTCAGGGTGTTCCTTGTTCCACTGCTCAACCAGCGACGAAACCTTCGTCATTCCTTCACCGTCGGGCAGACGGTGCAGGTACGTGATGGTTGCGCCCTTATCGGCAGATGCCGAAGAGCTTGCGGTGCTGTCAGTCTTCGCGCCCGAACCCGAGCACGCAGTCAGACCCATCGCAGCAACTGACATGAGCGCAACAACGCTCATGGAGCGGCGTGACATGTGCATGTTATTCCCTCTCCGTTGTGGGACGTTTACAAAGTTGACACCTTTTGTCAGCTTTATTCATTGCTCTTTTATGCTATCTCACAGAGAAGATGTCTGATGACATTTTGACCTGTGAGAATGCAACTATTTGGTCACGATTTGATAACTAGCCTTAATTTTCCTTCTTCCACTGGGTCCAACGCCCTTCTCCGGGAGCCAGATCCACGGTACATTCCAGGCCAAAACCAGTGATGATGCTCGAAGATGGAGCATCAGAATCATTGTAAATAAAGGCAAGTTGCGACTTGGGATACCAAGCGACCTCAACGTCAGGATTGGATGACGCAAGGACACAATCCCATTGATCTTCTCGGTGCGCCGCCCACATAATTGCGCGGTGCAAAAGCCTGCTATTGGCAGTCGACCAGGTCAGTCCAGCAAGGTATACACCTCTACCCGAGCAGAAATCATGCGCCGAGGCTCGCACACTCCCCCGCTCCATGACAAGCACAGAAGTGTCAGGATCCGTAACTACGACATCTCCGGGGTCTTCACCGAAAACGTAGTCTCCATCAAGGTCAGCAGTAATGAAATGCTCTGGCACAACCTCGTCATAGCGATCCTTGGACAGCGACCACGAGATTTCTTGATCCACACCCAAGACGTCCGCGAGCGCAAAAATGCTTCCGCGGCAGATGCCGCCTCTATCCGCTTGTCCTTGAGTTCCCAACGAGGCCGTAGGCTGGCCAACCCCAATGAAACCTCCACCGCGGGCGACAAAGCGACGCAGAGTGTCTTGCAGTCGTAGGTCCTCCCACACTTCCCCTCCGGAGAAGGCAGTATTCGCGGCGCCGGCGTTGATGACCACGTCAACATCACCCAAAGAGGAATCTCCCCCATTGATGACCTCATCGAAAGACATGAAACGCACGTCAAAAGGAAGTCCTGCAAGGGCTTCGATAACCCCCAAGTAGGTATGAATCTGCTTGTACCACAGGGCATGGGCAACCATATGGGTCTGCCACGTGCGCAGCTTTCCCCATGCATTCAAAACGGCAACGCGTACTGGTGCACACGCGGGCTTTTCCCCGCCCGTGGCCTCGTGAAGGGAACGGAATTCTGCAAGGATTTCCTCCACGCGGTCAATAAATTCCGGGAATTGCAAAGCCAAGGAAAGGTAGCCGCCATAGCCCATACGATCCAAGGGACTACGGACGATTGCACGACGAGCGGTGCGCCACGATTCGTTGGCTTCGCCCAGGGGATCTCCACCCTCACGGAAGACATCTGGGAAGAAGTAGGGAAGGAAGCGCCCCTCGGTGTAGCGCACACCGGGAATATCGGAGATCATGCGGCAGGTAGCTGCCGAACCGACGGATCCAACAACCGCATCCATCTTGATCGAAGGGAAGTAGGGTCCGTAGGGTTCCATACCGATCCAGTTATCGCCGAGGAACATCATGGCCTCGCGACCCTCCTCGTGGACCTTGCGAACCAGTTCTCCCGCCTTTTGGGCAACTCGCTTGGAGGTGAAATCGATCCAGTCTCTGAAGACCGGAGTGGGTGTACGGAAGGGGCAGTTGTACCAGCCGCCATCCACAAAGTCCTCGGGAGTCAGCGCATAGCCGTATTCCTTTTCGAACTCTTCCATCGCCGGGATCGACACCGAGGCCGAGTATCCAAACCAGTCAACGTAGCGTTCGCGGCCTCGGGAATCAAAGGCCAAGGTGAAGTGGTAGAAGAAGGTCGTAAAACGAACCACGTCCACTTGAGGGTTGGCCTGAAGCCAGATCGCCAAGGCATCCTTGACGTGCTCCCAGGTCCGCGGGAATGCCACATCGAAGGGGCGCTCCTTCACGCGGCCTTCCTCAAGCGCCCAGTCGTTCGTCAGATAGTTGTACATCTGGGTGGAATCCCACATCTGCACGGCAAAGAAGTTCACGGTGTACACGTGGAAGGGAATGGGCTTGTGAATTGTCACCACCGCGCTCGAAGCGGAGGGTGGTAGCTCTCCAACGATCGGCACGGGATCAACGACGGGTGAGGGTTCAACCTCTTGAACGCTCCACTCCGAAGGATCCAGAGCCTGCCCGCTGGTCCGATCAATCACCTGCCACCAGCGGGAGGTGTCGCATTGAGTATCGGGACGGAATTGTGCCTGGAACCATCCCTCCATGACATTGATACTCAAAGGCCCGCTTTCTGGCGCCGTATGAGGGTTTGAGGAAAGGTATTGGTGGATGCGCTCGCCCTCGCTCTGATCGGCCCAATCTTCATCACCACGTGCAGGGAAATACGTGGAGTACACCTTGGCAAATGCTCGGTCGACCCACTCAGGCAGTTCTGTTCCATCGGAATTTCGCACTGCGTCCGCACCAAGGCGTTCAACAAGAGCGCGCACTTCGGCATCGATTCCACGCTCAATGGGAAGGGTGAGACGACCTGGCTTGGTCGATTTGTCAGTCATTGTCACTCCGATGTGTTGATTTCAGCGTCATTGCAAAGAGGTAGACAACTTCGGGCACTTATCCAGCTAGTCCTAAGTTATTTCCTTCTTGGTACGATAGTACAAGCACACCGAGGTGGTGATGCATTCCCGATAACAATGGAGACACCGATGTCCCTTACTTCTGAAGAAATTAACAGCCAACCTGAGCTGTGGCGTCGAGTTCTTGACGTTCCCACTGATGCACTTCCCAAAGATGGTGAGGCAATTGCCGTCATCGGGTGTGGAACATCATGGTTTATCGCGCAGGCATACACCGTCGCCCGCGAGCGCCAGGGCAAGGGTCTCTCTGATGCCTTCACCGCCACCGAATTCCCCTGGGATCGCCACTACGACCGCGTCGTGTGCCTTTCCCGTTCGGGCACGACAACTGAAATTATTGACATCCTGCACGGCCTGAAGGATCGCGGCATCCCCAACGTCTTGATCACCGCTGTGGGCAATGGTCCCGCAACCCCCTACGCAGATGTTGAGGTTGTTCTGGACTTCGCCGATGAAGAATCCGTTGTCCAGACCCGTTTTGCAACCACTGCTCTTGCATACTTCCGTCACAGCTTGGGCGACGATATCGCTGCAGCCGCGGATGACGCACAGCGCGCCCTCGAGCTCGAAATCCCCCAGCGTTGGGTTGATGCCGACCAGATCACCTTCCTGGGCACCGCATGGACCATTGGTCTGGCTAACGAAGCTGGCCTGAAGCTGCGTGAAGCATCCCAGTCGTGGACTGAGGTCTACCCTGCAATGGAATACCGCCACGGCCCGATCTCTATCGCTCAGCCCGGCCGCCTGACCTGGGTTTTCGGCCCGGTTCCCGAGGGCATGGCCGATCAGGTTGCCGCAACTGGCGCCGAATTGGTGACTTTCGACGGTGACCCCATGGCTCACCTCGTCGTCGCACAGCGCCTCGCCGTTGCCCGCGCTGAGGCTCGCGGTCTCAACCCCGATACCCCGCGCCACCTGACCCGCTCGGTGATCCTCAAGTGAGCAACTCGGACCAGAAGCTCGCTATCGGGATCGATGTCGGCGGCACCACCATCAAGGGGGTGCTCGCTGACACCCGCGGCACTGTGATTACCTCTTCCGAGGCCGTCGCCACCCCCCAGACCGGCGCTGATGATGTCGTTTCTGCGGTCGTGCGTCTGGCCCGAACTCTTCGTGAGGCTTCGGTCGATGCGCCCGTCGGCGTGTGCGTTCCTGGGATTATTGACGAAGAACATGGAATTGGCATTTTCTCCGCCAATCTGGGCTGGAAAGACGCTCCTTTAAGCGAAAAGCTTTCCGAAGCCCTGGGTTCCTTCGTCCCCCTGGGGCACGATGTCCGCTCGGGCGCTCTTGCCGAGGCCCTGTGGGGCGTTCGCCGTCCCTCCTGCCTGTATGTGGCAGTAGGGACCGGGATCGCCTCGGGTGTTGTGATCAATTCGCGCCTTGCACCGGCACCGCCGTGGGCGGGTGAGATCGGACAGGTTCCCGTTCCCCACCCCGATCGACCCTATGAGGTTGTTCCGGTGGAACAGGTTGCCTCGGCCAGCGGTATTGCACGCCGGGCAATCGAGGCCGGAATCGTCCCCGAAGGATCCGGGGCCCGCGAAGTTGAGGAACTTGCCCTTTCATCCAGCGAGAATGCTCGAAAGGCACGCGAGATCCTTGAGACCTCGATGAGTCTCCTGGGCGGGATTCTTGCAACGGTCTGCCACCAGGTCGGTTCGCTTCCCGTCGTGCTGGGAGGTGGCCTGTGCAAAGGAGGCTCACTGGTTTACGATCCCCTGCGAAAAGGCTTGGAATCAGGCTGCACGGTCATGCCCGCACCTGCACTGCTTTCCGCTGCTTTAGGTTCCTCGTCTCAGGCACTGGGTGCCGCAGCTTTGGCATTCCAGAGCCACGGAATCGAGGTTGAATCATGATCTGGACCTTCACTCCCAATCCGGCTCTGGATATTACGTGGCAGGCTCCTGACCAAACCCGCGGTCAGGTTCACCGCATCACGGAGTATTCCCAGCGTCCGGGAGGAAAGGGACTGAATGTCTCTCGTGTCTTGGACCAGCTCGGTGTCCCCAGCCATGCAACAGGTTTCTTGGGGGGTGCAACCGGCAGTGTGATCGCCTCGCTGATGAAGGAAATGACTACTCTAGTGACGCCAGAGTGGGTTGAGGTTCCCTTCCAAACGCGACGCTCAATCGCAATGATTGACGACACCGCCACGGTATACAACGAGTCCGGTCATGCTCTAGATCCTGATTCCTGGAAGCAGATGGCTGATCTTTTGGGAAGTCGCCTGAATGCGGATGACCTCTTGGTCGTTTCGGGTTCTCTTCCCGGGAGCAGCACTTTTGAGGTTCTCGAGCCGGTGTTGCGCCGTGTCCGTCAGATCGGTTGCCGCATCATTCTGGATACCTCAGGGCCTTCCTTGGTTGAGTGCGCAGCATGGGCCAATGTCCTCAAGCCCAATCACTTGGAGCTCCTTGAAGCTACGGGTGCGTCCTCCATCGAAGAGGGCGCGCGTGCCCTTATCGAGCAGGGACCGAGCTGGGTGTGTGTATCGCGAGGTGAAGAGGGCATGGACCTCTTTTCTCGCGAAAGCCATTGGCACGCCGAGGCCGGAGTTGTCCTTCAGGGCAATCCCACCGGCGCCGGCGATGCCTGCGTTGCATCCCTTGCACGCTCGCTTGCTCAGGCTGGGAATGACTTTGAGTCAGAGATTCCTACTGCCATTGCCGAGGCCGTCGCAACCTCTGCGGCCGCAGTGACCATGCCCGTCGCAGGGGAGATCGATCTTCCCCTCCGCGAGGAGCTTCTTTCCCGTATATCTCCTGTTCGCCTGTCCTAATTTGTCAAGAAAGTAGGTCGCTATGCTTGCTGACACCGCTGTGCTTGCACGCGATTGCGCCGCCCGCAAGGTTGGTCTTGCGGCTTTTAACGTGGTCCTCCTTGATCACGCCGAAGCATTCGTTGATGCCGCCGAAAACACCGGTTTACCTTTGGTTCTCCAACTGTCCCAAAATGCTGTGAAGTACCACGGTGGCCGTCTGCGTCCCCTGGGACGCGCGCTTATTGAGCTTGCCGAGGCCTCCACCGTTCCCGTTTCTGTTCACCTTGATCACGCTGAATCCACCGATTTGTGCCGTGAGGCCGTCGAGCTCGGTTTTACCTCGATCATGTACGACGGTTCAAAGCTTCCAGATGCACAAAACCGTGAGACTACCGCTGAGATCACCGCTTTCGCTCACGAGCACGGTGTCAGCGTCGAGGCCGAACTGGGTGAAGTTGGCGGAAAGAACGGTGTCCACGACCCTTCGGCACGTACCAATCCCGAGGATGCGGCCCAGTTTGTCGCAGATACTGGCGTTGATCTGCTTGCTGTTGCTGTGGGTTCTTCTCACGCGATGGCAACTCGCGAGGCGGTTTTGGACAATCAGCTGATTGCTGCAATCCATGAACTCGTCCCTGTTCCGCTGGTTTTGCACGGTTCTTCCGGCGTTCCCGACGAGGGCATGGTCGCGGCAATTCAAGCCGGAATGACCAAGATCAACGTTTCGACGCACTTGAATGTCGTCTTCACCCAGGGCGTTCGTCAGATTCTTGATGCAAACCCGAAGATTGTTGATCCGCGAAAGTATGTCGGCCCTGCAACTCATTTGGTCCAGGAAGAAGTTGAACGCCTGATGCGCCTCTACGCCCAGGCTTAATGCTCAACAAACTCCATTCGCTGCCAATTTGTTTTAATGCGATGAGGTAGCACGCAGCCCTCCCCCGCTTCCGCGAGGGAGGGCTTTTCATTCGCGCTCAACTTATTTGACGTACCAGCCTCGGCCTCGCCACAGGCCTTCGAGGCCCGCCAAACGTTCTTGGAAGTCTTCCCAGCTTCCGCGAGGGCCTCCCGCCCAGGCAACCTCTGCAAGACCAGCTAGGCGCGGAAGCAACATCTCCCAGACATCCTTCTCTCGGCGCAAGGTTTCACTCCACAAGCAGGCCTCGACGCCTTCAATCCCCGTGCGGTCCACACCCTCACAGATGCTCTCAGGATCCCAATCCCAGGCTTTCTTCAAAGGAAGGATTCCGGCCCAGGTGATGCCGAGCTTCTGCTCTGGGTATTCCTTCATATCGAAGTAGGCCTTCGGGCCGGGCGACATGATCGCTTTCACTCCGCGTCCGACAGCACGAGCGATCGAGTCCCCTTCAAGATCGTCATGCCACACCTGAACAAGATCGCCATCCCCAAGCAGATCCGCGGCTTCTTCCCACGCCACAGCGCGCGTCCCACGGGCATGAATACGCTCAATTTGGCTTCCGACAATCGCTGGGTAATCGCCTTCGGCTGTTGAGAAGGATTCATCGCCACCGATGTGGATACCGGCCGGAGAGAAGGGAGCAAGGGTCTCAACGACGGCCTCGAGGAAGGCCTGGGTCGCAGGCGCCTTGGTTGAGAGAGTCGAGAAGCCGACTTCAGTTCCTTCGTAAAGGGGCGGACAGACCCCATCGGGGTTGAGTCCTTCAATCGCATGGAGCGCAGCATTGACGTGTCCGGGGATATCAATTTCGGGGATGACCGCAATCATCCGCGAGCGCGCTCCCTCGACCAGGGTCTGATAGTCATCAAGAGTGTAGTACCCGCCTTCTTCCCCGCCGACTGCGCAATCGGATGAGCGTTCAATGAGTTCGGGGAATTGTGGGATTTCAATGCGCCATCCCTGATCATCACTCAGATGCAGGTGCAAGATATTCAAACCCACTTCGCTCATCGCATCCATGACGCGAAGGATTGTAGGAACGCTGAAGAAATGGCGGGCAACATCGATATGCAAGCCGCGGTGCCTATAAGCGGGGTAGTCGATGATCTTCACTGCAATGGGAGCCCGGCTGTGATTCGCGATGGCCAATGTGTTGAGGCGACGCAGGCCTCGAGAAAGCCCTAATTCGCTAGCAGCAGTTACCTGCGCGCTTCCAGCGGAAATAGTCAAGATGTAGGCCTCTGCGAACTGCCATTCCTCGGGGATTGCTAGGGGTGCAATTGCCGCCGAAAATTCCTCAGGAGTCTTCAGTACAACAGAGGGGCTAATTTCTGCCCAAGTGGCTTCTTCGGGATGCGCATCGGCCTCTTCAATGAAGACCGGAAGTGGAAGAAGTCCGGGAATCGTGGACAGAGAGGAGGACATCGATGAGCTCCTTTGCTTAGTCATCAACTGTATGAACATCCCTATCCTAGCCCTCTGGGCAACAAGTGGTCATCGGCCGCTATTGTTGGGACTATGAGCGCACTGAATTTCGTTTCCGATACCTTTGATCCTTCGCGATGGCGTGAGGTTGAAGGTTTCGAGCTAACCGATATGACCTACCACCGCGGGATTTCCCGAGGCCCCGGCGACGGAGCCGAGAAGGGCGCGGACCTGCCCGTGGTCCGTATTGCTTTTGATCGTCCAGAAATTCGCAATGCGTTCCGTCCACATACCGTTGATGAGCTCTATCGCTGCCTGGACCACGCGCGAATGACCAGCGATGTCGCTGCGGTTATTTTGACGGGAAACGGGCCATCCCCGCGCGACGGTGGTTATTCCTTCTGTTCGGGTGGCGACCAGAGGATCCGAGGAAAAGACGGCTACCACTACGAACTTGAGGGCAGCGAGGCCTCGGCGGGAGTGGAACAGCGACGCGAGCAAATCGACCCCGCACGCGCGGGACGCCTTCATATTTTGGAGGTCCAGCGCCTGATCCGCACCATGCCGAAGGTCGTTATTGCAGCGGTTCCCGGTTGGGCAGCTGGCGGCGGCCACAGCTTGAATGTTGTGTGCGATCTCTCGATTGCTTCTCGTGAGCATGCCGCGTTCATGCAGACCGATGCAAATGTTGGTTCTTTTGATGCCGGTTATGGCTCTGCGCTGCTCGCACGCCAAGCAGGCGATAAGCGTGCACGTGAGATTTTCTTCCTTGCCAGGCGCTATGACGCCGATACTGCGGAGCGCTGGGGCGTCATTAACGAGGCCGTTCCCCATGCTCAGCTGGAGGAAACCGCCTTGGAGTGGGCTCGGATCATTGCAACGAAGTCTCCACAGGCTATCCGTATGCTGAAATTTGCTTTCAACTTGGCCGATGATGGTTTGGCCGGACAGCAGGTCTTTGCCGGTGAGGCGACGCGCATGGCATACATGACGGATGAGGCTCAGGAAGGTCGCGACGCATTCATTGAACACCGCTCGCCAGATTGGTCTTCTTTCCCGTATTATTTCTAACTATTAATTTGGCTTTCAGGAGTCGATCAGCTTTGTCACAGCTCGACCCATGGTTACTTTGTATGACATTTCTGCAGAAATATCAGGGAAAAGTGTCCATAAGATACACTTCTGTATCCCATTAGCTTGACAAAACCTATAAACTATAAGTGCCATCAGCTGCAGGAACTCTCCAGCAATACGTGCTCCCATCACACGAATTGCGTTCAAAGAAAGGGCCTATGTGAGAATTCGCTTAGGATCGCAAAGCTCCCAAAGGGTGCTGTCGTATCGACAGGGCTCCAAGGTTTCGCGCGCCCTAATTCTTCTCACAACTGCCGCGATTGGCGGGTCTTTTACGCTCTTGGCTCTGCCCTGGTCATCCGCATATGCGCATCCAGACACAACGCCCGTTACAACCGTTTCCACTGATCCCCTTGATCATCTAGACGACGTCGGTGGCAGCCTAGATGTACACGCTACGGCTGAAGCTCCCAGCGCAGACCCAACTCACAGTGTCAAGGATCTGCAGTCGACTCCCGACCGCCTTGTACTTGAAAGCGGTTCCCCGCTGGCAAAGAAGTTTGTCCACACGCCTTATGAAAAGGCAGAGGTCATTGTTGAAGGTGCTGAATTCGCACCTGAAACGACACTGTCCAATCAGACTCCGGCGGTCACCTTCGAGCAGCTTGAACCCGAGCCCGCATCCAACGACGATACGCCTTCTTTGAATGACCTAAAGGGTCACGAAGGTGCGGTGTGGGTTGAGAGCAACGCGACGCCTTCCGCCAACGCCACCTCAATTGCTGAATTGCAAGGCGATGAGCAGGATGTTAAAACTCTCGATGAGTTGCAGGAAAAGGGCATTCCCGCCATCGATTCTTCGCTTGCGACCCCTGAGATCCTGGTCCAAAACGGACAAATTCGTACCATGACATTCGAGCTGACCAATGTCGGCAAGGATGCTAAGGACATCGAGATCGAGGGCGTTTTCTCCAGCAAGGTCCCCGGTAGTAGTACGGTCATTTGGAGCCTCCAGTGCTCAGTTAAGGGCGGAGCAACCTGCCCCGAGCGCGCCGATGGGTATGCAGAATCCGTTACTCTCACTCAGGACAAGCCCGAGTTCTCGCCCTTCCATTCCGTGATCAACATGCCAAAGGGCTCAACGATCACGATCACCGCTCAGCTTCGCCAAACAATCGCTCAGTGCACCCCCGATGCCATCAATGAGACAACTACTCGTTTCAGCTGGAAACGCTTGGGTGCGGACAAATCAAAGCAGACCGATCTTGAGCTAACAGGGAAGATTGCCTGCGCAAGCGCAACTCCCACACCGACGGCAACGCCCTCAGCGACTCCGTCCCCCACTCCTACGGCTACCACGCCTTCAAGTGATGATCAGACGCGTTCTGCGACGGCAAAGCCCCTACCGACAGCAACTCCGACCCGGCATATCAACCAAAGCCAGTCGAATGTTCAGCCTCGGCCCAGGCAAAACGAGGCTCGTCCTGCGCCTGCCCCGGCTCGTCGAGTACAAGTCTTCGCTCCCGGTTCACCGAACCGTCCGACCGCACAGGAAGCAGCGCGTCGCAATGCTGCTGCTCGACAGGCTCAGGCAGCTGCTCGCCAACAGCAGAACGCAAACGCTGCGGCCCAACGCAATAATGCCGCAGCTGCCGCCCCCACTCACTCGAACAGCGATGCCACCCCTGTTGTTTCGCAGGCTCCCGCAGAGAACCAAGACAACCCGCAGCTGGCTGATTCCAGCTATGGTTTCAACGCGAACGGTCGCCGTGGCGGCTTGATGAGTGACGTCGAAGCCAATAGCGCGGTTGCGGTTGCTGCACTGCTCGTCACTGCCGGTGCCGGCGCACTGGCGACCTTCCACAAGGGTAAGTGAAACACTCTCTTTCATTTTCGCTGGTGCCTATCACTTGATAGGTGCCAGTTTTTGTATTCATAAGAGCTCTGCACGCTCTTTCATGGTGCCCAAGCAGATACTGCGCCCACACAACAAGGCGATAAAGAAGCGCTGGGCTGACGATGCAGCCCAGCGCTTGTGTCGTTTCAAATGACCTTAGCGGCGTCCAAACTTCGCACGCATCACGCGCGCCAAGGCAAGTTCAGCGAAGGCATCCACCAGAAGAGCACCTCCGAAAACACCCGAGAAGATCTTCCATCCCGAACGCGGCTTCGTAGCCTTCACCGCAGAAACCAACAACGCCGCACCGGCCGCCGCCTCGATAGAAGCGAGAGCTGAAAGAATCCACGGACGGTCAGAGACAACCGCCATGTAGGCCTTCTGAATAGCGCTGGGATCTTCTTCCTTGTTCCCGGTCATCATGATGTCAACGCTACGACCGATGGCGTTCGAGATGCCGCGCGCATTGTGGAGAACTGCGCCTTCAACATCCCCGGCTTCAATCGAACCCTGGAGGAACTCTGCAACGCCGTGAGGCAGCGCAAGAGCCTTCACGACGGCAGTAATTGCATGAACTCCGTTAAGGTCCTGAGCGGCCAGCAATGCCTCAACATCAGCGCCCGGGACGTGTGCCGCGATTTCACGCAGGGCAGGGCGGTCTCCCACCAAATCGACGACCGAAGGATCTACGGACTCAGGAGAAGCGGAAGCGGTCACGATACGCGTTGTCATCCCCCAGTTATGGGTCAGCACATGCTCGAGATGGTCATCGGTCACCAAGTACAGATGCAAATCACCATCGGTCATCGCCAAGGAAACCAGCGGAAGATCACCGAAGTTCCATCCTGACTTGTCTTCGGGAATTTCAGCCAACAGTGCGCGATACCCGTTGTCTAGCTCGACATCTGCGACATCGACGCCCTCAAGTGCAGCCAAGAGAGGAACCGAAGATGCGGGGGTACGACCAATTTCTACGACGCGAACGCCCGACTCTGACTCTTCGACCTCTTCGGGAAGGAAATCTGCCAGAGGGCTATCACCCTGAGGAAGAGCATCGATATGTTCTCCGCCCAGACGCACCTCTGCTTTGAAGTGCGACGCTAACTGAGAAGCAAGCTCGCTGACCGTAATTCCCGCTTGCGCATCCTGAGCACCTTCAGCAAGGGTCGCGACTCGTCCGTTCTCAACCGCAATATTGAGGCCCAGAAGCTGAGGAGTTGCCTCAAACCACTCTAATTGGGCCAAAACGGAACTTTCACGGAGCACCTGCGCAACTTGATCGGGATCAAGCTGGGAGGCAATCATCATTCCCTCAACGCGGGTCCATGTCGTATCAGTCATCATTGTCATCCTTCCGAAGACCCTGAGAATCGTCCTTCGACTAGCTACAAGTTTAGCCTGTCCTTCCGATCGATAGGCACATCACAACAGAAAAGGTGAGGGCACCCATTTGGGTGCCCTCACCTTTCAGTGCTACTGAAGTAGTTTCAGAAGCGATCAGCGCATCTTGGTGCCGACCGAGCCCAGACGCTCAGCAGCCTCAACAACGCGTGCAGCCATACCGGCTTCAGCTTCCTTGCCCCAAGCGCGAGGATCGTACTTCTTCTTGTTGCCGACCTCGCCGTCGATCTTGAGGACACCCTCGTAGTTGGTCATCATCCAGTTGACCACGGGGCGGGTGAAGGCATACTGGGTATCGGTGTCAACGTTCATCTTGATGACGCCGTTGGCAACTGCCAGTGCGATCTCTTCGTCGGTGGAGCCGGAGCCGCCGTGCATGACCAGGTCGAAGGGGCGGTGATCCAGACCGTAGTGAGCAGCAACCTCTTCCTGGATGGTGCCCAGGAGCTCAGGACGCAGCTTGACGTGACCGGGCTTGTACGCACCGTGCACGTTACCGAAGGTCAGAGCGGTGATGTAACGGCCCTTTTCGCCAAGGCCCAGGGCCTCAACGGTCTTGATGGCATCTGCGGTCGAGGTGTACAGCTTCTCGTTGATTTCACCAACGACACCGTCTTCTTCGCCACCCACAGCGCCGACCTCGATCTCGAGGACGGTGTGAGAGTCAACGGCCAGCTGCAGCAGGCGCTTTGCGATCTCAAGGTTCTCATCCAACGGAATGGCGGAGCCATCCCACATGTGGGACTGGAACCAGGGAAGACGACCAGCCTTAACTTCCTCGGCCTCCATGTGCATGAGCTGCTCGGTCCAGGAATCCAGGTTCTGCTTTGCGCAGTGGTCGGTGTGCAGAGCAATGGTGACGTCGTAGTTCTTTGCGACCTCACGGGCGTAGGCAGCCATTGCCAACGAGCCGGCGATACGGTCCTTGACGGTGGAACCTGACCAGTATTCAGCGCCACCCACGGAAACCTGGATGATGCCGTCAGATTCAGCATCGGCGAAACCGCGCAGTGCAGCGCTCAGAGTCTGAGAAGAGGTCACGTTAATTGCGGGGTACGCGAACTTTCCGTCACGCGCACGGTTGAGCATTTCGTTGTAAACCTCAGGGGTTGCGATGGGCACAGGAGCCTCCTAATTGATGACAACATTTGTCGCTTCATATTGTCCCACATTTGCAGAAGAACATCACTGGACTATTGGCCCTCAGATCGAAGTCCTTTGAGCAACGCGCCATTCTCCCTGCTCAACATTGATCAGGGACCAGTTTTAGACCTACTAAAATTCGCCTTCTATATAGGGTGTACTCTTCTTGTCCCTTTTCTCAATATAGGTGGGTGGTTTTTTGGAACGATTCAAACGCGCGCGAATTTGGCTTTACTCTCCGCAGACTTCGTGAGGAACACAAACTCTCACAAGAAACCTTGGCCTACCGTTCTGGGGTGACGAAAAACCAAATTCAACTACTGGAATCAGGACGCGCTTCGGGGCGTAAAGGCGAAGCGCGCGCTTCCAACCCACGCATGACAACACTCAGCGGCATTGCACAAGCGCTTGGCATGAGCGTCTCAGCACTCCTTGCCGAGGCAGGACTCTAAACTTAAAGCTCCAGCGTTTTAGTAGTGCGACATGACCGGAGTACCAATCTCCGACCACTGATACACCCAATGCGCCTCTTCAACTGGCATATTGATGCAGCCGTGTGAACCGCCGGGTCCACTCCAGCCGAATGAATCCTGCCAAGGGGCACCATGGAACGCGTAGGAGCCAGTCCAGTAGGTCACCCACGGCACTCCCTTCGCACAGTAAGGCCAATCCGGAGTGCACCCCATATCTTGCGCCTGATACTTGAGGTATACGTTGTAGAGTCCCGTGACAGTCTCATGACCAGGTGAACCGGGGACAATCGCGACCGGACCGTGGACAACTGTGGCGCCCTCATAAGCGGTAACGGAGTTGTTTCCAAGATTGATCTCAAGCCACTTCTCACCCGGGGCGGCCTGATAAACCAGGTTTTCAGCTCCGTCGGCAATGAGCTTGCGTTCATAGGTAGCCGGAGTGACGTCGTAGCTGAAGTTCCCCTCGAACTTCTTGTTGTCCTTGAGTGAAGTAATCACCGAAGCAGAGAGCGCATCAAGGTCCTTGACCTTTCGGCCATCAACAGCCTTCTTCGGAGTCTGAACGATATCGCCAGCAGAGTTGACGTTGTGGCGACCATTCACAGGATCACGATTGGTTTCTTCACCCTGCGAACGCACCCACTCACGAACGCGCTCTTCATCAATCGCAGGCTGCTTCAAGGAACCATCATCGGCCAGAGCAATCTTCACCCATCCAACCCGATCCTTCGAACTGGCCTCGATCGTGTCTTCACCATCGGAGATCTCAACGGGAATCTGCGCAAGCTTATTTGCGGCCTCGGCGATGGTCTGCGCGCTTGCGTCGTCAACCACGGGAAGAAGGTTAGTTGCACTCAACTGCACTTCTCCCCCGCGGAGCATCCGCGCGGCCTCGTCCAAGGAATTGCGCAGGGCGTCATAGGGAACGCCACGCCCAGCCTGAGACTTGGTTGAAACAAAGGACTCTTGATCCTCGGCTGGACGAACAGTAGCGTCAACAACCGGAGTTCCCAGCGAGGATGCGATCGAGTTCGATACATCCTTCATCTTCAGATCATCGACACTGATCGCAGCCGGTACGTCATTGTGAACAAAAATCGCTTTGAACCGATTAAACAGGTTCGAATTCGCGGCAAGCGCTTGGTCCGCGCTCCCCTGCGGATCAACGGTTATTCCCATATCGGAAAGTGTCAGGGGCGTCGAATGACCTTCAACCACGACATTGACCTGCATCGCCTTCGCGCGCTGATCAACCATCTGTGCGATTTCATCCCGGGTCATTCCCGATACTGACTGGCCAGCCACACTGACATTGGGCAGCGCGCGCGCAGAATAGTGCAGGGCATAAGCAACCCCAGCCGCACACAGAGCAATCAGGACGCATCCAAGCGTTACACCAATCACAAGCGGCTTACGTGACCGTGAAGATTTATGTTCAGACATCCCCTCTATCCTACTGATTTCACATCATTTTTGCTTGAAATTCACAGATTTCGCGTACCTATGTGACCCGCATATCTTCAGACAGCCCAGATTGTTTCCTGTTACCCTATTCCAACTGGTCGGGGGTACCGTTAAAGCAGGCGGACCCCAGGAGGGATAAACGTGAGTGACCTTCGTCTTCTTGTCGTTCCGGGGGGCACTTCCCCGGCATCTGTAGCAATGGCTCATGCCTCACTACACAAGCTCGCGGAGCTGTATGAAGAGCGTCAGGCAGACCCCGATCACCCCGCTCCACACACCGTTGTTGTTATTCGCGACCCCGAGCTTGTTCCCCCATCGAGTTTGCGCACAGCCGCGACCACACCACGTGAAGCCTTCCCACCCGAGCTCTACCCTGAGCTTGCCGACCGCATCGACGACCCCGCGCTTTTTGACAACATCGATCTGGTTTTGGCCTCCTCAGGTTCATCTGGCGAACCGCGGCTAGTTGGCCTCTCCATCGACGCTCTGATGGCCTCGGTCAAGGCAACACATTCCGTTCTGGGAGGACCGGGGCGCTGGATCTTGGCGCTGAGTTCCCACCACATCGCGGGTGCTCAAGTACTCATGCGCGCTGCCGCGACCGAAATTTCGCCCCAGATCGTCGATTGTTCCCATGGTTTCAATCCAAAGGATCTGCTTCCCGCGATTGCGGGGGCAACCTCCGATCCTTCTCTGCCGGGCTACCTCTCTCTAGTCCCCACCCAATTGGTTGATTGCCTGAACGCCGGCGACGAAGTCGTGAGCGCCTTGGCGCGCCTCCACACCATCTTGATCGGCGGCACTCGTCTTGATCCCGCGCTGCGCCAACGTGCCGAGGATGCAGGACTCACCATCGTCGAGTCTTTTGGAATGACCGAAACCTGCGGCGGCTGCGTATATGACGGTGTCCCGCTTCCTGGAATCATGGTGCGTACCCTCGATTGGGAGGGCGCCACCCGTATCGCTATCGCCGGCCCCGTTTTGCTGACGCGCTACCTTGTCGGCGACACCCCATTCCACGACGAGGCCGGTACCCGTTGGTTTATCAGCGGCGATACCGGCGTAATCGACGCCGGTGGGCGTTTGAAAGTTCTGGGACGCGCCGACGACATGATCATCTCCGGAGGGCTCAACATTCCGCCGATCCGAGTCGAGGATGCCCTGAAGAACGTGGCCGGCATCAAGGACGCGTGGGCGCTGGGCTTGGACGACGAAAAGTGGGGACAGGCATTGTCCTGCCTTGTTGTCCCCGAGGACGCTCCTTCCTTCCCTCCCCCGCCTGAGTTTGTTGAGGAACAGGGGCATCGGATCCGCGAGGCCGTTTCTTCCCAGATCGGTCGCCCGCAGGCACCGCGTCGCGTGATCTTCGTTTCTTCGATTCCGCAGCTTTCTTCCGGCAAGGTCGATCGCATTGCCGCACGCCAGCTCGCTGAATCGCTCACCGGGACAGAGTCTGAGTGGCGCCGATGAGCACTGAAAATAGGCGACATGCAGGCCTGGGCGATTGGATTGAAGGTGCCAGGTTGCGCACCCTTCCTGCTGCTGCGGCTCCAGTCTTCGTCGGCGCCTCCGCGGCTTTCGCCTTGGAAGCTGTTCACCCTGCACGCTCAGTCCTGGCGCTTCTTGTCGCTCTATTACTTCAAGTTGGCGTGAACTACTCCAACGACTACTCCGATGGCATCCGTGGGACGGATGACCAGCGAAGCGGTCCCCAACGTTTGACGGGTTCTGGGCTTGCGCGGCCTCGTACTGTTTTAAAGGCGGCACTGGGCTGCTTCGCCGCAGCCGGCGTCCTTGGCTTGGTCCTTGTTGCGATCAGTGGGACCTGGCCTCTGATCGCTGCGGGTATCGCTGCGGTTGCAGCGGCCTGGTTCTACACGGGCGGGAAACACCCCTACGGCTATATGGGAATTGGCCTATCGGAACTCTTTGTCTTCGTTTTCTTCGGGCTGATGGCGACCGTTGGAACGACATGGACACATATCCCTTCAGCACCTTGGTGGCTGTGGCTCATGGCCTCATGCTTGGGTCTGATGTCGGTGGCAATGCTCATGGTCAACAACATCCGCGACATTCCTACCGATAGCGCTACCGGGAAAATGACCGTGGCCGTTCGCTTGGGGCAGCGAGCTTCTCGAATCCTCTTTTCCCTGTGCCTATTGGCCCCAATCTCCGTCTTCTTTGCGCTTCCCGCAGCGATCGGCACCCATGTCATCATCTGCATTTTGGCGTCGCTTGCGTGGATTCTGGCGATCTTCCAGCCGGTCTACTTGGTGCTGAGCGGGGTGAAGGGAAAGGACCTCATCATTGTCCTCAAGCACACCGGCTTTTTAACCTTGGGGTGGGCGCTCTTCGTCAGCGCGCTCTTGATCTCAAGTACATTTGCCTGAGCAACTGCTCTAAACTCAAATCATGGTACGTATTCTGTTCATCGTCGCATGGTTCGCCGCATCGATTTATGCAATTTCAGATTGGGCAACAACGCCGGCCGACAGAATGCCGATGAAGCTTTCTCGGATGACCTGGCTGATCATCTTGGTCGTGACAGTCCCATTCGTTTCTCTTGGTGCAATTGCGTGGATCGTCCTCAAGATGGTCGCAAATGCCGAGGACCGTCAGGCACAATCCGCTCCCAAAGCCCCAACTGCTCCAGACGATGATCCCGAATTCCTCTTCCGTTTAGAGCGAGATCTTCAGATGAAGCGTAAGCGTGAAGAAGAACGGAAGAATAAAGAAAACCCCTCCACCGCAGACGATGGAGAGGATTCTGATCCAGGTAAGGACGAAGACCCAACGCCTAGCGCTTGAGCTGGGCTTCAGAAACCCCAGGAACCATATCCGAGGCCTTAGACAGCAGGTGCGCAGCCGGCTCGTTATAGGTCATTCCAACCAGCACGTCATCATCAAAAATGAGCGAGGTCAGCGAAGCAAGGGAGCACTGCCGTGACAGCGGTGAGTGTCCCAGGGGCTGGTGACGGATCAGGCGCTGAAGCGAAACGATGGGCATTTGGTGCGAAACCAGCAGCGCCTCGTGGCCGCGCGCCTCACGCAATGCGCGAGCGACCGCACGGGTCATGCGCTGGGCAGCATGGGCGTAGGACTCTCCCCAGGAGGGACGCAAAGGGTTCACGTAGTAGCGCCAGTATTCGGGGCGTGCAAGAACCCACGGATTCGCATTGACTGCTACGCCTTCAAAAACCGACTCCGCCTCAATGAGGTTGTGATCATGTTCGATCTCAAGCTCATAGGCAAGGGCGGTCGGCGCTGCACTCATCTGGGCACGCAACAGGGGCGAGGCAACGACGTGGGTAATATCGGCGCCGCTGTCGACGAAATACTCAGCGACGGCCTCGGCCATCTCAATACCAAGGTCAGTTAAGCCATAACCGGGAAGGCGGCCGTACAAAATACCATCGGGATTATCAACTTCACCGTGGCGCATCACGTGAATAACAGTCTTCATGACAGTGCCTTTCTGGAGGTACCACTGCGCTGAGGCAATACTGCGATGTATTCAGCGCATGCGTTGCGGGAGATATGCCGAAGGGCCCCACCAGTGGAGGGACCCTTCAAGAAGATCACTTCTTGTTGCGACGCTGGTGACGCGTCTTGCGCAGCAGCTTGCGGTGCTTCTTCTTCGCCATGCGCTTGCGGCGCTTCTTAATGACGGAGCCCATGGGGTTCCTCCCTCGAGTGTGTAGGTGCGGCAGAGGTGACTACCGCCTGACGTCAGGTGCCAAAAGGCACAGCAGGTTTATATTACCCGTTAATCCCCGCAACGCGTTCATCGATGTGATCAGTCAGACCGGCACGGATCAGCTGTCCCACAGCTGATTCGGGCACGCGGAAGCTCTTGCCCACGCGAATTGCCGGCATCTCTCCACTGTGAATCAAACGATAAACAGTCATCTTCGAGACGCGCATAATGTCCGCCACCTCAGATACCGTCATAAAACGCGGGGCAGAGTGCTGATCCATTGATGACTCCCAGACGTGCAAAGATTAATTCCGTCTCATGATACTGGAAAGATCCCCCCATTTGGCAACTTTCTCCACTTCAATTTTCTTCAATCACTGCTGTCCCCTGTGTCACGTTATTCACATATGTTTCAGCCAATAGACTTTTAGGGCATTAGGATGAAGCTTGCGAGTGATTCTGGAGGTGACATGGCTCGTAGAAATCGGCGCCCTAGCGCGCCCGGTCGGGCATCCGATCAGCATTCCTCTGCGTCGCATCGTCGCGCACTCGCTCACTCAAGCCGAGGCTACGGACCGACAGGCATCCCCGAAGATCGACCTTCGCCTACCGTTGTCTATCCCGCCGGAGTCAAGCCCTACTCCCTTGAAGATTCTGGAATTCTCACCCGCTTCCGCGTCTGGTTTGCACACGAAGCTCGTTTTTCACCCGCGCGACTGGTGCTCATCGTCTTCGTCATGCTTATTGCATTCATCACCTGTCTTCTTGCACTCCCGATTTCAACAGCATCTGATGAACGCGCACCTTTCGTCGACATCCTCTTCACTGCAATTTCCGCGGTTTGCGTGACCGGCCTGACCGTTGTTGATACCGCGACATATTGGTCGGTTTTTGGCCAAACCGTCATTGCTATGGGCATCTTCATCGGTGGCCTAGGTGTCGTCACTTTGGCAACGATTTTGAGCTACGCCGTTTCCCGGCAGCTTGGGCTGACACAGCGAATGCTGGCAACTGTAGAGACGAAATCCAGCGGTATGGGGCGGCTGACCGCTCTGCTGAAAGCGGTTATCGGAACCTCATTGACCGCTCAGATTTTGCTCACCATTGCCTTCGTTCCCCGCTTCCTCACCCTGGGCCATGAGACCGTATGGGAATCGCTCTTCCATGCGGCTTTCATGGCAATCTCGGTGTTCAATAATGGCGGTTTCGTGATCTTGAGCGGCGGTTTGGTCCCCTACCACACGGACTGGTGGATGCTCAGTCCCATTATTCTGGGAACCTTCGTCGGGGCGATCGGCTTTCCTGTTATCTCCGACCTCTCACAGCACTGGCGCACCCCCTCCAGATGGGCCCTGCATACAAAACTCACACTTTCGACATACATTCTTCTGGTTTTCTTTGGCACCATCGCTTTCGCCTTCACTGAATGGACCAATTCGGCAACCCTTGGTGATCTTGACATTTCCTCGCGACTGTTGAACTCGCTGCTGGCAGGGGTCAACACCCGCTCCTCGGGTCTGTCCTCTTTGGACGTGGCGAATATGCGTCCCCAGACCCACTTCATTCAAGACATCATGATGATGATCGGCGGCGGTTCCGTATCAACCGCAGGCGGCATCAAGGTCACGACCTTCGCCGTTCTTTTATTGGCTGCTGCGGCCGAAGCCCGAGGCGACCGCGACATCGAAGTCTTCAGCCGACGTATCCCCCACTCGGTGCTCCGCCTGGCCGTTGCAGTGACCCTCTTGGGATCGCTTTTGGTTGCTCTCTCGACCGTCGTTTTGCTGACTTTGACCGGCTACAGTCTTGATGTCGTTCTCTTCGAATCGATTTCCGCATTCGCGACCGTTGGGCTTTCAACGGGCATTACTCCCGATCTCCCAGCTCTTGCAAAATACGTTCTTGCAGCCCTGATGTTTGCAGGACGTACTGGAACCATGACTCTCGCAGCTGCGCTCGCTCTGCGCGATCGGCCTCGAGCAATTCGCCAACCGGCCGAGTCTCCGCTGATCGGCTAAGAGCCGCGTCGCCCCACGAGCAAAAGCCCGCACTCGTGGGAGAATACGACTATGGCAGAAGAAAAGACCCTTGCATCGGGAACCCTGGTCATCGGATTGGGACGTTTCGGTTCCGCCGTTGCCCTCACTCTGGACAAGCTTGGCTACGAAGTGCTGGCCGTCGAAAAAGACAGCCGCCGCGTCCAGCAGTTCTCGGGTCGTATTCCCGTTGTCGAGGCCGATGCCTCCTCGATGGAAGCACTGAACCAGTTGGGGGCAAGGGATTTCTACTCCGCGGTCGTGGGGATTGGTTCCTCCTTGGAGGCCTCGGTGCTGATCACTGCAAACCTTGTCGATATTGGAATGACAAATATTTGGGCGAAGGCCATCTCGCGCGAACACAGTCGTATTCTTCGACGCATCGGCGCCCAGCACGTTGTTGCTCCCGAATTCGATGCCGGTCAGCGTACGGCCCACCTCGTTGGTGGACGCATGATCGACTACATCGAAATGGACAAGGACGGCTTTGCCATCATGAAGCTCCGTCCGCCGAAAGAAGTGTGCGGTTTTACCCTCAGTGAGCTCGATCTTCGAGGCCGTTACGGCGTGAACGTGTTGGGGATCCTTCGTCCTGGGGCGCCTTTTGAATACGCCGACGCGACGACTCGAATTAACCGCGAAGACACCATTGTGGTTTCAGGCGATACGCGACTTTTGGAGTATTTCGCAAACCGGCCCTAAGTGACGGCTTTGCTTTTGTTCCCCGCACATGAGCCATGTTGTTGACTTGCTAGATGGGAATTCTATGTCCGTACGAGGCCAAACTGGACGCAGATGCAGGTGGCGTGGTTTAGCGTAGGGATATGGCGAAAGAAAAAAGCGTGTACCGCTGCAGCGAATGCGGTTGGACCTCACCCAAATGGGTTGGCCAGTGTAGAGAGTGCCACCAATGGAACTCCATGGAAGAGTCCGGCCCCTCTGCTTCCGTTCCGGGTGCCGCTGTCGCACTCACGCCTCGTCAGCCTGCTCAGCCCATCAATGACATCAGTGCTGAGCGCGCGCGCTCCAAGCCGACGGGAATCGGTGAGTTTGACCGTGTTCTCGGTGGGGGTATTGTTCCCGGGGCTGTGATCCTTCTTGCCGGCGAACCCGGGGTTGGAAAGTCCACTCTTCTTCTGGATGTCGCCTCGACCTGCGCCGCGGAGGCACCGGTTTTGTACATCACCGGCGAAGAGTCTGCCTCGCAGGTTCGGGGCCGTGCAGAACGTATTGGTGCCCTGCACCCGCAGCTTTTCCTTGCGGATGAGACATCACTTTCCACGGCTCTTGGTCAAATTGATGCGACCAACCCCTCTTTGGTCATCATTGACTCGGTTCAGACTCTTCAATCCGACCAGCTCGATGGCAGTGCCGGTAGCGTTGCTCAGGTTCGCGCTGTTGCAACAGCTCTCATTCGCGTTGCGAAGGAACGCTCAATCCCCATTCTCCTTGTAGGCCATGTGACTAAAGATGGCGGGATTGCTGGACCTCGCCTACTTGAACACTTGGTGGATGTCGTCTGCCAATTCGAAGGCGATCGGCACACGCGACTTCGCTTGCTCAGAGCTGTCAAGAATCGTTATGGACCCACCGATGAAGTGGGCTGCTTTGAACTGAGTGACACTGGAATTGTTGGTTTGACGGACCCTTCGGGTTTGTTCCTTTCCCAGTCCCAGTCTGCGGTTCCAGGCTCGTGCGTCACCGTCACTCTTGAAGGACGCCGTCCACTTCCAACTGAGATCCAGGCTCTTGTTGCACACACCTCTGCTGGTTCCCCTCGTCGAACCACCGTCGGAGTTGACCACTCACGCGTAGCGATGATTTTGGCAGTCCTCCAGGCACGCCTCGGTATCGATACCTCAGATTGTGATGTCTATGCCTCAACTGTCGGAGGTGCCCGTATCAGTGAGCCGGCTGCCGATTTAGCAACGGCAATCGGAATTGTCTCGGCCATTCGGGGAACCCCAACACGCAGCGCTCTAATTGCTTTCGGCGAAGTCGGGCTCACGGGGGAAGTCCGGGCATGTACTGGCGTACGTCGCAGAATTCAAGAGGCCGCACGCCTTGGATTCAAGGTCGCCATCATTCCTGCACAGGGAAGTGAAGAGGCCATGGGGATCGACGGGATTACGGTTCTGCCAATCTCAGACCTCGCCGGCGCACTACGTGCCGCTATTCACTGAGTCTCTTCCTTCATTGTGCGGATACTCGAATACACTTAGAGCAGGAATCACGCATCGAAAGGCAGGATTCATGACATCAGATGCCGCTCTTCTGCGCAGCGCACTTCAAGATATCGCACCGGGCACGCCCCTTCGCGAAGGATTGGAACGCATCCAGCGCTCCCATACCGGCGGCTTGATTGTTCTTGGTGTCTCTCCTGAGCTCGAAGAAATGTGCTCGGGCGGTTTCGATCTCGACATCGAATTCACGGCCTCGCGTCTGCGCGAATTGTGCAAAATGGACGGCGCGGTCATCATCGACCCCACCGACTGGCGAATCCGCAAGGCAAATGTCCAGCTTTTCCCCGATCAGAGCATCCCTACCGATGAATCGGGTATGCGTCACCGCACTGCACAACGCACTGCCTACCAAACCCACCTTCCGGTGCTCTCAGTTTCGGCGTCAATGCGTCTTATTTCCATCTACGTCGGCAAGTACCATCACATCGTTGAAGAACCCGAAGCACTGCTGTCTCGCGCTAATCTGGCCGTCGACACCTTGGACCGCTACAGCCAGCGTCTGGATGAGGTCCTTCAAACTCTCACGATCTTGGAAATGCGTGATTCTGCAACGGTCCGTGATGTCGCAACCGTCATGCAGCGCATGGAGATGATCCGTCGCATCACCTCTGAGATCAACGAATACCTTGAAGAACTCGGTTCAGAAGGACGCCTTTTGGCTCTACAGGTCGATGACCTTGTTCGCGGCTCAGGCTCCGAACGCGCACTGGTACTTCGTGACTACACCCGAGATGCCTCCGCGGTCTCAACCGCAGAAGCTGCCCTTTCGGAACTTGCCAGCGATCGTCTGGTTGATCTTGCAGCTATCGCTAACGTACTGGGCTTGGGCGTTTATGATCCCACCGATCTGGACCGCACCATCCAACCGCGCGGCGTGCGAGCTCTCTCCTTGGTTCCTCGTCTTCCCTGGAACGTCATCAAAGACATCACCAGTCATTGGGAGAACCTTGCGGACCTGCGTGAAGCGACAGTTGAGGATCTGCAGCAAATCGAAGGCATTGGCCCCTACCGCGCAAAGCTCATCCGCGAAACGCTTGAGAATCAATTCTCAATGGCTGCCACGGGAATTGTCGGCTGGTAATCCGCGGGAAAGACTAGAGCTACACCCCAACCAGCCCTAGGTTTGGGCTCCCCTCGTCCCCCCTAACCGCAGTGGAGAAGAATTCTAATGGCCTTCTTCACCCTGCGGAGGGTTAGTTGCCTCAGAAGTGCTGGATTGCGAGGGCTCAGGCGTCGCTTCAGTTGTTGGCTGAACCGGCTGAGTCAGAGTGAATACTCGTTCATCTCCAACCGTCTGGCCATTCAACAGCAGCTGTAAACGATAGGTTCCGGCTGGAGCAGGATCGGTCGCACCATCGGAATTCCGGTCCTTCGCATCACATCCAGAGTAGAGCCCACCATCCCACGTCAGGCCGCCATTCCAAGTATCGCCGGGAACCAAAAGCAGCGTCGCACTCTCGCGATCACGCTGGCACTTCGAGCCGTCATATACCGTTTCGTCGCCGGTGGAAATCTTGAAATCGATGTGCCCGAACCCAAACGAACAGGCAACTCCCGCACGGTTTTCAATGGCGACCGAAATGTTCTGGGCTTGGCCAACCTCGCCACCAGAAATGGTCGGGCGAACCGTCAGATCTGCCGAGGCACAGGCGGGAATACGAACTCGCCCTTCCGCATCGACAATTCCATCGGCTGTGGCCTGTTCACCATCTTGAAGGGCTGCGGTCCCAGAGCGCGTCACTGTCGCGGTGGGCGTCGGAGTAGGAGTTGCAGAGGCGCTTGGAGTGGCCTCGGGCGTGGAAGATTTAGTGACCGCAGAAACGGCCTTTGCAATCCCCCACACGAGAAGTGCGATAATCAGAAGCAATCCGAGTCCGGTGACGATACGCCTGACCCACAGGGAAGGAGGCACCTGTCCCCCAGCCGGTTTTCTTGGAGAAGTCCCACCCGAACGCACTGTGGGACGAGCGCCTGGACGTCCTGCGCGAGGAGCCCTTGAACGAGATGCAGAGGCCGAAGAAGACCGTGGCCTATTGGGCATGAGACTACCTTCTCCCCTCAGACACATCGCTCTTACGAGCATTCACACGCTGCGCCCCAAGAGTGCCCTTGTCACGCCGAGCGCGCGCCTTCGTCACCTCGGTGTCGTCATCCTTTGGGTCAATGACGCACCAGCGTTCAACGATCACTCCGGCAATACCCCACAAACCAGCACCGAGCGCACACATCAGTCCGCAAATTCCAGCGTAAACACTGGTCTGCGCTTCCCAGCGAGCGAGGAAGGCCAAGGACATACCTGCCAGTAGCCCAGCGCTGATCACGCCACCAAGCGCACTCGCACGAGCAAACATTGCAATTCGGAAGGCTGATACGGCGTCAACCCAGGTTGCTTTATGCGCTCGAAAACGCCGAACTTGGATTCCCATCCAGACAAGTACGCCCGCGACAACAACAAAAACCAGAGCCAGGGCGGGATGAATAATCCACGGACCCGCGCCCTGACGAATCGCAAAGGCGGTTGCGGCTGCAGCAAGCGCCGAAGCAGCGGCTGCCTCGGCGATTAACAGCACAATACTCAGTGGCTTCATGAATCCTCAGGACGACGACGGAAGACTGGAATCTGACCGGTAATGCTTGGACGGATTGTCACGTCGCGGTTGACAGAGGAGGGGGTCTGCGAGCCGGGAGTCATTGGCCCCTGATCAATGGAGTCATCGAGCTTGGGATCAAGAACATGACTGTAGCGAGGCGGCAAGCTAGGCGAAGGACGACGCACGTCCTCACGCGGGCTCAGCACACTGGAATCATCCACAACACGGACGTCCTCAGAGAAGTTCCAGCCCGGTAGAGCGCGCGAGGTGCGAGCTTGCGAGGCGGACTTCCGCTGGGTAGAGGGCGCCGAAGGCTTCGCCCCCGAAGCATTTTGCGTAGGCGCGCCGCTCTGTGTACGTGCACCTCCCTGCGTGGGAACCGAGGCCTGGCTTCCCGCTGACGAGGCCGGCTCGGGGCGGCGAGCAAAGAGCGAAGTACGCCTTGGCTGGGTAGCTTCCGCCCCGGGCTTCTGTTGCTCTTGAGGAGCAGGTGCGCGGTGCGAAAGCTTTGCACGGTGAGATTGTGCGGCAAGACGATCGGTACGTGCACGGAATGGACGCGGCGAATCAGCCGTCGAGATACCCGTTCCTTCTTCGGTTACCGGACGCCAACGCGGGCGACGAGTCCGACGTCCAAGGGGAACCTCGGCGGTAATCGGTGAAGTCGAGGGAGAATTCTGCGCCGGCTCCTGCGCGCTCTGGATATCGGAGGACTGCGCTGCGGCCTCGGGAATGGCATGAGGAAGAGCGCTGCCCTGCAGGCGTTCGAGGAGCGAGTGCCGCTCGACGATGGGCTGCTCGGGTTCAGCAGAAGGGACAGGACGACGAGGCTCCAAAGAGACCATGCCCTGAACAAGGTTGGCGGAAGCCGCAGTCGTATCTGCTGGAGACGGGGTGGCCGACAGGTGCAGTCGACGAAGCGGAGGTGCGCTCACCGGAGAAGGCGCAGGAACCTGGCGGCTCGCTAGCTGCGCGGGTACCTCACCGGAAGTCTTAGCAGGAGAGGACACGGAAGTTTCTTTGGGCGCAGGCGTGGGTTGAGCGGTAGAAACTGCTGAAGCCGAAGGCTTCGAAAGCTCAACATGGCGCGATTCAACGGATTCAACCGGAGCTCCCCAGCGATCCCACAGGCGATGCCAGGTCACATCGGTGCCTTCATCGCTGGGAGCAAGGCCAGAACGCGATGCTTCGGGAAGCATGTCCAGGCGACTCGGACGCGAGGATTGGGAATTTGTCTCAAGCTTGAGAGGACGCAGCTGCTCAGCATGATCGAGGCGAGGAAGGCGCATCCGGTGAAGAAGCTCGTCCGAATCAGCGATCACCGATTCTGGATCCTCACGCCAGTCCCCCACTGCGTCAAGGATTCCGCCACGATCCGGAGCCTGTGCGATAAGCTCCGATGCGGCGCCGAAGCCGGCAAGCTCAGCCTTGGGCTGGGCCATCAACCACGGAGAGAGCACAAAAGCACGCTGGTGTGCACGCGGATGCGGCAGCGTCAGCCGCGGGTTATCCGAAGTCACACCGTCAATTTGAATGATGTCAATATCGATGGTGCGCGAACCCCAGACTTCATGACGCACACGACCCAAGCGTGCTTCAAGCTCGTGGACCCGATCCAAGAGGTCGAGGGGTGCCATGGACACCGTTCCCAAAGCGATGGCATTCCAATAATCGGGCTGAGGCTTTTGACCGGGACGCAATACAGCGCGCGTACGAACCAGAGGAGAAACTTGTGTAATTTCCAAGCCATCCCAGCTGGACATTTCGTCAATTGCACGCTTGAGGGTGACGGGAACATTGCCCAGATTTCCACCAAGTGCGAGCACTACTGCGCGCGGAGCCGAGGCCGCGTCAAGTTCGTCCTGGGTGGGCTCTTCGACCTGTCCTTCTTCGCTTTCCTCAGCCGTGTCCGCCACAAGTTCCGAGGCCGTGGCGGGCTGCTCCGGTGCCGCGGGAGAGTGCAGCTGAACGGGCTTATCCGAATCGGAGGCCTGGGATTCTTCTTCCTGGGAAGCTACGGCATCTGACGGTGTGCTGGGTGAAGAGGGAGCAGGAGGCACATCCTCATCAGCATCGGGAGCACTGGGAGGAATAACATTCGACGCTGCAACGAAAGGAAGCGGGATATCACCCTTGCGGATCGTCACCGAAACATCGGTAAAGGGAACGTCGATTGGTGCTTCAGGCTTATGGACAATAACCTCAACGCCACGAACACGCGAATCTTCAAGAGCCGCATCAGCGATCTTGTGGCCAAGTGTTTCAATCAGACGAACCGAGGGGCCCACAAGGATCGCGTGAGCTTTCTCTGCAATTTCCGCGTAAGAAACCGTTTCGGCAATGTCATCACTGAGTGCGGCGCGATCGGTATCAACCCACAGAAGCAGATCAACAGTGAAGGTTTGAGGAGCATTCCACTCCTTTTCGAGAACTCCGTGGACAGCCTCAGCTGTAATACCGCGTAACGCGATCACATCGAGCTGTCCCACCGTGCCCTCACCTCCCTGCACGCACAAGCTTTGCTTGTTGGCTTATGGCATGGACCCTGACGGCCCATATTCCGTCTGAAAGCGCGCGCCGAGATATATCGAGAGTTGCTTCATCTCGGTCCGAAAGGGGGGACTGACCGAGGAAGCGTTTCCGGGACGCACCTATAAGAACAGGGTACCCAAGCTCAGCAAAAATCGGCAGCGACGCGACGAGAGACCAGCATTGTTCGTTATTCAGTGAAAAACCCAATCCCGGGTCAACAATGATGCGCTCGGGCTCAACCCCGGCCTCGAGAGCATCACGAACCTGTTGGGAAACCCGCTCTCTCAAGGCAACTGCGATGGGCTGATCACCGTAGTCGAAAGACTCTTCGGGCATCCCCGGAAGCGCACGATAGTGCTGAATAACATAGGCGCAGGACGTCGATGCGACGGCCGCATTCATCTGCGGATCCCAGCGCCCTCCACTGACATCATTGATGATCGCAGCACCCGCATCTGCCGCACGACGTGCTGTCAGCGCGTGCAAGGTATCGACAGAAACAACAACCCCCGATGCGGCAAGGCGTTGAATGATCGAGCCGATTCGCCCCCATTCTTCGTCTTCGCTGATTCGTGTGGAGTTCGGACGTGTTGATTCACCACCCAAGTCGACCAGGTCCGCGCCTTCGTCGAGCATTTCCTGAGCGTGGTCGAGCGCCGCTCCCGGATCCAGAAAACGGCCCCCATCCGAGAAGGAATCCGGGGTGACATTCAAAATACCCATGACGAGCATCCGATCCCTTGGCAGATCAAAGCCTTCGGGAAGACGAGGCGGTCGTGCTCCTCCCGCGAGCGCCCAGGAGGAAGAGGCCTCGACAGAAGTCATCGCCGGACCCCGCCCAATGCCAAAGACATCATTTCCGAGCGAGTGGCGTCGCGCTTGACGATTCCACGAAGAGCGGAGGTCACGGTCGAGGACCCCGGCTTGGAGATACCTCGCATCGTCATGCACATGTGCTCGGCCTCAACAACGACAATGACACCCTGGGGTGCAAGGACCTCATCGATAGCATCGGCGATCTGAGCTGTCAGACGTTCCTGAACCTGCGGGCGACGCGCATAGCCCTCGACGACGCGCGCGAGCTTTGACAGCCCCGTGACACGGCCGCCCTTGGGGATGTAACCAACATGCGCATGCCCATAGAAAGGAAGCAGGTGATGCTCGCACACGGAGTAGAAGGGAATATCGCGGACCATGACGATCTCATCGGTGCCCACTTCGAAGGTGGTCTTGAGGTGATCACGAGGATCCTCTTCGAGGCCGCTGAGAAGTTCGCGCCAGGCACGACCCATTCGAGCTGGGGTATTGCGAAGTCCCTCGCGATTAATGTCTTCGCCAACGGCTTCAAGAAGCGCGCGCGAGGCGTCTTCAACGCCTTGTTGATCGTAACTCACTGGTTATTCTCCTCGGGCGCGATACCACCATCGGGGTCATCCAGAACTTCTGCGGGAGCAGCCGGATCAGCCGATGGATCATCAGCAGATTTAGACTGCGCACTATCACTCAGAGGCATGGCGATGGGATTTCCCATAACTGCGCCCTGAACCGCGCCTTCCGCACCGTAATTCCACACCGGACGCTCATCTTGCTTGATGACGTCCTTGAAGATCTCGGCAAGCTGCGCTTCGTCCAGAGTTTCCTCTTCCAAAAGACGCTGTGCCAAGCGATCCAGAACCGCGCGGTTCTTGGTCAAAATCTCCCAAGCCTCACGGGTTGCGTTATCCAAGAGCGCACGCACTTCCTGGTCAACGACGGAAGCAAGCTCATCAGAATAGGCGCGCTCAGCGCCTCGGCCGGTACCGTAACCGGTCATTGGGTCCGAATCATCCGCGCTCAAACGGACGTTACCTACGCGATCGGACATGCCGTATTCAGTTACGAGCGCACGGGCCTGAGAGCTGGCCTTCTGGATATCGTTCGACGCGCCGGTTGAAGGATCACGGAAGACGATTTCTTCGGCAACACGACCACCCATTGCATAGACCAGATCGTCAAGAATCTGATTCCTGGTCTTGGAGTAGCGGTCTTCGGTGGGCAGCACCATGGTGTAACCCAGCGCGCGTCCACGCGGAAGAATGGTGACCTTGGTGACCGGATCCGTGTAGCGCAATGCCGCTGCACACAGGGCGTGGCCGCCTTCGTGATAAGCAGTCACCAGCTTGTCGTGGTCATTCATGACACGAGTGCGCTTCTGCGGGCCGGCGATCACACGGTCAATCGCCTCATCAATCGCGCGGTTATCAATCAAGTCAGCATTTGAACGAGCCGTTAGCAATGCGGCCTCGTTCAAGACATTTGCCAGATCCGCACCGGTGAAGCCCGGGGTGCGCTTTGCGATCATATGCAGATCGACATCATCGGTCAGGGGCTTGCCCTGAGAGTGCACGCGCAGGATTGCCTCGCGCCCCTTCAGATCGGGAGCTTCAACCGCAATCTGTCGGTCAAAACGGCCCGGACGCAGCAGTGCGGGATCAAGAATATCGGGACGGTTTGTCGCCGCGATGAAGATCAGGTTCGAGGAATCATCAAAGCCGTCCATTTCAACCAGCAGCTGGTTGAGGGTCTGGTCACGTTCATCAGAACCGCCACCATAACCAGAACCGCGGTGACGACCGATCGAATCGATCTCATCGACGAAGATAATCGCGGGAGCAACCTTCTTTGCGCGGGAAACAAGATCACGCACACGCGAAGCGCCGACACCGACATACATCTCAAGGAATTCCGAACCGGCGATGGAGAAGAAGGGAGCTTCAGCTTCACCCGCCACTGCCTTCGCCAGCAGGGTCTTACCCGTTCCAGGAGGACCGTAGAGGAGCACACCTCGAGGAATGCGTGCACCGACCTTGCGGAACTTCTCGGGGGCAATCAGGAACTCGCGAACTTCTTCAAGTTCCTCAACGGCCTCGTCTTCACCGGCCACGTCAGCAAAGGTGACGTTCGGGCGTTCCTGGTTAAAGTCCTTGGTGCGGCTCTGGCCAAAGGGACCCATCATCTGGGATCCGCCCATGCGGCTCATAAAGAACCAGAAGAGCCCCATGACCAGCGCCAAGGGAAAGATTGCGGCAAGAGTTGAACTCAGGAACGAGGACTGCGGGTAGTACGCATCCCAACCTTTACCGGGATTGGCTTTCTCAACCGACTCAACAATTGACTGCGATTGCGTGCGCGCATAGGTGAAGCTGATATTTCGCCCCAAGCTACGTTCGCGGTCGTTAACACCGGTGGACTTGTGGGTCCACGGGTCCTTCAACACCAGGTTGACCTGCTGAGTTCCATCGTTAACGACGACGCGTTCAATCTGAGCTTCCTTCAGGATCTGAAGACCTTCGGAAGTATCCACCGATTGCGGCTGGAACCACGTCCACAGGAAGAACAGGGAGATCACCAGGGGAAGCAATGGGATTGCGACAAGCCCCCAGGTATTCCTCTTCTTCTTGTTCTGAGTGTTATCTGCCATGGATTTACCTTTCAGCCGCCGTATACGTGCGGTGCCAGGGTCCCAACGAAGGGAAGTTGACGGTAGTGCTCTGCGTAGTCCAGTCCGTAGCCCACAACGAATTCATTCGGGATATCAAAACCGACGTACTTGACCTCGACCGGGACCTTGAGCGCTTCGGGCTTGCGCAGGGCAGCAGCAATTTCGACAGAGGCTGCTCCTCGAGCCAGAAGGTTTTCGCGAAGCCAGGACAGAGTCAGTCCAGAGTCGATAATGTCTTCGACAATCAGGACATCACGACCGGTGACGTCTGTATCGAGGTCTTTAAGAATACGGACCACGCCGGTCGACTTAGTGCCCGCACCGTAGGAGGAAACGGCCATCCAGTCCATCGAGAGAGGAGTGTGGAGGTGGCGTGAAAGGTCGGCGACGACCATAACCGCGCCTTTGAGGACACCCACAAGAAGAATTTCTTTGCCCTGGTAATCGGCATCAATTTCAGCGGCAAGCTCAGCCATTCGGCGTGCCAGCTCGTCTTCCGTAACCAGAATGCGTTCGAGTGCGTTTCCCATGTCCTGTGCGTCCACAGTCCCATGTCCTTTCCTGTGTGGGTCCCGACTTTATAAGAGTGCCACATGTGCGCGAAGAGGCGCTCAGCATGGCGGAGTTTCTCGCTCTTGGCGCAACAAGGAAGAGTCAGCCGGTGTCATAGCAATGAGGTACGCCTGCTTTCCTTTCCCCTTGCGTAAGAGCGTTCCCCCTGGAACCGAGATGGGCCCTTGTCCCGTCCAGTGGTTGATTAGTGCGCGCGCCTCTTGCAGATGCACGTAGCTCGGTGCTCCAAGTGCGCTCAGGTAGCGGTGAAGGACACGCATCTGCACCGCCTCGGGAATCTGCTGCAGATGCTCAATTTTGAGGATTCCCATTCCCGAGGCCATACCCTCCTGTGACGGCATCGCTTCCCATGCGTATGTCCACACCTGGTTCGCCCACTGATCCAAGGCCTCGTCATCGGCTGCGGAAAGCTCCGCAGTGCGCGCAAGGGCGGGAACGGGATCAATCCCCAAGCTGCTGCGCAAACTGGGAAGTGCACATTCTCGGATTGCGCTCCGACGTAGCGCACTTCCATCAGAGGCTCTCCAAGGGCCGTCCATTGCGTTCGAAGGATCATCAATCCAGGGAAGACCAAGCTGGCGACATAGACCAATCGTCTCAATACGTCGACATTTTATAATTGGTCGAATCCAGACGATCTCTCCCGCGTCATCACGCGAGCTCATCGCCTTCAATGACCCAACTCCAGAGCCGCGCGCCAAACGCAAAAGCACGGTTTCAGCCTGATCATCCATCGTATGCCCAAGGAAGACCGCAACGCGCCCTCCCAAAGATCTGGCATGGTCTACAAGAGCGCGCCGACGTGCATCGCGAGCCGAGGCCTCGGGGCCCCCTTCCGCCGCAAGCGTGACACTCACCCACTGGGCGCGAGCACCGAGCGAAGCCATGCGTTCACTCACCTCACGCGCCTCGGTATCCGATCCGGCTCGGATTCCGTGATCAACAGTCAAGGTGTGAGGAGTACAGCCCGCGCGCAGGCAGTGATCAATGATGACCGCCGCGAGCGCAGTTGAGTCCGCGCCACCGGATACGGCAATAAGAAGCGCATCACAGTGCTGAATGGCCCACTGAACGTGCGGACGCACTTCCAGCGAGAGTGTACGTAGATCTCCCTTGGGATTAGCGGGAATTGTGATCACTGGAAGCTCGGCCACATCCGGTTGTTCAGAATTGATTCAAGACCGGGGCCGGTCAAGATCTGATGGACTTCATTGGCCATCTCACGTCGAAGCTGAGCAATTCCTGCGGGAGCCACTCCCCCAAGCAGGCTAATCAGTGCCCCATCGACCATAAAATCTGCCGGGCGATGCGTCGTAATCCAGTTGACCGAAGACAGATCCTTCGGAGTCAATGAATCCATAAAAACATCGATGATGCACTCGCGAAGAAGCAGCTGACGCGCAAGCTCTTCAGCATCAATTGCATCAATCGGCGCAGCGGCGACAAGTTCGCGGCAATACTCCCGATAAAAAGGCGTTCGCATGGACAGCCACGTGTCGACCCCCGCGCGCAAAGACACCCACTTTGCCCAATCTCCCAAGTCAAACTTAGCGCGCACACCCGCTTCTAAAACATTCGGGGCAACAAGATAGGCAGCGGCGCCGCTGGGCCCGCTCACACTCAGGGAATGTTTTGCCAGCACTCCTAAAGCCGTGCACAGGGTGGCTGCGCTGGGAAGGCTGCGTGCTCGCACTCCCCATTCATCGGCGAAATCCGCCCACTGGATCATTGCACTGCGACGCTCAATGATCGGCAGGTCCACGTGCACGCCATCCTGCACATCAGAAGCGGAAAACTCAGCGAAGCGAGTGATCAGCGAAGGCAGACGCCCAGAAGCCCATTCTTGCCCGCGACGAAGACGCGAGACAATGGCCTGCGCTGATGAGGCTGAAGCCTGAGGTCCAGAGAACATGCCCATCGCGCTCAGGCGCGCGATCTGTGTGAGTGAGGGATACAACGGCATGTCTCTATGCTATCGAATTGCTCTGCGCTTGTATGCAGCCTTTTCGACTGAACTCACGGCTTAACCGGCACTGCTCAGCGAATGCTTGACAGCACTCACATCTTTGCAATGGCAGTGACGAAATCATCCAGATAGCTTCGAGTTGAATACGCGCCATCGCCGGGGACTTTGTCGAAACCGACAATGAAAATCACCTGGTGTCCCTTCGAGGTCGATACCACGCCGGCAAGTGAAGAGACCGCCGAAAGAGAGCCAGTCTTCGCCTGCACATTGCCAGCAACAACCTCGTCATTCAAGCGGTGTGCGAGGGTTCCCTGCACGCCCGCCCAGGGCAGGTTTCGGACCACTCGTGGCGCAACGGGCTGTGAGGCCTCGAAACCCTGGGAAAGAATTGCCGCTAAGGTCTTTGGCGCAATCCGGTCATTCGAGGACAGGCCAGAGCAATCCTCCAGCGAGAGCTGATCCGTGGGAATTCCACGATCCGCCAAGGTCTTTTCAAGATTCTTAACCGCGCCCTCGAATGTCGCTTCAGAGCCTGCCTGACGCGCCGCAAAGTGACAGTACTGGTCTGCAAGGGTGTTATCTGAGTGGTAGAGCATCCAGCGAATCTGCTCATCGAGGCTTGCGGACTGAACAGATGCGATCCGGTTTGCGCCCTGCGGGGCTGCGCCTCGGACGCCGAAGTCAACGGAGATCCCCTGCTCACCGAGCTTTTGCGCGAAAACCTCCGCAACATTGGAGATTGAGTCGGGGTAGAACTCATTGGACTTCGGGTAGGTGCGACCCGCATCGATCGCATAGGGAGCAAGCTGGCCTTCGTAGCCGGCAACCTGCTGTTCGCCCCACGAGGCGGGGCGCTTGGTGTCGGCAAAGAGCGCGGGAGCCGCGTGAAGCTCGACGTGAGAAATTCCCTTAGAGATCAAGGCATTCGCCGTGTCTTTCGCAAGGGTTTCAAGGCCTGCGCGCCCACTGACCTCAAGGGAGTTTGTGCCCTCACCCAAGAGAAGGTCGCCTTCTCCTTCGAGGTAGATGTCATCGTCACTTTGCGCAACCGAGGTCGTCAGGTGCGCATTGGGGTCCAGGTGACTGAGAGCGGTATATGCCGTGAGGATCTTGGTGATCGAAGCCGGGGTGTGGGCACTTTCCGCATTACTTTGGAAGAGCGTCTGGCCATTGTTCGCGTCAACAACTAGCGCCCACGCGTTCCAACCGCCTTCTTCGGCTGCCGAGGCCGCGGGAGCCCACGCCTCTTGGAGTTGTTGGGTGGTGGGAGCTTGACTATCACCGAGCGACTGTGAAACATTCAATGTAGGAGCGGGCACAGCAGAGGCTGTGGGGGCTGCAGATGGCGCAGATGCTTGAGAAAGTGTGAAGATGCCAGGTGCGATATCATGCACATCTGCCACAAAATAGGCTGCGATCAGCACCGCGGCGCTAGTAGCGCCTACAATCGCAGCAGTAGTCCCGCGTCGCATGTGGGGATTGTCCTTCCATCAATGGTCTAGGAACAACCCTAATGCTTCGAGGGGTAGTAATACGTAATCGACATCCACGTGGTGGATCAACGACTCAACCAGTCAGGAGAGGCTCTAATGGAATTCGACGTGACCATCGAGATTCCTAAGGGAAACCGAAACAAGTACGAGATCGACCACGAAACGGGACGCATCCGTTTGGATCGTATGCTCTTCACCTCGACTCGCTATCCCGATGACTACGGCTTCATCGACGATACCTTGGGTGAAGACGGCGACCCCTTGGATGCACTGGTTCTGCTTGAAGAACCGACCTTCCCGGGCTGCGTGATCCGCTGCCGCGCACTGGGCATGTTCCGTATGCGCGACGAAAAGGGCGGTGACGATAAGGTCCTGTGCGTTCCCGCATCCGACCAGCGTGCAGCATGGCGTACCGAGATCGAAGACGTCTCAGAGTTCCACCGTCTTGAAATCCAGCACTTCTTCGAGGTCTACAAGGACCTGGAGCCCGGCAAGAGCGTTGAGGGCGCACACTGGGTTGGACGTGAAGAGGCCGAGGAAGAAATTCGTCGTTCCTACCAGCGCGCAGAAGAGCACGGTTTCAACGCGCACTGATCACTCAAACACTTTTTAACAAGATAGGGCTGGTGTTCTCACGAACACCAGCCCTTTTCCTGTTCTTGTTCTTGTCCTTGTCCTTGTCCTTGTTTGCAAAAAAGACACACGAAGTCGGCAACTGACACAGGCTATAACGCGTGACATTCGCCAACAACCCGTGGAGCACCATTCATGTATAAGCCCGTCCCTACTTACCGCCGAGGCGTGCTTCCTCTTCTCTCAAAATGACACACGAAGTCAGTGAATGACACAGGCCATAACCCATGACATTTAGCGACTTCATGTGACTTTTCTGAGATAACGAACGGGAGCAGCTAAGCCATCAGCGCCACTCATACCGTTCGCACAACAGTTATCCATGGAGTGCACACACAATCGGCGTTTTCCACAGATTTTTCCAAAGTTCACACGTTTGGACGCCGCTATTAAACACTGGATAGATGAACGAAGAAGAGACAGAAGGGAGCGTGCTCTCCCGATCAACACGAGAAGTTCATTTAACACCAATAGACGGAAGCTCTCACTCACAAGTCAGGGTGAAACGCGGATTTATGCTGACTATTTCGTCGGGATTACCTCGATGGGAAGTTAATCAATACATTGATCGTGCACGTATTGCTTCTCTCGCACAATCACGAGATCCGCGGATTGTATTCGTTGGAACCAGCTCGCTTTGTGTCCAGGGAGTTCCACTGTGGTCAGCAAACCATGACATCACCTTTTGGTGTCCTCAGCCCTATCCAAATTCCACTCTCCCATCGGTGCGCTACTCAGGTTTCACCATTCCACCTGTGAAGGTAAGGAAACTGCGCAGACCTCCGCTGACAGATCACCGGTTAACAGAGAATGGTGTTCAAGTAGAAGACAAATTGGATGCAGCTCTTCGTCTTGCGATGGGGTCGCAACACTTTGAGGCTTTTATCGCCATGTGCATGATGCTGCACACCGAATCTAATTTTTCGCTACAGCGCATCGGGGACTCAAGGAAGCGTGAAAACAACCTACGCGAGGAACTTACTCGACGATTGTCTGTTGCTCAGGAAAACGGCTGGAAATATGGAATCTCTACCGCGAAGCTCATTGTGAAGAACGCAGATGCAGGATGCGATAACCCCGCCGAAGCAGCAATGCTCTACGCAATACGAAGCATCTACAGCGGTCCTGTACTGACTCAGTTCGAAATTAATGGCAGTACGGGGAGGCACTTCATTGATTTCACTCTTCCAGAGAAAGACGTTGCGATCGAATTCGATGGGATGAGCAAACTGGGAAGTACGAATGAAGACCTCTACCGTGCAAAACAACGGTGGATTCGTCGAGAACAGGACCTGCGCGACTGCGGATGGAATGTCATTCGATACTCGTGGGAGCAGCTAAAGAACCTGCCTCGTCTTCAGATCGATCTTGCCCAACGGCTCGACTTGCTCGAGGCCATACCAACGACTTCTAGCCAGCTGTGGAACAAGGGGTATATCGATTGAGTATCCAGCGTCTTTCACCAACTTCGTGTGGCAGCGGAGAACGAACGCCCTGTTGCGAAAGCGACTAGAGCATCACGAGCAGCACCCCTGCTACCGACACACGAAAGCTCTGCGTTCACCCAACCTCCACACGAGGCCTACCGCTCACCCAACCTACACACGTTGTTGGGGAATGCCACAGGTCATTTCCTGCGACATTCACCAACTTCATGTGCAATTAGATGAGAGGCTTGCCAACTTCGTGTGGCATTCAGGGATGAGCTGGCGGCACCTGACACCACACAAGCGCCCCCACGTCTACTTGTGCGGCAAGCCCTTTGATTCAAGCCACTTCGACGCGATCGCGGAGGCAGACTGTGCCTCAACAGTCGACTGGCGGTTCATCTCAATCAAGTCCTTGGCGTCCAGAGCCCCACTGACCTTGTTGATAACACCGGCTGCATCCTGGTTGATCTTCGTGGAAACAACTGGCACAACGTGCGATGCCAAGAAGAGGCCCTTCGGATCCTTGAGAACCGTCAGACTTCCGTCTGCAAGAACGGGGTCCGAAGAGTAGATGTTCGCCAGCTGAATCGAGCCATCGTTCAGCGCCTTTACCGTCAGCGGCCCGCCCGAGTCTTCAATCGGCGTGAAACCAACCTTCACACCGTATTCCGATTCCAGTCCCTTCGGCCCATACGGACGCGTGGCAAGCTCAGAGTTGCCGCCAAGAGTGATCTGTCCAGCGTTCGCCAGGTCACCAATTGAGCTTAGAGAGTGCTCGGAAGCGAAAGAAGTGGTGACAACATAGGAGTCTTGGTCGGTTGCGGGGGCTTCATCCAATACGCGCAACCCCCTGGGCAGCGCTCCGCCCAGCGCCTGGTAAACCTCAGCATCCGTTCGAGCACTCGCGTCTTTATCGAAGTACTGGAGCAAGTTGCCCGTGTACTCCGGGAAAACATCGATCGAACCGGATTCCAGCTCGGGCATGTAGACCTCACGCTGACCGATGCGCAGCTGACGCTCGACCGTAAAGCCTGATCCTTCGAGCGCCTGGGCGTAGACCTCGGCCAGGATTTCATTTGAGTAGTAGTCCTGGGAGCCAACCACGATCTTTGACGAGGCCGCGCTTCCCTTCGCTTCTTCGCCGCCTTCCAGGGACTTCCCTGTGCTGCATGCGGTGAGTGCAACGGCAGTGAATGCCGCTACCGCAGCGGCGAGAACAGAGCGTTTCATTGTCTCTCCTTTGGTTTTGCCTGCTGAGTGTAGAAAAGCCTGTAAGCGAATGTGATGAAGTTATAAAGTTTGTAAATCCGAATGGGTTCTGGAGCGGAGGAGATGCATGAGCCCTGCAAGTATGGCGTCGGTGATGAGTGCCAGCGCAACAACAACGATCGCGCCTCCGATCATCTGTCCATAATCGCGTGTCTTCAGTCCCGTGTAGAGGAAACGTCCCAATCCAAGGTTCGCTGTGTATGCAGCCAGTGTGGCCGTTGCGATCACCTGGAGTACCGCTGAGCGCACACCCGCAAGAATCAGCGGTGCGCCCGTTGGGATCTCTAGCTGTGTGAGGATCTGTCCTTCAGTCAGGCCAATCGCTCGCGCCGCATCGGATGATCCTTGAGAAGAGATCACACCGGAATATGCACCTGCGATAATCGGCGGGATTGCAAGTGCAACCAGAGCAATCAAGGGGGCTTGCCAACCGATTCCAAGCCACAAACCAACCAGGGTGAGAAGGCCAAGAGTAGGCACCGCACGCGCGGCACCGGTCCCGATCATGACGAGGTTCTTCCAACGGCCGGTGTGCCCGATATACAGTCCGATTGGCAATGCGATGAGTGTCGAAACAGAAACAACAGCTGCAACGAAGACGATGTGCTGACCCACTCGTTCGAAAATCCCGGATGGCCCTAGCCAATTGTGTCCATCCGCCAGCCATTGAAAGGCTTCAAATAGGAGGTTCATTGCTTTCGCCTCCACGGTGTCATTAGCGCTCCCACGCCGACTGCAAGTGCATCCAAAAGCAGAGCCAAGGCAATCGTCATCACCAGCCCGGCCAAGACTTCAACGGTCAGACCGCGCTGGAAGCCATCGGTAAACAAAGTTCCCAGCGAACGCACACCAATGAACGCACCAATCGTTACCAAAGCAACTGTCGAGGTAATGACCACTCGTGTCCCAGAAACGATCACGGGAACAGCCAAAGGAAGCTCAACCGTGCAGAATCGGCGAAGAGGCGACATTCCCAGCGCATCGGCGGACTCGAGGACGTCAGCAGGAACAGCGGCGAAGGCCTCGGCGCACTGACGAATCAGCACGGCGATTCCGTAAATCGTTAGCACAACAACCATGTTGACCCGCGAGCGAAGAGCGATCCCTGACAGAACAGGAATAACAATCAGGAGCGGCAACGAAGGCACCGCGTAGAGAACTGTCAGGAAAGAGAGAACTACGCCCCCGACGCCTTTTGAACGCTGCGCCCACGCCCCTATGGGAACTGCAATCAGCACCGAAGCAATAATCGCGGGCACTGCGATGGTGAGATGGGTGAGGGTGAGCTCACCGATGAGTGCCCAGGAACCGGAGAGCCAATTCACGCCCGCTCCCCCTGTGCCTCGTTTGCCAAGGCCATGCCGGCTTTATCCGCTTGAGATCCACCGGGTGTGCCCTCCAAAATTCGTTCACGCTCGCTGATTGCGGAGGTTCCAAGGAACTCGCGAACAAAGTCATTGGCCGGGTTCAGGAGAAGATCGCGCGGAGTGCCTTCTTGGGCAATCTGCGCCCCCTCGCGCAGGAGGGCAATGCGATCACCCAGCAAGATGGCCTCGTCAATGTCGTGGGTGACGAAAAGGATCGTGGTGCCTAAGGACTTCTGAATGCGACGGAGTTGGCGCTGGAGGTCGGCTCGGACCAGAGGGTCGAGGGCTCCGAAGGGTTCGTCCATCAAGAGGATGTCGGCACGGTTTGCCAAGGCTCGCGCAACGCCAACGCGTTGACGCTGGCCGCCGGAAAGCTGTGAGGGATAGCGCTTTGCCATTGAGGGATCGAGGCCGACGAGTTCCATAAGTTTGAGCGCATCTGCTCGTGCGTTTGCCTTTGAGGCGCCTTCGAGAACTGGAACGGTCGCAATATTGTCAACGATAGTTCGGTGCGGGAAGAGGCCCCCGTCTTGAAGGACATAGCCGATCGAGCGACGAAGGGCGACAGGATCTTCATGCGCGACATCGCGGCCACGAACTGTGACTGTCCCTGAGCTGGGAGTCACCATGCGGTTCACCATCCGCATGAGTGTCGTCTTACCGCAGCCTGAGGTCCCCAGGAACACCGTTGTTGTGTGCGGGGCAATCGTTAAAGAGAAATCTTCAACCGCTTTCGTATCGGGTGAGTATGTTTTCGACACGTGGTCGAAGGTGATCATGGCATTCCTCTTTGCAATGACGAAACGCTTGTGCTTTGTTGCCGATTTGTGGCGTCACCAGAGAAAACGACCATTCACGGGAACTTATTTCTTTTTTGCCCTAAGTTGAGCCAACTCACAAACGTATATGTCGCCTTCAACATAAACATCTCAGCTCTTCGGCTTAGAACAACTCAGCAAAGGCAGATATAACGAGGCCCGGGCGTCTTCCCCAAACGCCCGGGCCTGTTGCACAGCCACCTCCACACGTTGTCGCCAAATGTCACAGGCTATAACGCATGACATTCACCGACTTCGTGTGACAAATCAGAGGACCGGAGAGCAGAGCCGAAGCCCGCCCCCGCGACTCACGCCGTCACACCACGCGCACTGCGTAGGGCAGAACCGCGCTCCATCCGTAGATCGAGGTGATTCGAACCGGAACACCAAAGGTCGGTGCCTCGATGATCTGGTTGTTGCCCAAGTAGATCGCAACGTGGTCGATGTTGCCACCGTCCCAGTTCCAGAAAATCAGATCGCCGGGTTGAGCTTGGCTCACCGGCACGCGAGTGCCTTCCGAGTACTGTGCCTGCGACCAGTGGGTCAGGTAGATACCCTGCGAACGGTAAGCCATGGTGACCAAACCGGAGCAGTCGTAACCGGGGCCTTCGCCCGCCCACACGTATTGTGCGCCGAGCTTGCTCTTCGCCCAAGCGATAGCACCTGCAGCGGCATCGGAATTACCGCCGCCACCGCCGCTCCACGACGGAGTGTCATCATCATCGTCATAGCTGGCTGCGGGGGCAGGAGCTGGCGTGTACGAGTTCTGCTGTTCACGTGCGCGACGTGCGGCTTCGGCAGCTGCCTGCTGGCGCGCAGCCTCTGCTGCAGCAGCCTGGCGTGCAGCTTCGGCGGCTGCCGCCTGACGCTGTGCCTCAAGCTCGGCCTCGCGCTGATTAATCAGCTCAACGGTTGTGTTCTGCTTGCGCGCAAGCTCCGCAACTAAAGCATCACGGCGAGCGGCAGTCATAGCCTGCGCGTTACTTGCGTTGTTTGCAGCGCTCTGAGCCGCAGCGGAACGAGTTTCAACCTGCGCGGTTGCCTCTGCCTGCTTGGCCTGCGCTTGGATCGCAGCGTCGTTCATGACGTTCGCAACCTGCTCAAGCGCGGCAACCTTTTGCATTTTGACGTTCGCCGAGGCCGAGAAGGAGTTGAGCGTGGCCTGCTTGGTTTCAACCGTGCGCAGTCCGTCAGCGGAAAGGTAGGGGGCGATGGAGTCAAGAGATGAACCACCATCGCGGTATGCCGTCTGTGCGATCGAGGCAATCTCTTGCTTGCCTGCCTCGTAATCAGCCTTCGCTTTATCAGCATCCGCCTGCGCTTGACGCGCGGTCTGGGTCGCCTGTTCAAGCGAGTAGCGGGCACCGTTCAGCTCTTCCGCAGCACTCATGGCTTTCTGAAGCGCGACTTCAGCTTCGCTTTTTACGCTTGCAAGTTCTACTTCGATCTGAGCGACCGACATTTTTGCCGCATTTTCGGCTTCGCGGGCTCGTGCGATCTCTTCGTCACTGGGAGCTGCAAGAGCGATACCGGGAGTTGCTGCAGCGAGTGATGCAAATAGCGCGGTCACGCTAATTGCGCGAATACCGCGGTGCTTTGTCTCACGTCTCACTGGTCCACCTGTCGTTGTACGCCGGGATAAGGGCGTGCGTCGTCATATACAGCACTCGAGAGTAGTTCACTTAGACAACATTCGCAACAACGTTTAACCGAAGCCACATAAATCACGACCGCAACATTTGTAACATTCACCCCAAATAACGATATCTTTCAGGCGAAGATCCAGATAAAATCAATGCAGATCCCCAACACAGGAGTGAGTACAGTGGACGAAACCGAGCTCCCCGAGTCCCCAAGCAGCACCGATGGCTTCAACGGCCTCGTCGACGAGGCCGTGCTGGCCCCCTGGGGAGAAGAAGGCCCAGCCCCCGTTGGCCAGTGGCGGCGCGACGTCCTGGGTGAGGGCTACGAATCACGCACCATCCCGCTCATGGATGATGATGCTGGTCCTGTTGTTGCAACTTTGGTTCGCTATCAAGGTCACGCAGCCTCTTCCCCCTCCCCTCGTTTCATTACCCTGTACATTCACGGCCGCAACGACTACTTCTTCCAACGCGAGCTAGCCCAAAATATCGCCGACTGCGCAGGGGCTTTCTACGCAATCGACCTACGCAGGTATGGTCGTTCGCTCCGCCCCGGCCAGCGCATGGGATTCATTTCGAACCTTAGCTTGTACGATGAGGAGCTCGGCGAAGCTCTAGATCTGATCCGCGATGATTACCCCGATCTTCCACTTGTTCTTATGGCTCACTCAACGGGCGGATTGCTTGCAACACTGTGGGCGAATCGCCATCCCGGCGCGATCGACGGCCTCATCTTGAATTCTGCGTGGCTTGAAATGCAGACAATGGCTTCCATGCGTTCAACCATGGCTCCAATTCTGGAACGCATCGCCTCTCGAAATCCGATGTGGGCAGTTCCAGGAGGAGGCAGCGGCCCAGATAACTACGCCCGTTCGCTCCACGAGGGCTGGAACTCGCTAGAGGCACCCCTACCAGAATCTCTCAAGGCCTACACCGACGACCCCGCTGTTCAGGGATGGGATTACGCACTGGAGTGGAAGCGTCCCGGTTCGTACCCCGTTTACGCAGCCTGGCTCGAGGCAATCCTTGAAGGCCACGACAGCGTTGCGACTTCGGTCAAATTGGATATTCCAGTGCTTTCGATGATGTCGACATCAAGTTTCTTCAGCGAAGAATTCACGCCAGAAACCTTTTCAAGTGACGTCGTCTTAGATCGGGAGGTCATCTTGGAACGCTCATCGCGCTTAGGGCCACTGGTGACCATTGCCAGTTTCCCAGGCAAGCACGACCTGCTACTTTCTGACCCTCAGGTGCGCGCACGGGTCTACGAAACAATGGATCGCTGGATTAAGGCGTTTATCTAATCGCGCGAGTACTCGCGAATGATCTCTCGGTTGACCTCTGCCAGAGACTCACCCAAGGTCGGGCCTTCTTCCCCACCTAGGTGCCACAGCGTCCAGCCGTTACCGGAAACACCAAAGTAGGAAAGTGCTTCCTGCGGGTTATCCCAGCTCTCTTCGCCCGAGCGGAACAGGCCATCGGCCGTGAATTCACACTCTGCCTGAGGAACACCAACGATAATTGCGGGAACATCCTCGGCAATAATCTGTCCAAGGACACGCAGGGCAGCCGCATCTCGCGAGAGGACGGGGATCCCCGCCTCGCGCGCAGAGCGGAGCTCTTCACTTTCCTCTTCTAAGTCGTCGTCGCCATCTTCCATCGCGACTGGAGCGGCATGATGATGCGCATCGTTTCCGTCGAAGGCGTGTTCGCTTTCCGTTTCAGGAACTTCCGGCTCTAGGGCCTCAGCGTCGGCGGCCTGTTGAACGAACTCTTCATCCTCGGGAAGATAGTCGTCCTCTTCGGGAACCAAGGCCTCGGCCTCGGTAGCCGGTTCGGGGGAAACTAAGTCAACGCCCGCGGAGGACTCAATGGTCACGGGAGCGGCTACATCGCGAATTGACGAGGCGATCGCAGGGACGTCATCAGTGCGCCCGGCCAGCAGGTGAGGAGCGTGCGCGTAGGTACGCGGGCCCACAGCATGAACTTCGAGGAAAGAACGCCCATTGCTCATCTCACGCAGGCTCATTTCATGAACCTCGACACCGGAGGCAGCCAGAACTTCAAGCGCCGGACGAACTGCGGGATCAATGCGGCCAACGACCATGACCAGACGCGGCCCCGCACCGGGCGAAGGCGGCATTGAATCGCGGAACTGAATCCACCCGGACTTGAAAGCTGCGACACCACCGGGATATTCACGAGCCAGATCCGACCACGACAGTGCGGCGGTTCCAGCAAGGCGCGAAAGGGACTGAATCAGCGTATCTGAGTCCAGGAAGTCAAGAATCTCGACTGAGACGACTTGACCCGAAGGATCAAGGGCGGTCAAGCGAGGAGCCTCGTCTTCTGCGGAGCCATCGACAAAGGCCGAACCTTCGAAGGGGGAAATATCTCGCCAAGTGATGGGGAAAAGTGGGCGCGAAACGATCTCGAGTACCTGATTACATACGGCATCAACGATTTCGGGGGTCAAACCGTCGGATACTGAGCGGCCGAATTGGGCAGGGATCAAACGCCCCTCGTCGAATTCAAAGAGAGCCATGAAGCTTCCAACCCCTCGCGCTGATGCTAGATGTGTTGATGAATGGTAGATGCGATCTGGTCTTATTGTTCCACAATCACCCCGAGGCGTGGACGAAGACGGGCCGGAGAAGTTGAGAGTGATGACGGGGAAGCAA
>CAUTAH010000003.1:0-122589 GCA_963536345.1 uncultured Actinomyces sp.
CGTTGCGTAATACGCATACCTTGAAGGATCGTTTGGTCTGGAGTCTGACGGGGCGCCGTAACCAATTGGTCAATCACTTCCGAGCCCTTGACCACGTGAGTTTCACGGTCGAACAGGGGGATTCGATCGGTCTGATCGGCTTCAACGGTTCGGGTAAATCGACCATGCTCAAGCTCATTTCCGGTGTCATCACGCCGGATGAGGGCTCGGTGGGATACCGCGGACGCATGGCCGGTCTCATTGAAGTCGGCGCGGGCTTCCACCCGGACCTGACGGGCCGGGAAAACGTCTTCCTGAACGGCGCAATTCTGGGCATGAGTAAAGAGCAGATCGAAGCTGCTTTTGACGATATTGTCGCCTTTTCAGAGATTGAGAAGTTTATCGACACCGAGGTGAAGTTCTACTCCTCGGGTATGTTCTTGCGTTTGGCTTTCGCCGTTGCGGTCCACACCAGCCCGGATATCTTCCTTGTTGATGAGATTTTGGCTGTGGGCGACGAGCCCTTCCAACGCAAGTGCCTTGACCGTATCCATGAAATGCAAGAACAAGGGACCTCCTTGGTGATTGTGAGCCACGATCTTGACCTGATTGCGCGCCTGTGCAATAGGGGAGTACTGCTCCACCACGGTGAGCTTCTTGTAGACGGCACAGCACAAGAAGCAGTCGATCGACTGCGTTCCTTGTAACAGGCTTTTCACGTAGATCAGGAGAGAAAATGGCATGGCTCTCGGTGATCGTTCCGGCGCTTGTGCTGGCTGCGATCCTGTACGTTCCCGGAATTGCGGTTAACGCTCTTTTCCTGCGTAAACGCCTCTATACGGTCGGTTTCGCACCCGTGACGGGAGCGGCGATCTTGGGCTTCGCGTCACTTGCGAGCGGCGTTATTCCAGGACACTGGAGTCTGAAGTTTGTCCTGTGCTGCGAAGTCGGTGTCTTCGTCGTGGTTGCGGGGATCATGTGGTTGTGCGGTTCGAGGCCGAGGCATTGGCTTGAAAATTATAAGAAGCTTTTCTCGGGCTGGGCGGGTTCGCGCGCCATCGCTCTGGTCGGTGCACTGATTGTTAATGCTGTGATCGCAATCGGAGTTTTCATTCGCTCTGTTCCTTCTCCCCAGGCTTTCTTCTCAATCTACGACACCCCCTTCCATATGTCGGTGATCCGCTGGCTGATCGAAAGCGGTGACGGATCCTCACTTCATAGCGCAGCTGTTGACGGGACCGTTGGCTCACACTTCTATCCCGCTCTGTGGCACGGCTGGGTATCTATGGTGATTTCCGGCTTGGGAACCCCAATGACGGTTGCGATTAACGCCTCGTGCTTGGTGGTTTTGCTGACAGTTTGGCCTCTTTCTTCTGCAGTGCTGACGGACGTGCTTTTCGGGAAGAAGGTCCGTCTGTCGCCGGTTTTCGCTGTTCTGGTTTCTTCGCTGTTTGCGGCGTACCCGTGGGGATTGCTTGCTTTCGGCGTCTTGTACTCAAACTTCTTCTCCTACGCGCTTGCGCCTGCTTACCTTGCGGCATTTGTTGTCTTGCTTCGAGGCGTGCTTATGAAGCAATTCAAGGGTGCTGAGCTCTGCGGTCTGATTCTGATTGCTATTGGTGGTTTTGCAGCCATCGCCTTGGCTCAGCCCAACTCGGTCTTCACCCTTGCGGTCATTCTCTTCCCCTATGTGGTTGCTCTTGCCTTCAACCAGGTGCGTCATCGCAGCGGGAGCATGATTAAGGCAACCTTGGTCGCACTCGTGCTGATCGTTCTTGCAGCTTGCTTCTGGTATGCGCTGTATAAAGCTCCGTTCATGCAACGCACTGTTACGTGGCGTTGGGATTCCTTCCAAAGTCCGAAACGCGCGATTGCAGCGGTCCTTCTTCTCTCCACGAATGCAGCATCGGTGCGTTTGGCTGCCCAGTGGCTTCTTGCCATTGGAGTCGCTATCGGTGGTCTTCTTGCCATGCTCAAATACCGACGGGCGTGGCTTGTCATTTCCTACGCTTTCATTGCCGCGCTCTATGTTTTGTGTGCGGGCTTTGAAGGGCGCATCCGAAATATAGCGACGGGCTTCTGGTATCACGACTCCTATCGCCCCGCCGGTGCGATGTCAATCCTTGCAGTTCCACTGATGGCGCTCGCTCTTGCGTGGCTGAGCGAAAATCTTGTGAAGACATCACATCCGAAGGGCGCTGCTCTTCGCTTGATCTCCTCGGCGCTCGTCTATGTCGTAATCGCTGCAGTCACGCTGACTGGGGGAAACATCAAGTGGCGAATCAATTCGATGCAAGATGCCGCTGAAGACCGAGCAAGCCACTACACCTATTCCGATGAAATCGCCTTCATGGACGAGGCGCGCCAGATCACCGGAACCCAAGGGAAGGTTGCTAATGATCCCTTCGATGGATCGATGTTTGGATACGCAACCAGTGGTTTGCCGGTCGTCTTTACGTCGATGCCAGGTAACTGGATTGGGCAGATGAAACCGGATACTACTGTCATCATGGATGACTTGTACAAGGTTTCCGAAGACCCGCAAAAAATTTGCCCGGTGATCCAACAGGAGGATATCCGCTACGCGATTGTTCTTGAGCGTCATCGACAGATCTTTGATGAACACTCGCCTTGGACCGGCATTCGGAATATTACTCCGGAAACACCCGGTTTTGAGCGTGTTCTGGAACGCGGACCATACAGCCTTTACAAGATCACTGCCTGCGGTCTTGGCTAAGAGTCAACGCCTCTGCGGTGCTGTGACATAGATTTTCTTCCGTTTTCTCACATAGACTTGCCACATAAGTGCACACATTGAAGGAGTGTCGCGTGAAAGAAAAAAGTGAAGCGGTCGCTGAAGGAACTGTGACCGAACAACAGTGGGTTCCCGTTCAGCGCGTAGTGTTTCCAGGAGAAAGCGACACTTCGTTGTGGCCGCTCTATGTGGACTGGGGAGTTGCCCCTTCCAGTGCGGCGCTGAGTGCTTCGCAAGGAGACGAGAAGGCCCTGACTCTTCGTCAGTTTGAGATGCCGCGCGGCGTCGATGCGACACGCACGTCAATGCTCATTCCTGCTCGTGAACGTCTCTCGCTTGCAACCTACTTCAACGCATTCCCTGCCTCTTACTGGCAGCGGTGGACGGATGTCCGTAACATTCGTCTGACTTTGAAGCTGTCAAAGAGGGCCGTTGTTGAGGTCATGCGTTCTTCTGCGCGCGGTACTTTTACTCCCGTTGCAACTCGCGCTGGCTCTGGTGAGCTGAGCTTTGACATTCCGCTGAACCGTTTCGGTGACGGTGGTTGGATCTGGCCGGAAATCACCGCTCTCAAGGAAGACGTCGAACTTGAATGGGGAACCTGGTCAGTTCCTTCTCGTGAAGGTGACCGCCACGCAAATGTGACCGTGGGTATTACCACCTACAACCTTCCCGAGGACTGCTTGACTCAGGCTGAGCGCTTCCAAGCTGAACCCGAGGTCCTTGACCACATTGCTGAGATCCTGATCGTCGATCAGGGCAATAAGAATGTGAAGGATTGTGAGCGCTACCCGCGTCTGCAAGAGGAACTGGGAAGCAAGCTCCGTGTCATCGAGCAGGCGAACCTCGGCGGTTCCGGCGGCTTCTCTCGCGGCATGTACGAAATGCTCAAGAACCCCGACTCGGACTACGTCTTGCTGCTCGACGATGACGCTGTGATTGAACCCGAGGGGCTCCTTCGCGCCCTCGCATTCGCAGAGCACACGCTGACTCCGACGATCGTCGGCGGCCACATGTTCAATGCAAATGAGCGTACGATCTTGCACTCAATGGGTGAGACTATCGATGCTCACAAGTTCTGGTGGGGAGCTGTCAACCCGGAACTTGCAACGGTTGACTTGGCTCAGCGCACGATCCGCAATGATCCTCGCTTGAACCGCCGCATCGATGTTGCCTACAACGGTTGGTGGATGTGCTTGATCCCCAAGCCCGTTGTTGCTGAGATTGGTCTGTCCCTGCCCTTCTTCATCAAGTGGGATGACTCTGAATATGGTCTGCGCGCCGCAGAGCACGGGTTCCCGACGGTCTCTCTGCCTGGCGCTGCCGTATGGCACGTGCCGTGGACCGAGAAGGACGACGGTCTGGACTGGCAGGCTTACTTCCACCAGCGCAATCGTTGGGTTGCAGCGCTGCTGCACTCTCCCTATCCGCGCGGTGCATCCTTCCCGAAGACTTCGCTGGCCTCGGACGTTCGCGCGCTGCTCTCGCTGCAGTACTACAGCGCGGATCTGCGCCGCCAAGGACTCAAGGATGTCTTGCTTGGCCCGGGTCACCTGCACCCGTCAATGCACACCCGGGCTGCGGAGGCGCGCGCAAAGGCAAAGGAATACACCGACGCCCGCCTGATGACTGAGGCTGCAGACTTCCCTGCAGTGCACCGTAAGAAGCCCGCTCCGGTCGGCACTAAGCCGGATTCGCGTGCCCAGTTCATCTCGAAAGCAATCGCTGGTATCACCAAGCAGTTCCTGCCTGAAGGCGAACACCGTGAGGATCGTGTTGAGGATGTTCTCTCCAGCACGGATGCTCGTTGGTGGAGGCTTGCAAACCTCAACTCTGCTCTGGTGTCGAACGCGGAAGGTTCTGGTGCGTGGCGCTACCAGCGCGATGCGAAGCACTACCGTCGTGCTCTGGCAGAGAGCATTGCGCTCCACGCGGAGCTCATTCGTCGTTGGGCCTCGCTGAGCCGTGAGTATCGGGAAGCTCTTCCCGAATTGGTTTCTGTCCAGGCTTGGGAAAAGACTTTCGGTCTGTGAGATAAGGGAAGGTGCGAGCAGCTCAAACTGCTCACACCTTCCCTTATTCGCGCGAATCTAAGTTCTTGATCTGTCGATCAGAGGTGGAAAGAACAAAATGAGTGCTGCACAAATAGGGAAGCCAGCGACGAAACGTCATTGGGAACTCGAACTTCTCCGCATATTTTCGATGTTTCTCATTGTTGCGACGCACTATTTTGCTTCTGATGATTCTCCCTCACGCATAGATCCAGCACTCGCCCAGTCATGGAAATCAGCGCTCCACGCGGTCACAATCATGCCGGGGCAAGTAGGCGTGACAATTTTCGTTCTCATCTCTGCCTACTTTTTATCGCGTAGTACACGCAGCCCGTTCACACGAGTAGCAAAGATCTGGATTCAGACCTTCATTTATTCATGTGGATTATGGGGTGCTTACTTTGTTCTGTCGCACTTTGTGGGATCCAGTCAATATTTTGTCAATCCTCGTTCTATCCTGATGTCCGTTTTCCCGGTGACGTTCGGAGCGTACTGGTTCATCAGTGCATACGTTGTGATGGTGATTGTTGCGCCTTATATCAATATTCTTCTTGACGCGACCTCAGCTCGTCAGCACGGGGCACTGCTGTGCCTATCGCTATGGATTACCTTTATCTGGCATATTCTGAATCCTGCGAACACATGGGCTTTTACTGATGCGTCCTATCTGTGCACTCTCTATCTCATCGGGGCTTTGATTCGTCGACACGAAGATCGCTTGCCTCACGTACGTTGGTATTTCGCGATAGCGATCATGATACTCTGCGCGCTCATTTGCATGGTTGGTACGCATACAATTGCTGTTTCTTCTTTCCTTAGGGAACAGTTGTACTACCCAGGAAATCTCTTCACAGCCGGTACAGGGGCGTCTCCGATCCTTTCCGTGATTTGTGGTGTGCTCATTTTCCTCATGACACTTCAGTACATTTCAAGCCGTACGCATGCATCGACGCATGAGAGAATTTCCTCCCTTGTCCTGACACTTTCTCCGGCGACTTTTGGTGTCTATCTTCTTCACGAGAATTTTATTTTTAAGCCCCACCTGTGGGGACTTGTTTTCTCGGTTCCCAGCCCTAGCGGAGTATGGCGACTTGCATATGCCTCTTTGAGCATCGTGCTCATTTACCTCGTGCTTTTAGCTGTATGTTTCGTAATTTTCCGGCTCGTTGTCCAGCCTTGCGAAAAGGCTTTTCTGAAAGTGCTTTCCCGGTCTTAGAGTGTGGGGGAGCGGTTGCTTCTTCCTTGAAGAAGACCTGAGCACAAACAGTCGTTGGTTCCCTTGGGTGTCAAATAAGTTAACTGTCCACGCGAAGCGCTGTTAGAAAACAGACTTGCCGGGGGTGCTGTCTCGCTAAATTGCAGTGATCTTCGCTAGGCTATACGCATGAGTGCAGGTTCTGCCTGCAACCCCCGATGTCGGAGTAAAGGAATTCAAGGTGCGTATCGCAGCAATCGTCCCGTGCTACAACGAAGAAGCCGCAGTCGGCACAGTTGTCACGGACCTGAAGAATGCAGTTCCCGGAATTGAAGTCTACGTTTACGACAACAATTCTTCGGACCGCACCGCTGAAGTTGCAGCCGCAGCAGGCGCAATCGTTCGCACCGAAACCCGTAAGGGTAAGGGCAATGTTGTGCGTCGTGCCTTCGCAGACATCGACGCCGATGTTTACGTGATGATCGACGGCGACGATACCTATGATGCTTCGGCCGCACCCGAGATGATCGATCTGCTGGTTCGTGAAAACCTTGATCACGTTCTGGGCTGCCGCGTTGACGACAAGGACAACTCCGCCTACCGCCCGGGCCACGCCCAGGGCAATAAGATGTTCAACTCCCTAGTCGGATTCCTCTTTGGTGACACTGTTACCGACATGCTCTCCGGCTACCGGGTTTTCTCTCGTCGTTTTGTGAAGTCCTTCCCGGCGCTCTCTCGTGAGTTCGAAATCGAAACCGAACTCACGGTCCACTCCATGGCATTGCGTGTTCCTCAGGCCGAGTACGGCGTCGGCTTCAAGGACCGCCCCGCAGGCTCAGAATCCAAGCTGCGTACCTTCCACGATGGCTTCCGTATCCTCGGGCTGATTGGCCGCCTGGTTGCGCATGAGCGCCCCATGGCCTTCTACGGAATCTTCTCCGCAATCTTCATGCTCCTGGCCCTGTGCTTTGGAGGCCCTGTCATCTGGCATTTCATCCAGGCGGGCAATGTTCCCAAGCTGCCCAGCGCTGTACTGGCATCCTCACTGGTAATAGTCGGCGTTTTGTCCTTCGTGGTTGGACTACTTCAATCGGGTAACTTGAAGACCCGCCGCGAAGCCATGCGCTTGGCGTACCTGCGCTACTCCTCGGTACTCCCGAACTGATAAGCGACAACGCATCTATGAACGTCTTTCAAAAGGCGTGGAAGCGTCTTCTTGAAGCAGGTTCCTTCTACCGTTACCTCTTGGTGGGTGTTGGAACCTCGCTTCTGGACTTTTCGCTCTTCTCGTTGCTCTCGGTGGGCTTCGATCTGCCGGTGATCCCGTCGAATGTCACCTCAACGATTATCACCGTATGCGTGAGCTACTGGATTAACCAGCACTTCGTCTTCCAAGCAAAAGGTTTTTCCTGGGCCTCGTTCTTCTCTTTTGCGGGATTAACGCTGTTCACGGGAATGGTCCTTCAATCTGCCATCATTTGGGCGATTGTCCACGGTCTTCCCGCTCTTGGATTGGGACTCTCGCTGTCCTTACTCAAGCCAGCGGCAAAGATCGTTGCCATGGGCACTGGAGCGGTGTGTAACTACTTGGGGTATAGGTTCATTTTTACGCGCAATAAGTAGATATACTTCCTTCCAACGCATCCCAAACAATGCTGTTGGAGGTTCTGTCATGCGTGCTCCCATCATCAAAGTGTCTGCCGTCGCCCTCATTGCTCTGTTTAGCCTTGCTCTGACTTCCTGCAGGGCACACACAGACGGCGGGAGTGCGCAGAACTTGCCGGTGGCCTCGGCAAGCGAAAACGGAACGCAGGCGGGCGCGCAAAGCGAGGCTTCCCAAGGTTCTTCCCCCACGGCCTCGACGCAAAGCCCTACGACGAAGGCTCAAGATGGGGGAATGACCCCAACTCTTGGCGCGATTCCCCAGGGTGCAACCCGCTTGGAGGATACGGGGGATGCCAAAGGAATCTGGGTGAACTCGCCCTCTGGAAACATTCATTGCTTGTTCTCCAGCGACCTTTTGCAACTATGCGTGGTTGATTCCTATCGAGTAGATAAGCCCTATGGCGATGCGGTGCTATTCCCAGGTTCGAAACCGATAGCGAAAGATACCATCGTTTTTGCAGGTTATTCCGAAGATCGGGAAATGCCAGAAATTGCCGCTCGTCGCGATGGGCCGCTTCCCACGAACCAGGGTGAGCGTTTGCGAACCCTTGCCTATGGCGAAACCGTTTACGCAGGCAATGACGTGTGTGCCAGCACAAACGAAGCAATGGTGTGCTGGGATATCGAAACCGGTGACGGTGCTCGCATCAATCGTGCGGGAACAGAGATCTTCCACCTGAAGAAGTAATGAGGTCTTCACCTGCGCTACTCAAGGACTGCTGATCAGCCCCTTGCATGCGGCGCTTTCAGCTCCTCATCCACAGTAAGTTGGACCTTCTCGCTGGCGAAGATCTCCTGAGCCTTCTGGGCGCCATAATGCGACTTGTCGACGACCACTACGCTGTGGCCATCCATCCACAGGCGCGTAAGTAGGGGAGCACTTGGGAAGTTCTCGGTGTACAGGCCGAGGCGCGTCGGCATCCCCAGTGCCGAGGCCGCATTGAACAGGGCATCTTCGTCGGCGTCTACTTGTGCGATGTAGTCATCTAGGGCAGGCGCGCTCTCCAGTGCCTCGTACTCAAATTGATCGCTTTGTGCCATGAGTTCGGCCAGTGCGTCAAGGATCCCAGCGGGTAAAGAACCTCTCCAACGCATTGCCAGGGGAGCGGTGGAGTGGGCCAGGCGCCATGCTGCAGTGCTTGCTTCAAGGGCCACTAGCTCGTCACTCACGTGCACATCGAAGCTGAAAGCGTTGCTGGGTGAAACCTGAGAAATAGTGCCATTCTGCGTCTCCCACCCCATCAAAACAGCGCTGACCTGCCAAAACGTGCTCTGCCAGCCCGCTGGGAGGTTAATGAGGATGCGCGGAGTGTTTTCACTGTCGCCAAACAGATCCGGGCTCAGGTCTGATGCAAGTAAATTCGCCATTTTCGCGACCCAGCGAGCTGCCACGGGACCCGAAATTTCATCTCGAAAACTGTGATAGTGGGTCAAAATTGGGCGATTCGCGTTCTGGGTAATGGAGAGAAAATGTGAGATAGCTTGCATGGAAAAAGGGTAGCTGAAACGGCGGAAATATGCTGTTTTTGCCTCAAATTCTCAGGAACTGTTCAGAAAGATGTTCAGGTTTTGGCTTAATTCCGCGGAAACGGCGGTTTCATGCGCTTTTGGACTTGCGCAAAGTATCAATTCGTGCAGTGTTTTCAAGCCCTATTTTCGCCACCTTCTTTAACCTCAATCGGCTTGACAGGTGCGAACGACACGCGTGTAATTCTCGTATTGACCTTTTTGTTACAAACCATCACACAGAGGGGAAAATATCGTGTGGAACATTCTGGGTGAAGGACCAATCCAGTGGTCCGACACTTCCGATGTCGAAGACCTTCCCTTCTCCGACGGCCCCCTTGCTTGGCAACAGCACGCGCTGTGCGCGCAGACCGATCCGGAAGCATTCTTCCCTGAAAAGGGAGGTTCAACTCGCGAAGCCAAGGCAGTTTGTCAGTCCTGCGAGGTGCGTCAGCAGTGCCTCGAATATGCTCTGGCCAACGATGAACGCTTTGGTATCTGGGGCGGCCTGTCTGAGCGCGAACGTCGTCGTCTGCGTCGCTCGGCCATCTAATGGTGCGCACGAGCCCCTCCTATGAGGGGACTGTTGCAGCAATCATCGTCGCACGGGGAATGACCCCCGCGCTGCGTTCGCTTCTTGACGCTCTCGACAAACAATCTCGACTCCCAGACCAGCTCATCGTCTGCGATGTTCGTGCTCCCCGCACTTCACCGTTATCCTCCGGTCAGGTCATCGTCGCTGAAGACCTCCCAGAAGGAGCGCTTCTTTTTTCCGCCGGCCGAACTCGAAATCTCAGCGATACCCTTGCCAAACTGGCTAAGGACAAAGAATGCGGGCAATCGCTGCACGGTCATGATTGGCTCTGGGTCTTACATGATGACTGCGAGCCATCCCCGAACTGCCTCGAAGAACAACTCAAAGCAGCAGGCCAAGGCCCCTCTATCGCAGCTGTTACTCCAAAGATTTTTCGCCCGGATGGAACTCTGTGCGAGTTGGGAATCCACGCGACATCTTCGGGACGTCGAGTCCCCGAAGTTTTCGATGGTGAGATCGATCAGGGCCAGTACGATGGAACAAGCGATGTGCTTGCCGGAGGCAGTGCGGGACTCCTTGTCCTAGCAAAGGCATATTCGCACGTTGGCGGTTTTGATCGCGCACTCGGCCCCTACAATGAAGGCCTCGAACTGTGCTGGCGCCTCCACCGAAGCGGCTACCGCGTTGTTGCAGCCCCCGACGCTCACCTCACGCACCTTCAGCTGTCCTCCCCGCGCAAACTCCGCACGGCCTCGGCACTGCGTATTCGTCGCTCAAGTGAGTTCTACTTTGCAACGCTGATTTCCAGCCCCGTGTCTCTCATTGCGAAGGCCCTGGCCTCCCTCGTGTGGATTCCCCTCACATGCCTGGGTCTTCTCCTGTGCGGGCGAGCATCATCAGCCTATGCGCGCTTCTTTGCATGGCTTGGACTCTTCGCTCATTTCCCCCACATTCTTGCCGCCCGCTCGCGCCACAGTCGTTGCGCAAGTCAACCGCGCTCCAGCTTGCGCCCCCTGCTCACAAGCCGCTGGGATGCCACGCGAATGCGGCGCGTACGGCGCAGTGCTCACCTTGACGATACGCAGGGATCATGGAAAGACACTCTGCGTGAAAAACGCAGGAGTGATCTTGGAGTGCACCTCATCACCTGTGTGGGTCTTCTCTTCCTAAGCTTGTGGATCTTCCGCTCGGACCTCGGCGGGATCAGCGGGGGAGCGTGGCGGAGCCTACCCGAAAGCTTCACCGACCTGTGGACCTACGCTTGGTCCGGCTGGCTTCCTGCAAGCGATGGAAACGCGCACGCGCTCGATCCGATCGTCCTGATCTGGAGCATCGTCTGCGCTCCCTTTGCGCTAATCCGCATCGCCCCTACGACTGTTCTCCATATTTTCCTTATCTGTGCCCCCGCATGGGCCGCATGGAATATGGACACTCTTGCGTCGCGCTTCACGAGTAACTCGACCATTCGCGTCGCGCTCATGTGCCTTTGGGCGGCAATGCCCAGCGCACTTATGGCGATGATGAGCGGGCGAATGGCCTCGCTCATTGTCCACGTCTTTCTTCCCCTGTGGTTTGCCTCCCTGCATGATCTCTCCCGCGGTGAGAGCTTCACAATGCGTCGCCCGTGGGCGCGCGCCGCGATTGTCGGAGCGATCCTCATCACCGCATACCCGCTTCTTGCTCTTATTGCACTGCTTGCATTGGCGCGTGTGCCCGCGCGCGCCTCGACGCTTCTTCCGGGCCTGCTTCTGATCCTTCCCTTCCTTATCGACGCCGCACTTACGCGCGCATGGCCGGCCCTCCTCGTCCCTGCCGAGGCCGCTGCTTCCTTCCAGCGATCGCCCTATGGTTTGGGCGCGTGGGGACTCCCCGCAGCTTCCTCGCTTCAGTGGATGGGCATTTCAACGCTGGTTCTGGCCTGCGTGTGGGTCTGGACTGTGTTCGCTCTCCTTCGCACAATTCGTCAGCGTCGAGGCGAGGATTCCTTCCCCGCGACTCTTCCGCTCCTCATGGCCGGAGTTGTTGCCGCCGGTTTGGGCGCGCTCCTCGTTTCACACCTTGCGGTTGACTCCGATAGCTCCGCGATCTTCGGCTGGGGAGGTGCACTGACCAGCCTCCAAATGCTGCTCCTGATTCTGGTGATCCTCAGCTGCGGCGAGGACACACGATCCGCGTCAAAGTTTGAGCGCCTCGCAATGACAAGCGTGGCGTGCATCGCCTTGATTCCCTTCCTTGTCATGAGTGCCTCGGCTTGGCTTCCTCTTATTCCTTCAGATGAGTGGAGCGCGCGCTCCGCGGGCACCCAGGTCCCGCTCGTGTCCCGCTACGCGCAAAACTCCTCGAGGGACGCGCGAGTTATGGCCATCAACATTGGCGCCGACGGTGACCTCGACGTACGAATCTGGCGCGAGGCGGGGCCAGCTTGGAGCGAGCACTCCACCGTGGCCTCGTGGATTAAATTGCAGGAGCGACTGAACGCGAGCAGCGACGCTGCATCCTCAGAATTGTCCACGTCAATCGCAACGCTGGTTTCATTCCCGGATGATGCCACTGCCAGGCACTTGGCTCTTCACGACATCGACACGATCATCGTGAAGTCCTCAGGCCCCGCCGCCGCATCCATGACACAAACCTTGGATCGTGCGCCGGGAATTGAAAAAATTGGTGAAACAGAAGCGGGAAGCGCATGGAGAGTGCGCCCCGATGGAAGCAAGCCTGCGCGGCTGTGCTTTGCCGAGGCCTCGAAAGATGCTCCCTGCGCTGAGCTTGCTAGCGGGGTTATTGGCGCCCGAACACACGTTCCTGGCCCAGGCGTTATGCGACTTGCTGAACGATCCAATCCTCATTGGACTGCCACGCTCAATGGGAAGCGTTTGAGCGCAGCTGAGCCGACTAACGGCTGGGGACAGGCCTTCACCATTGCCGAAGCTGGCGAAGTGACTCTTAGCTACTACTCTCCGCTGATCCTTGCATGGAAGATTACCTGCGTAGTGGGCGCAGTGATTCTTCTTGCCGCGTTCCTTCGAGGAAGAAAGGACGAGTATGAGAACCCCGAATAGAAACCGCATACTCGCCCTGATGAGTGTTCCAGCTGCGCTTGTGCTTCTGGGCGCAGGATCCTGGGGAGCGGGCCGCGTATTTCATGATCCTTCGCTTCCCTCTGCGCAGGTCGTTCACGCCAGTCCCGAGACCCTCAATTACGCATGTCCGCCCGGGATCATTAACCCCTTTGATCTTGACGGAAAAATCGCTTCTCCTACCCTGTGGAACTCCGCTGGAACAATAGAGAAAAAGCGGAATTTTGAGGTATTGCACGCAGATACATCTGCCAAAACGCTTCCTGCATCGCTGGGAGTTCTTGGCCAGGGTGGGGGAGAACTGCGCGGTTTGAGCATGAGCTCGTGTCAGCTACCTTCAACAGATCAGTGGAGCGTTCTGGGGTCATCAACGACGGGCGAAGACCTTGTCCTCACTTTCGCCAATCCCAACTCTTCTCCTTCTGTGGTGAGTGTGGAGGCCTTTGGACTCAATGGGCCACTTGACGTGAAGACTCACCAACTCACTGTTCCCGCACATTCGACGCAATCCGTGCTGGCGGGAGGCCTCTTCCCTGAAGAAACTGCCCTTGTTCTTCATGTTCGCGCTGATGGACAAGGAGTGGCTACATGGACTCAGAGCTCAGCCATGCAGGGAGAAACGCCCAAGGGGACGACGACAATCCCCGCCGCGCGCCCTCGTGAAGAGACCTTGCTGCAAGGCGTGTCCATTCAGGGGACAAGCACCCTGCGCCTCTTTGTTCCTCCTTCGGGAAACTCCGATGATGCTAACGCACACGTCAGCCTGAGCTACACGAGCGAGGCCGGGACCTTCAACCTCCCCGGTGGAGAGATGGATATCAGCACGGGAACGGTCGTCGATGTGCCACTGAATGGAATGACTGATGACCGCTATACGCTGCGTGTCCGCGGTGATCGAGCCTTGGTGGCACAGATTGTCACGAACACAGAGCAAGAAGAATATGCGGAAGGCTCCCGCTGGGCAATGCGTTCCAGCATCGCGGCTTCTCCCGCTCTGATTCGAGCGGAGCTTCCCTCCTCACAGCGCGTTGAATCGATGGTACGCGAAAGCCTGAGCGCCACCGCACTTCGAGCAACCGCCCAAGAAAAACCCAGCGGTGTCAGTGAAATCCACTCACGGCTCATCATCACTCCCGTGCATTCGCAAAGCGGAGTCCAGCTCAGCGTTGGCACGCAGACTGTGACCGTAGAAGCGGGGAAGACCCTGAGCATGGATCTTCCATCTAGCGACTCTGTGGTCCTGGAATCTCCCAGCCAGGTCGCTGTGACACTCGAGGTAGAGGCGCAAACTCCCAGCGGAACTTTGCGCGCACTGTGGCCACTGAGCGCGGATGATGTAGAGCAGGCCTCGGCTGCAATTACCATCAACTAGCGCCCGGCATGCGCAAGATACTCGCGCACCTAGGAAAGCGAATCCAAGTCCTGCGGGGAAATGTAGAGAACGTGTGAGATTCTCTCGGCGATCAGGGTGCGAAGTGCCCCGTAGAGGTCCTGGGAGGGAACACGCATAGCCACCGGGAGCCGGTAGATAACAATGCGGTCTCCCAATCCCTTGCGGCGGTCGGCAGGAAAAACTCGTGCAAGAACAACGCCGTGCTCCTCCCAGGAGGCCGGATCTGAGGGCGGAACATCCTCCGTGGCAAATTCGATGCGGGCAACTTCGGGCCAACGCTCGCTAAGCTCGTTAATGACCGCAGCAACAGTGGCATCAAAAATCTCCCGACGAGTCTTCCACGCGGGGAGCGCTGGAAAAAGACGCACATAGCGTGGGTGACGACCGTGCCGATCGCGCGAACGAGGAAAAGCTGATGGGAGAGCCATAAACACAAGCCTAACCCGCGTGGAGGCCGACCCAGCTCAAGACCTGCCGATGCGGGGGACCCAAGGGGACATAAAAATGCCGTATTGTAGAGCGGTGATCTCGGTTCGACACTGTTCTAAACCCGGCTGCTCACGGCCGGCTGTTGCCACATTGACCTACGACTACTCGGATTCCACCGCAGTCGTCGGGTCCCTGTCAGCTTCCGCAGATCCTAACGCCTACGATCTATGCGAGAACCACGCCAATAGCCTGACGGTTCCTCGTGGATGGCAGATCGTTCGCCTGCAGACCAACTTTGAGCCGGCACCACCCTCGGGTGACGACCTCATGGCTCTTGTCGATGCGGTGCGTGCGGCCGCCGCTCATACCCGCAATCGATCTCACGAGGCCGAGCAGCAGAGCGCGCAAACGCAAGCTTCACCGTCCACCCCGGCCTCGGCCTCGTCCCCGGCTGAATTTGGTCCTTTTGCGCAACGCGGTAAAGAAGAAGTGGCAGAACCCTCGAGTCCTCTTGATCCAAATTCCCCGTGGGCGCGTAGACGCGCGCAATTCCGCCTGATCACCGATGAACAAGCGGAACAAGGAACAGATACGGAAAACTAAATTCCGAAGGGCGTGCGCTCGATCTGCTCGCGACGGCGCTCAAGAACATCCTGCCTGCGCAGTTCCTTCGCATACTCGCGATCCCGCAAAACCACGAGGACAGCCGCGATGAAACGCTCAGGGTTGACGGTCGTGGGAGGCGCAGGAGAAACGAAAGCAGCAAGTCTTCCAGCTAGAGCATTTGCAATTGAGATGCGAAGAGGCGCGGTGATTTCACGGTTTGTCCGCAAGAACTGCATGCACTCGTACTGGAGGCGATCAGGGATGGGCATCACTTGCGCATGAGAAGCCCACTCGGCACAGTCGGGAGGCATGACCAACGGGGGATAAAAGACGGGTTCTGGGACCTTCACAACAATCGTGCCAGCAGCAAGGTCCCCCAAACGAGTGGCTTTAGGGGAGAACATCGTGGACATGAAAGCGATGAAACCCAAGCAAATGTAGGTCTCGACGATTGCGGTCAAAGAACGCACCAGCGTATGTCGAACGGTGATGATCCCACCGTCACGGCGAACAACCTTGATGTTAAACGCCCACTTTCCCAAAGAATAACCGCGCGTGAAGGCCTCAATGAGGAAGGGAAGGAGGACAAAGGAGAAAAAGATCAGGAAAACGGTCAACGACCTACCGAGGGTCGATGGGAGTCCATAGACGATGTCGTAACGGACGGCGGCGAACATTAAAATGAGGAAGATTCCCGCATAGAGCGTGAGATCCATGAGAAAAGCGCCGGTCCTCATGAAAGGTGAGGCGGGGTTGAGATCGAGTTTAACGCCCTCACCACTGACGAAAGATTCGTCAGAGATTCGCCGGACGGTTACAGGAAGCTCGCTCATGTATGACACTATATCTTGTATGGATATCGACGCACTAAAAGCTTCACATTTGCGCCACTGGGATCGCTTTCACCAATTGGCGCACTCGCGTCGACTCACCGGCCCGGAAATCGATGAACTCGCGGTCCTATATCGCCAGGTGACTAGTGACCTTGCAAAGGTACGTTCTGAAAATCCTGATCCGGATGTTATTTCATATCTTTCAGGGGAGCTTCTCCAGGCCCGAGGAAGACTGACCGGAACCGAAGGGGCATCGTTGTGGGTGATCTCTCGCTGGTTCCGCTACGATTTGCCAGCGGCGTTGTACCGCATTCGATATGTGACGATCGCGGTCATGCTTGCTTTTATCGCCATGACGGCGATTCAAACGTGGTGGATTCTTCGAGACCCCGCGAATATGGCTCTTCTGGGAAGCCCCGAGTCACTCAAGACCTATGCGAACAAATCTTTTGTCAGCTACTACAGTCAAGACACTCATGCGCAGTTCATGACCTATGTGTGGACGAATAACGCATGGATCGCGATTCAAGTAGTTGCCGGTGGAATCACGGGGTTCTTTCCCGCTTTTGTGCTGTGGGGGAACGCCGGAGCGCTTGCTCAAAGCGCTGCAATCGTCATTCACTTCGCAGGCCCTGGGCAGTTCTTCCGCTTTATTCTTCCCCATGGAATCCCGGAGCTCACCGCAATTTGGATTTCAACAGCAGCGGGACTTCGCCTGTTTTGGGCGTGGATTGTTCCAGGAAAACGCACGCGCACTCAGGCACTGGCAGAAGCGGGGCGTTCGATGATTACGGTTGCTCTGGGCATGGTGATTATGCTCTTCTTCTCAGGCCTTATTGAAGGCTTCGTGACACCCTCTGATCTTCCCACCTGGGCAAAGATCACCTGCGGCGTTGTTTTAACCGCACTCGTGTGGATTTACACCTTTGTCGTTGGGCGCCGGGCCTATCGAGCGGGTGCAACAGGAGACCTAGAAGAGGACGCGGGCTACTCGACCCCCGTCATCTGATTTAGAGCTTGCCCGCCTTCTTCAAGGCGATGTAGGTGTCGGCAAGTCGCGCGGGTAAGAAACCTGCATCGCAGTCGATCACATAGGCCCCCACGCTGCGCGCATCGCGTGCCCCCGCGTCCAGATCGCGACTTGTGGCGCTTGCTGCTGCCGCCGTGAAAGCTGACGGAGCGTCGGTCCAATCTGTACTCATGCGACCCAACTCAGGATCGCGTGCGCCGGCAACAATGACGCGGTGGCGCTTGCTGAGCGTTGCGATAGCCTCGGAGAAATCAACGTCCGTGGCGGCTGGGGGAATCTCGGTGAGCAAGACAACGAGGCCGGGGTGGCGCAGGCGCTTATCGACCGCGTTGATCACCAACTGCCAGTCAAGGGGAAGCAAGGAAGGCTGGACGCGCGAAAAGGCCTTCGCGGCCTCGCGAATCAAAGCTCCTGCACGCTGCTGTGCAAGATCTTCGTGAATCTCACGGTCGACGACAAGCATATGCACCTGATCGCCCGCGCGGTCAGCAAGAACTCCCAGCAGAAGAGCAGCTTCGATCTGAGCGTCTAAACGGGGGGCAACTCCCAGCTCGACGAGGTCCTTATCGCCCAAATCTGCTTCTTGAGGCTCTCCCAAGAGCATTGCTCCTGATCGTCCAGAATCGACCACAATCATGACGTGGCGATCGCGCTCAGGACGCCACGTACGCACCACGAGGTCAGATGAGCGGGCCGAGGCGCGCCAGTCGATATCTCGCGGGTCATCACCGCGGACATACTCGCGAAGTGAATCAAACTCGGTACCGGGACCACGCAAAACCGTCGCGGTCGTTCCCTCAAGTTCATGCAGGCGCGCAAGACGCGAAGGTAAGAGCCTCTTCGCACGGAAGGGGGGTAAGACATTGAGATTGAGCGGCGCAACAATTGAGGTCTGGCGCGCGGCCATTCGCAAAGGACCCCAGGAACGAACCGTCACATAGTCGGCGCGAATACTGCCTCGGCGTTCAAGGTGGAGGGTTGTTGTCACTCGAGATTCCATCTCCGGCTGAGCGACAAGGGAATGCGAGTAGGGAGAAGGGTGGGTCGAGGGCGGCCAGGCATCACGGAGATCAAGGCGCATCGGGACAGGAGTGCGAAGAACGATGCGCGAGTGGGCGGGGTTTCCGACCGGAATCGGAGTATCGATCGAGCGCTCGATGCTCAATTGTCGCGGCGAAGGCGCCATTGTTGCGTCAAATGCCCATAGGAGGGCACATAGGACCAGCCACCCGAAGAAGAAGAGCGACGTCGGGAAGAAAAAGAGGGGAATGATCCCCACAAAAACGGGGATACTAGCGCGCCATGACAGAGCCATCAGCGAGGTACCGGGACCTGTTCCAAGATCGAGGAGATGACAGAGTGGGCGTTGAGGCCTTCGAGTTCTGCTTCTGCCTTCAGGCTCAGGCGGTGGGCGAGAACAGAGTGGGCCATTGCCTTCACATCGTCAGGAGTCACGAAAGAGCGGCCCTGGAGGAACGCCCAGACGCGGCACACGCGGAGCAAAGCTGTAGCGCCACGAGGCGACACACCGATGCGCACCGCGGGGGAGGTGCGGGTGGCTCGGATCAGGTCAACCATGTAGGTCAGCACCGCGGGAGAAACCTCGATGCGTGCGGCGCTCTCGCGTGCGGCGAGGATATCAGTGGCGTTGGCGACCGGATGCAGGTCAGCGGAGGCAAGGTCGCGCGGGTTGAAGCCGTTTTGGTGGCGCAGAAGAATATTGAACTCTTCATCGCGTGAGGGCAGCTCAAGGTCGATCTTGAGGAGGAAACGGTCCAGCTGGGCCTCGGGGAGGGGGTAGGTGCCCTCGTATTCGACGGGGTTTTGCGTCGCAATCACCATGAAAGGCGAGGCAAGAGGACGCGTCTGCCCATCGACGCTGACCTGGTGTTCTTCCATTGCTTCAAGAAGAGCAGACTGAGTCTTGGGAGGCGTGCGGTTGATTTCGTCCGCAAGGAGGAGATTCGTGAAGATCGGACCGGGGCGGAATTCGAATTCGCTCTTGCCGTTATCCCACACGAGTGAACCCGTGATATCGGCGGGCATGAGGTCGGGAGTGAACTGGACACGAGTCATTTCCAAGTCCACGCATCGCGCTAAGGTACGCACCAAAAGCGTCTTGGCGACGCCTGGCACACCTTCAAGAAGCACATGTCCATCGGCGACGAGAGCAATGATGAGGCCGGTGAGTGCGCCTTCTTGACCGACAACGGCCTTGGCGATTTCTGAGTGCAAGGACACCAAAGCGTCACGAACATCGTGACCCTGGGGCGGGGTTGCAGGTTGAGTCATCGGTAATCAATCTCCTGTGTGAGCGCGGTCAGTTGTTCGGCCAAAGTGACCAATTCAGCGTTGGAAGTTGGGGGAGGTCCCCACAGCAGAGCAGTGACGTGAGAGTTGAGCAGGCCTCGAGCCTCGAGTGCGTGCTCGAGGGTTTCCCGCGGTGCTTGTGGATCGATTCCAAGGTGGCGTGCAATGTTTGTTGCAGCCTCGATGCGTAAAAGGCGTGCCGCGTGCCCGTGCTCGTTTTGGGTGGCCATGAGGCGCCCGCGTCCACGCGTCGTCTCCGAGGAAGGAACGTAAGAGGGAAGATCTTCGGGGACGAGGCGACCCATCCGTTGGCCTCGGGAAATACCAATCACCGTGATCCCAGCCCCCAGCATCATGAGCATGGGGAGGAACCATGAGGGGGTCAGGGACGCGGTGTCTGGTTCGTCAAGACTGTCCGAGTAATTGGCGTTGTACCACAAGATCACGGGCTTTTGAGCCATTGCATTGATGAGCATCGAGGCGTTGCCTTCTTGGTCGATATTCCCATTCGTTGCAATTTCAGAATCGGCAAAAACAGCACGGAAGTAGGTGCCTTCGCTCTTCTCGAGGTAGGCGTAGGCGCCGTTTGAAGGGAAACACTTCGTCCAGCCGCTTTCGGTCGTGTTGATGAGCTGTCCGTTAGGATTCTCGATCTGCTTTGCTGCGCGCGCAGATTTGAGTTCGCACTGTGCGGTGAGCGTGTCGGGATTGTACGACTTCTTCTCGTAATTCGTTGTGATGTGAAGAGGCTCAAAATCGGTGCTTGGGCGCTGCAAAAGATAGACGGCGCGCTGAAGCTGATCGTCAAGTTTTTGAGCGGTTGTCGTGGTCAAATCCTCGGGATCGGTGATGACCGCGGTTGTCTCGGGAGTTGAGCGTGCCACCAATTCTTGGATCGAGTGAATGTGAATGACCTTCACCCCGTGATGACGCATGGCATCTGCAAGAGCTTGGCTTCCCGAATTACCTGGATTCGACGGTGAGAGGGAGGAATAATCCGACTCATCACGGGGAATGAGGGCGGTTGCGATCATGATTGATAGCGAGAAGAAGAAAATCATCACCAGCGGACGGATAGCTTTCCAGCGCTGAGTGAGAGTGGGGGTGACGACGGCAGTTTGAGCACTTTTCATGCCGAGGCCCGCTTCTTTGCAGCCGGCGTGTAGGCGGAGATCAGTTGATCCATCTGTTCACACTCTAATGCGCTGGCGTGTGCATCACCGTAGCGCACTGCTGCGAAAGAGGAAGTTGCCTGATTGATGGCTACGGAAAATTGGGGGAGTGCGGAAATTGCTGCTTGGGCAGCCTCGTTGGCAGTTAAACCCGGAGTGTCGCGAAGGATTCCGCCGCTGGCAAGATGAAGAACGAAAAGTCGGTAGGACCAAATAAGGACGGCATCGAGATCGCCCTGTGCTCGTGCTTGGGCAATCTTCTCTTTGACGTCGACAAGAGAAAGCTCAGAATCGGCGTCAAACACTGCAGCGTGTCGAAGGCGTCGGCGCATGCGGATGGGATGCGTTGCGACAATGACGATCAAGGCGACAAGGACAACGCATAGAAGAAAGATAAAGAAACCTGCGATGGGGAAAGAAGCAGGTGCGGCGTGTGCTGCACCTTGAAAAAGGCGATCAACAAGCCATGAGAAGAAGCGGGAGAGGGGAGAGGGCTGAGTGGGTTGATAGTCCGGACGCGAAAGCTCCGCTGACACCCACGACCGAGCTTCCTGGTCGTCGGGTGTCAGCGGAGCTTCGCAAACGAACATCAGATGCGTGCAGCTTCTTCAGCGATCATGGGGGCAAGGTTTTCCTTGCGCATGCGCTCATCGAGGTACATCAGCGTCTGGTACGAGGACTGAACCGGGATGATGACCGCCGAGACCAGCGTGGTCAGGAAGGACGAGATCAAGCTGGTGGTCATAGCGGTAGACAGCGAAGCGCCAACTCCCAAAATGGCCCCGATGATTGCGCCGAGGACCATGCCAATCACACCAACGACAAGGCCGATGATGATCAATCGGCCAAGGACTCGCCAGAAGGAGCCCTTGGACAGGTTCCACGAACGCTTGAGTGCATCAACCGGCCCCAAGCCTTCAAGGATCACTGCAAGCGAAATGAAGGCGAACTTCACCGAGAGGAAGCCCACGACGCAGAGCAAGGTGATGACCATGAGGAAAATCAACAGGCCGATCGAGCCTGCGTTTGCCATTGCCGAACCGTAATCTCCGCCGTAGGCGTATCCGGCTGCTCCCGCGCCGACCAAACCGATCAGAAGGAAGAACACGATGATGATCACCAGAGTGACACCGAATTGAATGGCGGCCAAGAGCAGAGTTGCGAGCAGCACCGGAACGATACGAGGTGAGAAACGGTTCCACGCATCAGCCGGCGTCGACTTGCGGCCAAGAACTGCATCCCACACGGTCAGGGCCAGCATGCCAGCCAAGAAGGTCGTGCCGACGAAGCTGAAGAGCGATGAGACAAGGGTGCCGCTGAAGCTCGATATCATCGAGTACACGGAGAAATTACCCGACATGATCGAGTTCGTCAGAGCCTGAATGCTGATTGCGGTGAAGATCGTCTCAACAAGGGCGACGACTGCCATAACCGCGAAGGCAAAACCGAACATGGTCTGCGGATTGACGCGAACCGCCTGGAAAGCGCCGGTCAGGATCTCGCCAACGGTGAGAGGACGCAGAGGAATGATGCCGGGCTGGGCAACGGTCCACGCAGTTCCGCCCTGTCCTTGGGCTCCCTGCCATGCTGCTGCAGGCTGAGGAGCTGCGCCCCACTGCTGCTGGGGCTGTGCGGGCTGAGCCTGGGGTGCTCCCCAGGGCTGCTGGGGCTGTGCGGGCTGAGCCTGGGGTGCTCCCCACGGCTGCTGAGGCTGAGCCTGCTCGGGCTGAGCCGGGGCCTGAGGTGCGCCCCACGGCTGCTGCGCGGGCTGAGCCGCTTCAGCGGCTTGAGGAACCTGCGGTGTCGAGGGGACCGAACCCTGTGCAGGGTTCTGCTGAGAAGGGGACTGGGGTGCCCACGGATCGTTTGCGGGCGTGCCCTGAGGGTCAGACATTCTTACTCCTATATGGGTTATGTGTCTACCTTTACTGTGCCATTGTGCCATGTATTCAAGTAATCAGAAACAACCCAGAGTTGTGTCAGGTGATTTTCAGCCTTTTGAAGCCCTAAATATAGAAGAGGTCGCGTCTTTCGACATATCAACTGGATTCGTGACACAATCGTTATATGAGCTCACGGATCTTGGTTGTCGACGATGATGTCGCACTGTCCGAAATGATCGGAATTATGTTGCACGCAGAAGGCTTCGAAGTCGCTGATTGTGCCGACGGTGCTCAGGCACTAGACGTATTTCACGCAAGCGCACCAGACTTGGTGCTTCTCGATCTGATGCTGCCCAATGTCGACGGAATTGAAATTTGTCGTCAAATACGCCGTGAGTCGGATGTTCCGATTGTCATGCTTACTGCCCGCTCCGATACGACGGATGTTGTTTCGGGCCTCGAAGCTGGTGCCGATGACTATGTCCCAAAGCCCTTTAAGCCCAAGGAACTTGTCGCGCGAGTTCGCGCACGACTGCGCGGGCGCGACGATAGTGGGGAAGAACTGGTACGCCTCGGGGACCTCACGATTGACGTCCAAGGCCACAGTGTTCACCGCTCCGGACAAGAACTGCCCCTGACTCCTTTGGAATTTGACCTGCTTGTGACGCTTGCCCGCTCACCGTGGAAGGTCTTCACTCGCGAAGAACTACTTGAGTCTGTGTGGGGGTACCGTCACGCCGCGGATACTCGTCTGGTGAATGTCCATGTGCAGCGCCTGCGCTCCAAAGTCGAACGCGATCCAGATAATCCAGAGGTTGTGGTGACTGTCCGCGGTGTCGGCTACCGCGCGGGTAACGCCTCGTCATGACCGACAACGCTGGGGGGCCACTACTCCCGCACCCGCTCCCAGAGCACCGCTTGGCTCTACTCGAACGGATCACTCTGGCTTTACGCGCCATCACGCGTCCCGTGCGGCAATGGAGCGGATGGAAACGCATTTCTCAGTGGGAAGCTCTTCAAGCAATTCGTAATTCAGCTTCTTTGCGTGCAGCATCCTATCTTGCTGCTGTATCGATGGTCTTGATTCTGGTCGCGGGGACGATCGTTGCGGGGCAATTGCGCTCCAGCGTTTTTGAATCTCGTCGAAGCGCAATCTTGTCCGATGCTGCCTTACGTTTTTCCTCGGCTCAATCGGTTTTTGATCAATCAACCGCATCAACGCCAGACCAAATCCAAGAATCAACGCGTCAACTGGCGACTTCTTTGCGAGTCTCGGCGGCGGGCACGGGAGCTGTTTCCGTCCTGCTGTTACGCTCGCCCGCTCAGAGTCAAACGCTGAGGATTAACGAGATTGTTGATCCTTCGGTCCAAGGAGTGATTGGGGATGACATGCGACAAGCTGTTGCAGAGTCATCGGATCCACAGTGGCAATCGGTGTCTATCCCTTCTGCGCAAGACTCCAGCGTCCGCGTCCCCGCCATTCTTGTCGGGACGAAAGTTCAGGTTCCTCGAGCAGGAACCCACCAGCTCTATATTGTTTATTCGCTCCAAGGCGATCAAGAGCGCATCAACACTGTCATGGGGATTTTGATCTTTGCAGGAATTCCTTTCCTTCTGCTCATTCCCGTGATCACCTTCATGCTGATCTATCACATTTTGGGACCTGTCCGACGAACTGCAGCTGCGGCTGGAAAACTTGCTGACGGAAATCTTGATGTGCGCATTGACGCCAGTGACACCCGCGGCACCGATGAAATGGCCAACCTTGGTCGTGCCTTCAACAACATGGCGCAGTCCCTAGAGAAGAAGATCGATGAATACGACGAGCTTGCCAGGCTTCAGCAACGTTTCGTTTCCGATGTTTCTCATGAGCTGCGTACTCCTTTGACGACGATCCGTATGGCCGAAGAGATGATTTGGGATCAGCGGCAGAGTTTCGATCCTGTAACGAATCGGAGCGCTGAATTGCTCCACGAACAGGTTGAGCGCTTTGATTCCATGCTTGCCGATCTTCTTGAAATCTCTCGACACGATGCCCAATCGGTCGATCTTGTTGCTGAAAGTGTGGATCTGCGAAGCTTGGTCGCACGCGTCGTCGAGGCAAATAGTGAATTGGCACAAAGGCTTGGTGTTGAGGTGATTGTCGAATCGCCACACTACCGTTGCTCCGCGGAAATCGATGATCGCCGTATTGAGCGTGTGATCCGCAATCTTCTGGTGAATGCCTACGAGCACGCAGAATCCAAACCTGTCGTTGTGACGATCGCCGCCAACGACAGCGCAGTTGCCGTGCGTGTGCGTGACCACGGGGTTGGGATGTCCCCGGCAACCGTTGAGCGGGTTTTCGACCGCTTTTTCCGGGCAGATCCGGCCAGAGCGCGCACAACCGGCGGCACCGGCCTCGGCCTCGCAATTTCTTTGGAGGACGTTGCACTTCACGGGGGAATATTGCGTGCATGGGGTGAGCTAGGAGCTGGCTCATCCTTCATGATGACACTGCCCAGGAAAGTGGGAATCGCGATTGAAGCGGAGCCCCTTGAATTATGGGGACAGGAGTGAATCGATGAAGTCCAGAATCCTTGCCTCGCAGACGCTCTCTTGTCTCAAAATCGCTGCGGCCTGCATGACTGCGTTGATCTGCGCGAGCGCCTGTACGTCTCTTCCGACCTCGTCTTCTCCTGAAGCCTTCGATGTCGACGCTCCCAACGCCTCGCCGATCGAATTGTCTGCAGGCGGGCCGATCGCCGACGCGGATCCCGAAACCCTGCTCAACAGCTTTTTGCTTGCCTGTGCCGCGGGAGCCTCCGATGACTATGCGACCGCGCGTCTCTTCTTAACGTCGTCCTCGGCGCAAACATGGGATCCTCACAAATTAGTGACGATTTACTCGACAGATTCGACCCCCAAGGTTGCATATTCCTTCGATCCCTCGAAGGCCGATACTCTCAATGCGTCGATCACTGCGGTCGGAGTTGGTTCCGTCGATCAAAATGGAGTCTTGTCTCCCGCCGAAACCTCATCCCTCGAAGCGCGTTTCCACTTGGTCCACGAAAACGGTCAGTGGCGAATTGACGCGCCAGCAGATGGCGTTGTGGTATCGCAGGCTTCCTTCACCGCCTCCCACGAGCTTGTTTCCTTGATGTTCCCCTCAGCGACGGGAGATGCCCTGATTGCGGATCCTCGTTGGTATCCGACGCGTCGCCTCGAAACACACATGGTCGAAGGGCTGATCGCTGGGCCTCAGTCGCATTTGGGGGAGGCCTTGGTCAATGCGATTCCATCGGGCACGTCTATTTCAAGTGGGGGTATTGAGCTTTCGGACCATGTTGCGAAGGTTTCCTTGAACGGGTCGCTTCCCGTAGATGAGCGCGCGAAGCGCCTTCTTACATGGGAGATTTCTCAGACGCTGCAGCGCTCGGGACGCGTAAATTCGGTAGAAATTGCGATGGGAGGTGAAACGCTGGAGACGAATGATCTTCCCACGCAGCCTTCCTATGATCTCGACACTGCGGTTGCTTTTAGTTCCGAAGGGCTGGTTCGCCTTGACGGGCGAACGACGTCCTCGCGTTCCCTGCCGATTGCTCCTTCGTCTTCTGCTTCTCTCCCTGCGGTTTCGCCGGTCTCTTCCTCTCTTGTTGCGTGGCGAGAAGATGACCGCATGATGATTGTTGATTCTGCTCTTTCTTCAGTGCGCGCGGTTGATGGATCGGTGGGGAACTATTCACCTTCTGTTGATCGCTTCGGTTGGGTGTGGGATGTCTCCCAGAGTAGGGGAGCGCGTGCGTCTCGAATTGAGGGGCAAAGCCTTGCAGTTGTGCCTCCCAATCAGTCCCTCAATGACGTTGCTGAGATTCGTGTGTCTCCCGACGGCGCGCGTGCAGTGCTTCTGCGGTCATCGGGTGGCACTTCGAGCGCGTGGATTGTTGGAATTGTGCGCCGAGGCAATGGTGAGCCGACCGGCTTTACGGATCTTGAACCCCTCACTGGTTTATCTGCGGGGGTTGACGATATTTCGTGGGCTGGGCGCTCGACTTTGGTTGCTGTGCGTCAAGGTGGTGTACGAGGCAGTGGCGACCAAGCAGACGAGGTGTCCTTAGTGACTCTTCCTGTGGGTGGTTTTCCCTCTGTTTTGGCTCTTCCTACCGGAACCGAACGCCTGAGTGCGGGGTCTTCCTCAACGACGATGGTCATTCGCGGTAAGGATGGAAATTATCAGGTGCGTTCGGGTGCGCTATGGCAGTCGCTCGAGGGGCCGCTGCGCGATATTTCTTATCCTGGCTGAATCGTTTTTTCCACAGATTCTGCGCTCCTGAGGCTGCGCCTCGGCTTGTGTGCTGTGCTTCCCCTATGGGTTTTCTTCACGAGGCCGCGCATGAGCTTGTGGGCGTCTGCATTCCCAGTGTCTGTGTGGGGTGTGGGAGATGGGACCACTCTGTGTGTCCGCAATGCGCAGCATTATCTTCGGTGTTGCTCCCACAATGGGAATTGCAAGACGCGGGAAATGCGGAATATCCACTGTGGGAACTGAGCGATTATTCGGACCCGATGCGCTCGATCATTGTGGCAGCAAAGCATTCGTCTCGGCTTGATCTGTCGGGGTTTCTCTTCGAATGCGGAGTCAATATCGGACTATCGATTGCGCAAAGCGGGATGCTGAGCGTGGGGACAGATGCGACATCGCTGTGGGTAGTTCCTGCTCCTGCAAGCTGGAAGAGACGACTCTTTGGGCAAGGAATCACGATCCATGTTGCCCGCGGACTAGCAGCAGCTGTGGGAGGACACAGTGAAGTGACGTGCTGTGTGCGTGATGTCTGTCGACTTGATCCGTGGGTGTCGTCGCAGGCGGGGAAATCCTCCGAACAAAGGCGGCAATCCCGTCACGGTCACATGCATGCAACGCAAAGAGTTCCTCAGGGAGTGGGTGTCATTGGCATCGATGACGTCGTGGCAAGTGGTGGAACAATGAATGAGATGTTTCGTGTGTTTGAACGCTCGTGGGTTGCGGGAGCCTGCATTGCACGATCGCGACAATGAGCATCACTCTTATGATGCAGATCACCGTTTTCTGCTATACTCGATGCATCTCTTCCAATGATGGCTCGCCATCGGTTGCTGATAGGGGGTGGTAGTTAAAGACACTCCGGGGCAATGACGTCGCCGGGTTTTCAATCGCGGCCCAGTCCGCATTCATGATGTGGAGAGAAACCATGGACATCACAGTTGCTGCACGTAATGCAGAGATTCACCCCAACTTCCGCGAATACATCGAGGAGAAACTGGCAAAGGTGACGCAGTTTTATCCTCGCGCGCAGCGGGTCGACGTTGAACTGACTCACCAGAGGAACCCACGACAGGCAGATACTGCCGAGCGAATCGAGCTCACCGTCTTTGGTAAAGGCCCGATCATTCGCGCCGAAGCAGAGTCTGCAGACCGTTATGCCGCAGTCGATATCGCGGCAGGAAAGCTTTTTGAACGTTTGCGTCGTATGCGCGATCGTGCGAAGGACCACCACCGTAGTGAAGAAATTCTTCCCCCCGATTTGGATGTACTTCCCGCAACGGTTACCTCAGTCGAGGAAGTGGAAGAGGTTACCCCGGCATCTCTCAAGAGCGCTGGAGACCTCAAGGTTGGTGAAGCTCGTGAGGAGCAGCTGGGAGACACCCCGATCATCGTGCGGCAGAAGGTTCATGAGACTGTCCCGATGAGCGTTGATGAAGCGCTCAACCAGATGGAACTGGTCGGACACCCCTTCTTCCTTTTCGTTGACGAAGAAACGATGCAGCCCTGCGTGGTTTACCACCGTCATGGATGGACCTATGGCGTACTTCGTTTGAATGCAACAGTCATTCAAACCGGCGAATAGAACACTCGCCTACGGTGAAGTTTGGGGCGGAACTTCTCAGTTCCGCCCCCAAACTTTGTCTATTTACGCTTGATCGTTTTCGCCGCGATTCGCGCTCAATGCGTCGCTGAGTGGGTGGTAGTGAGCGAAGACGGCGCGGCGGTATCCCTCAAGGTCACCATTTTCTGCGCTCACCAAGATGGCCTCGTGTGCGCGAGCAGTTTCCAACAAACCTTCGAAACCATTGTGGACCGAGGGAAGAGCCATCATATGGATCATCCACATTGCGTTGACCAACTGCTCTGCTAGAGGGTTATTGATCCTCTTCAGAAGTGTCGTGTGGAATTCGATGTCTTCATCCATGAAGAACTCGCACTTTTGCGCTTTAGCAATCATCGTGTCAACGAGCTCATGAAGGTGCTCGTCGTGAGTTCCCTTCAATGATTCGATCGCCTCGTATGCCAAGCCAAGATCGAGAACCTGGCGAACCCGCAAAACTTGGGAAAGCGCCTCGGCAGAATCAGGGGCAGTGGATGAGCGCAGGAAAACTGTCTTGATCAAAGGACGGAGCGTCATGTCTCCCACGAATGCGCCGCGTCCTTGCTGCACAGTGACGATCTCGAGGGCCTTGAGTTGACGAAGTGCTTCCCTCACCGAGGAACGCGAAACTCCAAGGGACTCGCACAGTGCTGATTCTGTGGGGAGAGGATCGCCTGGCTGAAGATGATTCTTCAGGATGTACTGCTCGATCGCGTCCATCGTGGTCTCGGTGCGAGAAGGTAGCGTAGGCGCTGTCGGCTGCAATGCGCTTTTTTGCGCAAATACCCCGGCGTCCGGGGAAAGTGATTCAAATTCGGGCATAATAACCGAGCTCTCTGACTCCTTGAGACCATGACTTTTCAGCAGATCAAAAAGATCGGGGAGAAAGCGCTACACAGAAGTTCTTCTATGAATCGCTGTGTCCTGACGGTGTACAGAGTAGCATTTTTTGCACACAAATTTGTCGGATATCTGTTAATGAGACGGGAGCATGCCTTTTCGTCGCGCTGAAGGGGAAGATCGGCTGACAGAGAAAAAAGACACGGCGGAGCCAAAGAAGTCGAAAGCGGAGTCGGAAATTCGTAGACTAGAAACAGTGTGCGCGACGCACGCCCGGATCATCCGGTCACAATCCCAGGAGCCCTCGTGTCCATTATTGACAAAATCCTTCGAGCTGGAGAAGGACGTACCCTGCGTCAGCTCGACCGGCTTGCTTCCCAAGTTGACGCTCTTCAAGAAGACTTTGAAGCCCTGAGCGATGAGGAACTGCGCGGTAAAACGGACGAATTCAAGGAGCGCCTCGAAGAAGGCGAAACTCTGGACGACATCCTTGTCGAGGCCTTCGCGACTGTGCGTGAAGCCGCGTGGCGAACACTGCGCCAGCGCCCCTTCCACGTTCAGGTGATGGGAGGCATTGCCCTGCACCGCGGCAACATCGCCGAAATGAAGACCGGTGAAGGCAAGACTCTGGTTGCCACCATGCCTTCTTATCTCCGTGCGCTTACAGGCAAGGGCGTTCACGTGGTGACCGTGAATGATTACCTAGCTAAATACCAATCAGATCTCATGGCGCGCGTCTACAACTTCCTGGGAATGACTGTGGGCTGTGTGTTGGTTGGGCAGGAGCCAGCCGAACGCCGTGAGCAGTACAACGCAGATATCACCTACGGAACGAATAACGAATTCGGTTTCGACTACTTACGCGACAACATGGCGCAGCGCCCCGAAGACATGGTCCAGCGTGGACACAACTTTGTGATCGTCGATGAGGTCGACTCGATTTTGATCGACGAGGCGCGTACCCCCCTGATCATTTCTGGCCCGGCCTCGGGCGACGTGAACCGCTGGTACACCGAGTTCGCGCGCATCGCCAATATCTTGGTACGCGACGAGGACTACGAGGTCGACGAAAAGAAGAAGACTATCGGCGTTCTGGAACCCGGCATCGATAAGGTTGAAGATCAACTTGGCGTTGAAAACCTTTACGAGGCTGCAAACACCCCGCTTATTGGTTTCTTAAACAATGCAATCCGTGCCAAAGAACTCTTCCACCGCGATCGCGATTACATCGTCGACGGGGGAGAAGTCCTCATCGTTGACGAGCACACCGGGCGTGTTCTTCCGGGTCGTCGCTACAACGACGGAATGCACCAGGCCATCGAGGCGAAGGAAGGGGTGCAGATCCAGGCTGAGAATCAGACCTTGGCGACCATTACCCTTCAGAACTACTTCCGCCTCTACCCCGAAGGCTCGCGTTCGGGCATGACCGGTACCGCCGAAACCGAGGCTGCGGAATTCGCATCGACCTACAAGATCGGTGTCATCCCCATTCCGACGAACCGTCCGATGATTCGAAAGGATCAGCCTGACTTGGTCTACCCGACCGAGGCCGGTAAATTCCGTGCAATCATCGATGACATTGAAGAACGGCACGCGGCTGGCCAGCCTGTCTTGGTTGGTACCGCATCGGTTCAAAAGTCCGAGCTCTTGTCAAAGATGCTCAAGGAACGCAAGATTCCTCACCAGGTCTTGAATGCGAAGCAGCACGCTCGCGAAGCTCAGATTGTTGCGATGGCAGGCCGAAAGGGCGCTGTGACCGTTGCGACGAATATGGCTGGTCGTGGTACCGACATCATGCTGGGTGGTAACTCTGAGTTCCTCGCCCAGGCTAACTTGGCAGCTCAGGGTCTTGACCCGAAGACGGACGCAGAAGAGTACCGCCGCGCGTGGCCTGAAGCGCTTGCCGAGGCCGAGGCCGCAGTTGAGGCTGAACGCGAAGAAGTTCGCGAGCTCGGTGGCTTGTACGTTCTGGGTTCCGAGCGCCACGAGTCCCGTCGTATCGATAACCAGCTGCGAGGCCGTAGTGGTCGTCAGGGCGATCCCGGTGAGTCGCGCTTCTACCTGTCGATGCAAGACGACCTCATGCGTCTCTTCTCCTCAGGTTTGGCGCAGCGCATCATGGCCTCGGGCGCATACCCCGAAGACATGCCGCTGGAAAACCGTGTGGTGACGCGTTCAATCGCCTCCGCTCAACACCAAGTTGAGGCACGAAACTACGAAATTCGTAAGAACGTCTTGAAGTACGACGATGTGATGACTGATCAGCGTGAACTCATCTACGCTGAACGTCGCCGCGTTCTGGAAGGCGAAGACTTGAAGCCCCAGATGAAGGGCTTCATGGAGTCTTTGGTTTCCGGAATCATTGCGGAGAAGACCAACGGTCTATCGCCTCGTGAATGGAACCTGAAGGAACTGTGGGATACCCTGCGCGGATACTACCCGCCGTCGGTCACCGCCGAAGAGGTTGCAGAGCAATACGGCGGCGTTGGCTCGCTGACGCGCGAGGACCTTATGCGCGAGGTTCTGGGCGATATTCACACGCAGTACGAAGAAGCCGAAGATCAGCTCAATCAAAATCCGCTGGCAATTCAACAATTGGGCGATGAACCCATGCGTACGCTTGAGCGTCGCGTGGTGATTGCAACGGTTGATCGTTTGTGGCGCGAGCACCTCTACGAGATGGATTACCTCAAGGAGGGTATCGGTCTTCGTGCAATGGGTCAGCGTGATCCTCTTGTTGAATACAAGGACGAGGGCGCGCAGATGTTTAACGCAATGATGGACCGCATTCGTGAGGAATCCGTCCAGCAGGTCTTCTCCTATGCGCATCAGTTCCAGCTTGCCTATGAACAGGCTCGTGAGCGTGCCGCCACAGAGGAAGCTGTTCAGGAAGGCGACAGTGCTGAAGCTGAGCTCAGTGAAGAAGCCCGTCGTAAGGCCGCGGAAACTGAAGAACGAGCCATTGAACGTTCAGCTTCTGTTATGGGAGACGTCGGCCAAGAGAAGAACTCGACTCGCCTGAGCTACTCTTCCGCTGAGGAAGAGGAAGGGACAACTTCCTCTGAGGGAGCCAATCGCGCTCAGCGTCGCGCAGCGAAGAAGCGCAAGAAGCGCTGATTTATCGCTGCAACCGGCCTTTTGATGGCGGCGTGCACCATTAGGTGCACGCCGCCACTGTTTTATCTGCTACTCCTAAAGGACATCCAAGGCGGTGACGATCCATCGATTTTTGAAAGTCTGGAGGCGCATGGAAACAACATGGCGACCTTCTCCTTGTGCGACGATCACACATGATTCGACAACTGTGTGCGAGGTCTGGCTAATATGCCACTGCACGGGATGGCATGCTTCTCGTCGAAAGGCGCGTCGATCCCGCTCAACGATCGTCACGAGGCGTTTGTACAGTGGCGGTATCAACCATCGTTGGAGTTGCTGATGCGGGCGAATGTGTAAAAGAACTTCCATAATTCCTCGCGCCAAACCGATCGACCACTGGCATAGATTTGTGATCTCTGGCCTCCTGGGAAGTAAGGGGCTTTCTGTGCTCATGTAGGTTTTCATATTCTCTTGGACGCTGTGCGTTGTATCTCGGCTGAGATCCCAACTGATACGGAAAATATGATCGGCTGGGGGGACGAATACTCGCGAACTTCGTGTCATGGAAATGCTCCTCGAATATCGTGTGGGGATGGGGGACGCTTCGTCATTGAGGCGTTAATTTGGAGTCTTCTCGCATGAAGGCCATGTGTCAATCGACTTTTCGCCCCTCATGGAGGCAGATTGAAATGCCAACTGAATGTGTGAAGTATGGAAAATATGTCTGCTTTATGTGGGCTGCTCGCGGTTCTTGAGTAGCACGAGTGAACGTCTTGCAGTGGTAGAACATTCATTTTTGCTGCATAAGTATCGATTAAAATTGAGAAAACGTGCAGAGAGTGTTGGGAAAACTTTCAGAAATAGTGTTGTGGATTGCCGGTACTCGCTTGCTCTCATGTTCTACAATCGCGCGATGCTTAAGTAAACACACATAAGAAGACGGGCAGAAACTCTTGTTTCTGCCCGTTTGTTGGAATTAAGAGACGGCCTCTATGCGCTGTGGCTTAGGCGCGCACGAGATTCTGCATATTGTTCTTGGATAAACTCTTCGAGGACAGATTCTTCAACACGCCACATACGCTTTCCGCCCAATTGGATTGCGGGCAGTTCACCGGAATTGACCAGCGAGCGCGCCGCAGAAAGCGTGATGTTGAGTGTCTCGGCGACCTCGGCGAGAGTGAGGAATCGTTGATTCATGGGTTCTATTTTGCCATTTTTTCTGGCGAATTTGCAGGGGGAGAAGCGCTTAGTTTTGACCTATTTGTGCAGATCGAAAGCGATTAGGCGCCGTGCATTACGGTTGATGTAGGTGTATTAAATTCTCTTTATGTCATTCAAGTCAATTTGCTTTTATTCAGTTTGTTTTAGTCCGTGCTAGTTGGTTTCTGAATGTGTACGAAGCGCAGAGGAAGCGGCATAAGGGACATGGCGCAAAATTGTGCATACACTGGTGCTATGCGCATCTATTACCCCTTCCTGGGAAGCGAACTGGCCCAGGGAAACTTTCCTCCCCGCAATGCCTATTGCGTCCGTCCCGACGCTGGTTTGCACGGCGAAGATTTAGAGGTTGCTGAAGACGATGCGCGTACACTTGCCGCGCTAGACTCACTTGCCCTTCTGCGAGATGAAGAATCGGGTAGTTCCAGCAGATGCATTATTGCTGCTGACATCGAGGGGCTTTCTTGGGAAGAGTACGATGGCGATGTCGCTCAAACCTCCCCGTGCACGCCCGATAGCGACTCGATTGCCGCCTACTTCATTGATCCTCCAGATGCTGCTCCTGCTGTGCGGAAGGTTCTTCGTGCTCAGACACAAGATGACGCCGACGAGGCCGTCGCGCAGCTGTGGGAAGAGAGCCTGGAGTGGTACGCGCCCGAAGAACGCGAACTGCTGCTACGCGTGCTGGAGTCGATGAACGAGAGGGCGTGACTGAGCTGTTATCGCGGCTAAGGGTCTGAGCTATGCGCGGCTAGGAAGCTCGGATTGAAAGCGTCGAGCCTTCACCTTCACGCCACCTCACTTCGATCTGGTCAGGAATCTGTCTGGCCATTTCGTCGACATGACTGATCACACCGATGCAACGATCGCTTTCGCGAAGCGCAAGAAGCTGGGACATGACGATGTCGAGGGTGTCCAAGTCCAGGGAGCCGAATCCCTCGTCGATGAACATACTCGAGAGGGTAATTCCACCGCTTTCAGCCATGACGACATCTGCAAGTCCCAATGCAAGGGCAAGAGAGACATAGAAAGTTTCACCACCCGAGAGCGTGGACGGATTTCGTTCTTCTTCAGACTCATGATCGAGGATAGACAGCCCGAGGCCATTCTTACGCGAACGGGTCGCGTCTGTATCGCTTCGGCGGAGTTCATATCGCCCATGAGATATTTCGGCTAGGCGTGGATTTGCTGCGGCGATGAGCTCTTCAAAACGAGACATGAGAATCCACGAACTTAAGGGAACCTGGTGAAGGCTGGGGCCTGTTCCACTTGCTAGTTCTGCGAGGCGTTGCTTGGGGTATTCGCTTTCACAAGCGGAAGTCAAAGCTGAAAAAGCGTTCTCCACATTTCTCAGTGAGCGTTCGATTCCCTGACGATGTGCCTGAATCGAGGCGACGTGATCTGTTGCAGTAAGGAGAGCATTTTCTGCTTCCTCGAGTGAGGAGGCAATAGCCTGGCAATCAAGCGGAGATTGTCCTTCAAGCCCCTGCAATCGATCGGATTCAAGGGCTTGTCGGGTCGCAAATAGATCCTGATCGTACTCCTGAAGGATTGCGACCTTGGCGCTCAGCTCAGACAAACGGGGGAGTTTGCTCCGCAAGAGCTCGATACCGGTGGAATCCGGACTCAGCCCTGCACCCTCGAGGGCTTCAAGTAGGAAGTCTTGAGTTTCCCTTAGTCGTTGTTCTGCTTGCTGATAGAGCTGCAGCGTTTCACGGGAACGTTGATGTGCCTGAGTGTTTTCTTCGAGGGAAGAAGCCCACTCTTCGAGTGATATGTGACCCTGCATGAGCTGAGTAAACACGCTTGTCTCTTCGTCGATACGCAAGAGAAGATCCGTGTTTTCTTGGCGCAGATGAGAGAGTCTCTGCGTTTGTGAGGCCTTGGTGGCGATCGAGTTCTTTTCGTTTTCCTGGCATTCGGCAAGGGATTCTTGAATGGACTGCTCTGAATCTGCGAGTGAACGTAGATCCGCGATTCGGGTCGTGAGCTCGTTGAGCTGGGCTTTCACAGAAGCGCTATCACCTTGAGCTTGTTCATCCAGCGTTGCAATCTGAGCCGAGCAGCTCGAGTGCTGAGTAGTAAGTTCGTGGAGACGCTTGTCAGCAGCCGTTGTGGCCTTCTCGAGAGCCTCAAGTTGCTCACGACTCATGCTTTCTTCCCCCTCGAAACGAGCGAGCTGGGGATGGGTCGTAGAGCCACAGACTGGGCATGCATCTTTTTCTCGCAGGGTAGACGCAAGCGAAGCTGCGGTTTCACGAAGCCATAGGTCTCGCGCGGCATGTGATCGCTCTCCGCACGTGCGGGCAAGGCATGTCGCTTCTTGAATATCGCTTTCAAGATGAACGAGCTGCTCGCGGAGATGATCTACCCGTTCCGCAGCCTCAAGGCGCGTGGAAAGCTGATGACAGCTGGCTTCAACATCGTGAAGCGTGGAAGCCGCCTTGCGTGCAGCCTCTAGTTTGTCGCGGAGCTGCGCACCTTGCATCTGCACCGATTGGATCTGGAAATCAGCGTCCTCCACAGTCTTTGCGCATTGTTCGTACTGAGTCATGCACTCTTTCTGCTCACCACGGAGGCTCGTCAGTTGAGCCTGCGCCTGCAACGCGTGTGCCAAGGACTCGCGTTGCTCCTGGAGATTACGCTCGCGTTCATCAAGAAGAGTATGGAGCTCATCAAGCTGAAGATTCTCAGGGGTGACCTGCAGGGGCGCAAAGCACTCAGAGAGCGCGTAGAAGGCCCGCTCACGTGCATCACGAGCTGAATCATGCTGACGGAGTGGAAGTTCGAGTGGCTGGAGAAGACGAAGCTCTGCGACGCTGCTGCGCACAGCATCAATGTCCTGAGCGCGCTCAAGCAGCTCAGCAAGGTGGCCAACAAGTTGCGCGCGTTCAGTGAGACGCTCATTGAGGTCGCGGGCATTTGTCAGTTCCGCACTCAGCTGGCGAGAAATCTCTTTTTGTGAGAGACGGGCAGCGGCTGCCTGTTGCGCATCCTCTTCAAGCTGAGCATCTAAGCGAAGGCGAAAATCAGAAAACTCTGTAATGAGAGACGAGCCCGCCCTGAAGGAGTCAAGAGAATCCGCAAGAGTGTGAAGCGTACATGCCCACTCTTGGCCAAGATGAGAATGAGAGACATCATCGAGCAAAGAATCCAATGAGGCATGCGCGTGTTGCCTGGCCTGAACGATTGAATCATGCGCTTCTTTCGCCTGCTCACGGAAGGCATCTTGCAGGCTTTGGAAAAACTGAGTTCCGAAAATGTCACGAAGGATCTCTTCGCGTTCGATGGATTTCGCCGTCAAAAAACGAGCAAATTGCCCCTGAGGGAGAACGACGGTTTGGAGGAATTGGTCTTTCGTGAGTCCGATGAAGGTGGTCATCATCGATTGAGCATCCATGATCGAGCGACTCAAGGGCTCAACCGTTGATAAACCTGATGGATCATCCGAATTGCGTACGACGCGCTCAAGAATCAGAGTCGGATTGACCGGGGTGCTCCGTCCTTCTTTTACATACTTTGGTGTTCTGCGAACTCGGTAGATACCCGAGGATACTTCAAAGACAAGGGTGACGAAAGACGGATCATTGGGGCCGCAATATGAAGAACGCAAACGGTTTTTTGCCCCCTCGCTGCCACTTGCCACATCCCCATAGAGCGCGAAAACAATCGCATCGATCAAGGTTGTCTTTCCCGAGCCAGTTGATCCTCGAAGAAGGAAAAGACCCGAATCAGTGAAACGCTCAAAATCGATGTATTGGCGCTGTGCGAAAGGACCGATACCAGACAATTCCAAGGTTAAAAGTTTCATTGCCGTTGGCCTTTCACCGCATCGAGTACGTCACCAACAATTGTCCGCTCGCGCTGCGTCAGAGCCTCTCCTCCTGCTTGCTGGAAGAATTCGGCAAGGGTTGCCTTCATATCCACTGTTTCGAGTTGGATACGTGGTGCCCGTAGAGGAGAAACATGCGCGGGGGAATGAAGGATAGAGAGTGCATGAGGATAAACAGCACGAAGACGGGCGACCATTTCCTGAGGCCGTGAATCATCCGTTACCGTCAGGGACACATATGCCTGCGGCGGAGTTTTCTTTGCGCCCTGGAGCAAAGATTCCATCGAGCCTCGCAAAACAACAAGAGGGTGCGCGGTGGGAATATCGATGAGGGAAACGTCCACGGCCTTGTTCCCGTCTACGCCGAGTGTGTCAATCACGACCGCGCTCTTATCTCCGGGCGCTTCCGAGAAAGAGTAAGCGATAGGAGAACCGGAATAACGCATAGGGACGTGAGCAGCCAAAACTTCTTGGGGACGATGCAGGTGCCCGAGGGCAACGTAGCTCAGACCTGGTTCAGGCACTACTTTTGCTCCGCCGAAAGTTTCGAAAGTCTGGGCCGAGACGGAAGCGACTCCGCCTACTTCAATATTGCGTTCGGAATCGGAGGGAGCTGCTCCCACGATGAAAGCGTGAGCCATCACGATTGCCGGACGCATATCGCCGCAAGTTCGCCGAGCCAATAGATCATTTCCAATGCGACGAAGCGCAGCATCCATCACTGCCTGATGGGTGCGTTCGAGGGCTTCATTATCATCGGATAGCTCTGTCCGAACTAAGTCCGGCTCAAGGTAGGGGATGGGGTAGACCAGTACACCCGGATCATCGTTTTTACCTGCGTATTCGCGAGCCTTACCAACCTCTTCCACACTTGCGCAGACTTGAACCTTGCCACGTAAAAACTGCGAATAGACACCGAGACGACCTGCTGAATCATGATTTCCGGGAGTCAACAGGACCTGTGTGACTGAAGAAAGATCGCGGAGAAGGTCCATCACTTCATTGAGTTGAGAAACCGCAGGGATCGCACGATCGTACACATCGCCGCAGACAAGGACTAGGTCGATCTCATGTTTCCTGACGGTGTCAAGTAGCCAGTGACAAAATGCGGCGCGAGAATCACCCAAATCTTGGCCGTGGAGATTACGGCCAAAATGCCAGTCTGAGGTGTGAAGAATACGCATGTGCTTAGTATGACCTGCTCCACCTGCAACTGCGTGCAGTTTGAACTCTAACGGGCAGCTTTCGACACCTTCATTGCGCCAGCGACCGCATCCAGGAGCCGGCGAACCGAAGCCACCCGGGAGGAACGCCGCCTGCGCTCCCGATCCGCGGCCTCGTCAGTGGAAGAAATAACGAAAGGATCCTTACCCTGCGCCCAAGCATCGAGGGCGCAAGAAGTTGCGTCTTCAAGGTGCGTACACAATGGCAAACACCAGTGCGAGGCCTCGGCGACGTCGGGGAAAACTCCCAGTACATCATCGATGTCAACATGTCCCAAACCAAAGGAACGCACACCCGGGGTGTCGACGATCCACCCTCCACCAGGAAGCTCAAAGGCGCGCGAAGACGTCGAGGTGTGACGACCTCGTCCAGTCACTTGATTTACAACACCCACTACGCGTTCGGCTTGGGGGATCAAAGCATTGATCAGGGTTGATTTCCCGACGCCGGAATGGCCGACCAAAACGGAGAAATGACCGGCGAGGATTTCTTTGAGCTCATCGAGGCCTTGGCAGCCTGCCTCAACTGAGGTGACGACCGTCGTGACATTAAAGTCAGCGTAGGCTTCCAAAAACTCGGTAGCAGGAGCAAGATCGGCCTTGGTCAGGCACAAGACGGCACGCATTCCAGCTTCGTGAGCGGCAACAAGGCAACGGTCGATCATCCCCATTCGAGGGGGCGGATCAGCCAAAGCCGTCACAATCACCATGATCTGAGCGTTGGCGACGATAATTTTCTCGCCCTTTTGATCCGGTGCGTCCTCGAGAGAACGGCGGAGAACGCTGCTGCGCTCATCCGTGGCGACGATTCGCGCAAGGGTATCGACGCGGCCGCTCAAATCTCCGGTCAGGCGAACCCGGTCTCCCACGACGACGCTGCCCTTCTTGAGCTCGCGGGCTAAGACTGCGCGAAGGTCCAAGCCCTCATAGCGAACAAGGTAACGACCGCGGTCAATGCCAATTACCTGCCCGATTGGCTTATTTCCCCAATCGGGTCGGACCTTAGTTCGCGGCCGCGAACGCTTTGAGGGACGAACTTTTACGCGGGGATCGTCAGTTCCAATATCGCGTCTAGACATTGTCGTCACTCTCTGCGCACATGCGTGCCCACATCGATTCAAACCCGGGGAGGGTCTTGGATGTACAGGAAATATCGTCAACGCTGACCCCGTCAACAACCAAGCCAACAATCGCGGCGAAAGTTGCCATCCTGTGGTCCGCGAAGGACCGCAGATGGGCACCGTGAAGGGCAGTGGGGGTGATCCGCAGCCCGTCCGGGAGCTGTTCGATTGAACCGCCCAGAGCGCTGACTGACTGAGCGATTGCGTCCAGACGGTTGGTTTCATGTCCGCGCAGATGGGCGATGCCGCTTAGCGTCGAGGGACTTGACGCAAAAAGTAGGAGAGCCGCAAAGGTTGGAACCATTTCACCCATGGCCGACATATCGCGTTCAATTCCGGGGAAACTCCCCGGTCCGCCCCCGCGCACTGTCAGCTCGCTGCTTCCCATTTCGTTTGTTTCCAGAGAAGTTTCAATACCGATCTCGTCGAAAAGAGACGGCCACTGTGCGCCGGGCTGGGTTGATGCAAGCGGCCAGTTAGGGATTGTGACGCTTCCCGCGCTGAGTATTCCCGCGCATAGGAAGGGACCCGCATTCGAAAGATCCGCTTCGATTGCGATTTCCGAGGCCGTGGGCGCTCCCGCATCGACCTTCCATTCGCGATCGCCCAATCGCATCCATGAAAGGCCAACTTCTTGCATCATTTCCAGGGTCATTTCGATGTGGGGCAAAGAAATGAGAGGAGCATTGCTTCGAATAATCGCTCCACCGATAAGAGGGGCAATAAGAAGCATCGCAGAGAAAAACTGTGAGGAAGCGGAAGCATCAACAATGATCGGCGATGATGGAGGCGTGAGCGGGCCGGAAATCGTGAAAGGAAGATGTCCCTTTTCACCGTGGTAAATCAGTGAGGCTCCCAGGCCTTCGAGGACATCTAAGAGAGGAGCAAGCGGGCGCACATATGCCTGCTCGTCTCCATCGAAGCGCGTGGGAGTGGAAGAAAGGGCAGCTAAGGGCGGGAGGAAACGCATGACGGTTCCCGCAAGCCCGCAGTCGATAACTCGCTCAGAAGAAGGGGAATCTGAAGAAATCGGGGTGACCCGTGCACAAGAGTCGCCCAGCATCTCGATCTGAGCGCCAAGAGTTCGCAGCGCTTGGGCAAAAAGATCAGTATCGCGAGAGCGAAGAACGCCCTCAATCACACATGGTTGGCGATCGATCGCAGCGAGGTAGAGCGCACGTGCGGTCTGTGATTTGGAGCCGGGGATTGAAACCTTCGCATGGATAGGGGAGCGAAGTCGAGGAGCACGCCACGAGCTCACTGGGCGGCGCCTGAGGAATGCGCTCCGCGAGTCGAGGCAGCCTCGATGAGCTGATTGCGACGCCAGGAATAGCTGGGCCGTCCGTTCCGATCGACACTTGCGAAGAATAATCCCGCACAATTGGCAAGCTTCAGACGAAGCGAGGCAGGCTGTTCATGATTGATGACGGCCATGGGAAGCGCGATGGCCGTTAAGACCGCAGCACAGGTACGAGGCGCTTTCCCCAACGCGAAGGCTCCAGCTGCGAGGAGGGTAACGCCGGCGCTGATTCGCGCGCTGCGGGAGAGATAAGGATCAATATCCTCAATGTTGCCTCGCTCTTCGATGCGCGAAAAAACGGGGCGGAGTGCGTCGAGTTTGGCGACGTGGCGATCCGGATGAATCAGGGCATCGATTGCATCGAGAGCGAGGGGAGCGGCAAGGAGAGGACGGGCAATACCACGCAGAAGAGACATGACTCCATTGTGTCAAAAAAAGTCGTTTGGCACCCTGCGCTCGGCAAAAATTCTTGTAAACAGCTGTCGTGAATCCACATGCAGGGAATAATCGTCAGCTTGCGGCGTTGAAGTGGATATGAAACTTGATGAGGAAGTGACAAGGCGAGGAAGAGCATGGGGCCGTCCCGCTTTCGCGCGTCCACTTTCGCATCCGAGGCGTTCACGATTAGCCTTGACATCAATGAGCGAATTACATGACACTCTTGAGCCTGCACCGCAGGAGTTGAGTCAGGAGGACCGGGACCGTTTGTTTTCCGAACAAGCGATTCCCCTCATCGATCAACTCTTTGGTGCCGCTTTGGGAATGACTCGAAATCGTGCTGATGCAGAAGACCTCGTGCAGGAAACTTTTATGAAGGCCTACACGAAGTTTCATCAGTATCAGCAAGGAACCAATATCAAAGCTTGGCTCTACAGGATCTTGACCAACACCTACATCACCCACTACCGCAAGGCGCAGCGTTCTCCTAAACGCAGTGGCGGTGAAGAGGTTGAAGACTGGCAGCTCGCCGCTGCTGCTTCTCACGATGAGAAGGGTCTTGTTTCTGCGGAAGCAGAAGCATTGGATAACATTCCTTCCTCCCAGCTGCGAACTGCATTGGAGTCGCTTTCGGAAGATCAACGTGTTGTCGTCCTTCTGTCTGATGTAGAGGGTTTTGCGTATAAAGAGATCGCAGACATGCTGGATATCCCGATCGGGACCGTCATGTCCAGGCTTCATCGAGGACGCAAGAATCTACGCGAAGGCCTGTCAGCACTCGCGGCTGAATATGGAATCGGGGAGAATCATGCAGATTGACGATAAGCGCGCATGTCGTGAGCTACACGAACACCTTTTTGAAGTGATTGACTTCCTCGACCGCGAGGAATGCCGCGACTATATTTCCGCTGAATGCTTGAAGAGCCCGGAGTTTCGCGAGCAACTGCTTGACCATATTTCTCGCTGCAAGCACTGCCAGGACTCGATGTACACCGAGCGCTTCGTCCGCTCTCTCCTTGCGCGTTGCTATTGCGACCAAGCCCCTCAATCCTTGCGCGAGCGCATCATTGCACAGACCTACGTTGAGGTAACGTGGAGCTCCACTGAATCGTGAATTTCGACTCTGTGGGCGCGCTCTGTTTGGAGATTAGCCTCGGGTGTGAAAAACTGTGCAGGTTGGATATCTCAGTTTTTAGAGGAGACGACAATGTCGAAGAGGGGTCGTAAGCGTCGCGATCGTCGTAAGCACGGCGCGAACCACGGCAAGCGTCCTAACGCCTGAATCGTGTTTAACGGGTGGGGCTCCGATGCAATGCATCGGAGCCCCACCCGTCTCTTCTTGACAACTCTATTTTTTAAACGTCGCTTTCTTCGGCTCCGATCCACTCAAACCATCCCTGGTGCAGGACAAGCCAAGCCATGAGCGCATAGCCCGACTGTCCAGGCATCGAAGCGCCGCGAGCAGAACGAACAGCAGAAGAAGCCATATCCTCAAACCACTGATCATGTGCGACAAGGGGAGTGAAAGTATCGACAAAGGGAATATCCCTGCGCTCGCACACCTGCTGGCACGACAAGGAAACTTCCTTCACCGCGCTGGATTGGACTCCCGCAAGAGGAGGCGGACCAACAACCATCGAGGGAATACCAAGCGTCGAAGCTCGGTCGGTGATGTTTGCAAGATTCAGGCGAGAGCGCGGCGTTGAAATACCCGCGGGAATATCCGCGCATCCAACGGCAATGATGAGCGCACAGGGTTCATCGGGTGCAAGACGATAGCTCACTTCGTTTTCCCACCGAGAGGAGAGCTGCGTTGTTGTTTCCCCGGGGACAGCCAAGGTCATGACGGTCGGAGGGGAAGGGAAGTGTGAGCGCGCCAAAACGCGCCCGACCCAGCCCAGGCCTCGGGGATCACCCATTGGGGTAATCAGCTCATCGCCAATCACACAAATACGCATCTGCGTGCCCCCTTCTTAGGAAAAAGCTCGGCGCAAGATATCCGCAGCCTGCTCACGGTGCAAACTTGCGCGTCCAGCAGCGGTCGTTGCGCTCTCCGGACGGGACACAAGCGCCGGAGTGATTCCCAGCTCAGGGAACAAGTTCAGCGCAAAGTAGGGCCAAGCTCCCTGGTTCTTCGGCTCATCCTGGACCCAGACCACTTGGGCGTTCGGGTAGGTGGCAAGAGCCTTGCGAAGCTCATCGACGGGGAGGGGATAGAGCTGCTCGACGCGAATAATCGCCGTATTCCACGCGCCTCGCTCCGCGCGTTCGTGGATGAGGTCGTAGTAAACGCGGCCAGAACACACGAGAACCTTTGTCACCTCGTGGGTGTTCACCCGAGAATCAACTTCGGAGTAGACCGGAGTGAAAGACCCCGAGGTGAATTCTTCGATGGAGGAAGACGCGGCGGGAAGACGCAGGAGCTGCTTGGGGGTAAAGGCGATCAGAGGCTTACGAGGCCGCTTGTAGGCCTGTGTGCGCAGCATATGGAAGTGGTTCGCCGGGGTTGAGGGCTGAACAATCCACATGTTGTCCTCTGCTGCCAGCTGGAGGAAACGCTCAATCCTGGCAGAAGAATGGTCAGGGCCTTGTCCTTCCTGGCCGTGCGGCAAGAGCATGACCAGAGAAGAGCGCTGCCCCCACTTCGTTTCTGCCGAAGAGACGAACTCATCGATGATTGTTTGGGCGCCGATCGCAAAGTCACCGAATTGTGCTTCCCACAGGACCAAGGCTTCGGGGCGCTCGATGGAATACCCGTATTCGTAGGCAAGAACTGCATACTCCGACAGAGGCGAATCGAAGACATCGAAGTGGGCTTGATCGGGAGTAAGGAAGTGCAATGGAGTGAATTCGCGCCCGTCATTGTGGTCGTGGAGGACCGCGTGGCGTTGAACAAAGGTCGCGCGGCGTGCATCTTCACCGGAAAGGCGAATCGGCGTGCCCTCCATGAGTAGCGAGCCGAAAGCTAAGAGCTCTGCGAAACCCCAGTCGATCGAATCGTGGCCGGAAGCCATTTCATAACGCTTGTGGCACAGCTTCTCGATCTTCGGATGGACTGCAAAATCCGGTGGGAAGTTCACATAAGCTTCGCCGATACGGCTCAGCGTTTCAGCACTCACAGCGGAAGTCCAACCGATCATCATTCCCGCGCCGGGCAGCTGACTTTCGGGAACCTGCCACTGATCGTCTTCGTCCTCGCTGCGATTTTGCGGAGACCAGCCGTGCTCGCGGGTGTGATCCAGAATCTCACTGAGTTCGGCCTCGTAAGCGCGAATGGACTCGCGTGCGTCTTCTTCGGTGAGCTGGCCACGTCCCACAAGGTTGCGGATATAAACCTCACGGGTAGAAGGCAACTTGGAGATCAGCGAGTACATGACCGGCTGGGTCATCGAAGGATCATCGCCCTCGTTGTGACCACGCCTGCGGTAACACACCAAATCGATGAGAACATCCTTGTGGAAAGCCTCGCGATAAGCCAAGGCCAAAGCGCCCACGCGTACGACTGCTTCGGGGTCATCGGCGTTGACGTGGAAGATTGGGATCTGCAGGCCCTTTGCCAGGTCCGTCGGATAGCGCGAAGAACGACCCGAAGCCGGTCCCGTCGTGAAACCGATCTGATTATTCACGATGATGTGAATAGTTCCGCCGGTCTTGTATCCGGTCAACTGGGACATATTGAGGGTTTCTTGAACCACGCCTTGCCCGATGAAAGCCGCGTCACCGTGGATCAACAGGGGAACAATGGGCAGATCGGGATCGCCCAAAACATCCTGCTTTGCGCGCACGATTCCTTCGAGCACTCCATCGGCGGCTTCAAGGTGAGAGGGGTTAGCCGCCAAGGACACCTTGGTCGCAACTCCAGGCTCAGCTGAATACACTCCCTCAGTTCCCAAGTGGTACTTGACATCTCCCGCGCCCTGAACGGTTCGCGGATCCTGGTTTCCTTCAAATTCGGAGAAGATCTGGGCATAGCTCTTGCCCGCAAGATTTGCCAAGACGTTCAAGCGCCCGCGGTGGGCCATCGCAATCGCAACCTCGTGGATTCCGCGATGTGCAGACTGGTTCAAGATCTCATCGAGAAGAGGAATCAAAGATTCGCCGCCTTCAAGAGAGAATCGCTTTTGCCCCAGATACTTGGTCTGCAAGAACTCTTCGAATGCTTCAGCGTGAATTAGGGTCGAAAGAATGCGGCGTTGCTCCTGGGAAGAAGGAGCTTTGAAAGGTCCCTCAATGCGTTCTTGCACCCAGTGGCGCTGCTGCGGATCTTGGATATGCATGTATTCGATACCAATGGATCGAATGTAGGTATCGTGCAAGCGCGACAAAAGATCGCGAAGAAGCATCTGCTCCGTTCCGCCAAAGCCTCCGGTCGGGAAAGAACGGTCCAGATCCCACACGGTTAAGCCATAACTGGTCAGGTCCAGATCGGGGTGACGGCGCACGCGGTACGCCAGGGGATCGGTATCGGCCGCGAGGTGACCACGTGAGCGGTAGGCGTGGATGAGCTCAGCGATACGCGCAGGCTTGCCCTTCTCGCGTTCCAAGTCGTACTCGAAGTCTGCTTCCCACACGTAGGGCTGGATAGGAATGTGCAGAGCCGTAAAGACGCGTTCGTAGAAACCATCGCGACCCGAAAGTTTAATGTCCACGAGGCGGAGGAATTCACCGGAGGCAGCACCTTGGATGACGCGGTGATCATAGGTCGACGAGACGAACATCGTCTTGCCAATTCCCATGAGAGCAAGTTTGCGCGGGGAGACTCCAGCGAACTCGGCTGGATAATCCATTGCTCCCACACCGATAATGAGCCCCTGCCCACTCATCAAACGCGGAACCGAGGTCGTGGTGCCGATGGTGCCCGGATTCGTCAGGGTGACAGTGGCACCCTGATAGTCCTCGGCCGTAAGTTCGCCCTTCTTTGCTCGAGCGATGATGCCCTGATAGGCGTCAACAAATTGCGTGAAGGTCAAGGTATCAGCATCGTGGATAACCGGAACAACCAGACGGCGTTCGCCACCGTGCTGGATATCGATCGCCAGGCCAAAGCCCACGTGTGCGAGTTCTTCAACTGCAGCTTTACCGTCGTGAAGAACATAGCGAACATTCAACTGCGGCATCTCGGAGAGCGCCTCGACGATGGCGTATCCAATGAGATGTGTGAAGGAGACCTTGCCGCCAACAGTGCGCTGCAAGTGAGAGTTCACAACCGCGCGGTTCTCGATCAGGATCTTTGCGGCAATCTGGCGCTGAGAAGTCGCAGTCGGGACGCTCAGTGATTCGTCCATATTGCGTGCGGTTGCGCGCGCGATTCCTTTGAGGACACGGATATCGTCTTCAGTTTCCGTGCTCATTGAACGCGAGGCTGGCGTCTGCGTAGCGCGGTGGCGTCGTGCATAGGGCGACGAGGCCTCGCTCGCCTGAGCGGGGGGAGCGGGAGGAAGATCGGAGCGGGTGACGAGAACTTCGGGCTGCTCGGTTGCGGGATTGTCTGCCTGGGCGGCAAGGGCAGCCTCGGCGCTAACAACTGCGGTTGGTTGCGTCGGGAGAGGAGCCTGCGGACGATGAAGCTGGGTGGGGACAGCGTCTCCCTCAAAGTAGGCGCGCCACGAGGCGTCGACGCTGTGGGGATCGGCCAACCACTGCTGGCGCATTTGTTGAACCCATTCTGGTGAACGTGGGGATTCCACCACAGCTGTACCATCCTTTTTCTGAACACTGCTATGTGACTTTAGACAACAGTTTAGGCCCTAGGGCCGTGAATGCCTCACCTGCAACGGGCCTTTCTCACACTTCGAAGAACTCCAACTACCGATAGACTGGAGGAATCATGGAAAGTGACAGTTGTTGCTCTGATCAAAGTCTGATGCGTCAATACCGCCTCGATGCGGGAGGCCAACGTGCTTCTTGATATCGCAATGCTCCTTTTAGGAGTCATCCTCACGGCGGGAACTTTTGTCTTTGTTTCCGCAGAATTCTCTCTTGTCGCACTCGACCAAGCCGTCGTTGAAAGCCGAGCTGCAGCGGGAGACGCTCGTGCTCGCCAAGTCTCCACCGCGATTAAAAATCTGTCGACGCAGCTGTCCGGCGCACAAGTCGGGATCACGCTGACGACAATTCTTTTGGGTTATACGACGCAGTCTGCACTCGCGGATATGCTGAGTGCGGCCGGGGTAGGACTTGGCTTATCGACGGCGGTTTCTTCCGCCGTTGGAGTCGCTGTTGCGGCGGTTTTGATCAATGTTCTTTCGATGGTTTTCGGAGAGCTTGTCCCAAAGAATCTCGCTCTTGCGCACCCCCTCAAGACTGCAGGGCGGATCGTCCCCTTTAATTCCCTGTTCACTGTTGTGTTCAAACCGGTGATTACGGTTCTCAACGCGTCAGCCAACGGCATATTGCGCCTGATGGGTGTTGAGCCTCAAGAAGAGCTCTCTTCTGCGCGCTCCGCCTCGGAGCTTGCCGCGATGGTTCGTCACTCGGCTCAAGAGGGAACTCTGGATACCTCGACGGCATCGCTGTTCACGAACTCCATCCGAATCAGCGAATTGAATGCGGCGGACGTGATGACGGACCGTGGCCTTCTCCATACGATTCCTGAAGATGCAGTGGCTTCCGATGTTGTCCGCGCGGCCCACGAAACCGGGCATTCGCGTTTCCCGGTAATCGGAGAAGACCGGGATGACATCATCGGTTTCGTTTCTTTGCGTCGAGCGGTCGCTGTTCCTTTCGAGAAACGCGATGAAGTTCCCGTCATTTCCTCTTCCTTGCTTGCCGAGGCCCCGCGCGTGCCTGAGACCCTTGACTTGGGCACACTGCTTGTTCAGTTGCGCGAAGAAGGTCTCCAGATGGCCGTCGTCGTTGATGAATACGGTGGTGTGTCGGGAATCGTCACCTTTGAAGATGTCGTCGAAGAAATTGTTGGCGATGTCGCGGACGAGCATGATCAGCGTCGCTTGGGTATTCGTCAACGTCCCGATGGAAGTCTTTTGGTACCCGGACGATTGCGCATCGACGAACTCGCGCAGCGAACGAAAATTTTCCTTCCCGATGATGGTCCCTATGACACTCTCGCCGGTCTGATCATGACCGAGCTTGGAACGATTCCACAGGTAGGAGACCGCTGCGAAGTCGCAGGCGCCAGCTTAGAAGTCATCCAGATGACGGGGCGACGAGTCATGCAGGTGAGCATCATTCCTCCCGCGCGTGAAAGCGAAGGGGAGGTGCTCTTGTGAACGCCACTTTCGCCGTGATCGTGACCTGCATTCTTCTTGCACTCAATGCGTTCTTTGTCGCGGGCGAGTTTGCGACTACCTCATCTCGTCGTTCGCAGATCGAACCCTTGGCTGAAGAAGGAGTTCGTGGTTCGAAGTACGCGCTTTTCGCGCTCGAGCACGTCTCTTTGATGCTGGCGATCTGTCAGTTGGGCGTGACGGTAGCGTCTACCTCCCTTGGTGTGGTCGCAGAACCCACTTTCGCCTCGTTAATCGAAGGACCAATGCAGCAGTGGGGACTGCCGCACTCGTGGGTACACGTCGTCGGATTTACCTTCTCCCTCGCGCTGGTCCTGTTCTTGCATGTTGTCTTCGGTGAGATGGTGCCGAAGAACCTCTCAATTGCAAACCCACAGCGCCTACTCCTCGTGCTGGCACCAATTTTGGTCAATATTGGACACGTCATCAGTCCAGTGATTCACGGCATGGATCACCTGGCGAATTGGTTCTTGCGCATTGCCGGAGTTGAACCGAAATCAGAAATCTCGGCGACTTTCACCGTCGAAGAGATGGCAACAATCGTTGAACACTCCCAACAAGAGGGAATGATTGACGACGACCTGGGTCTGCTCTCAGGAACCCTTGAGTTCTCGACAGAGAACGCCTCCGATGTCATGGTTCCCTTGGAAGAACTCATTATTTTGGATGAGTCCACTACGCCGGATCAGGTTGAAAAAGAAGTTGCCCGCACTGGGTTTTCGCGTTTCCCTGTTGCGGACGCTCAGGGAGTGCTCAAGGGCTATATTCACCTTAAAGATGTCCTTTATGCCGATGAAACAGAGCGTTTTGAGCCCATCACCTCGTGGCGTATCCGCAAGATGGAGGCGGTGCCGATGGACGCAGAAGTTGAAGACGCTCTTCGACATATGCAACGCGCCGGTGCGCACCTTGCCGAAGTCATGGGTGCAGACGGAACGGTTACAGGGGTTCTCTTCCTTGAAGATATTCTTGAACGACTAGTTGGTGAGGTCCGCGACGCCCTCCAGAAGGACACTCTTCCTGGAAACTATCGTTCCTGAGGTGAGCAGTAGGACACAAGTAACTGCGATCCGGCTTTTTATTTGGGATGATGGAAGAACTATGACACCTGAAGCACCGAAGTTCCCGACGCGTCGAGAGCGTGCCCACGAGCGCGCTCATGACGCGCGCATTCACGGTGCCCCCGTATCTTCTGTCGCCCAGGCCTCGCCAGCCAAACGATCAAAGTTTGGTGCTGTTATCGTGCGTTCGGGCGTTCTTCTTGCACTTGGTGCAATGACAATTGCGGTCCCCTTGAGTGGTTTTTTGCGTCCGGATGTGTCGATTTCGATACCCTCTCGAGAATTTGGCGTCGCTGCTGGTTCCCAGTCATGGGCAACTGATACCAACGCAGTCACGCTCTCTTCCGGTCTTAACGCCCAGGTTGATCCGGCCTCGCGTTCACGAGTTCGTTCGCCTCTTGCCGCTCAGTGTTTGAGTAGTGACGGCGCTGCCGATGGAACTCGAACGCTCACTAAAGCTGACACGCTCTATTGGCCGCTTCAGCAGGGGACCTATCAGGTGACTTCGCCCTTCTCGATGCGTATTTCTCCCGTGTCCGGAACCCTGCTCATGCATGAAGGCACGGATATGGCTGCTCCCCTTGGAACACCGATCTACGCTGTGTATCCCGGGGAAGTCATCGAGGTCTCCGAGAATTCACGTTCCGGTGCTCTCATCACTATGCGCCATACCCTCAGCGATGGAACCGTTTTCTATTCTGCTTACCTGCATCAATACATGAAAGACATCAAGGTCAAGGTTGGCCAGCAGGTCAATGCGGGTGAACAGATCGGTGCAGTTGGCTCGAATGGATGGTCAACGGGACCGCACCTTCACTTCGAGATCCATAACTCGAAGAATGAACCGGTTGATCCGGAAAAGTGGATGGTCGAGCACAAGGCCATCTTTATCGGCAAGGAGTGCTGACAATGTATCGGGTTCTCGGTGAAGGCCCTCTGATTCTTGCACATCGTGGCGGGGGTGCCGAAGCTCCCGAAAATACGCCGGAAGCTTTTCAAGCTCTACGTGATATTCAGGTTTTCCACGTTGAGACTGACGCGCACCTGAGTGCGGATGGCCAAGTGGTTCTTAATCATGATCCTAAAGTGGATCGCACCTACCCAGCCAAGGGTGAGATCCGCCAGATGCCCTGGTCGCAGTTGGAACAGTTGCGCGGGGTAGATGGCGGTCGAATGATCCGCTTGGCAGATGCTCTTGAGAGTTTCCCCGACATGTATTTCAACGTTGACGCCAAGAGCCCGGAAGTCGCGCTTCCTTTGCTTGACGTTGTGCGTGAGCACGAGGCCTTGGGCAGGGTTCTCATCGCTTCTTTTGATGAGTCACGTCTTCGCCTTCTTCGCTCCCGTGAACCGCGCTTGGTCACTTCACTGGGGGTTGCCGCGGTGACGAGGCTCGTTGCCGCGTCCCAGCTCGCCCAGCCTGCTACGCGTTTGCGAGTTCCGGGTCCTCTTGAAGGGGTATGGGCAGTTCAGGTTCCGGAGAAGATGAGTGTAATCCGCGTGGTCGATCGCCGTTTCGTTGCGACTGCACACGCCTTGGGTTGTGCCGTGCACGTGTGGACGGTCAATGAAGAGTCGCAAATGCATCGTCTCCTCGACCTGGGGGTTGACGGCCTCATTACTGATCACCCGACCCTCGCTCGTCGGATATTGGAAGAACGAGGCCAATGGGTCCCGATCGCGCCAGCAAACGCAGAATAAATAATTGAGGCGTGACCCCAGAGAAAGGGGACCACGCCTCAAAGTTTTGCGACTTGGACTAGATGTCGATTCCCTGAGTACGTGTTGCCAATTCAATGGTACGAGCGCGCGCGATTCGCCAGAGCGAAACTCCCACCAGCACGACGCCCAAGACGATACCTGCGATGCGCACCCAGCCACTGCCAATGAAAATCATTGCCATTGCTGCGAGCTCGGGAACAAGCAGCATGAAGGAATCAACAATGTAGCGACCGAAGCTGGGCATTTCAACGCCATCGGCCTCGGCAACGGACTTAACCATGAAGTTCGGACCATTGCCGATGTAGGTGATAGCGCCGCACAGAACCGCGCCCAAAGAGATCGGGATCAAGTAAGTCTCGGGAACTCCGGCAATGAGCGTTCCATCCCCGCCCAGGGTCTTTGCCATTCCGAAGAAGGTCATGTAGGTCGGCGCGTTGTCCAAGACCGAGGACAAAGAACCAGTGAAGACGAAGAAAGTTCCACGGTTCAAGGGGAGTGAGGGCGCAACTTCTTCCAGGACGCGCAGCGCGGGGGCCATCGTGGCGAAAATACCGATGAAGAGGGCCGCGACCTCGGCAATAGGGGACCATTGGAAGGCATTTTCCTCGTAGCGGACCTTCTTGTTTCCGATGGTCAGTGACAGACCAGCCGCAAGCAACATGACGATCTCGCGCCAGGGGACCAACTCACTTCCGTGCGCATGGCCTTCGATGATGGCCTCGGCATCCCAAGAAGGTAGGAAAGCAACGGAGCAGATAATCGCTGCAAAGAACAGGAGATTAATCGCGCCGTGCAAGCGCAGAGGTTCGATGTCCTCGTTGTCCTCTTCGATGGCCACCTTGGGTTCGCTTGCGTAGTACAGGCGATCAAGCGAGTAGTACGACAAAAGAAGGATCGCCAAGACGAAGGCCCATTCTTTCCACAGGTTAAGGGTCCACGTGAAGGGGACCCCGTTCAAGAAACCAAGGAAGAGCGGCGGGTCGCCAAGGGGAGTGAGCAAACCGCCGCAGTTGGCCACGATGAAGATTGTGAAGAGCACGGTGTGGACCTTGTTCACACGCTCGCGGTTCGTCGCCAAGAGCGGACGGATGAGCAGCATCGCTGCGCCGGTTGTGCCGATGAAGGATGCAAGAACACCGCCGATAGCGAGGAAGAGTGTGTTGTTGCGAGGAGTTGCTCGGATATCACCCGCGAGGTGGATGCCCCCCGATACTACGTAGAGCGAGAACAGCAAGCAGATGAATTGGAAATACTCAATTCCCGTGTCAATGAGCGGAGCGCTTCCGGCTTTCCAGAACATCCAGGCGGTCGTCGGGATCGCCAAGACCAGTGCAACCGTCAGCTGGCTGGAATTGCGTTCCCACCAGTGCGAGGTTGCAGGGATTAACGGCAAAACAGCGATGCAGGCGAGCATCGTGACGAATGGAATAAGTGACCACAAGGGGTATTCCAAGGCAACTCCTTGACGTAAAAGCTATGCGGCAACATGCCATATTCATCCTAGGACATGCGTGCATCGGCGGCAGTGAGTGTCTTTGCATACGGTTATGGGGCATCCATCACGCGTAAAATTGAGGTGTACAAGGAGGAGGGATGTCACAGGCAACGCGAAATGCCCTGATCCTGATGAGTGCGGGGCTCTTCGCTGGTTTTCTTTCGGGAATGTTTGGGATCGGCGGCGGGACAGTCATTGTCCCTGCGCTCATGGCAGTCGGGTTTTCTCAGCGTCAGGCCTCGGCTTCAAGTCTTCTTGCAATTGTCCCCACGTGTTTGTCTGGAGTTATCTCCTACTCGTGGTCGGGGCGCATTGCTTGGGTTCCGGCATTGTTGATGATGATTGGAATGCTCCTTGGCGTGCAGGGAGGAACCTGGCTGCTCGCTCGTATGCGTGAAGTGACCCTGCGCTGGTGCTTCGTCGCCTTCATCCTGACGCTGATCGCGCTTCAAGTCCTCTACGTTCCCGCACGTGAGGGAGTTTTGACCCTTAATCCTGCTGTCGCCTGCGCTTTAGTCATGATCGGCGGTCTTTGCGGTTTCCTCGCGGGGCTACTTGGGATCGGTGGGGGAGCAGTTGCAGTACCGGGGCTGACTTTGCTTGGAATGTCTGACCTGGGCGCGCGCGGGGTCTCTATGGTCGTCATGCTCCCGGGCGCGCTGAGCGGTACCTTCACGAATTATCGCCGAGGCCTCCTGCGCTTGGGGCCAGCGCTGACGGTGGGCATCGCTGCGGTATGCGCAGTTCCAGTGGGAGCATGGTGCGCCTCGGTGTTGTCTCCGCGCGTGGATGCTCTGCTTTTTGCAGCATGGTTCGCGGTGCTTTTGGTGCGCTCAATTATTGCGGCGCGAAAAGTGCCCCGAACAGGATTCGAACCTGCGACCTTTCGCTCCGGAGGCGAACGCTCTATCCACTGAGCTATCGGGGCAACCACGTCAGTTTATCAGTCTTTAGCCCCAGCTCAAACGCTAGTCTTTAAGGTGGGCTACCCCCTATCATGTAGGGGTTCGCAGTCCTCACAATCGAATGGAACTTCATATGCGCGTTCATATTGCGACTGATCATGCAGGTTTTGAACTCAAGGAACACCTGGTAGGCGTCCTGCGCGATGCCGGCTACGAAGTCGTGGACCACGGTGCAACTACCTATGACCCCAACGATGACTACCCTCAGATGTGCATTGCAGCGGCCGAAGGCGTCGCTGCTGAACCGGGCTCTCTGGGCGTTGTTATTGGAGGCTCTGGAAACGGTGAGCAGATGGCTGCAAACCTGGTCAAGGGAGTCCGTGCAGCACTGGTGTGGAATGAAGAGATCGCGGTTCTTGCTCGCGAGCACAACAATGCCAATGTCATTTCCGTTGGTGCGCGCCAGCATTCCCTTGAAGACGCCACTCGTTTCGTTCTGACCTTCTTGTCCACGCCCTTCAGTGAAGATGAGCGTCACAAGCGTCGCATTGCCGTCATGGATGCCTACTGATAGATCCTCTAGCCCTGGCCGGTGATGGTTAGGTAAGCAAGAAGAATATTGAGCAGAATAATTGCCGCTGCAATCACGGAAGCCACTGTGATTGTCAGCGGCTTATTCGCATACTCGCCCATGACTTCTTTGGAGCGGGTGAGTCGCATGAGAGGGACGATCGCGAAGGGGATTCCGAAGGACAAAGCGACCTGAGAAAGGACCAAGGCCCAAGTCGGTTCTGCGCCGATTCCCAAGATGATCAGTGCCGGAATAATGGTCACCAGTCTGCGCGCCAGCAGGGGAACGTTCACATGGAGGAGTCCGTTCATGATTTCAGAACCCGCGTAGGCGCCAACTGAGGTCGAGGCCAAACCCGAAGCCAGAAGACCGAGTGCGAAAATTGTTGAAACCGTTGGACCTAATGCGTGTGCGATCGCGTGGTAGGCGCCCTCGATCGTGTCTGTTCCTTCGACTCCGGATAGTGCAGATGCCGCAAGGAGGAGCAGACCGATGTTCACGATTCCCGCAATGCTCAGTGCCCACAAAATATCGTGACGTGTTGCTCGAAGGAGAGCTCTCTTGTGGGGGCGCTCAACCTCAGGATCGGTGTGGTGGTCATTGACTAATGACGAGTGCAAGTAAATCGCATGAGGCATGACCGTCGCGCCAAGCATTGATGCGGCAACCAAGATCGAATCGGAGCCCTTGAAGCGTGGGATCAGCCCCGAGGCCACTTCCGACCACTGTGGGGGAGCGAAGAAAAGTCCCGCAAGGAATCCGGCTGTGATGACAACAAGCATCCCGATGATGACTGCTTCGAAGATATTTTGACGGCGTCCTTGGAAGAGCAAGATCACGATGGATGCGCCGCCGATGATGACGCCCGACCACAGGAGCGGAATGCCGAAGAGAAGATTGAGGGCGATCGCTCCGCCGATGACTTCTGCAAGGTCCGTTGCCGCCGCGACAAGCTCAGCTTGGAGCCAGAAAAGAACACGGTTGCGGGGGCGAAGGCGCTCGCCAAGGAGGGTTGGAAGTGATCGACCGGTGACAATACCTAGTTTCGCTGAAAGGTACTGAACGAGCATCGCTGCGATATTGGATAGGACAAGAACCCAGACCAAAAGGTAGCCGTAGCGAGCGCCAGCTGTAATATTCGCTGCTACGTTTCCGGGATCAACGTAGGCGATTGCAGCGATGAATGCAGGCCCCATGAGTGCAAAAAGCCGATGTTGTTTGAGACGGTGCCCGCTTGCCATTGTTCCCCCGACAGTCGTAAATCTTCGTATAACCGAACTTTACTCCACTATTTTGTGAGCTGTCACAGATCAATGCGTGTGGCACAGGTGCAAGGCAAACTATTACCCTTAAATAGTGACTCCAGAAGAACTTGCATCCCATATTCATGATTTATTGCTCGCCGAGATCGCTCAGGGGCATCTGTCTCTCGATCCCGCCGACGTCCCCGACACGGTGAAGGTTGAGCGTCCTCGAAATAGAGATCACGGCGACTGGGCAAGCAATATCGCTATGCAGCTCGCCAAAAAAGCAGGGATGAACCCGCGTGAATTTGCGCAGATCCTTGTCAACGGTCTCAATGAACTCGACGGCATTGACAGTGCCGAAATCGCCGGCCCCGGCTTTATTAATATTCGTCTTGCTGCAGCTTCTGCAGGCGAGCTTGCCCGCAGCATCGTCGAGGCCGGTGGCGCTTTCGGCCGCGGCGAGTCCATGAAGGGCCTGCACATCAACTTGGAGTACGTCTCCGCCAACCCGACGGGTCCGGTTCACTTGGGCGGTGCGCGCTGGGCAGCCGTTGGTGACTCCCTTGCACGCCTAATGAAGGCTTCGGGGGCGAAGGTCACCCGCGAGTACTACTTCAACGATCACGGCTCGCAGATTGATCGCTTCGCTCGTTCGCTCTACGCGCGTGCGATGGGACACGAAGCCCCCGAAGATGGCTACGGCGGCCAGTACATTGCTGATATCGCTACCCAGGTGCGCGAAGACGCGGTCGCGGCAGGAGAGCCCGATCCGGTCACGCTTCCCGAAGAAGAAGCCGTTGAGGCATTCCGCGCGCGTGGTGTTGAGCTGATGTTCGATGAAATCAAGCAGCGTCTGCGCGATTTCCGCTCTGAATTCGATGTCTTCTTCCATGAGGATTCGCTGCACAATTCCGGTGCAGTTGACGCCGCAATCGAAACCTTGCGCAAGCGCGGTGAGGTCTTTGATCAAGATGGTGCCGTGTGGCTGCGGACAACCTCTTACGGAGACGACAAGGACCGTGTGCTCATCAAGTCTGATGGTCAGGCTGCCTACTTCGCCGGCGACGTCGCCTACTACCTTGATAAGCGTCACCGTGGTGCCGACGTTGCGATTTACCTGTTGGGCGCCGACCACCACGGCTACATTGGTCGAATGATGGCAATGTGTGAGGCTTTCGGTGATAAGCCGGGCGTCAACATGCAGATCCTCATCGGACAGATGGTGAACTTGGTGAAGGACGGCGTTCCCGTCCGTATGTCTAAGCGCGCTGGAACCATTGTCACCCTTGATGATCTTGTCGACGCTGTGGGTGTGGACGCTGCTCGCTATGCACTTGTTCGTGTCTCAATGGATTCAAACCTCGATATCGATCTGGATCTCTTGGGATCGAATACGAATGAGAACCCTGTGTACTACGTGCAGTATGCGCATGCTCGCACCCAAAATGTTGCGCGTAATGCTGCCGAACACGGTGTGAGTCGCGAGGCTGGTTTCAATCCTGCAGCGCTTGATACCGCAGCTGATAGCGACCTTCTCGGAGTGCTTGCACAGTTCCCAGCGCAGGTTGCACAAGCCGCTGACTTGCGTGAACCGCACCGCGTTGCGCGTTACCTGGAGCAGCTCGCAGCCGCCTACCACACGTGGTATGGCCAGTGCCGTGTCACTCCTCGCGGGGATGACCCGGTGGATGAAGGCCACGTTGCACGCTTGTGGCTCAACGATGCCGTCGCCCAGGTTCTGCGTAGTGGCCTGGACCTTCTCGGTGTTGCGGCTCCTGAGCGTATGTAAGGGCAGTCGATAGATGCCGTTGGCCCCGTAGTTTCGTGCGAAACTACGGGGCCAAGGTGTTTCAGCCTTTGACGGGAGCACATTCCCTGGGCATCGGGCTTAAATTAGGCAAGAGAATCAAAGAGGATGTTCAATCCCTCTCCCATGGTCGGGTGCGCGATGGGAAGCATGCGCAGCTGCTCATAGGTCAGCCCTGCTTCCATTGCGACTTGAACCGCGGTAATGACTTCACCGGATTGGGGACCCACAAGGGTTGCTCCCAAAATCTTGTGGGTATGCGCATCAACAATGGCTTTCCACTTTCCAGTCGTATCGCGCATAGTCTTTGCGCGAGGAATTGCGGCCGTGTCAATTGATGCGACAAGAACCTCAAGACCGCGCTGCGCGGCTTCGGTTTCGTTGATGCCAATTCGTCCCAACTCGGGGTGAGCAAAGAGTGCCCAGGGGATCACTCGGCCGGCCTTCGAGGTGCGTGGGTCGTCCAGGGAAACGCCGTCCAGCTGCTCGCGGATAATGCGGTAGTCGTTCCACGAAGCGTGGGTAAACATCGGGGTTCCCGCGCAGTCGCCTGCTGCCCATACGCCCTCGACGGGAGTACGCAAGTGATCGTCAACCTCGATGAAGCCTCGTTCGTTCAAGCGAATCCCGGCCTCGGAAAGGCCAATGCCATCGGTGTTGGGAACGCGTCCTGCCGCAACCAATACACGCTCGGCGCTGACTTCGCGTCCATCCGAAAGGTCAATTCGGATATTGTCGCCGTCCTTTGCAGCCGACTGCGCGCGGGCACCGGTGAGGACAGTGACGCCCTGCGCGCTGAGCACTTCCTGGTAGATCGCAGCGATATCTGGGTCTTCACGATCAAGGATGTGCTCGCCTGAAGCGATCACAGTGACCTGCGAACCGAAAGTCGCCATCATCGAGGCAAACTCGACGCCGATGTATCCACCGCCAATGATTGCCAAAGAGGAAGGAATTTCTTCAAGACGCAGGATATCTTCGCTATCCCATGCGCCGGCTTCCCACAGACCTGGAATCGGCGGGTGTGCGGGGCGCGTTCCGAGGTTGAGAAGGACTTTGTCGGAGTGGAGCTGGCGTGTCGTACCGTCTTCCAGAGTCACTTCGACGCTGTGCGCGTCGAGGAGCCTGGCGCTTCCACGCATGAAGTCGATGCCGGGGGCAGCGAAGAACTTCTCATGCGCGGCGATCATCGCTGAGACGATGCCATTCTTGTGCGCGCGCAGCTTCTCAATGTCGATGTGAACGTTCCCAGTCCCTTCGACACCGAAGACGGAATCATTGCGGGCCTCGTCGAGGCGACGTGCCGAAGCGACGAGGGACTTGGTGGGGATGCACGCCACGTTAATGCACGTGCCGCCGATGAACTGTCGTTCAATGAGCGCGACCTTCCATCCGTGTTTCGCGCGGTTCATTGCCAGTGATTTGCCGGCCTTTCCGCCGCCAACAACGATGAGATCAAAGTTCTCCATGGCCCGTCCTTCCGTTTCTAAGGCCCGTTTCATCCAGTTCAACGACATGGATGGCAGGACATTCCCTGTTTCGCCGGAAGGTGAGGGGGATCACTGAGATTTTTAGCTTTGGCGTTTTGTCCGCGATGTTGGGGCAACAGAGAAAGGATCTTCGGGCCAATGATGTTTGGGGTATCTACCGCGAAGCTGAGAACGAACCTGCTGATATGGTCCCTTCCAAAAGGAAGCAAGATCACTGGTGATCGCAACGGGGCGGCCTGCCGGATCAGTCAGCTCAATTCGAAGCGGAAGGCGCCCTTGAACAAAATGCGGAGTATCGGTCCAGCCGAAGGCCTCTTGGACACGCAAGCGTACGTATGCTCCGTCTTCGTCCCATTTCACGCTTCGATGAGTGCCCGTCGGAATCGTGATCTGCTGTGGTGCCTCTCGCTCAAGATCCATATTGAGTGGCCAGGGGAGCAGCGCATTCAAAGCTTCGCTCAGGTCCAGCTGGGAAAATGCCACTCCCTCACTCCACTGCTCGCTCAAGTGATCAATGCACGCGGCAATGATGTGGGCGTCATCAAGTGCGGGCCAAGGCTCTCCGATGAGTTTTCGACACGCCATGATTCTCATACGAAGCTGTTTCGCATTGTCATCCCACGGGAGATCACTTGCGCTCATTTCCTCTAGATTTCGCCGCGCCACCTCGCGCATTTCAGATCGGTCAGGGGAAGGCAAACGCGTACTAGAGAGCACGATGGCTCCCAGTTTTTCTTCCACGAAACCAATAATTACGCCATTTTCGACACGTAACGACGAGGCTTTCTCACGCAGATGCGAAGCCGCCAGATCAACATCATCACCGTCAATGGGCAGAGCTGAACGGATAATGGCATCCGCATTGCCCGCAGATTGAAGCTCAGCAATCGCAATCCACTCGCTGCCTTCCAAAGAAGAAGACGGAGGAAGACTAGCTCCCTGTCCAGAAGCCAGTAGATAACGCGCGCTCTGTGCACGTTTACGTGCAATTCGCAGCGGGTATGCACAGGCAACAAAAAGAGGGAGCGCCTGCGAAAGCGCCTGCCTCGTACTGGCATTGAGGTGAGGGCGAATACCGGAAGCTAAACGTGCAGCTGACTCTTCCACTCGCTTTCCCTGAGGGCTCGAGGGGGAGAGGGAAAAGACAGCACTTAATAAATCAGCACCCTGCGGGCGAAGATCTTCGGATACAAGCGCTGCGCACATGGCTGCGATATCACGTGGAATATTTCCCTGAAGCGTACTTAGGGCATGTGCAATTCGAGGATCAACGGGGGTAAGAACCAACTCGCGGCCGTGGGGAAGGGCAAGTCCCGCCTCGTCAATCGCGCCCAAGGCCTGAAGGCAGGTGCGCGCATAGTCTTCGTAGCCCGCGCTTGGGGTATCCAAAAGTTGCAGGGAGGAGAAGTCTGCTCGCGACCAACACGCAACCGAAAGAAGCGGAGGAACGGGGTCGCAGGTGGTGATTTCAGGGGAAGGATGCGCTGGACGCATAGCCCAAGTAGATTCCTCCATCGCGCGAATGCACACGCCCGGCCCCACTCGTCCCGCACGTCCCGCGCGCTGAATCATTGAAGAACGAGGCGATAGGATCGTGACCAATGAGCTTGCCTCGCGGGAAGGAGAGAAACGAGTCTGACGGCTCAGGGTTGAATCGATGACAATTTGCACTCCGGGGACGGTCAACGCACTCTCTGCAATAGCCGAAGAGACGATGATTCGTCGTTCACTGGATGGCTCAAAGATCCCATCTTGGCCAGCGAGAGAAAGCTGAGCATGCAGAGGAATGACCTGTGCATTCGCACCATCAAGAAACTCACAAACCCTTTCGATCTCCCACACTCCTGGAAGAAAAACCAGAACATCACCGGGATAAGTGTCAAGGGAAGCCCGAGCGAGCGAAGCAATATGACACAAGAAACCGCGGCTGATTCGATCTCCTTGAAAGACCTCAATCCCACGTGGCGGCGCCTCCCACAGGACAGAAACGGGGAATAACTCGCGTGTGAGTTCAAAGAAACGCGAAGGAAGATCGACTAGAAGCTGCCCCAGGGCGACGTCATCGATGGTCGCGGACATGACAACTAAACGCAGATCTTCGCGCAATAGAGAGCGAATATCGATAAGAAAAGCCAAAGACAGGTCGCTATCGACAGCCCGTTCGTGGAACTCGTCAAGGATCACGCAGCCGATCCCGTCAAGCCCCGGGTCAGAATGAATCATTCGCGCGAGCACTCCCGGGGTCACGAATTCAATACGTGTTTCCCGGCTGCGTTGGCTTTGCCCGCGCACGCTGAACCCCACGAGATTGCCGAGGCGGTCTTTGAGTAGGCTCGCGAGGCGACGCGCGCATGAGCGTGCGCTCATTCGCCGCGGAGAGCACACAATAACGCGTTGTCCGCTCGCTATGAGATCCGCGCACGCAAGAGGGATAAGCGTTGTTTTGCCGCTTCCCGCGCTTGCTGAAACAACAGACACACTACCCGGGGTGAAAGCTTGGGAGAACTCAGGGAGCAATGCGTGGACGGGAAGATCCGCTGCGCTCGCAATCGCTTCCTGAAAGGTCAACACCGCATCAGTATCGCACGAAGCTTCACAGCCCGCGGATGGACATCGATAAACGATGCCTCTGGCCCGGAGCAAGAGAAACCACATCGATACCCGAGTTAAAAGCGTCCGGCGGGCAGGTCATGGGCTCGACTGCCAAGCCGGGGCGCCCAAGAGCATCCGCAGTGTGGAGCTGAAGCCAGGGGGTATCCGAGGACAAGGAAACTCCTTGGCCCTCATCGTTCGTTAGTTGAACTTCCCACTGCCCTTCAAGGCCACCGAAGCAATGATCGATGAACAGATCGCCAATCTTGTGGGCAGCGCGGAAATCGTAGGCACCGTGAACTGCCTCGATACCGGTGGGGAGAAGATTCTGATCCGTCATGACGATTGTCGAAGCCGGTGAGTACAGTGTGCATTCATCCACGCTGCTCGCCGCAAGCAGGTACGGGTGAAGAGAAGAACCGTAGGGGGCGGGGGAGTCTCCCAGGTTTTTTGCGGAAATGTCGATGCTCAGCCCCTTTTCGGCATCAAGATGAAGATCGAGGCGTGCGCTCAGCGGCCACGGATAGCCTTCCTGGGCAGCGATGAAAGCCTCGAGGACCACGTGCGAGGCCGTCGCATCAACAAACTCCCAAGGAACCCATCCAGCCAGTCCATGTAGGGCCGTGCCGGTCCCGCGATCGTTGATCGGAAGAAGATATTCCCTTCCATCCCAGGTGTAACGTCCATCGGCAATGCGGTTGGGCCAGGGGAGAAGTACTTTTCCGGACCAACCGGGAGCGACCTCGGCGACGTTATGAGGGAAAAGCAAATCGCGTCCGCGCCATTTGAATGAAGAAATCCCACCGCCGACGCTGACGACACTGAGCGTATAGTCCCCGACTTCGCAGGAAAACTCGCGGCCAGAAGCATGGAGAGACATTGTGCACCTCGCTGTGACACCTGCGTGGCCCTTCCACGCTGACCTCACTAGTTTAGGGGCACTGAGTAAGGAGGCGATAAGACTTCAGGCCCGTGTTCGAAGGCACAATGCAAAACGCTTCGGTCATGGACAAATACCTTCACGATCTGCCGATACGCGTACTATGAAGGAAGCAATGGCGCTGATAATCAGGACACACGAGAGGATTGACATGCCTGAAATTACGAACGGACTCGTTGACGATCTCCGCCACGCACACGCGGATGAGCTCGCCCTTGCGAGGAATGCCGCAACTCAAATGGGAATCGAAACAGCATCACTTAACCGTGAGGCGATCCAGCACACGACGACGGCGATCTCACACCGACTCGATGAATGGAAGGCTACTTCGCAGAAGAAATCCGGCCGTTGCTGGCTTTTCTCCTCGCTGAATCTGCTGCGCTCGCGGGCGCGCGTGAGCCTGGGCGTAAAGAACTTCGAGTTTTCCCAGAGCTACGTCTTCTTCTGGGATAAGTTCGAGCGCGCCAACTGGTTCCTCACCGACATCATTGCAACCGCAGATGAGCCCGTTGACGGACGCCTTGTGCAGTTCCTGCTTGCTGATGTCTTGGGTGATGGCGGTCAGTGGGATATGGCCGCATCAATCTACATGAAGTACGGACTGGTTCCCAAGGAAGTTATGCCCGAGAGCGAGGCCTCGACCAACTCTCGCCCCATGAACGCGCGTTTGCGTGCGGTTCTTCGCGTTGGAGCACTTCGTTTGCGTGAGGCCATTGCCGGCGGTGCAGATGCAGAAGAGATCGATGCGAAGCGTCGTGAAATCCTTGCCGATGTTTGGAAGATCCTCGTTGTTTCCTTGGGCGAGCCGCCAGCACGCTTTAACTGGCAGTGGCGTGACGATGAAGGGAATTTCCATCGCGATGGCGAGGTGACCCCCCACGAATTCTACGAGGCTCACGTGGGCGTTGATCTGAGCGACTACATCTGCTTGGTCGATGACCCGCGCCCCGAAAACCCGAAGGGCTCAATGGAAACCGTTGAGCACCTGGGCAATGTCGTGGGTGGCCGTCCGATTCGTTACCTCAACGCTCCCATCGATGCGATCAAGCGCATTGCGGCCGAGCAGATCGTTGCTGGCGAGCCCGTCTGGTTCGGTGCCGATGTCTCCCAGCCCTATGACCGTGGTCTTGGCTTCTTCGTGACTGGAATCCACGATTACGACCGTCTTTTCGGCGTTGATTTCTCTTCGACCAAGCTCGAGCGTGTACGTTCGGGAGAATCCGCGATGGATCACGCAATGCTCTTCACCGGCGTTGACCTTGACGAGGCCGGTGCGCCGCGGGCATGGAGGGTCGAAAATTCCTGGGGTGAGGAGCCGGGTGACTCGGGTTTCTTCACGATGGATGATCAGTGGTTCACGGATAACGTTTTCGAGGTCGTCGTTCGTAAGAGCGCCTTGCCTGCAGAACTAGCAGCAAGTCTGGACAAGGATCCGATCGTGTTGCCCGCATGGGATCCCATGGGAACCCTCGCCTAAGGTTCATCTCAAGGAGACGTGATGATTCGCCCTCGCCTTCTGGTCAGTGCCCTGACTGATCACCGTCCAACGTGTCGTGAGCAATCGCTGCTCGAAGCCCTTCAGGGAAGTGTGCTTTCCCAAGCGGTTACTTCGTGGGATGTTCAGCTCCATATCGCCGATAGCGATCCTCGGCCAGCGTCCGAGGTTGTGGAGGGAATCGATGCGGTGATTCTCCTCGGTGGCCCCGATGTCCATCCTGAGTTCTACGGCATGGATACCGGTTACCCCCGTGAAGGTCAGCACTGGCCAGATGGCGACCGCAGGCAAATCGAATTGGTTCTGCAGTGCCGACAGCGAGGACTTCCTCTTCTCGGTATCTGCAGGGGACACCAAGTCATCAATGTCGCTTACGGTGGAACGCTCATTCAAGATATGGAGGGACATGAAAGCCCGACGCTCTTGGATGACCACCGTTTTACTCGTCATCAGGTCATTGTCGAAGACGAGTCTTCTTTGACCCGAGCAGGTTTTGGTCACGAGCTCACGGTGAGTTCTGCTCACCACCAGGCGATCGACCGCCTGGCCACGGGACTGCGCTCGATTGCGAGCAGCCCAGATGGCACGATCGAGGCCGTGGAAGACCCGCACGCTCCTATCGTGGGTGTCCAGTGGCATCCCGAAGATCCGCGTTCAGACCGCTATTCTTTTGAACTGCTCTTAGGGATGCTGAGGGAAGGACTGCATTCATGAACCGTGATCACGGTGCTTTCCAAGCTGATGGGCGAAGCAATTGGGAACGCATGATCGCAGGGGACTGGTATATCGGTGATGATCCGAAGATGTCTGAGGTCAGCAGACGCGCTCAACGTCTTCTTAAACTCCATGAAGCCGCCTTTCCGGAAGATCCCGACATTGCACACTATCTGCTCGAGCAAGTATTGGGCAGTGTGGGACAGCGAGTGACGATTCGTCCGCCCTTCCGAGTCGATTACGGAATCAATATTCATATCGGTGAAGGAGTTTGGGCGAACTACGGGTTAACCGCACTTGATGTTGCCGAGATTCGCATTGGTAATGATGTTCTGATCGGCCCGAATTGTCAGCTGCTCACACCAATTCACCCATTGGAACACGGCCCGCGTCGCGAGGGATGGGAGAGCGCCGAACCTATCACCATCGAAGACAATGTGTGGCTGGCCAGCGGCGTGACGGTGTGCCAAGGCGTCACTATTGGCCATGACAGTGTTATTGGAGCTGGCGCAGTTGTGACACGTTCGATTCCGCCTCGCAGCCTTGCCGTGGGTAATCCAGCGCGTGTTATCCGTGAGCTACGTGAAGATGAAGACCGCCAGGTAGCCCTCGATACTTTGAATTGAGCTTCGACCTTATAAACTTTGGGCCACTGCCGAGCGTTACGCGCTGGTGCAGTGGCCCAAATATTAACGGCGCTACTTAGTGGACTTCGAAGCCCAGAGAGCGGAAGTATTCGCGGACCTTTTCGGTGGCCTCGGGCGATGGGGGCTTCGTATCCTCCAACTTGTATTCCAGTCCCAAGCTCTTCCATTTGTCGGAACCGAGCTGGTGGAAGGGAAGCACCTCGACGCGGTCAATGACGTTCGTCCAGCGCTGAACGATCTCTCCGACCTTGTGGATATTCTCGGGATCGTCTGTCAGGCCGGGAACCAGAACGAATCGGATCCACATACGGGTTGGGCCACCGCGCTTTGCGATCCGGTCACCGAAGTCGATAGTTGGTTGCAGATCGCGTCCCGTGACCTCCTTATAGGTCTCAGGGAAGCCAGACTTGACGTCGAGTAGGACAAGATCAAGGTTGTCCAGCATCTCTTCGTCGCAGTTGGCGCCCAGATAACCTGAGGTATCGATGCAGGTGTGGATCCCCATTTCCTTCGTGCCCAAGATAATGCGCTTGGCAAAAGCCGGCTGCATCAGTACTTCGCCACCAGATAGCGTGATGCCACCGTTTGTCGCCTTAAATACGCGGCGGTAGCGACGGATCTTGTTGAGCAGCTCGACATCTGAAATGGGAGCGCCGTCCTTCATGAGGAAGGTATCAGGATTGTGGCAGTAGAGGCAGCGTAGGGGACAGCCGTTCAAGAAGACCGTCATGCGGGTTCCAGGTCCATCGACGGCAGTGACCAATTCCCACGAGTGAATTGACCCAAGGGTGCCTTCGCGCATTCGAGCGAGGCGGTCTGAGCGTTCAAGATCGGTCAGCTCTTCGAGGCCTTCGACGCCCTGGCCAGCTGTGCGAGCTAAGGGTGCCTGAAAGTCTTGATCGCGAAGAAGATCAGTGTCACTCAATGTCATGGTCATCGTGTACTCCGTGGGGTGTGCCCTTGACGTTCCTATGGGGAAGAACGATCAAGGTACGGAAAAAATTTCGTCAGTGGGCTGAGAAAGCGAATGGGGCGCGGGCCCTGCGGCCAGCGCCCCATTCAGTCAAGCTACTCTCAGGCAGAGTGGTGGAAGGTGCGGGAAAGCACGTCCAGCTGCTGCTCGCGGGTGAGCTTCACGAAGTTCACTGCGTAGCCCGAGACGCGAACGGTCAGGTTCGGGTAGTTCTCGGGGTGCTCCATTGCGTCCTCGAGGGTTGCCTGGTCGAGAACGTTGATGTTGGCGTGGTACAGACCAGCGCCTTCCTCACGCTCTTCGCGGGCGGCCTTCATGGAAGCAAGACGCTCTTCGTAGGTCTTCGTTGCCATTTCATTTCTCCTTTTCTTCCGGGTGGGGCCGGATAGACAAGCGGTGTTCCGTTTGCCTAAGACTTGTTTCTATCAGTAGCCCTTGGTTGCATCGACGCAGCAGGAATCGTCGGGAACGAAACCTGCATCGAGGATGCCCACTAGGTTGGTGATCTGCTCGTCGCGCGTACGACCAAGACCCTGAGGGGTAATGGTGTTGGTCAACGAGATACCGTCCAGCGCGTCGTTGTAGTCGAGCTTGGCAACGGAAAGCATGGAGGCAACCATGCCGTGAGTATCGATGCCGTTTTCCGGGTTCGCGCCAGGTGCGAAGGGGGTGCCCTTCTGGTGGCCCGAGGGGAAGGAACCGGTTGCCTTACCGTAAACAACATTCGAGGTAATGGTCAGCACCGACTGGGTCGGGATTGCATCACGGTACATGGGGATCGCGCGGATCTTATCCATGATGGTGTGAACGACGGTTGCTGCAATGTCATCTGCGCGGTCATCGTCGTTGCCGTAGGTCGGGAATTCGCCCTCGGTACGGTAGTCAACGACCAGTCCGGTTTCATCGCGGATCGGGTAGACCTTTGCGTACTTGATTGCAGACAGAGAGTCGGCAACGATGGACAGGCCGGCAATGCCACAGCCCATGGTGCGGACGATCTCCGAGTCGTGCAGAGCCATCTCGACTGCCTCGTATGCGTAACGATCGTGGCAGTAGTGGATGATGTTCAGAGCCTCGACGTAGGTTCCGACAACCCAGTCCAGCATCTCTTCGTACTTCGCCCAGACTTCGTCAAAGTCGAGGGGGCCGTCGCCCTTGATAGGCTCGTAGCCTTCCATGATCTGCTTACCGCTCATCTCATCGCGGCCACCGTTGATGGCGTAGAGGAGGGCCTTTGCAGAGTTCACGCGGGCGCCGAAGAACTGCATCTGCTTGCCAACGCGCATGGGGGAAACACAGCATGCGATGGCTGCGTCATCGCCCCAGTGCTCACGAATCTGCTCATCGGATTCGTACTGAATGGAGGAGGTCTCAATCGAGATCAGTGCGCAGAATTCCTTGTAGCCCTTGGGGAGCTTCTCATCCCAGAAGATGGTGATGTTCGGCTCGGGTGCGGGGCCAAGGTTACGCAGGGTCTGGAGCAGACGGAAGGCGGTCTTGGTGACCAGGGTACGACCGTCTTCGCCGAAGCCGGCATCCGACCAGGTTGCCCAGTAGGGGTCACCGGAGAAGATCTGATCGTAATCGATGGTGCGCAGGAAGCGGGTAATGCGCAGCTTAATAACCAGGGAGTCAATGATTTCCTGGGCATCGAGCTCGGTCAGGGTACCGTTCTTCAGGTCGCGTTCGAAGTAGCAGTCGAAGAAGGCGGAGAGACGGCCGATGGACATTGCCGCACCGTCCTGAGACTTCACGGATGCCAGGTAGCCGAAGTAGGTCCACTGCACTGCTTCATGAGCGTTACGAGCAGGACCAGAGATGTCGTAGCCGTAGTCGGCTGCCATCTTCTTGAGCTTCTTCAGAGCCTTGATCTGCTCTGAGTGCTCTTCGCGGTAGCGTGCCCAGTGCTCGGAGAAGGGCTGATCTGCGTAGCGATCCTTGTCCTTCTGCTTCTGCTCGATCAGGTAATCGACACCGTAGAGTGCGACGCGGCGGTAGTCGCCGATGATGCGGCCACGGCCGTATGCATCGGGAAGGCCGGTGATGATGTGCGAGGAACGCGCTGCACGAATGCGAGGAGTGTAGATATCGAAGACAGCATCGTTGTGAGTCTTGCGGTACTGGGTAAAGATCTTCTTGACCTCGGGGTCAACTTCCTTACCAGCTTCCTTGATGGCGGTCTCGACCATGCGCCAACCGCCATTGGGCATCATCGCACGCTTGAGGGGGGCATCAGTCTGCAGACCGACGATAACATCGTCGTCCTCGCTGATGTAGCCGGGCTTGAAAGCGTCAATGTCCGCGGGGGTGTGGGTGTCAACATCGAGGATGCGAACCTTACGTTCCTCCGACAGGTAGTTCTTTTCAAGGGTTTCCCACACGCGCAGGGTCTTTTCCGTCGGCCCGGCGAGGAAGGAAGCATCTCCTTCGTAAGGGGTGTAGTTGCGCTGAATGAAGTCACGCACGTCGATTTCTTCGGACCAGTGGCCCCTAACAAAACCGTCCCATGCGTCGGTAGCGACGTCGGCGGTCTGCTGATCAGTCATTTTCCCTCTTCTCGGTTGCCGTGGCTTTCAGGCTGAAAACCTCCGGTTGATGAGGCTCGGCCTCATCTTTGGTGCCGTGTTGGGCATCTGGTAATAGTGTCCCTCACTTGATGCCCGGACAGCATCTTTATGCGCCTTTCGCCTATATGTGGTGTCTAACAATCTGGGACTTTTGTCGCTCCGGTCACTACAAGTATAGGACAAAAGTCCCTAACCTGAAGTGGTTGAAAGTTGCGTATCTCAAAGTGCTTGTTGAAACCCGTAGGGGAGAGCTTGGCACAGTAGACTCGTCACAGTTCAAGGAAAGAAAAGTCCGCATTGATGCGTGCGTGACACCTGATGCAGGGGGAAAAATGAGCGCAGCTACGCCGATTCGTATTGGTGTCCTGGGAGCAGGAACGGTGGGTGGCCACGTTATTCATTTGCTCGACCAGTGGGCGGATGAATACGAGCGACGCCTAGGGATGCGTCTCGATGTCGAATCTGTGCTCGTTCGTCGCCTCGAGGCCAAGCGTGCTTTCCCCATCGCCTCGGAACTATTGTCAACGGATCCTTATGCGGTGATCGATGGAAAAGACATTGTTGTCGAATTGATCGGTGGGGTTGAACCCGCCTTTGACTATGTGATGGCTGCCCTACGCAATGGAAGTGCTGTTGTTACAGGAAACAAGGCATTGATTGCCTCGCGTGGTCCAGAGCTTTTTGAAGCTGCTCGTCAGGCCAATACACGCTTGTATTTCGAGGCCTCGGTCGCGGGTGCAATTCCCGTGATCCATGCACTCTCCAGCTCGCTACGCGGAGATCGCGTGCGTCAGATCGCGGGAATCGTGAATGGTACGACGAACTTCATTCTCGATGCGATGACGACGCGTGGCGCTAACTACAACGAGGCCTTGGCTCAGGCCCAAGAGCTCGGCTTCGCTGAAGCGGATCCCAGTGCCGACGTTGAAGGCTACGACGCCTCGGCAAAGTGCGCGATCATGTCCTCCTTGTCTTTCGGCCGCTGGGTCAGTGTCGATTCTGTTCCGAGGCAGGGTATTACGAATTTATCGACCAGGGACATCGCATTTGCTGCCGAGCTTGGATGTGTGGTCAAGCTTGTGGCGCGTGCGCAGCTCAGGGTTGAAGCAGGGGAGCAGGTATTGGCTCTTGGGGTGGAACCAAGCTTCGTTCCTTCCGACCATGCCTTTGCCTCGCTTCATGGTCCCGCGAACGGTGTCTATGTTGAGGCTGAAGCTGCCGGCACGCTCGCCTTCCTTGGTTTGGGTGCGGGTGGTTACCCGACGGCCTCGGCAGTTCTGGGAGACATCGTTTCCGCCGCTCGTGACCGCGTTGACGGTCAGGGGGCGCTGCGCCTCGAAGAGGAAAGCGATGTTGTCCTCGCCCCTGAATGGAGCGTTGCTTCGCCCTTTATTATTCGTCTTGGCGTGCGCCAGGGCGCTAGTGTGTGTGAAACGATTGCGGCCGTTTGTGCTTCCCGTGAAGTGTCGCTGTGCAGTCTCGATGTCGTCAGGGGTGATACTGAAGAGGAGCAAATCGTCACGTTACGCACTCAGTCTGTTTCGAGAGACCGTGCCCATGGCCTCGTCGATGCCCTTCAAAGTGCGTGTGACGTGCTCACGTCGCCCGTAATCTTCCCCATGCTGGATATCTAAAATCTGGAAAGTGACCCTCCATGCGTATCACCCAAGACTTCGTTGCTGTTCGTGTTCCGGCAACTTCGGCGAATCTCGGACCGGGTTTTGATTCTTTCGGTCTTGCCTTAGATCTGTGGGATCAGGTCAGTGTCCACGCCACCGCAGGTCCGACGCATGTCGCGATCGAGGGTGAGGGGGCCGGGGTCCTTGACGAGGGCGAAGACCATTTGGTTGTTCGCTCGCTTCGAATGGGACTTGAAGCCGCTGGGGTTGCTCAGGTCGGGATCCAGATGCACTGCACGAACCGTATCCCTCATTCCCGAGGCCTGGGTTCTTCTGCGTCGGCAATTGTTGCTGGGCTTGGGCTTGCGCGCGCCCTTATTGGTGATCCCGAGGCGCTAACCGCTGAAGATATTCTTGCAATCGCAACGGAAATTGAAGGTCATCCCGATAATGTTGCACCCGCTATTTCGGGCGGCGTCACGGTGTCCTGGATGGATGATGATGGGGCGCCAGGAATGGTTCATTTGTCGGGAGAATCTCCCATTGACCCCGTCGCTTTTATTCCTGACTTCGAGCTAGCGACTTCGAAGGCGCGGGCTGTTTTGCCTGAACGGGTTCCTTTCAATGACGCGAAATTCAATCTTTCAAGGGCTGGGATTTTGGCCGCAGTCTTGGGAGGGCAGACGCGCGTAATCGGTGCAGGACATGATGTGCATGACTTGCTTATGGCCGCGACAGAAGACCGCCTCCATCAGGACTATCGTCGTCAATCCATGCAACCTTCGCATGCTCTGGTTACGTGGCTTCGCGGTGCGGGTAAAGCGGCTGTCATTTCGGGGGCTGGGCCGACAGTTCTCAGTTTGGAAAGTATTGATCCGAAGGTCCAGGCTGATGCTCAGGCTGCCGGTTGGAAGGTTTTGCCTCTCAAACTGGCGAAGTCTGGTGTGCAGATTACTCGGGGTAATCTTTCAAAGATTGACGATGGGCGAGTGTTTGTGTGATTTAGCGCGCAGACTGAAGAACTCTGCCGCGAAAAGTAGTGAGAAAACCTGAGCGACTTGCTACTATCGCACTGAAGGAAATCCTTCGCTCTTCCATATTCCTGTTGGAATGTGTCTTTTTATTGATCTCATGTTGATTGAGAAGTTCACCTGGCCTTTGAATGGGCCATGCATGTGAGGATTATCAGTTGAGCAACGATGTGACCACCCAAGAGCGCGAACTTTCGCGACTGAAGTTGGTGGAACTCAAAGCTATGGCCACTGAATTGGGTCTCAAGGGCGTTTCTGCTATGCGCAAGCCCCAGCTCATCGAGGCAATTAGCACTGCCCAAAGCAACAGCAGTCCAGAAGCTTCTGCTCCGCGTCGTCGCCGCGCGGAACGTGAGGAGGCCAGCGAAGCCCCGCAGGTGAGTATCGAACTCCCCGAGGCCTCGGTGCAGGAAAGTGCTTCCGAAGAACGTTCTTCGCGTGAAGCAAGCCTTCCGCGTAAGAGCCGCCGTCGCCGCGTCGTCTCCAGTGAAGCGGCTGAGCCTCCGACCGTCACCCTGGATCTTCCTGCCCCCGCTCAGCGTGAAGAGGAAGAATCGGCACCCAGCCAGCACATTGAAATTTCGCTCCCCGATAGCGACGATCCTGAATCCCGTGAGCGCTCGCGTCGCGATCGCGAAGGGCGCCGTCGTGGGCGTGGTCGAGAAGGCCGCGAATCCCGTCGCGAACGTGGCGACCGCGGTGAACGAGGCGAACGTCGTGAAGCTGCAGCGCAAGCTTCGGCCTCGGAAGAAAATCTGGCACCGATCGCGGGCATCTTGGACGTTCAAGAAAACCATGCTTTCGTGCGCACCTCGGGTTATTTGCCGGGTCCGAACGATGTTTATGTCACCCTCGGCAATGTCCGTCGTTGGGGACTGCGCCCCGGTGACGCGGTCGCAGGCGCCGTCCGGCAGCCTCGTGAGGGAGAACGTCAGCGCCAGAAGTACAACGCACTGGTTCGCGTTGACTCCGTCAACGGTATGAGCATTGAGGATGCACAGGCTCGTCGTGAGTTTTCCAAGCTCACCCCGATCTACCCCGATCAGCAGCTGCGCATGGAGACCTCTGCTAAGGCTTATACCCCTCGCGTCATCGATTTGGTTGCTCCCATTGGTAAGGGACAGCGTGGCTTGATTGTCTCGCCGCCGAAGGCCGGTAAGACCATGGTCATCCAGCAGATCGCCAAGGCAATCGAGCTGAACAACCCCGAGGTTCACCTCATGGTTGTTTTGGTTGATGAGCGCCCTGAAGAAGTGACCGATATGCGTTCCATCGTCAAGGGTGAGGTCATTGCATCGACCTTCGACCGCCCGGCATCGGATCACGCAATCGTTGCTGAACTCGCGATCGAGAGAGCCAAGCGTCTGGTCGAACTCGGCCAAGATGTCGTCGTTCTTCTTGACTCCATCACCAGGCTTTCTCGTGCCTACAATCTTGCGGCACCGGCCTCGGGGCGTATTCTCTCCGGTGGTGTTGACGCATCTGCGCTGTACCCCCCGAAGAAGTTCTTTGGTGGAGCGCGCAATCTGCGCGAAGGCGGATCGCTGACCATTATTGCCTCGGCACTGGTTGAGACCGGTTCGAAGATGGATGAAGTGATCTTCGAAGAGTTTAAGGGCACCGGCAACATGGAACTGCGCCTCTCGCGTCAGCTCGCTGACCGCCGAATCTTCCCAGCTATTGATATCAATGCATCGGGAACCCGTCGCGAAGAGATGCTGCTCAAGCCCGAGGAACTGCGCATCATGTGGAAACTGCGTCGAGTTCTGGGCACCCTCGATCAGCAAAGTGCATTGGAAGCGGTTTTGGATCGTTTGAAGGAAACGCAATCGAATGCGGAATTCCTCATGCTGGTTCAAAAGCAAGTTCCTTCCGCAGACTGAAGATAAGCGACGAGCGGGGCGAAAGACTAGACGGTCTTTCGCCCCATTTGTTCTGCCTTGGCAAGGTCACTATTCTGCTACTAGTTGACAACGAAATGGGATGGTTATGGCTGATACGCCTCAAGTGATTGTTCGAGACGACCCCTCAGGCAAGAAGAAGGCAACTGCGCGGCGCGGCATGATGCGAATGCTTTGCGGGCTGCTCGTCATGCTCTCTGTTCCGGCTGTGTGGCTCTTCCCGATTGTCATGTCGAGTATTTCAACCGCGCGTGCTGCTAACCAGTACTATCCCAATGTTGAAATCTATGATCAGACCTCAAGCTTTGGCGCTATCAACGGGCAGAGTCTTCAAAGCGAGCTCGGGCAGGTGCCCTTCAAGCAGCCGGTGAAGCTTGTGGTTCTATCCACCGACACTGTGCCCACTGGTAACTTCAATGAAGCGGTCTTGAACTACGCGCGAAGTTCTCATAAAGAATGGCTCTCGGCAAGCGGAAACAAGTGGGCTGACGGTCTGGTGATCCTCGCGGTATCGCCGAGCTATCGAAAAGTGGGTACGTACTTTGGGGAAGACACCAAGGTATCCAGCAGCAAACAAGACAAGATCCAAGAAGCCGCCAAAGATGATTTCCGGGCCGGGCGCTGGAGTGCGGGAATGGTCGAAGCTGCAAAAGAAGCGGCGCGCTACGTTCCAGACGCGAATGGAAATAGTACATATGATGGAGAGCTTCCTCCCGGGCCCGCATGGTTTGTCTCTTTCTTAGGTCTGGTCACCGTATGGAAGGGCTTCAAGCTCCGTCGCGAATCGCGTCGTAACTTGCGTCAGGCGCGCGAGCATTGGGAAAACGTCCAGGCGGACCACAATCGAGCCGAGCGAGCTTTTGCTTTAATCGGTGATAGCGGTAAGTATCACGATGAACTTGAGCTGCGCTACACCGAATATGAAGCGAATTTCCGCATCGCTCAAGAGAAATGGGCGGAAATTGGAACCCCCCGTTTCTGGGAGTACTTCAGCGCTGTTCTGAAGGACAAAACCGATACTCTTCTCAGTTTGACCAGCTCAATGGATTCAACTGATGACACAGTTTTCTCTGCCTCTGAGTTCTTTAACCTCGGCAGTGGATGGGTCGACGCTTGGATGAAGGAAATCGGCCCGGTCATTGAGGACCTGACTGCGCTTGGGGAACTCGTCACCTCGGTGAGCAAAGAAATGGGAACCCCCGACGCAATGCGAGGCCAAGAAGAGATCCTCCGTTGGATCGTTGATCAGCAGGCACTCATCGTCCAGCTCAAGGACCAAATCGGTCAGGGCGCGGTTACCCCGGTGAACGCTTTGGAAACACTTGATCGTATTGCGAATGAAACTCGAAATTGGGTCAAAGGCGTTGTCGTGGCATCTCTCAAAGCTGATACCACCAAACTCGGGCAAGAACGCTACGAAAAATGGGAAACCATGCAGGACAAATCCGATGGCGCCGCAACGGTCGGTTACAAGGGCTCGTATCGCCTGAATGGCACCCTTCATACCTATGATCCTGCCTCAACCATTCGCCTGAATACCCAGAGCGCAGGGGTGAGTGCGGACACTCTGAAATCCATAGCTTTTGGAAGCTACCGCATGCCCGGATGGGAATCGGATACGTACATTTACCAGTCGATGTGGTATCAACAGCACACCTACAACACGGCTCACACGTGGACGCACAGTAGTGATTCCAGTGATGGAAGCTATGGAAGTTCAGGCGGAGGCTTCTCCGGTTCGGGCTCGTCCTCGTCCTTCTGAACTCGTCACCCAATCATTGCCCATTTCACGTTGAGCGAATGGTGTGGGCGTGGCAATGATGGGGGAGGACATGGCATAATGTCATGTCGGCTTCCGCTTCACCGCTTCGTCCCGCTGATTTTCAGTGGAAGGTGACTCATTGCCAGATGCGATGGGCACTGCGATTCGGACCCGGGGCACCAAACGATCCAGGAGATATATCCATGAAGAAGGGCATTCACCCCGAATACGTGGACACCGTCGTGACCTGCACGTGCGGTAACACGTTCCACACCCGTTCCACCCTCACCTCCGGTGAGATGCGCGTGGACGTGTGCTCGGCTTGCCACCCGTTCTACACCGGCAAGCAGAAGATTCTTGATACTGGCGGCCGTGTCGCCCGTTTCGAGGCGCGTTACGGAAAGCGCGTGCGCCCCTCCAAGTGAGCTCGCAGTCGGCGCCGGCGACACGATGTCGTCGGCGCCGACGTGTGTCAACAGCTACCCTTGAATCAGGTCTAGGGAAGGATCAGTCATGAGTGCTCTCGGAGAAGAATTCTCCGCATTAGATGCGTTGCTCGAGGAATATACAGAGCTTGAAACGCGAATGTCTGATCCTGAAGTCCTTTCCTCCCCATCACTGCTCAAGCAGGTTTCCCGCCGCTACGCTGAACTTTCTCGCATTAAAGCAGCAGCCGATCAGCTCAGCCATGCGCGAGATGATCTTCAAGCAGCACAAGAACTTGCGCAAGACGATCCCTCTTTCGCAGAGGAAATCCCCGCGCTCGAAGAGGAAGAAAAGTCTGCGCACGAGCATCTCCTCTCGATTCTTGCTCCACGAGATCCCGATGATGCCTGCGACGTGATCTTGGAAATCAAGGCCGGCGAAGGTGGCGAAGAATCTGCGCTTTTTGCCGCTGACCTTGCCAGAATGTATCTGCGCTATGCGGATTCGAAGGGCTGGAAGACAAGCGAGCTATCCGCCACCTACACCGAATTGGGCGGTTATAAGGAAATTACACTTGCCCTGCGAGCAAGCGGTAACCCCACTCCCGATGAAGGAGTGTGGGCACACCTGAAGTACGAAGGGGGAGTACACCGAGTCCAGCGCGTTCCCGTAACCGAATCACAGGGACGCGTCCATACCAGCGCTGCCGGTGTCTTCGTCATGCCCGAACTCGAAGTCGATGACGAAATTGTTATCGACCCCAATGACTTGCGAATCGATGTCTACCGTTCATCAGGTCCCGGCGGTCAGTCGGTGAACACAACCGATTCCGCGGTGCGTATCACCCACCTTCCTTCGGGTATCGTCGTCTCCATGCAGAACGAGAAATCGCAGCTGCAAAACAAAGAAGCGGCACTGCGTGTTCTTGCCTCGCGATTGGCTGCTGAAGCCAAAGCCAAACGTGAAGCTGAAGCCTCTGCGCAGCGGCTCTCCCAGGTTCGCACCGTCGACCGATCCGAGCGCGTCCGTACCTACAATTTCCCGGAGAACCGCATCGCCGACCACCGTAGTGGATTTAAGGCCTACAACCTTGATCAGGTTCTCGATGGCGCGCTTGATCCCGTGATTGCTTCTCTCCAAAGCGCAGACGAGGCCGAGCGCCTCGCATCTGCAGATGCGCATGTATGAGTACTCAATCTGAGCTTCTCACTTGGGGGAGCGCTCAGCTTAAGGAGCTCTCAACTGACAGTGGGGGAGCTTCACCTATGGCCGAGGCCCGCTACCTTCTCGCGTGGGCACTGGGCGTGGATTCTCTCCTTCGCGCACCCCTTGAGGTCCCTCCCATCGCCGAGGCCAGCTACCGCACTGCCGTCATGAAGCGAGCGGGCCGTATTCCTCGTTCCCATGTCACTGGCCAGATGTATTTTCGAGGACTCAAGCTTGACGCGGGCGCGGGTGTTTTCACCGTTCGCCCCGAAACAGAAATGCTCGTTGAACACGTTCTGGAGCTGATTTCGAAGGATGGGATTCCAGAGGGGGAATGGGTTGATCTGTGCAGCGGATCGGCGGCAATTGCGCTTTCTTTGAGCCTCGAGGGAAAACATCACGTGACTGCAGTTGAAGTGGATCCCTCGGCGTTTTCTTTCGCGCAGCGCAATGTTGCCGCGCACGCCCACGCCAGCGTCGGCCTCGTCAATGGGGACGCAACCCAGGCCTCGACGCTCAAGGAACTGGGCGGGAAAGTTGCGCTTCTCGTCAGCAATCCCCCCTACGTTCCACCCAACGAGGCACCGACTCAGCCTGAAGCACAGCGTGACCCGGCCGTGGCGCTCTATGGGGGAGGCGACGATGGTACACAGATCCCCAAACTACTGATTGACCGTTGCCGTGATTTGCTGATGAAAGACGGCCTTTTAGCCATGGAGCACTCGGCGTCGCAAGCCCAGACCTTGAGGGAATATGCGCGTGAGTGCGGCTTCACTCAGGTCCGAACCCTCAGTGATTTAGCTGGCATCCCACGCTTTTTGTTCGCTCGATATACCGAAGGAGAGTAGAAAACGGTGGAGCATATTCTTGATTGTCGCATGGGATGGGATCCGGCTGATCTCGCCTATGTGAGTTCGCGAATTGTCAACGGAGACCTTGTTGTTCTCCCTACAGATACCGTCTACGGGATCGGAGTGCGTGCGGATAACCATGACTCAGTTCGCGCGCTGCTTGCCGCGAAAGGTCGGAATGAAACCATGCCCCCGCCGGTGCTGCTCGCCTCTGTCGAGCAGGCATACGAGGTCTCGACTGATTTGAGTACAGACGCTATTCGGCTCATGGAATCATTCTGGCCGGGGGCGTTGACCGTGATCGTTCAAGCCAATCCGAGTGTTGACTGGGATCTGGGACAAACCGGTGGAACCGTTGCTTTGCGCATGCCCGCTCACGAGGCCGTGTGCGAGCTTTTGAGTAGTGTCGGCCCTATGGCAGTTACTTCCGCGAACCTCACGGGGCAGCCTCCCGCGACCAATGTGGAAGAAGCACGTGGATATTTCAGTGGCACTGTAGACTGTTACGTGGATTCAGGGCCGACCAAGAGTGGTGTTCCCTCAACAATCATCGATTGTGCGCATGGGGATGCGACACTGCTGCGCGAAGGCGCATGGGCCCTCAAAGATATTGCTACTGTGCTGGGATACCAGCCCGCAACGCGCTGAGGGAGGAGACATCGACGCCGTGAAGGTCTATGTCCTGCTGATGGTTGTCGCGGCCGCATTGACGGTCCTGTTGACTCCACTCGTGCGCTGGGCATGCCTGAAATGGGGGATCGTCCCCAAACTGCGAAGCCGCGATATTCAGGCTGCGCCGATTCCTCGGCTTGGAGGCATTGCGATCACCATTGCATTGGTCATCACAATGCTTATTAGCGCGCGCATTCCCTACATGGCACCGCTTTTTGAAACGAACGCGGCCTGGGCAGTTGTCGGCGGGGCGTGTGCGATGTGCGCCCTTGGCGTCGTCGACGATGTCGTAGAACTTGACTGGATGACGAAGCTGTCGGGGCAGATTCTCATTGCGGGATCGATGGCTTTCAACGGTGTCCAAATGGTCAGTTTCCCCATTTTTGGTCTGACGATTGGATCCTCGCGTCTGTCACTGATGCTCACTGTTCTTCTGATCGTCGGCATCATGAATGCGGTGAACTTTATTGACGGCTTGGACGGTCTTGCCGCGGGAATTGTTGGCATTGGGGCTGCTGCATTTTTCGTCTATTCCTACGTGCTCACTCGCATTATGGGAGCTGCCTCCTATGCGACCACCGCTTCGTTGGCGGTCATCACTTTGGTGGGAGTCTGCCTGGGGTTCCTCTGGTTTAATTACCATCCCTCGTCGATCATGATGGGCGGCGGCTCAGAAACAATGGGTCTTGTGCTTGCTTCTGCTGGCATCATCGTGACGGGCCAGGTTGATCCCTCGCTTCTGGGCAGTCAGCAACTCATCGTCTCCTTGCTTCCATTGCTATTGCCGATCTCCGTCATCCTCGTGCCCATCGGCGACCTCGTCGTGACCAGTGTTCGACGAATGCTCCGAGGAAAGAGCCCCTTTCACGCAGACCGTTCCCACTTTCATGACCGATTGCTTGAACGAGGCCACTCGCACCGCGGCGTTGTGGCAATTTTGTGGATGTGGACGGCTTTGGTTGCTTTCCCTCCCGTTGCTCTCTTGACGTATGACTGGAGGGTCGTCGCATTGTGTACCCTCCCTGCGCTTTTCATCGGAATGCGTTTCACCGCATCGGAGTTCCCGACCTATTCCCTGTTATTTGGCCGCGGGCCTCGGCGCAGACGAGAAAGAAGGAAGACACAATGACTGACTTATTGCAGGCTCGAAGCGAAGAGCTTCTTCAAGCTGTTCGACGCTTGGGGTTCCTCATCCTCATCGGTGCTGGTGTTGCTCTGGGTTGGGCCCTGTACGCGGGGTGGGGACGCATGAGCCTTCTTCTTTCTGGCTGCATGATCGTTCTTGGTGCGGTCACAACAACCTGCGTTCGCAACATGATCTGTGCCGACTCTCTCAATCGTTCCGCATGGGTTTGGGCTCATATGGGAGGGACTTTTCTTGTCCTCATTATTGGGCTATTCCTGAGCAAAGCCTGGGGTATCTCGGCGATCGTCGTTGGACTTGTTCTCATTTGCGAGCATTTCCTCGTGTTCATCTTCCTTGGCGTTACTTTTTCGCGCATTATGCGTGGGGACTCTCGAACTGAGAGCACTTCGCATAACGAAGAAAGAGACTGAGGGATCTTTCAGAGGACAATCTCTGGACGTATAACTTCATCAATGCAACTAGCTGGGCTACACTAGACCGGGTTGACCCTAGTGAGGAAGTGAAACACGTGGAAGCGACAGTTCTCGGCGAAGAGAAAACCGCGCAGCGCAGCTACGCTATGCCTTTGTGGTACAAGGTTCTCATCGGTATTGTCGCGCTGATTGCTGCCGCAACATGTATTCCCGCTGTTACGCAGGCGCCCCACGCTCCCGGTATCCATGATTTCTTCCCCGATGCATTTTTCGGTGAGGGGACGCTCTTCCAATTCAACCGGCTGACGCTGGTGCGCGTGGTCGCTGGAATTACACTGTGCTTGGTTTTCTGGCTCGGTGCGCGCAGCGTCAAGCTCATGCCGGGGCGGGGACAGGTCCTCCTCGAAATGGCAGCCGAGTTTGTTCGCAATGGTATTTCCGTCGCGATGCTGGGTGAAGGACGAGGCCGTCGTTGGGCTGCCTTTATCGGTGTTGTTTTCTTCGGTGTTCTTTTTATGAATATCCAGGGAATTATCCCCGGGATGAATATCGCAGCGTCCTCTGTGATGGCTGTGCCGATTGTTTTCGCCATCATCGCCTACGTCTCATTCGTAGGTGCCGGAATTAAACAGTACGGCTTCTTCCATTTCTTCAAGTCGCAGCTTTTCCCCAAGGGATTGCCCTGGCCGATCTACTTCCTCATCACTCCCATCGAGTTCTTTTCGACTTTTATCGTTCGTCCCGCAACCTTGGCTATTCGTCTTCTGTGCAACATGATTTCAGGGCACCTGCTTCTTGCACTGACCTATTTTGGAACGTCGAATCTTCTCATCGCTGCCGGTATGAAACAGACTGGCGCGCTCTTAACTGGAGCTGGCGCGGTTGCGGCGACGCTCTTCGAAATTTTCGTAGCTGTCTTGCAGGCCTACATTTTCGCCATGCTGACAGCGGTCTACATCAAGCTTTCAGTCGAAGAACACTAAAGGCTTCTTGCGCCTTCGACTGATTCACCCAAGGAAAAGGAAAGAAAAATGACCGGATCCCTTGCCTACATCGGCTACGGCCTGGCTGCGATTGGCCCTGGTATTGGTATTGGCCTCCTCGTGGGAAAGACCCAGGAAGCAACCGCACGCCAGCCTGAGATCGCCGGTAGGCTCTTCACCAACATGATTATTGGTGCAGCACTTGCTGAGGCTCTTGGCCTGATCGGCTTCGTTCTGCCCTTCATCGTCTGATGTTCGCACAGCTTATTCCTATGTCCGAGGGATCGGTCGGAGGAATTGGCGTTGTTCTGCCGCCTCTTTATGAGATTTTCTGGTCAGCGCTGATTCTTCTGATCATCCTCTTGGTCGTTGGTCTGTATGCGTTGCCGCGGATCTACTCCATGATCGACCAGCGGCGCGACGCCATTCAGGAAGGCCTCGATAACGCTGAGAAAGCTCGTGAAGATCTCTCTCTTGCTTCGCGTAAGAAAGACGAGATGCTTCGCGATGCTCAGGCTGAGGCTCACCAGATCCGTGAAGATGCACGTGCTCAGGCCCAACAGATCGTGGCACAGGCACGTCTTGATGCGCAGGTAGAGGCTCAGCGCGTGCAAGATGCCGCTCAGCGCCAGATTCTTGCCGAACGTCAGGCTGCTCAAATTTCGCTTCGTAGTGACGTGGGTCTTCTTGCAAGTGAGCTTGCTGAAAAGCTGGTGGGCGAGCATCTGGAGAACACCGATCTCACGGCGCGTGTGGTCGATCGTTTCCTTGATGAGCTTGAGGCTGAAGAGACTCCCGTTGGCGGTGTGAACTGATGACTCCTGAGCAGTTACGCGAACGCCTGACGCAGGTGAATGGTGACCGCATGGCGCTTGCGGAAGATCTATTTGGTGTTGCGGATTTTCTTCGCACACACTCTTCCGTTCAGCGCGCCCTGACCGATCCCGCGCGGAGCCAGACCGACAAAGACTCTCTTATTGACCGTCTTTTCGGCCCTGTCGTGGGTGAAGTTTCGCTTCAGTGTCTGCATGACCTGGGGCAGGGACACTGGTCTCGTCCGCGTGACATTGTGCTGAAGATTGAAGATGCGGGTTGCGATGCAGTCCTGCTCAATGCTCAGCTTGACGGGGTCCTTGAAGAGACGGAAGCACAATTGGTTGCAATTGCTGTTTTCCTCCAGTCTCATCGCGATCTGCGAAACGAGCTGTCTAATTTGTCGGCTCTGTCGCCTAAGGGACGTGCTGATTTGGCGCAGCGGGTTTTCGGCGACGTAGTGAACCGTCCAACTATGCGTCTCCTGCGCCGCAGCGTCGGGCGAGCCTCTCACGGCCACCTCTTGGAGAAGCTACGAGGCCTCGCTGCCCGCGCTGCGGAGCTATCAGGTCGGCGCTTCGTTTTCGTTGAATCGGCTCAAGAGCTACGCGACGATCAGAAGAATCGTCTTGAAAAGATTCTCGAGAAGAAACTGGGAAGCCCGGTCTCTGCAACCTACACTTTGCGTCCGGATCTGCTCGGCGGCCTCGTCGTCCGAATGGGGACAGAGCGCGTCGACGCATCACTGGCCACGCGGGTCGGTGCTTTGAAACGTTCGATCGTCGGTTAGCCCGATGTGTTCGAGGAATAGATAGAAGGAAAACTCAATGGCTGATCTGTCCATTAGCCCCGAGGAAGTACGGGCGGCGCTCGACTCTTTCGTGGAATCGTACCAACCCGCACAGGTCGTGACCGACGAGGTCGGACACGTTACAGAAACTGCTGACGGCATTGCTCGCGTTGAAGGCCTTCCGGGCACCATGGCGAACGAGCTTCTGCGTTTCGAAGACGGAACGCTGGGCTTGGCAATGAACCTTGAACAGCGCGAGATCGGTACCGTTATTCTCGGCGACTTCTCCTCGATTGAAGAGGGTCAACCCGTTTACCGCACTGGTGAGGTTCTCTCAGTTCCCGTCGGCGATGGTTACTTGGGCCGTACGGTGGACCCGCTCGGACGCCCGATCGACGGCCTCGGTGAGATTACCGACATGGATGGGCGCCGCGCGCTGGAACTTCAGGCTCCTGGTGTCATGATGCGTAAGTCAGTCCATGAGCCGCTGCAGACTGGCCTGAAGGCTATCGACTCGATGATTCCGATCGGTCGTGGTCAGCGTCAGCTCATCATTGGTGACCGTCAAACGGGTAAGACCGCTATCGCCTTGGACACGATCATCAACCAACGCGATAACTGGCTTTCCGGTGATGTCAACAAGCAGGTTCGATGCATCTACGTCGCCATCGGTCAAAAGGGTTCGACGATCGCATCGGTGCGCTCGACTCTGGAAGACGCCGGCGCGATGGAATACACGACGATCGTTGCTTCTCCTGCCTCGGATCCCGCGGGCTACAAGTACATGGCTCCCTACACGGGTAGCGCAATTGGTCAGCACTGGATGTACCAGGGCAAGCACGTCCTCATCGTCTTCGATGACCTTTCTAAGCAGGCCGAGGCCTACCGTGCGGTGTCCTTGCTTCTGCGTCGTCCACCGGGGCGTGAAGCCTACCCCGGTGACGTCTTCTACTTGCACTCACGCCTTCTCGAGCGTTGCGCAAAGCTTTCCGATGACCTCGGCGGAGGATCGATGACCGGCTTGCCGATCATCGAAACCAAGGCGAACGACGTTTCGGCTTACATTCCGACCAACGTTATTTCAATTACCGATGGCCAGATCTTCCTGCAGTCCGACCTCTTCAACTCGAACCAGCGTCCTGCTGTGGACGTCGGTATTTCGGTTTCGCGCGTTGGCGGCGCTGCGCAGATTAAGGCCATGAAGAAGGTCGCGGGCACCTTGAAGCTGACCCTTGCGCAGTACCGCTCGATGGCGGCATTCGCAATGTTCGCTTCGGACCTCGATGCTGCAACTCGTCGTCAGCTCACGCGTGGTGAGCGTCTGATGGAGCTCCTCAAGCAGCCCCAGAACTCGCCCTACGTCGTTCAAGACCAAGTTGCGTCAATTTGGGCAGGAACTAACGGATTCCTCGACGACCTAGAGGTCAGCGAGGTGCTTTCTTTCGAAAGCGGATTGCTGGACTACCTGCACTCGAATTCCTCGGTTCTCGATGAGATCGCCACAACCGGTGAACTCACGAAGGAGAACGAAGAAAAGCTTCGCTCGTGCGTGGAAGCCTTCCACAGCCAGTGGGTGAGTGCTCGTAAGGGAACAAGCAACCTTGACGATGGCGAAGTTCAGGCTGAGCGTTCCCAAGAGCAGATCGTCCGTTCTCGTCCTGCAGCCTCCGAGGCCTGATAATGGGTGGACAACAAAGGATCTATAAACAGCGGATTGCTTCAACGCAGACGCTGGCTAAGGTCTTTCGTGCGATGGAAATGATTGCAGCCTCGCGTATCGGTGCTGCCCGTCGTGCGGCCACCGAATTGGGGCCCTATGAAAAGGCCCTAACGCAGGCGGTTGCCGCCGTTGCCATCCACACGGATCTTGAGCACCCGTTGACCCGGGAACGCCACGACACGCGGCGCGTTGCGGTCTTGGTTGTGGCCTCTGACCGAGGAATGGCGGGAGCCTATTCGGCGACGATTCTTCGCGAGGCCGAAAGGCTTATCGAACGTTTGGAAGACGAGGGGAAGATCCCCGTTCTCTACACCTACGGTCGTCGTGCGCAGGCGTACTTCCGTTTCCGCGGAGTACAGATCGAAGACTCGTGGGAAGGCGAATCGGATTCCCCCTCTCAGGAAGTCAGCAACCAGATCGCTCGTGAACTTCTTGAGCGCTTCACCGATCCGCATCACCTCACCGGTGTGTGTGAAGTTCACTTGGTCTACACGCAATTCAAATCGATGATGAGCCAGGTGCCTGAAGTTCGACGCATGATTCCGCTTTCCGTTGTCGATGCTCCTGAAGGAGATAGCGAACGAGAGCAAGAACGCGGCACTCACGAGGAAAACACTGCTATTTTCCCCGAGTACGAATTCATTCCTTCACCTGAAGCTGTTCTTGACACGCTGCTGCCACTTTACGTGTCCAGCAGAATTCGTAATGTTCTCTTGCAGGCTGCGGCTTCAGAACTGGCTTCGCGCCAACGCGCAATGCACACGGCAACTGATAACGCGGAAGAACTGATTACGAAATACACGCGTCTGGCGAATTCGGCCCGCCAGGCGGAGATCACTCAAGAGATCACGGAAATCGTGGGCGGTGCCGACGCATTGGTCCAGGGCTGAGGCCCGTGCACATGGAGAATACACAAATGACTACAACTTCAACTGGACAGGGACGGGTTGCTCGCGTTGTCGGCCCCGTTGTCGATGTCGAATTCCCGCCGGATGCGATTCCTCCGCTGTACAACGCTTTGCACGTTGATGTGAACTTAACGGGGCAAGGCGAGGGAGAAACCAGCCAGACCATCACCCTTGAGGTTGCGCAGCACCTCGGTGACAACCTCGTGCGTGCGATCTCCCTCAAGCCGACCGACGGCATGGTCCGCGGTGCAATCGTCACCGATACCGGCGCGCCGATTTCGGTACCGGTTGGTGATATCACCAAGGGACACGTCTTCAACGTGACCGGCGACGTTTTGAACCTTAAGCCCGGAGAACAGCTTGAGATCACCGAGCGTTGGCCCATTCACCGTCAGCCGCCGGCCTTCGACCAGCTCGAAGCTCGTACCAAGATGTTCGAGACTGGCATCAAGGTCATCGACCTCTTGACCCCCTACGTTCAGGGCGGCAAGATCGGCCTCTTCGGTGGCGCAGGCGTGGGCAAGACCGTTCTGATTCAGGAAATGATTCAGCGCGTTGCCCAGAACCACGGTGGTGTGTCAGTCTTCGCGGGCGTTGGCGAACGTACGCGTGAAGGAAATGACCTCATTCACGAGATGGAAGAGGCGGGAGTCTTCGATAAGACTGCACTGGTCTTCGGACAGATGGATGAGCCCCCGGGCACGCGTTTGCGTATCGCACTGACCGGTCTGACCATGGCTGAGTACTTCCGTGATGTCCAGCATCAGGACGTGCTGTTGTTCATCGACAACATTTTCCGTTTCACCCAGGCCGGTTCTGAGGTATCGACGTTGCTGGGCCGTATGCCCTCCGCTGTCGGTTACCAGCCGAACTTGGCTGATGAAATGGGTCAGCTCCAAGAACGTATCACCTCAGCAGGTGGCCACTCCATCACCTCGCTTCAGGCAATTTACGTTCCCGCCGATGACTACACGGACCCTGCTCCGGCAACGACATTTGCGCACTTGGATGCAACAACGGAACTTTCGCGTGAAATTGCTTCCCGCGGTATTTACCCGGCTGTTGATCCTTTGGCTTCGACTTCTCGAATCCTTGACCCCGCGCTGGTTGGCCGTGAGCACTATGACACGGCAACTCACGTGAAGGCGATTTTGCAGAAGAACAAGGAACTTCAAGACATTATTGCGATCTTGGGCGTCGATGAATTGTCTGAAGAAGACAAGGTGACCGTTGCACGTGCACGTCGCATCGAACAGTTCCTCTCTCAAAACACCTACATGGCTGAGAAGTTCACCGGTGTTGAAGGCTCGACAGTTCCGCTGTCCGAAACGATCGAAGCTTTCAAGCGCATCGCCGAGGGCTACTACGATCAGGTGCCAGAGCAGGCCTTCTACAACATTGGTGGCATCGACGATCTGGAACGTCGTTGGCACGAAATCGAGAAGGATAACTGACGTGCCTGCCACTGAACAGCTGCAGGTAGAGGTCGTCTCGCACGAAGGTAGGTTGTGGCACGGGAGCGCTTCCCACGTGAGTTTTCCTGCAACAGATGGCTCAATTGGTGTGCTTCCCGGCAGACAACCACTGCTCGCTGGCCTCGTTTCGGGCCGCGTAAGCGTGACGACTGAAGACGGCGTTGTCAACTTCGACATCGATCAGGGTCTGGCTTCAGTAGATTCCGACTTTATTACGATTGTTGCGGAACACGCCTCCCAGATGTGAGTGAGCGGTGTGCGGGCTTAAACTGTCCGCACACCCTCATTTTCATTTTCTTCAGGAGGTTTTCATGGTTTTCGTTATTTACGCGATCGTGGTCCTCCTCCTTACCCTTTTTGCCCTCTGGGGCTACGTTAACGTGCGCGCTCGTCGCCTCGACCAGCAAGTCGGCGCCTTCCGCGCATGGGCACGTCTCGATTCGCATTCGGGCTGGATGTCAGGCATTGGCCAATATCAGGGCGATCGTTTGTGCTGGTATCGCCTCATTGCGCTTTCGATGAAGCCTCATGTTGTTCTCCCCAGGCACGGCTTTGAAGTTTCCCTTCCCCTGCAGCGCTCGACCGATGGCTCCATGGTCGAGGTTCGACTGACTTCAGGGGATGTTTTTTTGGATATTGCAGTCGAACCTTTGACCTACAACGGTCTTGTGTCCTGGTGTGAGTCTGAACCGCCCGCAATTCAAAGTTAAGTTGTACTCGAAGTCCTGAAAGGCGGGCTTGTGCGCGTCCTTATTGCCTCTTGCACAGTTGATTACTCTGGTCGTCTCAGTGCGCACCTCGATCGTGCGGTCCGCTTGATTATGCACAAGGCGGATGGTTCGGTCCTCATCCATTCTGATGGCGGATCATATAAACCGCTGAACTGGATGAACGCGCCTTGTACTGTCACTACTGAAACCCCTGAAGAAGGCGAAGAACTCGACGGCGTCACGCAGATTTGGCAAGTACAAGCCGATAAAACGGATGACCGTCTTGTCATCCGAATTCACGAAATCATTAGCGATGTGAGCGAGGAATTCGGCGTCGACCCGGGCCTGGTCAAAGACGGGGTTGAAACGCACCTTCAGGAACTCCTCGCCGAACAGGTTCCTCAGATCCTAGGGGAGGGGTGGGAACTTGTTCGCCGCGAGTACCCCACACCGGTCGGCCCCGTTGACCTCTTAGTGCGAGACCCGCAAGGACTCCCAGTCGCGATCGAGGTGAAGAGGCGCGGTGGAATGGATGGCGTTGATCAACTCACGCGTTACCTCTCTCTTTTGGGACGTGATCCACTTCTTGACGGGATTCGCGGCATCTTTGCAGCTCAAGAAATCACCAAACAGGCCCGTACGCTTGCTGAGGACCGTGGGATTGACTGCTTGATCCTGGATTACGACGCGATGCGCGGTTTCGACGATCCCGACTCGCGTTTGTTCTAGCCCCGCGATGGACGCATCTACCCAGCGAAGCCTCGCTCGCATCATCAGCCAGGGCCTCGTCACATCCACCGCAGCTGAGGACCCTCACGATGCTGTGCGCACGCTTCTTGCTCTCCAGGCACAGCAACCATCCTCAGTTCCTTGGGCGATCAATCTTCGCCTTCGCATGCCTTCGATTGCACAGATTGATCAGGCTTTCGACAACTGCCAGCTTGTGCGTTCGTGGCCCATGCGTGGCACTATTCACGTCACCTGTGGCGAGGACCATCATTGGCTCCGCTTGCTGCTACGGCATCGATATAATGGATGGCTACGCTCTTTTGAAGAAGAAGGATTGACTCGAGGCCTCCTCAATGAAGCGGCGCAGATCGCATGTAAGCAGATTCGCGACTTCGGGCCGCAAAGTCGAGAAGAGCTCTGCAAGGCCTGGGAGGACGCGGGGATCCGGACAGGGACGGGACCGCAGCGCGAGGCTGCGCGTCGAGCGGGGGAGAAGGGGATCTTCCTTGATCGCCGGCACCTCTTTTTGGACCTGCATATTTCTGGCTATCTTGCTGCAGGCCCGAGGCGGGGAAATTCTTTCCTTTTTATTGACGCGGGCAAGCTAGCGCCTGCGGAGGGCGTGGCTCAGGGAGAAAGAGATTACGAGGCCGCGCTGGTCAACCTTGCGCGCCGTTACGCCTGGGGACACGGGCCAGTGAGCGCTGAAGACCTTGCCCGTTGGGCGGGCATCCCCAAGCGCGAGGCCGCTCGAGCTTTAGACGGCGCTGCACAGGAAAAGCGCGGGCACAACTTTCCGATTATCCACACGCAGATGGGGTACCACCGTGCCGATCTTGACGCACTTCTGCGCGCTCATAGTGAGGAAGCACGTTCGCTCATTTCATGCCCGTCTTTTGATGAGATTCATGTTGGTTATGCAGACCGTTCGTGTCTAGCTGACGCTCAAGCAGAACACGCAATTTGCCCAACAAAGAACGGAATGTTTCGCCCTTTCATCATTGAAAACGGCCGTGTCATTGCGGTGAAAGACCCACGCGCGGGTTATCAATTTGTCGATTCTTATGAAGGCGCGCTGTCCTTAGCATCTCTTGAACAAGCGGAGGCAATTGCTCAGGTGATGAGCGGAAATTGACTGCGAAAGCGCTGGCCAGTGTGACAAAATAGAGCTATGGATCAACAAATTATGCGAGGCCGCGTAATCCTGAAGGACTCCATCATTGACGATGGTGTTATTGAGATCGAAGGCCAATTCATTACCCGTGTATGTGCCGCTACAGAATATGAAGGAGATCTTCCTGCTCCCAGTGATTCAACCTTCCTTCCCGGGCTGGTTGATGTTCACTGCCACGGCGGCGGTGGAGAGTCTTTCCCCAATGCAACAACTGGCGAAGCGGCAATGGTTGCAGTCATGGAGCATCGTCGCCATGGTACGACCAGCCTGGTTGCTTCATGTGTGACGGCCGATGCCGATACTCTGAAAGCCCGTGCACGCACTCTTGCTTCTTTGGCGAAGCAGGGGGAACTTGCCGGAATCCACTTCGAGGGTCCTTTCGTTTCACACGCACGCTGCGGAGCGCAAGATCCCACCTATATCGTCGATCCCGATCCCGATCTCACTCGAGAATTGATCGAGCTGTGTGAGGGCTATGCCCTCTCCATGACCCTTGCCCCCGAAAAGCCTCGCGCATACGGTGAAGGCTCGGTCGCGGAAGCCCTGATCGACGGGGGAGCGCTTCCCTCATGGGGACATACGGATTCGACTTCTGTATATGCTCGCGAGGCATTGGAATATTCGCGTGCACGTTTTGCCCAGTCCAACACCAGCCGTGGCCCGCGCGCGACCATTACCCACCTCTTCAATGGGATGCGCCCGCTTCACCACCGCGACACCGGCCCGATCGCAGAGTTCCTCTCCGATGCCGCACGCGGCGGGGCAGTTGCCGAACTTATCTGCGACAACGTCCATGTCGATCCGCTCCTGGTTCGTGACGTCTACGAGTTGGTGGGCCGCGACCACGTTGTCTTTATTACGGATGCGATGGCAGCTGCCGGCATGCCCGATGGTGCTTACACCCTCGGTCCTCAAGACGTTGTCGTTCGTGATGGTATCGCCCGTCTCGCTCAAGGAGAATCCATTGCAGGTGGAACGGCACACCTGCTGGATTGCGTGCGTGTTGCTTCCACTCTTGGTGGGATTCCGCTGGTGGATGCTGTCTACATGGCCTCGGTACAGGGCGCAACCATCTTGGGTGATGAGCGCATCGGTTCCTTGGAGGCCGGTAAGTTCGCCGATGTGGTCGAGGTTGATTCTGCTCTTAATGTGCGTCGGGTTTTGCGCCGTGGCACAGTAGTGGAGTGAGAGGAAAACGATCTCGTAAGCGTCCCTGGGGCGAGAGCAGGCCACTTCAGGTCTCTGCTCTCGCCTCGATGGCGCACAGCGAAATTGGACCCGATGGCGATTACTATCAGGTCCAATATCTTCGGACATCCTCCAAAACCTACACATGCCCCGCGTGTTTGCAGCCTGTCACGGTGGGGAGTGCACATGTCGTCGCCTGGCCTGAAGAACGTGCCTACGGTTTAGAACAGGGTGTTCGCGCTCGGCGACACTGGCACCTTAACTGTTGGAAACGTGGTCTTCGACCGGCATAATGGGCGTGATCGGCTACGTGCACGTGGCGTGAGACACCTCCAGTATGCACTCGTGTTGTTTGCCCGTAGAGTTACAACTAGAGGTTGACAGTATCCCATTACTAGGAGAGTCCGAGTGGATCAGCTCAAGAGATTTCCAGGAGCAGTTGCTGCATGTGCAGTTGCGGTGATTGCAGCGATCGTTGCCGTGCTGGCTTTGACTATTTGGAAGCCTGCGCAGCAAATCAGTGCCACCGTTTCACCCGAGCAGCCGGTTGTTATCACCCGAGAGGGGCTTTTCCAACTTGAGGGCGGCGAAGTCACGGTTACCGCTTCCTCGGCATCTGGTCAACAAGTCACGATGGCACTGGGTACGTCTTCTGATGTTCGAGGCTGGGTTTCAGACCTGTCCTACGCTGAAATTACCGGTATTTCCGCCAACCGCAGCAATCTTTTGACCCAGGGACACGACGCGCAAGTAAGCGCTTCTCCCACGCCGACGCCTTCTCCTTCCCCCTCGAGCGAGCAGCCTCAGAATCCGGAGGCATCCCCCCAGCCTTCGCCTTCCACGAGCGCAACGCCGAGTTTGTCGGCAGCTGGCGGAGATATGTGGCTTGACGAGGCCACCGCCGCCTCGAGTGCGACCATGACTCTTCGCGATGTCCCCGCAGGCCGCTCCCTTGTCATTACCTCGGATGGAAAGACCGCTTCCGACCTGACCGTCACCATGACGTGGAAGACCCCGCACAAGAACGTCTTGGCCATCGCTTCGGGGATCATTGCTCTGCTCTTCCTGTTGATCGCTGGTGCACTGGTGGGATTCGCTCTTTGGCGCGAACGTCAACACTCGGATATGCATACTGACGAAGACGATCCTCAAGCTCCTTCGAAGGCGCTGTCTTTCTTTGAGGAAGAAGCTGCCGGAGAGCCGGAACTCCCGGCGAGTGAAGATGATGGCCTCGTGGAAGAAGAACTTCTCTCCAGTGAAGATGAGGAGGCTTTTGAGGAAGAGGAAAACGCAGGCAATGAGTATCCCTCTGAAGATCCAGCGGTTGTTGATGAAACTGAAGACAATACGCAGCCTGAAGAAGAACCACGGTTTGGTCGTCACGGGATTGTGAGCGAGGACGAACACGTTGATCCTCCCCAGCGTGAATCCACGGACACCGGCATTATCGACTTGTCGAGCATCCGACCTGGCGCTGTCTTGCCCTCTCGTCGTGCACTGCGTCAGGCGCGTGAAAATGGCGAGAATCGCGTGGTCATTGGCGGACAGGAATTCGACACTGGACTGATTCCGCAGGTTTCCAAGGACGAAGAAGGAACAGGCGAAGAAACTGCTGAGAAACGTCCGTGGGGTCAGATTATTGGTGGATGGATGTCCTCTAAGGAACGCGGAAAGAAGGAGCAGTGATATGAGCGCACGACGTTTTCTTCCTGTTTTTGTCATTCCCGCTTTCGTTCTGGCTGCCTGCAGCAGCGGGGACTTGGTTGCTCCCGAAACCACTGCTCAGGCCTCGGCCAGTGCACCGAACTTAGATTCTGCCCGCGTCGGGCGCATTCTCGATTCGATTCAAGACACGCTCAACACGGCGGATTCCAGTCGCGATCCCGCGCTTCTTCAAGCACGTCTTGAAGGTGGCGCTCTGCGTATGCGCGCGGACCAATACGCCGCAGCGAAAGCCACAAATACTGAGGTCTCCAAACTCATCGTGAATGAAGGATCGGTTGCGGTCTCAAATTCTAATGATTGGCCTCGCGTCATTGTGAATGTTTCGAATCCGGATCAAACCTCTTTGCCGGTGATCGCTTTCGCAGTCCAAGAGGATGCACGCTCACAGTACAAACTTCTGGGGTGGGCGCGTGCGCTGGGTGGTGCACAGTTCCAGCTCGATAACATGGAAAAGGGCTCCGCACCTTTGAGCGCGGATGCTCAGGGCTACGTCAAGACCCCGAAGGAAGCGCTGCAGGGTTACGTTGATATGCTCAACTCCGGCAACGCTGGAAACGACCAGTATTCCGGCGATGACTTTGCTCGCCGCTACCTTCAAGATGCAAAGAGCCTGAATGATGCTGTGCAGGCAGCAGGAAACGTTCAAGCTCATGCTGAAGTCTCGGACGAGTTCCCCATCGTTGGTGTCCAGCTGGTTGACGGTTCGTCACTGGTCGTTGCTTCCTTCACCTATACTCAAACCTATCAGCGTACTGTTGCTCGCTCGACAATGCGTCTGGGAGGAACGACTGCAGCCCTTGCTGAGGGCGACGATGATACCGTTAAGGGGAAGGCAACAGCGACCTACGTTGCAACGGTCCTCTTGCACATCCCAAAGTCGGGTTCTGATTCACAGGTGATCAGCGTGGTGGGTGCCGAACGTGCACTCGGCTCGGTCGTAAAGGACGATAACGCGGGCAACCCTGATCAACGTTAAGGGAGATTAATAGATATGAATAACGAGGCTCATAACCCTCAGCCTGCAGATTCTCACGGCGCAGTGGATCTGAGCGCCGCTACAGCGCGAGGTAACTCTTCGGGTGGAGTGCAGCCGGCAGCCCAGGGAAATCCTGCGATGCAGGCTCCGATGTCCCAGCAGGGGGCGGGCCTTGATATTCCTCTTGTCGACACCTGCGATGATTCGACTTTCGAGGCCGTCGCCGCGCGCTCGCAACAGGTGCCCGTGGTCATCGTGCTTTGGGCAGCTCAGTCATTGGAGTCCAAGCAGCTTCTGGCAACTTTGGAAGAACTTGCTCGGGACAAGATGGGCGCTTTCCAACTTGTGGAAATCGATGCCGCTCGTGCACCGCGCGTGGCGCAGGCCTTCCAGGTACAAGTTATTCCCACTGTTGTTGCTTTGGTCGGCGCCCGTCCGGTTCCTCTTTTCCAGGGAGTTGCTCCCAAGGAACAGGTCGCACCGGTTATCGAAGATCTTCTTCGAGCCGCCCAGCAAATGGGTGTAACCGGACGAGTTGCCGTGAGTGGAGAGGACGTCGCGAAGCCGATCCCCGAAGAACATCTCCCGGCTCTGGAAGCTGAAGAACGCGGTGACTTAGAAGGCGCGCGCGCAGCTTGGGACAAGATTATTGAATTGAATCCCCGTGATGAAGACGCAAAAGATCATCGTGCACGTGTGAATCTTCGTTTGCGTGAAAGCTTGGCAAGCGATGATCCCTCTGCCCGCGCCGATGCACTCTTTGCCGCAGGCCAGTACGCCGAGGCTTTTGAGGTCCTCTTGCAGCTCATGGAGGATGCTTCGGAAGAAGAAAAAGAAGACTATCGCGTACGTCTCTTGGATCTTTTCCGCATCGCCGGGAACACTCCCGAAGTTAAGGCGGCTCGTCGTCGTCTCTCATCCCTGTTGATGATCTGATCAGACGGCAGCTTACTTTAGAGCACGTTAAAGGGAGTGGGTGCGGATCCTAGGATCCGCACCCACTCCCTTTTTCTAGTAGCTGTTACTTTTCAGGAGCGAGCCAGAGACCACCCAGAGGCGGAACTCGAAGTTCGACTGAGAAAGGACGTCCATTCCACGGGACTTCTTCGGCGACAAGGTCTCCGATATTCACCACTCCAGATCCGCCGAAGGCAGGATCATCTGTGTTTACGACTTCGCGCCAGGTGCCGCCGTGTGGCAAACCAACGCGGTAGCCCTCGTGGGGGTTACCCGCAAAGTTCACGACGCACACAAGCTCATCGTGAGCGCTGTGTCCGCCAGCGGCCTCGGACTTACGAATGTAGGAAATGAGGTTGTGATCGCCATCGGAGGCGTCGATCCACTCAAATCCGGTGTAGGTATCGTTCCACAGTGCTGCGTGGGCGCTGTAGAGCTCGTTCAAACGCGAGACCAAGGCAGCCATTCCAGCGTGATCGGGGCGATCGTAGAGCCACCAATCAAGAGAATAGCTTTCGTTCCACTCTTGCTCCTGGGCGAATTCTTGTCCCATAAAGAGGAGCTGCTTGCCGGGGTGAGACCACTGGTAGGCATACAGTGCGCGCAGGCCCGCCATCTGTTGCCAATGATCGCCCGGCATCTTTGAGACAAGCGCGCCCTTACCGTGAACAACCTCATCATGAGACAGGGGCAAGACATAGTTCTCGGAGAAGGCGTAGACCAAGGAGAAGGTGAGCTCACCGTGGTGCCACCGGCGATTGACCGGATCTTCCGAGAGATAGCGCAGGGTGTCGTTCATCCACCCCATGTTCCACTTCATGCCAAAACCGAGGCCTCCGCCGGAAGTAGGAGCAGTCACTCCTGGCCAAGCGGTTGACTCTTCGGCAATCATGACGATGCCCGGGTGCAAGCGGTATGCCGTTGCAGTTGCTTCTTGAAGGAAGGAGATCGCCTCGAGGTTTTCACGCCCACCATACTGGTTGGGGCGCCACTGACCGTCCTTGCGGGAGTAATCGAGGTAGAGCATCGATGCTACTGCGTCAACGCGTAGACCATCGATATGGAACTGGTCGAGCCAGTAGAGAGCATTGGCAACGAGGAAGTTACGAACTTCCGTGCGTCCAAAGTTAAAGACGTAGGTTCCCCAGTCGGGATGTTCCCCGCGGAGAGGATCCGGGTCTTCATAGAGGGGAGTGCCATCGAAGCGAGCCAGTGCCCAGTCGTCCTTGGGGAAGTGGGCGGGGACCCAGTCCAAGATCACGCCGATGCCTTCTTGGTGGAGACGATCAACCAGGTAACGGAAGTCGTCGGGGGTTCCGTAGCGTGAGGTTGGTGCGTAGTAGGAGGTCACCTGGTATCCCCAGGAACCGCCGAAGGGGTGCTCGGCAAGGGGCATGAACTCAACGTGCGTGAAGCCCATCTTCTTGACGTAGGGGATGAGTTCATCGGCAAGACCGCGGTATCCCAGATCTTGCTTCCACGAACCCGCATGGACCTCATAAATGGACATTGGGCCTGAATGCGGATTTGTCTCTTCCCGCGCACGCAGCCACTCATCGTCTCCCCATGTGTGGAATACATCGGTCACCACTGAAGCGGTTGCGGGAGGAATCTCGGTTGCTCGGGCCATCGGGTCGGCCTTTTGGAACCAATCACCCGAGGGGCCTTGGATTTCGAACTTGTAGCGAGCGCCTACGCCAACGCCGGGAACGAAGAGCTCCCACACTCCCGAGGCTCCCATGGAACGCATTGAGTGGGCGGTACCATCCCAGAAGTTGAAGTCGCCGACGACGCGAACCGCGCGAGCATTGGGCGCCCACACTGCGAAGGCAACGCCGTCGACCGGTCCCATGACGCCGTCGAAATGGGTGATATGCGCTCCCAAGACCTCCCAGAGACGTTCGTGGCGTCCCTCGCCGATGAGATAGGTATCCATCTCTCCAAGAGTCGGGAGGAAGCGATACGGATCGTCAACGACTTGTGAATGATCTCCGTAGGTGACACGCAGACGGTAGTCGGGGATATCGTCTGCCTCGAAAGCACACACCCAGACCCCAGAATGCTCATGGGTCGCGGGGAGCGTCCTATCGGGAGTAATCACCTCGACAGAATCTGCTAGGTGGTGAACACTACGAATGGTGACGACGCCGTCACTAAGGTGTGCTCCCAACACATCGTGAGGAAGAGCGTAGCGTCCTTCGGCTACTGCATCGAGGACGTCTGTGGCCACTGATGTCGCTTGAGGTTCCATGTGTTCATCATCTCATGTTCGAAGGTGATCGTGTAATTACTCGGTTTCGATGGCCATGACATGGCCGAGTCGATCCCAGGGAGACAGTCGGACCCAGTTGGTCGTTGACCAGGAGTAACGCTGTCCGTCGAGTTCATCAACAACCGTGAAGTTAGCTGATGAGGTTCCCAATGAAAGCCCGCTCAAATCAACGTGAACTTCACCCTCAACCGTATTTTCCGGATCGAGTGAAAGAACGACGATGACGGTGTCGGGCACTCCAGTAGGAGAAAAACGAGCAGGAACGTGCTTTGAGAAGCACAGAAGTCGGTCCGATGTCGTGGGATGAATACGTAAGTCGTGGAGCTGACGCAATGCGGGGTGGCGCTCACGCGCACTGTTGAGCAGCGTCAATAGAGCAGGAATTCCTGTCCCTTGGGCAAGCTTGGGATCACGAGGCCTGAACTCGTACTTTTCGTTGTCATTGGGTTCTTCAGCTCCGGGACGCTGGACGTTTTCAACCCATTCGTAGCCCGAGTAGATTCCCCATGAGGGAGCCCCAAGGGCGGCAAGCATAGCGCGGATTGCAAAAATTGCAGTCCCGCCCGTCGTCATTTGAGGCGTGAGAATATCGTGGGTCGTCGGCCAGAACGTCGGGCGAATGAGGTGAGCTGTTTCTTGGGAGAGCTCGGTGAGATACTCTTCGATTTCTTCCTTGTAGGTTCGCCACGCGAAGTAGGTGTAGGACTGGTCAAATCCGACAGCACCCAAGGTTCGCATCATCGCAGGACGGGTGAAGGCCTCGGCAAGGAAGATCACGTCCGGGTAGCGCGTGTGAAGCTCTTCTAAAAGCCGCAGCCAGAAGGGGACTGGTTTCGTGTGCGGGTTATCAACGCGGAAGATCTTGACGCCGTGAGAGATCCACAGTTCAAGCATGTCGCGGATAGCCGTGTAAATCCCCTCGGGATCTCGATCGAAATTCAGGGGATAAATGTCCTGATACTTCTTTGGGGGATTTTCGGCGTAGGCGATGGAGCCGTCGGCACGCTGCGAGAACCAGTCGGGATGCTCACTGACCCACGGGTGATCGGGCGAGCACTGTAATGCGATATCGAGCGCGACTTCGAGGCCGAGTTCGCGTGACTGCTCGACGAAATAATCGAAATCATCGAAGTTGCCGAGCTCGGGATGGATCGCGTCATGTCCGCCTTCGGCTGAGCCAATTCCGTACGGGCTTCCAGGTTCGCCCTTGTGAGCGATCAGAGCATTGTTTTTACCCTTGCGGTTGGTCAATCCAATGGGGTGGATGGGCGTCAAATAGATGACGTTAAATCCCATTGAGGCAATCCTTGGCAAGTCCTCGACAGCGGTGCGCAAGGTGCCTGAGACCCAGCGTCCCTTTGAGTCTTGGAAAGCGCCGTGGGAACGCGGGAAAATTTCGTACCATGCACCGGCAAGAGCGCGGTTGCGGGCAACGAAAAGGGGGTAGGTGCGCGTCGAACCGTAGAGGTCTCTGAGGGGGAACTGCCTAAATACCGCGCGCACGGGCGCCGAGAGACCAGCTGAAAGACGACGCTGGGGAGTTTGCGAGGCATCGCGCAATCCCTTTGCCGCGTCCAAGAGAGTATCGATTGCTGAGCGCGTTGGCTGGGTTTGCGAGGGATTGTTGAGTGCCTCGCCTCGGGTGGCACGTTCCATCAAGAGCGCACCTTCCTCGAGCATCAGCTCGACGTCGACACCCGCGCCGATTTTGACCGAGGCGTCATGGCGCCACGTCGCATAAGGGTCAGACCAGGTATCGATCCTGAAACTCCACTGACCGACGGAATCCGGCATCACCCACGCTTCATAGCGGTCAAGGCCGGGAGCGATGTCGCGCATAAGCGCGCGTGAATGAATCGACCCACCCGGGCGCAGGAGAACTGCCTCGGCTGCGTAGCAATCGTGCCCTTCTCTAAAGACCGTCGCTCGGATAGGGAAAGCCTCAAAAGCAGTGGCTTTGGCGGGAAGATTTCCGTCCTCGACGACGGGGAAAACTTCAGTTGCGGGGATGCGGGCCAGAAGTGTCTCGTTCACATATCTAAGCGTAATCGAAATTGTGAGCGTCGACATACTCTAGCCACTGAGAGGTTGCTGAGAAGACAAAAATGGTGGTGATCCTTACGCGGATCACCACCATTTTTATGAACTTCAGTAGACCATGTGCATAGCCTGACGAACCTCGTTCAGTGTCTGTTCTGCCTGCTCGTTCGCCTTCTCATTTCCTTGGCGAAGAATGGAGAGCAGGTAACCCGGATCTGCGGCCAGTTCTTCGCGGCGAGCGCGGATGGGGGCGAGCATCTCATTGAGTGCCTCGGTAACGGTTGCCTTGAGCATTCCGCCGCCGCCGTCTCCGATCCTCTCGGCGATGGCGGCGGGATCCTCACCCGTTGCCAGTGACGCCAACATCAGCAGGTTGGATACCTCGGGACGATTCTCGGGATCGTAGGTGATATGACGATCCGAATCCGTCTTCGCACGCTTCAAGATACGAGCGGTCTCATCTGCACTCATCGCAAGCTCGATCGTGTTTCCACGCGACTTCGACATCTTTGTGCCGTCAGTCCCCAGGAGGAGGGGAGTCTCAGATAGGAGCGCATCAGGGCGCGGGAAGACTGCGCGCTTGGGGTCGACGCGCCCGTAACGCTTGTCGAAGCGTTGAGCGATCAAGCGTGTCTGCTCGATGTGGGGGAGCTGGTCTTGTCCAACAGGAACAAGATTTGCCTTGCAGAACAAAATGTCGCATGCCTGGTGAACCGGGTAGGTCAGCATCAAACCGGTCATCGCGCGTCCATCGGTTGCCTCAAGCTCAGCCTTCACCGTGGGATTGCGATGCAATTCTGACTCGGTGACCAGCGACAGGAAAGGAAGCATCAGCTGGTTGAGCGCAGGAATGGATGAGTGGTTAAAGATCGTTGTCTTTTCTGGATCGAGTCCAACTGCCAAGTAGTCGGTAACGAGGCCTAAAACGCGTTCCTCAATGGGGCCAACTGCGTCCCGGTCGGTGATCACCTGGTAGTCGGCGACCAGAACCCAGGTGTCAATGCCGCGGTCTTGAAGAAGAACGCGATTGCGCAGAGTTCCAAAGTAATGCCCCAAGTGGAGACGGCCGGTGGGGCGATCTCCAGTTAATACGCGGAATCGCGAGGGGTCCTGGTCGATGGCCTCTTCGATTTCCTTCGAACGTGCGATTGAACGTGCGAGGGATGCATCAGAGGTAGATTGCTCAAGTGTTTCTTCGCTGCTAGTCACTAGGCCAGTCTAGCGTGATCATCCCTGAGGCGAAGACTCTACAGCAGACAGGTAGATATGCATGCTGAAGGGGTCCATAGAAATAGTGTCGCCTGGAGCCTTTCGATCAAGGGAAGCTGGCAATCGCGTCGCGTCGAACACAGAGCTAATGCCGCCGTCTTCGGGGTTACCCCATGCGGTGTCGAGGACCTGAACCCACGGGCAGCCGCGGCCTTGGGAAAGAACGACATCGCGGTCATCTGTTGTGCCATTGAATACGACCAAGGCGTCGCGGTCGTTGTAGGGGCTACCGGAGCGAAGCATCTGGAAGACTCGAGACTCTTGAGATCCCCAAATGTCATCCCTCATCGGTGAACCATCGGCGCTATACCAAGAAAGATCGGCGATGACATCGCCATGAGGATCTGTTCCTGAGAAGAAAGCCATGGGTCGAAGCGCCGGGTGAGCGCGGCGCAAGGCCAAAAGCCAACGCACTGTCTGGAGCTGGTCTTTCTGGAGTTCAGAAAGGTCCCAATCGATCCATGAGATCGGAGAATCCTGACAGTAGGCATTGTTATTGCCGAATTGCGTACGAGAGAATTCATCTCCTGCAACCAGCATTGGAGTTCCCGAAGAGACCAACAAAGTTGCAAGCAGATTTCTTTGGCTGCGCTGACGGGCAGGAATAATGTCTTCGACAATGCCCGTTACGTCGCGGACATCGGGATCAACACCGATGATGGGGGAGGCAATTGCCCCCTCCAAACCGTGATTCCACGAGTTGTTGTTATCAGAACCATCGCGGTTTTCTTCGAGGTTTGCCAGATTGTGCTTGTGATCGAAAGCCGTCAGATCCGCCAAGGTAAAACCATCGTGGGCGGTTACGAAATTGACCGAAGCGCTGGGACCTCGCAAATATCCCACGCCGTGACCGAAGACGTCTTGAGAACCTGACAAGCGAGTCGCGAACTCATTCGAACCGCCGGCGCCACGTCCGCCGGCCAATGCGCGCATATCGGAGAGCCAGAAAGTGCGCACCGTATCGCGGAAACGGTCATTCCATTCACAGAATGGATCATGGAAATTGCCTGTCTGCCAGCCGCCGAGGCCGACGTCCCAGGGCTCGGCAATGAGTTTGACCTCACGAAGAATCGGATCCGCGCCCATCCCGATCAGAACGGGGTGCATCGGAGTGAAACCGTTAGCAAAGCGCCCCAAGGTAGCGGCAAGGTCAAAGCGGAACCCATCGATCCCCATATTCGATACCCAATAGCGCAGAGAATCAAGGATCAGCGAAATAACCTGGGGATTGTCCGTATTGACGGTGTTTCCAGTCCCTGTCGTATCGATGATGTGCGAGGGGTATCCCTCGGTCCGGCGGTAGTACAGGGGCGAATCAAGTCCGCGGAAAGACAAGGACGGACCGGCATCACCGTTTTCACAGGTGTGGTTGTAGACGACATCCAAGATGACTTCGATACCTGCTTCATGCAGGATCGAAACCATTCCACGAAATTCATCAATGACTGCCTGAGGTCCGCGCGCACGGGCAGAAGCGCTGGCATACGAAGGTTCGGGACTAAAGAATGACAGAGTCGAGTATCCCCAGTAGTTCGTGAGTCCACGTTCAACGAGGAAAGGCTCATCAGACTTTGCGTGGACTGGGAGTAGCTCGACGGAAGTGACGCCAAGCTCCTTGAGATAGCGCACTGAGGCAGGGTGGGCGAGTCCCGCGTAGGTGCCGCGAAGGTTGGGGGGAACCTCCGGCATATTCTGCGTAAAACCTTTGACGTGAAGCTCATAAATGACTGTCTCGTCCAAAGGAACCTTAGGCTGGGGTGCGAGCTTGAAAGAGGTGTCGATGACCACGCTATGCGCGTTGTAAGGTGCGGAATCTGACTGCGAAGGCTCAAGCGGATAGGAAACCGGGTAGAGATCTTCATCAACGCTGTGTGCGTAAACTTCCGGGCAAATATCGACGCTTCCTGCAAGCCCGCGGCCATAGGGGTCAATGAGTAGCTTGTTGTAGTTGAAGAACAAGCCCGCGTCGGGATCCCAAGGGCCTTGAGCGCGGAAGCCGTAGTGGGTACCAACTCCAAGACCTTCGATGTAACCGTGCCAGATTCCGTGATCAGGCCCAAGAAGGTGGTAGCGCTCTTCGCTACCGCTTTGCGGGTCGATGACGCAGAAATCTACTTGAGTCGCGCGCGTGGAGACAACAGCGACGTTAAGGCCCGATCCTGCCACTGAAACGCCCAACTGACGAAAGTGAGGATTTGGCCGATTAACGGCACGGAAGGTGTGTGTTTGCTGTTGTGACATTACCGCCTCTACATCTGTCATAACAGCTATAAGCATAGTCGCTCCTGTTCCTCAGCACACTCGGAGCTGCGCGCATGAGGCCTGATATGGCACTCTGGATACATGAGGATTGCAGTGCTGGCTAAGCAAGTTCCCGATACCAGCTCGGGGCGTCGTTTTGAAGGCTCGCGTCTTGTCCGCGGTGAAGACGATGTACTGAATGAATTTGATGAGAATGCAGTCGAGGCGGCGGCCGAGCTTGTTGCTGCTCACGGCGGTGAAGTGCTCGCTGTGAGCATGGGGCCGGAAGATGCCAGTGACGCACTGGTTCGTTGTCTTGCTCTCGGCGCCGATAGCGCGTACCTCCTTTCAGACCCCTTGCTTGAAAACGCTGATGTCACAGTGACAGCGCGCGCACTCGCGGCTTTGATCTCGCTCTTGGCCGAAGAAGAAGCGATCGACCTTGTTTTGTGCGGCATGGCGGCATCCGATGCAATGACCTCGATGCTCCCGGCAGCACTCGCCGCTGTCATGAATGTTCCTTTGGTATCTCAGGTTCGTGAATTGACAGTTGATCCCGATAGCGGTCACGTCCAAGCACTGCGCAGCGTGGATGGTGTTGATGAAACTTTGCGCGCGCCCCTTCCGGCAGTCATCTCTGTGACGGATCAACTCAATGAGCCGCGATTCCCCGGCTTTAAGGATTTGAAGGCAGCACGCATGAAGCCTCTCGTTCAGGCCGAACTCGATGACGTCGCTGGCTACGATCCCACTGGATGCCTCAGTGAATTAGTCTCCGGAGCTCGCTCCGAGATGCCTTTGGGCGTTGTCTCGATGACAGAACATAATCGCGGCGGCTCTGGTGAGGTCTTCACCGATACCGGGGACGGCGGGACGCGCCTGGCTGAGTTCATTGAGGAGAAGATGAAATGAGCACTTGTCCTAAGGACGCGATTGTCGTCATCGATTGTTCGGATACCGCTTCGCTGGGTTCGCGTTACCGCGACATGATTGCCCAGGCGCATGAGTGCGCCGAAGCTGTCCACGCGATTGTCGTCTCTCAGGAAGAGCGCGAGTCTTTGCGCGAAGAACTTGGACGCCTCGGTGTTTCTTCTTGCGTTTTCCTCCAGGTGAATGAATCGGTGCTGACTGCCTCGGCGCTTTCTCCTGCACTTGCGTCGGCTTACTCGCGTTTCGGCAACCCGCAGGCCCCGCTTCTTTTTGCTTCGCGTTTCCTTGACCGTGAGTGCGCAGCGTCGCTTGCGATCACTTTGGGAGGCTGCGCGATTGCCGAGGTCGTGGCTCTTCGCGTAGAAGACGGACACTTGTGTGCGACTACGGATGCTTTGGGGGGAACGTGGTGTGCAGAGATTGCGACGCACAGTGCCCCAGCGTGCGTGTGCGTGCGTTCTCGTGGATTGGAAGTAGCGGCTGAGGAAAACGAATGCGTTGAACTCGCTAGTGAAGTCGTAGAGCCCGATCCTACGCGTACGCTCGTCGTCGAGCGGGTTGAAGCTAGCTCTGATGGGCGTCCCAGTGTCACCGATGCGCAGGTCGTTGTCGTTGGCGGTCGTGGTGCCGGAAATGATTGGTCTCTTGTTGAAGATCTCGCTGACGTCTTGGGCGCTGGAATTGGCGCGACCCGCGATGCTGTTGACGAAGGCTGGGCTCGCCGCAGTGCGCAAATCGGACAAACCGGTCTCACGATTGCTCCCAAGCTCTACATCTCGCTCGGCGTCTCGGGCGCGATTCATCACACAGTGGGGATTATGTCCTCGCAAACGATCGTTGCAATCTGTGATGACCCCGATGCGCCAATCTTCGAACTCGCGGATTTTGGCGTAGTGGGCGATATGTACGAAATCGTTCCCCAGGCTCTGGAACACTTGCGCGCATGGCAGGCATCTAGAGCCGACAACTAGTGAAAGACACACGTGTCGCATTACCTTGATCACGCGGGATCAACGCCTCTGGCCCCCGGTGTTTGTGAAGCATGGATGCATGCCCAGGAAGCACTGAGTGAACGCCCTGGGAATCCGGCTGCGCTACATGCCGGTGGACGCGCTGCACGCAGGATGCTTGAAGATGCGCGAGAACGTGCGAGTGCTGCCCTTGGTGCCGAGCGTGCGGAGCTGGTCTTCACATCGGGCGCAACAGAATCTGATGCTCTTGCACTTCTTGGGGCTTCTCGGGGAATGCGAAACAAAGATGCGACGCGCAGCGATGTGTGGATGTCGCGCCTTGAACACGACGCAGTCAGTGAACAATCTGAAGCGCTGGGGCGTGAGGGCTTTAGCATTCGCAAGTTTGATGTCGATTCACGGGGTGTTACGACATTTGAGAATCTGCGTGAAAACCCGGAGATGCTTCAACGTGCCGCGCTCATGTCCCTGACGTGGGTGTGTTCTGAAGTGGGAACTATTCAACCGATCGGGGAACTATCTGAAGTCGTCAGGTCACACTCCCTAGACGTGCAATCTCCTCTTCTTCACTCCGATGCAGCGCAAGCAATTGGATACTGCGATGTCAATTTCAGCGAGAGTGGCCTCGACCTGCTGACAGTGGGAGGCCACAAAGTTGGGGCCCCCGTCGGCACTGGTGCATTACTTGTTCGCCGGGGAGTGAAGGTCGTAACCGACCGCCCAGGTGGAGGACACGAAAGGGGGATCCGCTCGGGTACCCCAGATGTTGCTGGCGCATGTGCACTGGCAACTGCACTGGAGTACGCAGCTGCACACCGCCTCGAACGCGTTCAGAGGGCGCAAGACCTTCGTCGCCGTCTCCTTGCTGGTCTTCCCAGCGACGTGCGCATGACGGTGGACCCCCACGCGGCCTCGGCGGCGATTATCCACTTGATGATCCCGACTCACCATCCCGAAGCGGTCCTTTTAGCAATGGATATGGCAGGCATTGACGTCTCGGCAGGATCCGCGTGCCATGCTGGTGTTTCGCGTCCTTCAAGAATCGTCATGGAACTGGGATACGACGAAAACCAAGCTTTGGGGGTGCTGCGAGTATCGACGGGAATTGAAACTCAGGCAGAAGATATCGATGCTTTCTTGGCCGCACTTCCCGCAGCCATTCGAGCCGGACAAGCCTTGGATGAACGAGAGGGAACGGGCGCATGAGGGTCTTAGCAGCTCTTTCAGGCGGAGTTGACTCTGCAGTCGCAGCCGCGAAAGCCGTAGAAGCAGGTCACGAGGTAGTCGGTGTCCACATGGCTCTTTCCTCTCAGCCTCAAGAATGCCGCCTTGGCTCACGCGGCTGCTGCTCCGTTGAAGACGCGGCAGATGCTGCGCGCGCAGCTGAGATTATGGGGATTCCCTTCTACGTGTGGGATCTTGCAGAAGAGTTTGAGCAGACAGTGATCACCGACTTCGTTGAGCAGTACGCGGCCGGACACACCCCTAATCCCTGCGTGCGATGCAATGAGTTTGTGAAGTTCAGAGAGCTTGCGCAGCGCGCGCGGGCGCTTGGCTTTGACGCAGTCTGTACGGGACACTACGCGCGGATTATTGAAGGGCCGAATGGGCCGCAGCTGCACCGAGGCAAAGACGAAGCGAAGGACCAATCCTACGTCTTGGCAATTATGGGACCGCAGGAACTACCACGCGTGATCTTCCCGTTGGGCGAGGCGCCTTCGAAAGCATGGGTGCGTTCAGAAGCTGAAAGAATGGGGCTGGGGGTTTCCAACAAGCCCGATTCTTACGATATCTGTTTTATTCCCGATGGAGATACCCAAGGCTTCCTCAAGTCTCATCTGGGCTCAAAGCCCGGAGAAATCGTCGATACCGATGGGCAAGTTGTTGGCCGCCACGAAGGGTACTGGAATTTCACGGTTGGTCAGCGTCGTGGCTTGAACTTAGGGAATCCTGCTGCAGATGGTCGACCTCGGTATGTGGTGGAAACGCGCCCCGAGACCAATCAAGTGATTGTTGGCGCTTCAGAACTCTTGTCGGTGGACCGTATCACTTGCTCGGATATCGTCTGGCTAGCAAACGACGATCAGGGAGACGTTGACGAGGCCGCGACGAGTGCCTTTGGCGCATCGATCGGGGAGCGGAGCCTGGGCGAGGTTGACGAGCGTGTGCTCACCGCGCAGATCCGTGCCCACGGCACGCCCAGCGTTGTCACCTCTGTCCAGCGCTTCGGGGAAGAGGAAGAAAAGCTTGCGCTCTCCCTCGCGCTGCCAATTCGTGGCGTGGCAGCTGGACAATCCATGGTTCTGTATCGGGGAACTCGCGTGATTGCCGAGGCGACAATTGAACGTGCAAACCGTGGTGAGGGAAGCGTGGCCTCCTAGGGGAGGCGCGGGAATTTATCAGTGCGCAAGATGGGACTCGAACCCACACGTCAAAGACACTGGAACCTAAATCCAGCGCGTCTACCAATTCCGCCACTCGCGCAACGCTCCGAGTTTACCTTATCGATGGTGCGATGCACTCCTCGAAGCACTACGCGAGCATGGGGCCTCTCTCACGACTAAGCTCGTCGCTATGGCTCAACTTCACGTAGGGGACAAGGCTCCCGACTTCACGCTCGAAACCACGCAGGGAACTCTTTCTTTGCACGACCTCTTAGGACGGGCTCGCGTCGGAGTCATCGTCTATTTCTATCCCAAGGCCTCGACACCCGGGTGTACGAAGGAAGCATGTGATTTTAGGGATCACTTCAATTCTTTTAAGGCACAGGGCTATGAAGTCATCGGCGTCAGCGCCGATTCAATGAAAGCCCTTGAAAACTTTTCGCAGAAACAGTCTTTGAACTTTCCTTTGGCCTCGGACCCGGATAAGACAATGCTTGCCGAGTGGGGAGCATGGGGAGAAAAGAAGAACTACGGCAAGATCTTCTTGGGCATTATTCGCTCAACCATCGTTCTTGACACCAGCGGCGTCGTGACGCATGCCCTGTATAACGTCAAGGCAACCGGCCATGTCGCCCGCTTGCGCAGAGACCTCGGTCTTGATGACTAAGTAGAAATCGGGCCAAACCGCTTCGTCGTGGTTTGGCCCGATTTCTATTTGTGATGAGGGATGAATGACTGCGGAGCGCGGTGCGCCGTTGAACCCCACTCCGCAGCCGGCTCTTGTAGATGAGCTGCGAAGGTGAGCGTGTCGCGGTCACAGTGAGGTTGCTTGGATCTCCGGATCAAATAGCGGGACCGGGGAAGGACGGCGTTCTTCGGCGGTTGCGAAGGACTCAGCAGCACCAACGAGGGTGTGCAGGTCGTGTCCTTCGAGCATCCACTGTGCCGGGGTCGTCTGATCAAGTACCTCAAGGGGACGTTGGAACCACGAGGCAGCGGTGAGCTGGTGAACCCGACCGCGCAGGCGACCGAGAACATCCGACATATCGTCAATGACGGAGTGATTGGCCATGAGCTGCCACGTGGGGTAGTACCAGATTGTTGAAGGGGATTGGACTGCAAGAATGCGATTGGTTCGCACAGCCTTGTTGATTCCTTGACGCGAAATTCCAAGCCAGGCAACGATGTCGGATGTGGTACACACAGGGCCGACGAGTTCGTGAAGGCCTGGGCGGGGATCGGTCATTGAACGGACCAGATGGGTGGCCTGCTCGACGATATCGGGAGTAATGACGGTACGGCGACGAGCACTTAACTGTTGTTCAATCGATGCGAGCAGATCCTTCTCTGAAGAAGTGAGACGACGCATGAGATGCTCCGAGGGGGGTGAGTAGGGCACAGATACGCAAAGAGGTACCCGGCCATTGGCGCCGCCTCGGCAATGGGTGCGCCATGAGGGACTTGAACCCCCAACCCGCTGATTAAGAGTCAGCTGCTCTGCCAGTTGAGCTAATGGCGCTTCAGTTATGTGTTTACAGTAGCACACAAGTGAACGTACTGTGTGCGCCATGAGGGACTTGAACCCCCAACCCGCTGATTAAGAGTCAGCTGCTCTGCCAGTTGAGCTAATGGCGCTTTGTCCTAAGGACAAGAAAGTAGATTACATACTAATGACGCCATGCGCAAATCATGCCGGGGCCGAATTTTGAGTACGAGGCTGTAGGCTAGGGGAGTGCAAGCAGTTGACATGGCATCGGTCGATAGTCGAGTTTCCCGCGAAAATACGGTAACGCAGGACTACCTCAAAGCAATTTGGGGAGCTGAAGAAAACGGTGACGAAGGAATCACAATTCGTGCACTTGCTTCGCGTGTCGGAGTCGCGGTTTCAACTGCCTCGGAAAAGGTCAAAAGGCTCGCAGCTGAGGGGCTTGCCTTTCACGAACCCTATGGGAAAGTAACTTTGACTGGAGAAGGCCGTCGGCGAGCTCTTGAAGTTGTGCGTCGTCATCGCCTTCTTGAAACTTATCTGCACGATGCTTTGGGCTTCGATTGGGATGAAGTCCACGAGGAAGCCGAAATTCTTGAGCATGCGGTTTCCGACCGTCTTCTGAACCGGATTGATGAACAACTGGGATACCCAAGGCGCGATCCTCACGGAGATCCGATTCCTTCAACTGATGGGCAAGTGTGCATTCTTTCGCTTACTCCCTTGCGTGACATTCCACTTCATCGTCGTATGCGAATAGCTCGTTTTAGCGATAGTGATGCACGTGCTCTTCGCTCCCTCGAATCTAAAGGACTAGGACTTGACGCCGTCGTGGCGATCAGTGAACGAATGGATGCTCAAACGATGAAAATCATCGTTCAAGCAGAAGAAAAAGAACGACTCCTTGAGCTTAACGCCCAAGAAGTCGCCCTTGTGTTCGTCACAAGCGTGGAGGAACAGGAAGCAAGTTACTGAAGCGAGGCCATCTGGGGCGGAACTTCGGTGCCGTAACCCAAAGCAACCACGGCCTCGCGAAGCTTCTCAATCGCAGCGTCGAGTTCTTCTGAGCTTGCAGGGGCTGCATTGCTCAAAAGGACGTCGCTCTCGGTGCGCAGAGGAATGACGTGCAGGTGCGTATGAGGAACCTCAAAACCGGCGATAACAAGTCCGGATCGCTCGACACCAAAGGCACGCTCTTGTGCTCGGCCGATGATCTGCGCGACTTCCATCAAGTGGGTGCATTCCTGTGGATCCAATTGTGTCCATGAAGGAATAGGATCTCGCGGGACGACGAGGACATGACCTGGACTCGTCGGCTCGATGGTTGCGAAAGCAACGCAGGAATCGTCCGCCCAGACGAAACGCCCAGAGAACTCACCTGAAATAATTTTTTCAAAAACGGTACTCATGTCTCTATTGTCGAACGCCGCGAGGGTTTTGCCTAGTGGGAATAAACAGGCAAATTTGCGCCAATGCACTACCCTAGATACGGCATAGAACGAGCCTGAAGACACTGTGTTTTCAGGGTAGATGGAGGCAAGGATGAGCGAGATCTCAACAGGGGAGCCCGATTTCCGTTACACGGCGCAATTGGCCGGAGAGATCGAAAACAAGTGGCAGGACCTATGGGACGAACGTGGGACCTTCTACGCGGATAACCCCGAGGGAGATCTTGCAGGTGATCTAGCCACACGTCAGCCTTTCTTCCTCCTTGACATGTTCCCGTACCCTTCGGGCAAGGGCCTGCATGTCGGCCACCCGCTGGGATACATCGCAACTGACACCGTTGCGCGTTTCCACCGCATGCAAGGTGAGAACGTTCTGTACACCATGGGCTACGACGCCTTCGGTCTTCCTGCAGAACAGTACGCTGTTCAGACCGGCCAACACCCGCGCGTGACAACCGAAGAGAACATCGCGAACATGCGTCGTCAGCTGCGCCGTCTGGGGCTTTCGCACGACCGTCGCCGTTCCTTCGCAACGACCGATGTCGACTATGTGCACTGGACCCAGTGGATTTTCCTTCAGGTGTTCAACTCATGGTTTGATCCGCAGGCACCGCGTCGCGATGGACGAGGCTTGGGTGCCGCGCGTCCGATCAACGAATTGATCGCTCAGTTTGCTTCTGGAGCGCGTGAGCTTCCCTCCGAGATCGCGCAGGGACGTACGTGGGATGAATTGAATTCGCGTGAGCGCGCGCAGATCATCGATTCCTACCGCCTCGCCTATATCTCCGAGGCGCCCGTGAACTGGTGCCCGGGTCTGGGAACCGTTTTGGCCAACGAAGAAGTGACGGCGGATGGCCGTTCCGAGCGTGGTAACTACCCGGTTTTCAAGCGCAGCCTGCGTCAGTGGATGATGCGTATTACCGCATACGGTGATCGCCTCGCTGAAGACCTCGACACCATTAACTGGCCTGAAAAGGTGCGCACCATGCAGCGCAACTGGATTGGCCGCTCCAACGGCGCGGAAGTTGACTTCATTGCAGTCGGTGAAGGCGTCAGTGATCGTGGCTTCACGGTCTACACGACTCGTCCCGACACTCTCTTTGGCGCAACCTTCGTCGTCTGGTCGCCCGAGCATCCACTCCTCGGTGGCACCACCCCGGGTTCGGCCTCGGACCAAGCAGCGCTGGATATCCCCGCGAGCTGGCCCGAAGGCACCCGCGAGGCCTGGCGTGGTGGCTATGCAACGCCTGCCGAGGCCGTGGCGGCCTACCGTGCACAAGCTGGGGCAAAGACTCCTGAGCAACGCGCAGAAGACGCGGGGGAGAAGACGGGTGTCTTCACGGGCCTGTGGGCAATTAACCCTGTCAATGGCCGTCGCATTCCTGTGTTCATTGCTGATTATGTCCTCATGGATTACGGCACCGGCGCGATCATGGCAGTTCCTGCACACGATGATCGTGACTGGGAATTCGCTCAGCGTTTTGATCTGGATATCATTCGCACTATCGGTGATGCTCAAGACCCGACCGCTCACGACCTGAGCCAGGGCGCCTACACCGGTGATGGCGTTGCAGTTGACTCCGCGAACGAAGAGATTAGCCTCAATGGTCTGGACAAGGACGCGGCAAAGGCGGCAATGACCCAGTGGCTCGAAGAAAAGGGCTTGGGACGCGCTGCTGTTACCTACCGTCTGCGTGACTGGCTTTTCAGTCGTCAGCGTTACTGGGGAGAGCCTTTCCCGATCGTTTGGGACGAAGATGGGGTGGCTCATGCCCTCCCCGAAGAGATGCTCCCTGTTGAGCTTCCCGAGATTAGCGACTATTCGCCTCGTACCTTCGATCCTGATGATGCTGATACGGAACCGGAAGCGCCGCTGGGACGCGCACAGGAATGGGTGAACATCACCCTGGACCTGGGGGACGGCCCGAAGAAGTATCGCCGTGAAACCAACACCATGCCCCAGTGGGCCGGTTCGTGCTGGTACGAGATGCGTTACACCGACCCGACGAACTCCACTGCTTTTGCCTCGCAAGAGAACCTGTCCTACTGGATGGGGCCGCGAGAGGGCAAGATCAGCGGTGGCACCGACCTGTACATCGGCGGTGTTGAGCACGCAGTTCTCCACCTGCTCTACGCACGCTTCTGGCAGAAGGTCCTCTTTGACCTGGGATTCGTTCCCGACGCTGAGCCCTACCACACCCTGTTCAACCAGGGCTACGTCCAGGCCTATGCCTACACGGATGCTCGCGGACAGTACGTTCCCGCGGACGAAGTTGAAGGCGACGAATCCACCGGATTCACGTGGAAGGGTGAACCCGTTAACCGTGAATACGGAAAGATGGGTAAGTCACTGAAGAACATCGTGACCCCTGATGAAATGTATGACGCCTACGGCGCCGACGTTTTCCGCGTGTATGAGATGAGCATGGGACCGCTGGACGTCTCACGTCCGTGGGAAACCCGCGCAGTTGTTGGCTCTCAGCGTTTCCTGCAGCGTCTGTGGCGAAATGTCTTGGACGAGACCACTGGTGAGGTGACCGTCAGCGATGATCCAATGGATGCAAAGACCGCGCGCCTTTTGGCGCGCACCATTGCGGAAGTGACCGTCGAGTACGAGAACCTGCGCATCAACACTGCGATTGCAAAGCTCATCGTTCTCAACAATCACCTGACGTCTTTCGATCGCGTACCGCGCGTTGCAGTTGAGGCCCTCATTTTGATGCTCTCACCGGTTGCTCCGCACATCTGTGAGGAACTGTGGTCGAAGCTCGGACACGCAGATTCTCTTGCACGTGTTCCCTTCCCGGTCGTGGAAGACGAATCCTTGCTCGAGGACGATACCGTCACAGCGATTGTCCAGGCCAATGGCAAGCTGCGTGCAAAGATCGAGGTTCCGGTCTCGATCTCTGAAGAGGATCTTCGTGCACTGGCTCTTGAGCAGGGGCCGATTGTCAAGCTCCTCGAAGGCCGCGAGCCTCTCAGGGTGATTGTGCGTGCCCCGCAATTGGTCAACATCGTTCTTCCGAAGTAACCATGCCTGAAGGAGATGCGATCCACCGGATCGCTCACACTTTTTCATCTCTTTTCGAAGGCGCTCAGGTGCAGGCGTCCTCCCCTCAGGGGAGGTTCGCCTCGTCTGCGCAGCTCATTGATGGCCACGTTGTGGTTGCGGTGCGAGCAGTGGGCAAACATATGTTCGTTGCATTCGCTGCTCCCGACCTCGCCACTTCCGTGATTGAGCAGGCCCGAGAAATCGAAGCTGAATACGCTGCTCATTTGAACAGCGCCGAGGCCGTGGCTGCTCTTCCTTTTACCGGTAGTTCGCCGGTGTGGGGAGAACGTGCCTTTCCCAGTGAAGAATCGCTTCAATGGCTCCATATTCACTTGGGGCTGTATGGCTCTTGGCGCTTTGATGCTGACGAGCGAACACAGGATGTTCCAGCCTCAATTGGCGCTCCCCGGACGAATTGGGTTGCAACGAAGGGGCACCGTCATGCTGCCCTCAAGTGGGCAAGTTACTCGGAAGATAGCCTGTATATCGAGGACAATCTTGCTGCCGGCGAGGCTAGGGATATAGCAGGGCAATGGCAGGCGCCTGAACCTGTGGGGCAGGTTCGTCTGCGTATCCTCTCCGAAGTGGCCGTTGCAGATGTGACGGGACCAAATCGCTGCGAGCTCATTTCCGACGACCAACGTCTGGTTACTGAGTCAAAACTCGGTTGCGACCCTTTGCAACCCGGGGCATCACAGGACCCTGCAATGCGCAAACGTTTCATTGAGCTGGTTCGCTCGCGTAAACGTCCTGTTGGTGAATTAATCATGGATCAGTCCATTGCAGCAGGGGTGGGAAATATCTATCGCGCTGAGGCTCTTTTCCTCGCGGGGATTTCTCCGATGCGCGCAGGAAACCGGCTCTCTAAGGTTCGCGTTGGCCAGCTGTGGGACATCATCTGCGAGCTGATGACTCGTGGATTGGAAATCGGACGGATCGACACTATCCGTCCCGAAGATCAACCTGATCCGATTCCTGAAGGGGACGAAGAACTTGGGCGATGGTACATCTACCATCGCAGCGGTCGTCCCTGTATTAAATGCGGGACCATGATCAGTGAGAAGCTCATGCAAAACCGCAGGCTGTTCTGGTGCTCAAATTGCCAGAACTAGGACAGAATCGTCAGTGAATCTGGGGTCTTAAGCCTGTTCGTAGTTTTCGCTCTCCTGGAAGATGTCGTATACGTGTGGCAGATGCGCATTTGCCACATCGATGCGGACGATCAGGGATGAAGCTCCCCAGTCTTGGCATCGGCGTGCACATTCTGCGACCAAAGCCGTTGCAATACCGCGCCGGCGGAATTTCGGGTGGACCATCAAGTCGATGACCTGTGGGAGACCGCTAGGTTCTTCTACAGGGGGATCAACGACGACGATGATTGCTGCGACGAGGTCTCCATCGACCCACGCGCCCAGAAAAGATCCTTCCAACGGGGTGCCGAAAACCCCTTCGAAACACAGGCGCATTTCATCCGTTGCTTCAGCCTGTGCCTCCAGAGTTTGGCGTTCTCCGTAGGCTGCGAGCGAGAGCTGTGCAAGCTCGGGGATATCGAATCGTGTGAGCACACCGATTTCACACTCTGCTGCACCGTGAAGGCGCGTCAGTGCGTCAATCTGTGCTTGTAGAGAATGTTTATCCATAAGGACAGAATATGTGATCTGTTGCACGCGCGAGGTTCTATGGGAAGTTGTGCGCCTAAGGAGTCCTTAAGTTGGGAATATGTTCGAGGGCTTGACAAAACCTGCAGTGCTAGATGTACCAGGTCGGGTCTTCTTCCCAGCAGTTCGGATCGATGATGAGATCGCAGTCTTCTTCCACCATGCGAGTCTCAGGCTTTTGGCGTAATTGTGCCGGAACGCCAATTGCAACAGCATCCTCGGGAACATCTTTAGTGACAACCGCGTTTGCGCCGACCTTTGCTCCATCGCCGATGGTGATCGGTCCAAGAACCTTCGCTCCCGCACCGATCATCACGTGATTTCCGACAGTTGGATGGCGTTTGCCCTGAGTCATCGCAACGCCGCCGAGGGTGACACCGTGGAAAATAACAACGTCTTCACCTACCTCAGCGGTTTGGCCGATAACGACTCCCGTCGCATGATCAATAAATACGCGGCGACCGATTTTCGCCTCGGGATGGATATCAACACCCGTCGCCATGCGTGCAAGGGAAGAGAGTACACGCGCAGGAGTACGCAGATGGCGGTGCGCCCACATCGCATGGGTTACGCGGTGCGTCCACAGTGCATGAACGCCGGGATAGGCAAGTGCGACCTCGAGGGTAGAACGTGCTGCCGGGTCGCGGCGTTTAGCCGTGCGGAGATCTTCTGCAAGAAGTTCGATTACCTTGCGGGGAGACGAGGCCATGGTCAGTCTTTCGTGAATCGCGATCTGCACGTATCGTGCTGGTTTCTAGCCTAGCGAGCTGTGTGGAGGATTGGCAGAAAATTGAGTGGGTGGGGAATAAGCCCCCACCCACTCATGAGTGTTCTCAGTCGCGCAGATTTTCGAAGAGCGCGGTGGAGAGGTAGCGCTCGCCCGTATCCGGCAGAATCACGACGATACGCTTCCCCTCGTTTTCAGGACGCTGAGCAACCTGAATTGCTGCGGCCAGAGCAGCGCCGGAGGAAATACCGACGAGGAGTCCTTCTTCTGCTGCTGCACGGCGAGAAGTCTCAAGAGCCACAGGGGTCTCAATATCGATCACTTCATCGACCACGCTGGGATCGTAGGTCTTTGCGACGAAGTTGGGGCCAAGTCCCTGGATTCCGTGAGGTGCAGCCTGTCCACCGGTCAGAAGAGGAGACTCGGCGGGCTGAACAGCGATCACCTTTACTCCCGGCTTCAGTTCCTTGAGCACCGAACCTACGCCAGAAACAGTGCCGCCTGTGCCGACACCGGCAATAAAGATATCGACGTTCTCGTCAGTATCCCGAAGGATTTCTTCGGCGGTCGTACGACGGTGGACAGCAGGATTGGCAGGGTTCGTGAATTGCGATGCGATGATTGAACCGGGACGAGAGTCGCGGATCCGTTCGGCTTCCTCAACCGCTGCGGTGACGCCACCCTTGGGGTCGGTTAGGACCAGTTCTGCCCCGAAAGCGCGAATTAGAATGCGACGCTCAACGCTCATAGAAGATGGCATGACGATCACGACTTTGTATCCGCGAGCAGCGCCAACCATTGCCAAAGCCACGCCGGTGTTCCCGGAAGTTGCCTCGATAATGGTGCCTCCGGGCTTGAGCTGTCCCGAAGCCTCGGCGGCATCAACGATTGAGCGCGCGATACGGTCCTTAACGGAAGAAGCGGGATTGAAGGCCTCGACCTTTGCAACGATCTCTGCGCCGCCCTTGTTCAAGCGGTTAATGCGCACCAGGGGGGTGCCGCCGATGAGATCGGTAACGTCAGTTGCGATGTTCGTCATGATTTCTCCTCAGATGGCTGTGAGCCTTACTCACACCGCAACTCTAAAACCGACCGAGTTATTCCTCGATTTCTATGTAACGTTGTCCCAATTCACGGAAGGAATACTTCCCAGAGCTGAGATTGGCCAGAAGCGCAGTGGCGGATTCGAGCTGATCAGGAGACATTGCTAAGCGGATCAAGACGTTCTGGCTCCATTCGGTGGCCAGTACCTGTGCTCCCATGCGACGCAGTTCAGCCTCGATTCGTCCTGCGTCGGTGGGATCGAGTTCCGTTTCCACAACCGTGAGTGCCTCCAGGCGGGCAAAGGAAGCCAGTGCGAGGGCTTCGCTGGTCGCGCTTGAGTAAGCCCGCACGAGGCCGCCTGCGCCCAAGAGAATTCCACCGAAATAGCGCGTGACGACGACCGTCACATTCCAGAGCTCATTGCGCTTGAGCACATCGAGCATCGGTGTTCCAGCGGTACCAGAGGGTTCTCCATCGTCAGAAGAGTGCTGAGACGGGGATTGCCCTTCTTCCGCAATCATCCATGCCGAGCAATTGTGGCGAGCCTGGGGATGTTCTTCTTTGACGGAATTGATGAAGGCTCGCGCTTCCTCGGGCGAATCTGTTCGTGCAATCGCAGCAATGAAACGTGATCGTTTGATCTCGATCTCGTGACTCAGACGTGTTCCTGAGCGAAGGACTCGAAGTGATGACATGGTGGTCTCATTGTCGCATGGCGGGGGAGTTTGGCTCGAATGAGACGAGCTTCGCACGAATATTTCCTTTGGAATATGCGTACTTTTGGCCCGTCGTGCTACAGTGGTCAGGTTGTCGAAAGTCGTATTCGTATGACTGTGCACCCAAAGGGGTGTTTTTCGACGCGGTAAAACGTCAGAACTAGAAGAGGAGCGGTAGGGTCATGGCAGTTCCCAAGCGCAAGATGTCCCGAGCAAACACCCGCACTCGCCGGTCCGCATGGAAGGCCGATCTCACTGAGCTGAACACCATCAAGGTGGGCGGCCGTGAGGTGCGTGTTCCCCGTCGTCTGGCGAAGGCGTACAAGAACGGCCTGCTGGACGTCGAGGACTGATTCCTCCGTTCGCAAGTTTTTGTGGGGCCCGGTACCTATTGGTACCGGGCCCCACAACTATTTCTACGTCTTACTCCTCGATCTCAATGGGTCCGCTGAGGCGAAGCAACTCGACGTCAATATGGTCGATGGCGATACGCCAGGTTTCTTGCTCAATCTCCCCTCGATCGCGTAAACGAGTCATCTCATCGCGCTTGAACTGGGTGAGTGCAAGGCGTAGCCGTGTTTCTTCCGCGCTTTCTGTCAAGAGCTCATCGAGTGAGGAAGCCCCCTCACCGTGTGCGACGTAGGTGAGGATTTCTTCACGCAGACTATCGATCAGTTGTTTGTCTTCGATTCCCGCCGCGTGTGCGATGGCTTCGACGTTGTCAGCCGCGGTCTTCAAAACGGCCAGCATTGCACTGACTTCATTGTTTGCGGTCTGGAAGTAAGCACTTTCCGGTGCGGGTTTTTGGGCTGCCCAACGAACAACGATTGGGAGAAGCGGACCTTGGACGACAAGGGAGAGGATCACCGCCCCTGCGACAACCAGCAGTATGAGATCGCGATCTTCGAAAGCAGAATCACCAAAGACAGAGGGAATAGACAGGGCCATCGCCAAAGAAATCGCACCGCGGAAGCCTGCGACTGTCGTCACCAATCGGCCTCTGAAATTTGTCCGGCGTTGTTTTTGCTCAGGGCGACGATCGAGCAGGCGAATCGAGTAGATAATCGCATGGTGTCCGATCAAGCGGGCAAAGACCATGGCAAGGTAGATGATCGGGATCAAGATCAAGCCGTGCACGAGTGTCGCGTGGTCCAACCCGCGAATAATCACGGGAAGCTCAAGGCCCACCATAATGAATAGGATCGAGTTCAGTACGAAGGTCAGCAGTGTCCAGACAGGGATTGCGATGACGCGTGATGCCAGCGATATCGCTGACTCTCCGAAACGAGAGACAAGCATTCCGCAAATGACTACCGCAATGACTCCCGAAGCCTGAATTTCTTCGGCAAGGTAGTAAGCCAAAAGGGGAGTAAGGATGCGAGCGATGTTTGCCAAGATCGCGTCACTTTGGAATAGCCCGCGTCGGACAAGCACGCGTAGAACGAAGAGTCCCATCGCTAAACCGATAAGAACCCCTCCGCCGAAGGAGAGTAACACTTGCTGAGTGACTCCAAGAGTTGTCACTCGAGCTGTTCCACCGGTGACTTGAAGTGCGACCGCAAAGATCACCAGTGCACTGCCGTCATTGATCAATGATTCAGCTTGCAGAACAGTCTTTTGGCCGGAGGACATTCCACGCCCTAAGGCAGATACGGCTGTCGCATCAGTCGGTCCAAGGCAAGCGCCGATGAGTAAGGCGGTGCCAATACTGAGCCCCATCCATGTGCCAACCAAAGCAATGAGAAGCGCAGTGATCGCAACCAGCACCGTACCGGACAAAATCACGCCTCGAAGAGCGCGACGCACTTGGCTCAGTGAGACCGAGAGGGACTCCCAGTAGAGCAAGAGGGGGAGAAAGATCGAGAGTACTACCTCGTGCGGAAGCTGAATTTCTCCAGCGTGTGGAACAAAAGAAATCCCGACGCCAGCGACGATGAGCACCAGTGGAGAAAGTAGATGTAGGCGGCGTGAAATTGCATAGGAAACAGTGATTGCTATTCCAAGGAGAATCGCTGATTCGAGTGACATGACAGAGATGTCGTCCTTCGGTGATGAGAATTACGGCTGCAAGCCCACAGTATACGTGCTATCAGTGTTTTAAGGTTGACACATGTGGCATGAACTTCTCCTGGACGCGCATTCGATTTACCGACTTTTCATCGGTATCGTGATCATCTCTGCTCACCTGACTTTGACAAAGAAACAGAGCCTCACCCAATTCACTTCCATTGACTTCATCGGAAACTTCATTTTGGGTGGAATTATCGGCGGTATTATCTATAACCACTCGGTTTCAACTTTCTCCTACCTCGTTTTATTGCTTGCAACCGTGGGGATGATTTCGCTCTTCAACTTCATTGCTTCCCGCTTTATGCCCGCGCGGCAAATCGTCAAGGGCAAAGCGGTGACCATCATCAATCACGGCCAGTTCGTCATTGATTCTCTCGATGATGCAAGCAGTAATTTTGACATCATTAGTTTCACCGAAGAGCTTCGCTCGCGCGGGATCTTTTCAATTGAAGATGTTGAGTTTGCACAGTATGGATCCAATGGCTCTTTGACCGTGATCAAGAAGGGTGATGGAAGCTTGAGCTACGTCTTAGTCTCGAAGGGACAGGTTGTTCAGGATCAACTTGAAGCCTCTGGACAGAGCGAGGAATGGCTCACGAGAGAACTCGAACAACAAGGCATTAAGCTCGAAGATATTTTCTTCGCGGAGCTCGAGGGGCGCGAGAAGATTTATATCGTGATGAATGACTTAACGACTCATACCTTTACCTTCTCTCTTGAAAGTTCTGAGAAGGGCGGAGAATAAGCCACTTGTGACTATGCCCTTGGGCATTTGTCGTGGGGAAAACTTAAGCGGTGGGGCGGCCCTTTGGCCGCCCCACCGCTTAATAACGTATCGGATCGAAGTACTCAGTGAGCGATGATCACCCGCAAGAAGCGAGGACCGTGAACGCCGTTGACTCGAACCAACTCGATATCCGAGGTTGCTGAGCCACCGGCGATCCAGGTCGTCGGGCGAGTCGGATTCTGGCCCAAAATATCAACCGCCTGAGGAACAGTCGGTACGATCGCTGAGCGTTCCAAAATCACCACATGGGTGTCGGGGACCAGGGAAATCGCGCGGCGTCCCTGATCGGGTTCCCCGTCAAGAACAATCGTTCCCGAAATCGAGATACCAACACGCGAGCGGGTGACGACCGCGTCGATCTCATCGAGCTCCAGCGTCGGAATAGCGTTCTCGCGCGAGTCCTCGCGGACCTTTCGCTTGTCGCGTCCGGCGGCCTTCTTGAACTGATCATCGAGGCCGGTGGGGACAACCACGGAAGAAGCCTTCGCCTCGGAAAGGAACTTCGCGATAGCGTCAGCAATGGCCTCGTCATCGCGAGCTTCAACCACCTGTGCTGAGTAATCCTCGAGCTTTTCGATCATATCGGCGATGACTTCATCTGAGCCCGGAGCAAACTGCCCTTCTCGGATGTAGTTACGAGGGATCTCGCGGACGGGGCGTCCCTCCTGCGAGCGCTCGATGGCCTCGCGCGCACGCGCAAGGATTGCGGTCTTTGCATCCATAACCATCTCAGGCCTCCTCATCATTCGTGTGAGTAGTCATTCCGTGCTCACTGGCCAAAGGAATGCCACGTGCGGGTGCATCTGTACGCGGGGCGGAGGCATCTGATTCGGGGTGAGTGCGCCGCCACCACTGGCGGAAGGTTTCCTTAGGAGCAACCGGAAGATCACGAGCTCCCGTCCACAGCGAGGCAGGGAAGGGGAGAGCGCCGATCTTGCCCTTCTTCTTACCAATAAGGCGGGTTGCCTTCACGCCAGCCGTTGCAAGCTCCCAGGCCTTAGCGTTGGACATGACGGGGGTTGAAACGCCCATTGCCAGATCCCACACGTCGGGCACGATGGTGTGCTTGACGTCCACGGTGCGTGCACGCATGTGGATCAAGATGTTCGGAATCTTGATCTTGACCGGGCAAACCTCACCGCATGCGCCACACAGGGAAGAGGCGAAGGGAAGGGTGTGAACCGGATCCTTCTCATCCAAGCCCTGGGTGAGCTGCGGGGTGAGGATCGCGCCGATGGGGCCGGGGTAGACCGAACCATAGGCGTGGCCGGAAGTGTGCTGGTAGACCGGGCAGATGTTCATGCAGGACCCACAACGGATACACGCAAGAGCCTCGCGACCAATCGGGTCGGCCAAGGTCTTAGTGCGGCCGTTATCCATCAAAATCACGTGGAATTCCTGGGGGCCATCTCCGGGGGTGACGCCGGTCCACATCGAGGTGTAGGGGTTCATACGCTCGCCAGTTGCAGAACGGGGAAGCAGCTGAGCGAAGACCTCAACGTCTTGGTAACGGGGAACCAACTTCTCAATGCCCATAAGGGTAATGAGAGTATCGGGAAGAGTCAGGCACATGCGGCCGTTACCTTCGGACTCGAAGATCGAGACGGTACCGGTTTCTGCGATGCCCATGTTTGTTCCCGAAACTGCAACCTTTGCGTGAAGGAACTTCTTACGAAGGTGCGCGCGGGCAGCGGCCGTGAGTTCTTGCGGATCGTCGGAAAGATCTCGGGGAGCGTCTTCCATGCGGTCGAGGAAGATTCCACGGACCTCGGAACGATTGCGGTGAATTGCAGGAACAACGATGTGGCTGGGCATGTCGTCAGCAAGCTGAACGATCATTTCCGCGAGGTCGGTTTCGCGCGCGGAGATGCCTTCGTCCTTGAGGAACTCGTTGAGGTTCGTTTCCTGGGTCGCCATCGACTTAATCTTGACGACTTCATCGACTCCCTTGGACTTGATGATGTCGGCGATGATGCGATTTGCCTCGTGCTTGTCGCGAGCCCAGTGAACAATGCCACCGCGTGCGGTTACGTTGCGTTCGAACTCTTCGAGAAGCTCGGGAAGTCGGGATTCGACCTCAAACTTGATAGCTTCAGCGGCGTCGCGCAGATCTTCCCAGTCGGGCATTTCGGCAACGCGCTGGCCGCGCTTGGTGCGGATAGTCCGAGTTGCATGGCCCAGGTTGCGGCGCATCTGAGTATTGGCGAGGGTGCGGTGTGCGCCCTGGGGGAAAGTCGGTCCCCAACGAAGCGTGTCCTCGGGAATGGTGACGGTAGTCCGCCATCCTCCGGTGTGAACCGTGGCGTCGGAATCGTTGCTGACGACTCCTGGCATACCAATAAAGGTTTCAGACATATCAGATCACCTGAGCGCTTTCCGGTGCGAATGAAATGTTGCCAAGGAATGGCTGGTCCTTGGTTGATGCAAGGATTTCAGCAAGGTGCATGGGACGGATACCCGAATTCAGACGAGACAAGCCGCCGCCAACATGCATGAGGCAGGAGTAGTCACCCATAACCAGAACCTCTGCCCGGGTAGACATCACGTTTGCGACCTTGTCGGCAAGCATCGCAGTTGAAGTTTCGGAGTTCTTCATCGAGAAGGTGCCGCCGAAACCACAGCAGACTTCGGCGTCTGGCAGATCGATGAGCGTCAGGCCTTCGACGGCGCGCAGGAGGCGGTAGGGGCGGTCACCCACGTGAGCGATACGCATTGAGTGGCAGGTCGGGTGGTAAGTGACGGTGTGAGGGAAGTATGCGCCCACATCTTCCAGACCGAGGACATCAGTGATGAGCTCGGTGAGATCGTAGGTGTGCTTGGCGATTTCCTGGGAGCGCTTTGCGAGCTGCGCATCGCCAACGTGTTCGGCAACGAGCTTTTGCTCGTGGCGGGCAGCACCCGTGCAGGAGCCGGAGGGAACCACAATTGCGTCCCACTCTCCGTCGAGAACTGGTTCGAAAGCCTTGACGTGGTTGCGCGTGATCTTTGCGGCGTCTTCAAAGTAGCCGGTGTTTGCATGCATCTGACCGCAGCAGACCTGGCCTTCTGGGAAGACGACTTCATGGCCGAGGCGCTCCAGCAGAGACACTGTCGCCTGGGCGGCCTGGGGGAACATGACGTCTGCCAGGCAAGTTGAGAAGAGAGCGATACGCACTGGGAGATCCTTTCTCGTAGGTGCTATTTCTCAAAGTATGGCTGGGTCTGAGGTCCCAATGGGGGATAATGAGTCAGCCCCTTGCTAGGTGGCGGCCAGAATTGTTGATTTTGTGCGGAAAAGTCGCAGAATTAGATCGCTGAAATGACGGCTTCTCTTGAGCTATTTGTCGCGCCGAAAATGCGACTTAAGACAGAGCATCCTTTCCTTTTTCAGTTTTACGCGGCTGCGGTACGCGAAAAACTACTACCCGGCCTCGTGGATTGATGAACTGCGCCCCGAAACTTGGACGCGTTTAATGGTAGCCGTTATGCGGCTTCCC
>CAUTAH010000004.1:0-83214 GCA_963536345.1 uncultured Actinomyces sp.
TGATTCCGTTGGAATAAGAGAGCCGATCACCGCGCTTGTAGAGCTGGCGCGGTAAGAAAGAATCGCGTGAGAGGACCGAGGCCAGGGTCGGGAAGCCATTGAAGGCGGTGTTCGCAGCAAGAACGAGAATAAAGCCCGTCACTGCCGTTACCAGAACAAAGAGGACGGAGCCGTCTCCGAAGATTGTCGAGGCCAGTTGGCCAATAACCGGCGCAAAATGGACCTCAGGATGAGGCGTTCCGTTGAGGAATGCCTTAGACGTATCGTCCACCATCTGTACCCCGGTGCGGCGTGCCAGCACAAGGATAGAAATCATCATCGTCGCCGCGATACTGCCCAGAAGTAGCAGAGTAATTCCGGCATTTTTCGATTTCGGGCGGCGAAAGTTTGGAACGCCGTTTGAGATTGCTTCGACGCCGGTTAGCGCTGCGCATCCGGATGAGAAAGCTCGCATGAGCAAGAAAGCGCCGCCTAGACCAACAAGTCCGTCAACGTGTGCGTTGCTCGCCTGAATCTCATAAGCAGCGCTGGCGGCCATGGGTAGATGGCCTGTGAAAAGTCGGATAAACCCGACGATCACCATGAGAGCGATCGCGAACATGTAGGTGTATGTCGGGATCGCGAAAGCGGTTCCTGCCTCGCGTGTTCCGCGCAGGTTAACAAGAGTGAGAAAGACGATGAGGCCCACAGCGATGGGGACTTCAGAACCCCGCAGGTGAGGAACGATCGTTGTGATGTAGTTTGCGCCCGAAGAAATTGACACTGCAACGGTGAGCACATAGTCGACTAGCAGAGCTGAAGCAACAAGAAGTCCCCAGCTCGGTCCGAGGTTGGTTGTGACGACCTCGTAGTCCCCGCCACCAGAGGGATAGGCATGAACCGTCTGCCTGTACGACAAGACGACCACAGCCAAAACGCAGGCAACAACGACCCCGATCCATACAGACTTGATCAAGGCCATTGACCCGGCAAGAGCCAAGGTCAGCAGAATTTCATCGGGAGCATAGGCCACTGATGACAGTGCGTCCGAAGCATAGATCGGCAAGGCAAGTCGTTTTGGAAGGAGCTGGCGAGCCGCGGCTTTCGAACGGATGGGGCGTCCGATAATTACTCGTTTCGCGGATTCAACGAATGAAGACACCTTATAAGACTATCCTCTGGAGGACCGAGCGTCATTTTTGTTCGACAGGTAACCGCTAAACAGTGTCAAGAGATGCTTTCTGCCCTTCGGGCGAGTAGCGTTGGAGTGTGCACTTCGTAATTATGGGTTGCGGCCGAGTGGGAGCAAGTCTTGCAGGCATTCTTGACGCGCAAGGCCACTCAGTCGCTGTCATCGATTCAGACTCCAAAGCCTTCCAGAGGCTCCCACGAGATTTTTCGGGACGCCGCGTTACTGGACTGGGCATGGACCGCGATACTCTCAAACAGGCGGGTATCAAAGATGCCTATGCTTTCGCTGCAGTATCCAGCGGAGATAATACGAATATCATTGCCGCACGTGTTGCGCGCGAAACTTTCCATGTTGAACGCGTCGTTGCCCGAATCTACGATCCCGAACGCGCCTTTGTTTACGAGCGCCTGGGTATTCCCACAGTTGCGACAGTCAAACGTACGACTGAATCAGTTTTGCGTCGCCTCATGCCTCCCGATGCCGCCGTCACCTGGACTCACCCTTCCGGTTTGGTCTCTCTGGTCACAGCGACACCAATCGCTGATTGGTATGGAATTCCCTTCCCAACTGTAGAGACGCTCACAGGCGAAAGAATTGCATTTGTCTCTCGTTTGGGAACGATTCTTCCGGCACGACCTGAGCTTGTTATCCAAGAATACGACCAGCTCTACTTTGCAATTTCGGGCGAAGATCCCCTTGCGCTCCGCGATATTTTGACGCGTGCTCCGCGTATGGAGGACTGAGAGATGAAAATTGTTATTGCTGGAGCGGGTTCAGTGGGCCGCGCAGTCGCCTTGGAGCTTCTCGACCATGGCCATGAAGTCACGTTAATCGATAAGAAGCCTGATCAGCTGCGTGTCGCATCCGTCGCAGACGCCGAGTGGGTTTTGGCTGATGCTTGCTCTCCTGAGGCGCTTTCCGAGGCAGGTCTGCGAGAGGCTGACGTTGTCCTCGCCGCCACGGGAGACGATAAGGCAAACCTCGTCATCTCGCTCCTGGCCAAGACTGAATTTGCAATTCCTCGAGTAGTTGCACGTCTGAACAATCCGAAGAATGAATGGTTGTTCAATGCCTCGTGGGGAGTCGATGTTCCCGTCTCAACGCCGCGTATCATGACTGCGCTGGTGGAAGAAGCAATTTCTGTTGGTACGCCGGTTAAGCTCTTTGCTTTCAATTCAGCTCAGGCAGCAATGTATGCCTTTGTTCTTCCCGAGAATTCTCCGATTATCGGCAAGAGCATCGCAGATGTCGCTTTCCCACCGCGTGTCGTACTGAGCGCGATTTTGCGTGACGGAGAGCCTTTTGCCCCGCGGGCAGACGACCAATATGAATCTGGAGATGAGCTAGTCTTCCTTATTTCCGCACGCGGCGGTCAAGTCTTGGATGCGCTCACTCAGATGGTGACGGTGCCGCTCGATTGAAATCATCTTTGAGCAACCACCACGTCAGCCACGCTACCGGAATAAACAGGGGAATACCTAAGGCAATTTTCATGGCGGATAGCCATGCAACTTGGTCACTCAGCCATAGTGGTACCTGAACCACAAGCCGAATAATGAAAAGCGCCGTCCACACGAGTGTGAGCCAGACACACTTGCGTGCGAGTTCGCGCATTTCGCTCTGACGCATCCAATTCAGGGGTCGTCCAGTAAGCGCTCCAAATATGACGGCGACCAACGGCCAGCCGACGGCAAGGCTCAAAAGCAGAACAAGCGCACTGGCGGCATTTGTCAACAACCCCCAGGTAAAGAAATGAATACCACGGCCAGAAACAAGGGCCCAGACAACTGCAATAGCAACCCCGAATAGTCCCGAAATGGCCTGTACCACAGCCTGTCGTTGTGCAATTCGAATCACAGTAAAAATGACTGAGCACAGCGCCGATGCAAGCGCGGAATACACTAAAGCACCGCTTATGAGATACGCGCCTAAGAAGACCAAACCGGGGAGAACAGCCTCGGCTACTCCCCTAGCACCGCCAAGAACGCTGTGAAGAGAAAACTCCTCGTCAGCAAGCCAAGAGTAACGATTATTCGGCATTCTCTTCAGCAATCAGTCGGTAGAGAGGGTTGGTTATGACCTTCACACCATTGGTTAATCCGACAGTTCCTTCAACTTCAAGGTGAATTCCCGCATGCAAACCGGGGATATCAGTGCGCCCCGGCCATCGAAGAACGATCGTCCCTGTTCCGTCAAAGAGAGTCGCATCAATCAGCGGACGAATCTCTTCCGGGTAATAGGTCACCGATTGAATTGCACCAAATAGCACGGCCTCTTCACGAGGAAGAACATCGGCAACTGCCCGTCGTCCACGCTCTTCTCTGCTCCGCTTTTCATCGTCGGCGTCAAGGTCTTCTCGTGTTACAGAAAATAGACGCGAGATACGAGCAAAGATTTGCTTAAACATTCGGAACTTCGACACTTTCTTGCGAAGGCAGATGCAACGGGAGAAGATCGAGGCGCGGATGGGGTTCGCTGCCGCGAACAACAACGATTCGATCGATCAGTTCTTCGAAATCGCTGGCTTCTTGCCCGCCGAGAGCAGCCGGTCCAACCATATCGATGCGGGCAAACCAGCGGTCACCTTCTCGCCCGATAATACGAGTACGAGTCGTCCCCTCTGATCCGTCGGGTAGCGTCACCGACTCATCGACTTCAAGCTCGTGACCGTAGCGAGTGTGTCGATCACGTACGGTGCTTCCGCCTTCTTCATAAGCTGCACGAATTTGAGGGCGAAGCTCATCCCAGGTCCCACCCGAGCGGGGTGCGGCCGCGATGGAAAACTGAAGGCCTGACGAAGCCAAGACCAGCATGATACGGATGATGCTCTTGCCATCTTCGCCCGCTTGAGCGCGAATCTGCATTCCTGGGACAGCAGGGATACGCAATGATCCTAGATCAACGTAGTCCACCGAGGTGTCTACTTCGTATTCCTCACGAGGTCCAGGGATCTCCCACAACTCTGACTCATCGTAGAGCTGCGGAAGCTTTACCTCTTCGACCTCTTCTTCTACCTGAGATTCCTTACGCGTACGTCCGAACATAACTGAATTATCTCACGCTCAGCCGGCACACTCAGTGCAGACGGGCTGGCCGTTGTCATCTGTGTAGGCCAGCTGCGAAGCGTGATGCACGAGGAAACACATTGAGCAGGTGAACTCGTCATCCTGCTTGGGGACGACGTGAACCGTCAGTTCTTCCTTCGAAAGGTCAGCACCGGGAAGCTCAAAATTCTCTGCAGCTTCATTCTCGTCATCATCAACGTTGGCAGAGCCAGAATCGTTGCGGCGAGACTTCAGTTCTTCAATCGAGTCTTCCGCAACATCATCGTCATTCTTACGAGGTGCGTCGTAATCGGTAGCCATAATGCCCTCCCCTTTTCTGTCGTGATGCGTCACATTCACACACAACACATTCGCTGGGCTGCAGGGTAACACGTTGAAACTTTTCGCGCTACTGAAAAGGACACGCGCCCCAGCAATCGCCGATTTTCGCTGCATCTTTGAGAAAATCTGAGAGCAGATGCAAGGAGGAAACGATGATCGATCTTGATCTTCTCGGAGTTGGCGCTGACGAGGAAACACTGGTCTTCACGGATAGCGAGGGCCGTCGTTACACCACCCCAATTACCGATGAGCTACGCGGAGCCGTTCGTCGCGACCGTCCACGCATCGAGGCAGTGAGTGAGGATAAGCCTTTACGCCCTCGCGAAATTCAGGCGCTCCTCCGTGCAGGTGCGCGTGCTGTAGATATTGCACGCGAACACAATGTTGAGGTTTCCCAAATCACGCGTTACGAAGCCCCCGTTCAGGCTGAGAAGGATTACGCACTTTCACGCGCGCTTTCCAGTCACATCGGATCGCTCCCGGACTCTCCGGTCATGGGAGATTTGGTTGTCGACCGTCTTGCTGCCCGAGGTGTTAGCCCGGATTCTCTTAATTGGTCGGCCTCACGCCAAGCGGATTCTCCCTGGGTCATTCAGTTGACCTTTGTCCAGGGAGCCGTCGAACACGGCGCTCAGTGGCGTCTTCCTTCCTCCGGTCATCTCGAGGCCATTGACGAGGAAGCCCGCTGGCTTACCGAAACTGCCTCTCCGACGGGCGTTCAGACCTTCGCTGCCCTTCCGACCCCTGCGCCACTACCAACCGCGGACGAAGACGATATGCAGCAGCGCGAGGCGCTCATCGATCAGCTCAATTCTCAAAGGGGGAAGCCCCAAGAGATTGAATATGACATCGATGAAGACGAGGAGGATGAGGATCTTCCGCATCTTCCCGCGGGAGTTGAATCTCTTGCTGCACGAATCCATTCTTTGACGGAAGCACGTCGAAGCTCAACCCAGGCAGATGAAGAGACACAGTCTGGTGCCCAAACCGATGAGCCCCCGCTTCCTTTGGAACAGCTCGAAGATGTGCCCTCGGCACCTGCGCCGAAGAAATCGAAGCGGCGTTCAGTACCGAGCTGGGACGAAATCGTTTTCGGCTCGCGCGCCTAAGCCAGGCGAATAAGCGGGATCAGCATTTCCTCTTGGGTCAAGGAGCCGTGAACGCCGGTAAGGGACATCGCGCCTGCACTTTGCGTGCGGCTGTCGACGATCCCACCACGGCCTCGTGAAAAAGCAACAAAGTCACCCGTTTCGGCTAGGCCAGGGCCGTCTCCCATCAATTCAGCCAGCTCGCTAGGCCCCACAACCCAAGCCCGCTCACCAAGGAAGTTTTCCCAACGCTCTTGAACGCGTTCGGGATCTTCACCGCGCTCGCAGTGGACATGAACCGCGCGCGTCTCCCCTGCAACGACGCGAACTCCCTCGCGCAAAGCAGGCGTCTGCGCGACGTCAAGAATCTGCGAGAAATCAATGTTGACCATGCCGTGGTCTGCAGTGAGCACAACGCGCACGCCGGCAGGAATTCGTGAGAGGAAGCGTCCCAGTCCGGCGTCAAAGTCTTCGAGCGCATCGCTCCACTGCGTTGAATCGGTACCGTAAGAGTGTCCGCAAGCATCGATATCGGACCAGTAGAGGTAGACAAGCTTCCTGCCATGTTTCAGCTCAGTCACCGCTGCATCACAGCGCTCATCCCAGCCAGTTGCGGGAACAAAATGGGCGCCACGTAGCGCTGCGGTGGTGAGCCCCGATCCGGCGAACTTAGCGGGAAGAATAGTCGCACTCTGAATTCCCAAGTCGCGAAGTTCTTCAAAATATGTAGGACATTGCTGCCAGTGCGCGGGATCAATCCCCTCGGTAAATGCAAGAAGATTGAAGATCTGCTCGCCATGAAACACGCTATAACCCACCATGCGCGTTCGGCCCGGGAGCTGGCCAGTTCCGCAGGCCGTAATACCCGCTGCCGTCGTTGAAGGAACAACCGAGTATGCAGCCTCAATACCGTCACGAAAACTGCGAAGAGTTCTGGCGTGCCCCAAGTGCTCTTGAAGGGGAAGCAACCCCAAACCGTCGACAAGAATAACGACCACTGCATCAGCCGATGGCATTGCAAGTCGCCGAGCAAGATCAGGGCGAGCAAAAGCTAACGATGGGGTAACAGCACCCAGCGCAATCGGAATAACATCAGTCAAAGAGATGACGTTATCCCCTGCCAAACACGCGCCGCGCGCACGAAGATTAGAGATGCTCATCGCTGACCACCTGCGTGAGAGCATCAATCAAGTTCTGAGCATCTGCACATGCTCGCGCACCATCTCCAAGCTGCGAGATTCGGATCGTCACATCATCTGGATAGGTGCGAGCCTGGAAACCATGATCAGCCTGGCAAGAGGGATCATCGCAGCGAAGCGACTCAATATCACTGCGTCTTTGGGAAGCCATGTCGACGCTGATCGTAATTTCGCTGATCTCCTCGTTATCCGTCGGATCTGCAAAAACTTCTTGGACTGAAACTCCACGAATCGCCCGTATTGAGTGCACGGCGGAAGTCACAACAGCACTGTGATTGTCCGCCTCGTCAATGTGGACTTGAATAAAAGAAGTGCCGGTGAGAATCAGAATCGTCAGGTGACGGAACATGGATCCGCGGTCAAATGCAGCCTCGACTTGAACGACGGACGCCTTGACTTCGTGATCACCAACGAGCCGATGAACAGCGCGCGTGGCCAGCTGCGGGAAGAAACCCGCACGTTCAATGTCGAGATCCAGTTTCACCACACAATCTTAACAAGAGCGGCGTGTACTTGGCGGATTCTGAACCTTTTCGTAGAGAATCGACCCATGCGAACAAAGGAAGAAAAACTGATCCTGCCCGAGGATGATCAGAACATTACCGAGATTGATGTTTCCTCAGAAATGCGGGGTTCCTTCCTCGAATACGCTGTCTCTGTTATCCACGCACGTGCACTTCCTGATGCTCGAGATGGCCTCAAGCCTGTCCAGCGTCGCATTCTCTTCCAAATGGACCAGATGGGGCTGCGTCCCGATCGTGGCCATGTGAAGTCCCAACGTGTAGTCGGCGAGGTCATGGGTAAGCTTCACCCCCACGGCGATTCCGCAATTTATGACGCACTTGTCCGACTCGCACAGCCCTTCAATCTTCGTGTTCCACTGGTTGATGGACACGGTAACTTCGGTTCGCTCGATGATGGTCCAGCAGCAGCACGTTATACGGAAGCTCGAATGGCTCCTGCAGCGTTGGACTTGGTTGCTTCCCTTGATGAAGACACGGTCAACTTCGTTCCCAACTACGACAACCAATTCATGCAGCCCGAAGTACTACCTGCTGCTTTCCCTCAATTGCTTGTCAATGGCGCCTCGGGAATCGCCGTCGGCATGGCAACGAATATTGCCCCCCATAATCTTGCAGAAACGATCGCTGCTGCCCAGTATCTTTTGAAGAATCCTGAGGCAACAGTTGCCGACCTCATGCGATACGTCCCCGGGCCGGACCTTCCCGAAGGCGGCGTGATCGTTGGACTCGAGGGTGTCAAAGAAGCCTACGAAACCGGGCGGGGTTCCTTTAAAACTCGTGCCAAGGTCCAAGTTGAACGCGTTACTGCGCGAAAGATGGGTCTCATTGTCACTGAGCTTCCCTACATGGTTGGCCCCGAGAAGGTCATCGAAAAGATCAAGGAGAATGTCTCTGCAGGTCGTCTCAAAGGCATTTCGGCAGTTCAAAACCTTACCGACCGTATCCACGGCCTTCGTCTAGTCATTGAAATCAAGAACGGGTTTAATCCAGAAGCTGTTCTCCAGCAGCTCTATGCGCGAACGCCTCTTGAAGATTCTTTCTCGATCAACGCCGTCGCCCTGGTCGATGGAAAGCCCGAAACCTTGGGCCTCAAAGAAATGCTGCGCGTTTTCCTCGACCACCGCATCGAGGTCACGACCCGACGCTGTGAGTTCCGTCTTTCTAAGCATCGCGATCGACTTCATTTGGTCGAAGGCCTACTGATCGCAGTCCTTGATATTGATGATGTCATCGCGATTATCCGTTCCTCCGACGATGTGGAAACTGCACGCGATAGGCTCCAAACTGCTTTCGATCTTTCCGAAGTCCAGGCCAACCACATCCTCGAATTGCGCCTGCGTCGCCTCACAAAGTTCTCACGTCTTGAGCTTGAATCCGAACGCGACGAATTGAACGCGAAGATTGCAGAGCTTGAAGAAATTCTGGGTTCCCAAGAGCGCCTTTATGAACTCATTAGCAATGAAATGAGCGACGTCGCTAAGCGTCTGGGTACTCCGCGTCGCACTCTCCTCTTGTCGGCGACTGGCACCCAAGTAGATCAGGCGCTTCCTGGCGCTGCCCTCGCAACCCTGCCAACGGCCTCGGGCAAATCCTCAACGATGGCTCTTGAGGTACCCGACGATCCGTGCGTCGTCGTGCTTTCCGCTCAGGGAGGTCTTGCCCGCGTCGAAGGTGGAGATCCGATCGAGGCCGGGCCACGTGCCTCCCACGATGGAATCCGCGCGCAATTGATATCGACCGCCCGTTCGCAAATTGCCGTCGTAACCGCAGACGGGCTTGCGCACCGCATCGAAGTTGTCGATCTTCCGGCTCTTCCCCGTTTTGAAACCGGGCTTTCATTCGCCGCTGCAACTCCTAGCGCGCTTCTGCTTCACACGGATTCTCCCGCTATCGGGCTTTTGGATCCCGAGGCATCGACTGTCATGGCAATGGGAACGCGGATGGGTGTCGTTAAGCGACTCAAGCCCGATGTCCTCCAACGTGACGAGTGGGAAGTAATCTCCATGGAAGACGGAGACGAGTTGGTTGGTTTTGCGCCAAGTACCGACGCATCAGACCTCGTCTTTATTACTTCGGACGCACAACTTCTGCGTACTCCAGCCGACAAGGTGCGCCCGCAGGGACGTACTGCCTCGGGAATGGCGGGAATGAAGCTTTCCGACTCCGCGCATGTGCTGGGATTCTGGGTAGTTGATGCACCAGAAGAAGCGCTCGTCGTCACAGTTGCTGGGGCAGCTGGAGCTCTCCCCGGAACCGGTCAGACGACCGCAAAAGTGACGCCTCTTGCCCTGTATCCCTTCAAGGGACGAGGCACTCAAGGCGTACGCGTCCAGCGTTTCCTTCGCGGGGAAGACCGCTTGGATATTGCCTGGGTCGGTGAAAATCCCCGCGCGGCCTCGGCGGACGGAAGCCCTGTGGAGCTGCCGGCCCCCGACGAGCGACGCGACGGTTCAGGGACCCCACTCACTCACGCGATCGCTACTATCGGCTAGCGCTCAGGTCAAGGTGACGAGGTCAAGGTAGGAGTCATCCCACAGGTCCTCGTCCGCGTCTGGCAAAACAAGCACGCGCTGCGGTGAAAGCGCGGTCACTGCACCAGGATCGTGGGTGACCAGCACGACTGCTCCTTCGTAAGAGTGCAGCGCATGCAAAATCTCCTCGCGCGAGGCGGGATCAAGGTTGTTTGTCGGTTCGTCCAGCAGTAGGACATTGGCGCCTGAGACAACCAGAGTTGCAAGCGCAAGACGTGTCTTTTCGCCGCCGGAGAGCACATGCGTGGGTTTATCGACGTCATCGCCGCTAAAGAGGAACTGACCGAGAACATTGCGGACGTGAGTATCGTCGAAATCGGGCGCGCTATGGGACATGTTCTCTCGAACTGTCGCCGCCATATCCAAAGTGTCATGTTCCTGCGCGTAGTATCCGATTTTCAGTCCATGACCGGCTTCGACGACTCCGCTGTCGGGCTCTTCAACTCCAGCCAAGAGGCGCAGAAGCGTTGTCTTTCCAGCACCGTTGAGGCCGAGGACAACGACCTTCGATCCCCTATCAATTGCCAAGTCGACACCGGTAAAGACCTCGAGGGATCCGTAGCTCTTCGACAGGCCCTGAGCACTTAACGGCACTTTGCCACATGGAAGTGGATCTGGGAATCGCAAGCGCGCGACCTTTTCTTGAACGCGCTCAGCACCAACAGAGGCAACTAGCTCCTCTGCACGACGCAGCATTTGTTGGGCAGCAACCGCTTTTGTCGCCTTCGCACGCATCTTTTCGCCTTGAGCACGCAGTTGTTCAGCTTTTTTCAGTGCGACAGCGCGTTCTTTTCGGCGACGGCGTTCATCTTCTTCGCGTTGTTTGAGGTAGGCAGACCAGCCAAGGTGATAGATATCGACCTCTGCGCGGTTGGCATCCAGGTAGAGCACTTGATTGACAGTGTCACCCAAAAGCTTCACATCGTGGGAGATAACGAGTACTCCGCCCGGGAAGGTTTTGATCCAATCACGAAGCCAGATGATTGAGTCGTGATCTAGGTGGTTTGTCGGCTCATCAAGCAATAGGGTGTCTGCCCCTGAAAAGAGGACACGGGCAAGCTCCACGCGGCGCCTCTGGCCGCCCGAGAGAGTCGACAGAGTCTGAGACAAAACCCGATCATCCAAACCAAGAGAATGGGCGATTTGCGCTGCCTCGGCATTGGCGGCCCAGCCGCCAGCTTGAGTAAATTCGTGATCGAGACGAACGTAGCGTTCCATCGCTTTTTGCTGGCGATTTCCCTCTGTCGTCGACATTTCTTGTTCTGCGCGCTTAATTTTCTTGATGATCGCGTCGATTCCGCGAATTGAAATGATGCGATCACGTGCGAGTTGGTCAGGATCCCCTTCACGCGGGTCCTGAGGAAGATACCCAATCGTTCCGTTGCGCGTAATGGTCCCCTCATACTGGGCACTTCCATGATCCTCTTGCCCAGCAAGGAGCCTCATGGTTGTGGTCTTTCCGGCCCCGTTGCGACCGACTAAACCAATGCACATCCCTTTATCAATTCTGAAAGAGGCATTGTGGATGAGCTCGCGTGGGCCGATACGCAACGAGAAATTGGAAACATTGATCACATATTCATTCTAATGGGCGCCTCCGCAGGCGCCCAACGCGCACTCAGGTAACGACTGCGGGCACAATAGAGAGGTTGACAATATGCAGAAAGGAACCCCGATGACCGAGCCGACTGGGCACACCAAAGCTCCCCGAGTCTATGACATTGTTGCCGTCAGTTTCGTTGCTTTCTTATTGATCTCTAATATCGCTGCAACAAAGGTAACAGTGCTCGATGCTGGCCCGATTCACTTGGTATTTGACGGCGGCGCGGTTCTCTTTCCCTTAACCTACATCCTCGGCGATGTGCTTTCCGAAGTGTACGGTTTCGCGCGTGCACGCAGAGTCATCATCATGGGTTTCGCGGCTTCTCTCCTTGCCTCGCTGACTTTCTGGGTTGTGCAATCAATCCCCGCTGGCCCCGGATACGAGAACCAGGATGCCTTCGTCGCGGTGCTCGGTTTCGTTCCTCGAATCGTTGCCGCATCGATCGGCGGTTACTTGGTCGGTCAGCTCATGAACTCCCTTGTTCTGGTGAAGATTCGACAGCGCTGGGGTGCAGACCACCTCTGGGCACGTTTAATCGGTTCGACTCTTGTCGGCGAGGCTTTTGATACCGTCATCTTCTGCACGATCGCTTTTGCTGGAATCATTCCCGGAAGCGAGTTCCTCAACTACATCGTCACGGGCTATGTCTACAAGGTTGGAATCGAAGTTGTTTTCCTCCCCATCACGTACCGCGTCATTGCTTTGGTTCGTAAGGTTGAGCATCTGCGCCGCGAAGAGGTCCTAGCATGACTCTTTCGTCTCAGTGGATTGGCGCCCCTATTGATGTCGATTCTTCTTTCCCCCAATCCGATCGGGATCGCGGTTTTGACTGCCACACGCGCCTTGAATACGGCCCAGGTCTTGGGCGCACCGGCACCCTTCACACTGCACACGGCACGATTTCTACCCCCGCATTCATTCCGGTGGGAACTAAGGCGAATGTTAAGGCGCTTGTTCCTGAAATGGTGCGAGGCCTCGGCGCTCAGGCGGTCCTTGCCAACGCCTACCACCTGTACCTCCAGCCGGGTTCGGATATCGTTGACGAGGCCGGGGGCTTGGGTTCTTTTATGAACTGGGCAGGTCCGACCTATACGGATTCGGGCGGCTTCCAGGTTCTTTCCTTGGGCGCCGGATTCAAAAAAGTCCTCTCTGCGGAGTTTTCAGGCGATGCTGATTTCAAGGATCCCAAGCTCAATAAGCAGGCAGTCAAGGCATCCCGAGCAGTTGTTGACGATGAAGGCGTGATTTTTAGCAGTCACATTGACGGTTCCAAACACCGTTTCTCGCCCGAAGTTTCCATGCGCATTCAGCATGAATTGGGTTCCGACATTATGTTCGCCTTCGATGAGCTCACCTCTTTGCTCCATCCACGGAGCTACCAAGAAGAGTCTCTGGAACGCACCCATGAGTGGGCACGTCAATGTCTGGCAATCCACCGCCGATTGACCCAGGAGCGTGAGGGAAAGCCCTATCAGCAGCTGTGGGGAGTTGTTCAGGGGGCTCAGTACGAGGATCTTCGACGCATCGCTGCCCGCACATTGGCCGAAATGAATGTCGATGGACAGATCTTCGATGGCTTCGGAATTGGTGGGGCGCTTCAGAAGGAAAACCTGGGAACGATCGTTTCCTGGGTAAGTTCGGAACTTCCCGAGGACCGTCCGCGCCATCTTCTGGGGATTTCTGAACCCGATGACCTCTTCCGAGGCGTCGAGGCCGGTGCCGATACATTCGACTGCGTGAATCCCTCACGCGTTGCGCGAAATGCGGCGATTTATTCTCCCGATGGCCGTTTCAACATCACGAATGCTCGTTTTAAGCGCGATTTCACTCCCCTTGTTGAAGGCTGTGGATGCTACACCTGCACGCACTACACTCGCGCCTACGTCCATCACCTTTTCAAGGCGAAGGAAATCCTCGCTTCAACGCTGACCACTATTCACAATGAATGGTTCACCGTTCGCCTTGTTGATGCCATCCGAGCTTCGATAAATACCGGCGAATATTCGGACTTTAAAGAGGAAATGCTTGGGCGTTTTTCAGGCACACAGGGCTGAAACCTACGGTAACGTAGGGTCAGACAATCCACTAAGGAGGAGACATGGTCTCAGAGCTGACGGCGAAGTCGAGGCTTCAGTATGATCCCGGTACTCCCTACGAGGTTCCGGTCGCTGATACCTCCCTTATTACCCTTCTCGAGACATCCGCGCGCCTCTACCCTGAGCGAATTGCGATTGACTACTTGGGGGCAACGCTGACATACACTCAGCTCTACGCTCAGGTTCTCCGCGCTGCACAGGTGCTCGTTGAAAACGGCGTTCGCAAGGGTGATGTTTGCGCGATCTGTCTGCCTAACTGTCCTCAAACATTGGTCGCTTTCTACGCCTGTATGCGCATTGGCGCCGTTGCAGCCCAGCACAATCCTCTTGCGCCAATCGAAGAGATCCATCAGCAGTTGGATCGCCATCACGGAAAAGTCGCTATCGTTTGGGAAAAGTCTGTCGACGCCTTTATCCGTGAGGGAGATCAGGCTCTCGACTGTGTTTTCACCGTCGATATTTCAGCGCAAATGCCTCGTAGCTCGCGCGCTTTGCTCAAACTCCCCATTGAAAGAGCACGCTCCACACGCGAACAAATGCGCGGCGAACGTCCCAAGGGAACCCACTCATGGGATCACGCGGTTGCGCGCGCACGCCTCGTCCACCCAGACACCCCTGGCGCCTCGGCACAAGACCTTGCCGTCATTTTGCACACCGGTGGCACCAACGGCGTTCCCAAATCCGTTCCGCTTACCCACCGCAATATTGGCTCGAACGTCAACCAATGCATCATGTGGGTGTGGAAACTCCATGAGGGCGCGGAAACTTTCTACTCTCTCCTCCCCTACTTCCACGCTTATGGACTGACCCTCTTGATGTGCGCTGCTGTTCGCCTTGCTGCGACCCAGTTGGTTCTCCCCAAGTTCGATGTCCATCTGGCACTAGAGGCTCACAAGCGTCATCCAGTCACCTTCTTCGTTGGTGTTCCTCCCATGTTCGAACGCCTCATGGAAGGCGCACAAGAAGAGCACATCGATTTAACTTCGATGAAATGGTCATTGTGTGGCGCAATGCCGCTGTCTCAAACCCTTGCGCAGCAATGGGAAGAAGTCACTCAGGGAATGGTCATTGAAGGCTACGGCATGTCTGAGACTTCCCCGGTGATCGCTGGAGTCCCTCTTGCAGCCAATCGTCGGCATGGCGCTTTAGGACTAGTCTTCCCCTCAACTGACATTCGCCTGGTCGATCTTGAAGATCCCTCTGTTGATGTTGAAGAAGGGACCCCGGGTGAAATCATCGTTAAAGGTCCGCAGGTGTTTAGCGGTTACCTTGGGGCTCCTGAAGAAACTGCTCGTGTTTTCACCGAGGACGGATGGCTGCGCACCGGTGATGTTGCAGTTATTCGCGATGGCTTCTTGATGATGTCCGATCGTAAGAAGGAACTGATTCTTTCAGGCGGCTTCAATGTCTATCCTTCACAGGTCGAGGATGCGATCCGTTCGATGCCCGGAGTGAAGGACGTTGCTGTCGTTGGTCTTCCCTCGGGGGATGCTCGAGAGGAAGTTACCGCAGCGCTGATCTTGGAAGATGATGCTCCGATGATCACCCTGGCGCAGGTGCGTCAGTGGGCAGAAAAGTACGTTTCTCACTACGCACTCCCACGCCAACTTGCCATTATTTCCGAGCTGCCGCGTAATCCGTTGGGAAAGGTCATGCGCCGAAAGGTCAAGGAGCAGCTTCTTGATCCCGCAAACCGTATGTTTTCCAGTGCTTCGAAAGCAATTGGCGAGGCCGCGGCTGCGGTAAGCGAACGTCTTTCTCCTACCGATACTTCCGTAGACGATAAAGACTCCGACAATGAGTAAACAATCCCCCGACAAATCGATGAGATTGGTCCGTCACTCTCGCGCAATCGTTGATTCACTGAGCCGAGGGGCGCAGCGTCTCGGCTCTTCAACTGCGCAAAGACTGCGTTCCGGTCGTAAGAGCGAGATTGAACCCCGTCCTTTGTCTCCGCGTCGCACAGTTCAGTGGGTTCCACCCCAGCGCGTCGAGCGCCGGGGCGCGCGTGCTTCATCGTCGGATGCTCGCAAACCTCTTATTCCTCGTTGGCTTGCGCAAGCGGGATATGGATCGTGGGCGATCATCGGTGTACTGATTGTGATCTCCGCTGTTGTCTTCGCTATCGCCCAGGCAACGCCAGTATTTGTTGCGATTTTTGTTGCCCTGTTGCTCACCGCGATTTTGAATCCTTTAACGAACTACCTCAATCGCTGGGTGAACCGCTGGATTGCAGTTTTCGCTGCGCTTTTTGCGTTTATCGGGACTTTTGTTGCCCTGTTGACCCTTGTTGTGTCCTCGATCGCGGGACAGTGGCCGAATCTTCTTTCAGAGGTGGGCAATGGTCTGGGAAAGCTCTCTGATCTTGTTGCTCGTCTGCGTCTTCCTTTCCAGATCCCGCTCAATGATCTCAGCCATTTGAATGAAACTCTGATCGCTCAAGGAAAGAGCTTTATCGCGTCCAATTGGTCAGGACTGCTCAGTGAAACTCTGGCGAATGTTTCCAATGCTGCGGTCGTCGCCTCGGTATTGGTCCTCGCCTTCTTCATTACGATCTTCTTCTTGCACTCCGGCGGACAGATGTGGGACTGGTTCGTTTCCTTGCTCCCTTATCACCGACGCAAGATCACCAATCGAGCTGCGCAAGCAGGCTGGAGTACTTTCTCCGGTTATGCGCGAGGAACGATGCTGGTGGCTGGAACAGACGGCCTCTTTGCTGGAATTTTCCTCCAATGCATCGGGGTTCCGGTCGCTCCTGCTCTTGGTATTTTGGTTTTCATCGGTGCTTTCATTCCGCTCATCGGTGCGCCTACAGCGATGATCCTTGCAATGATTGTTGCTCTTGCAGCAAAGGGCATCATTACAGCAGCAATCGTCGGGCTTGGAATCGCATTGATTGGCCAGATCGAAGGTCATATTCTCCAGCCGCTCATCATGGGGCACCAAGTTTCTCTCCATCCAGTCGTCGTCGGTATTGGCGTGATGGTGGGAACCTTCACCGCTGGACTCCTCGGCGCGATTATCGCAATTCCGATTATTGCGGTTGCTTGGGCGATCTTCTCTGAGCTTTATACTCCGCGCGAACGCAGCTAGCTCGCGGTAGGAAAGTCTCAGCGGAAATCTCGAGAGTTCAAACGTAGCTGAGTAGAAAACGGATAAATCCGAAAAGCTCGGATGCTTCGCGTACCATAAGCATTTTCGCAGTACCCATCGACGACTACCGCAGAGGCCATCACTTCACGTCGATGCTGCTTCCACGTCGCCTCTGTAACTGTCACGTTGACGCTGCCGCTCTCATCTTCCAAGCTGAGAAAGAGTACCCCGCCTCCACTGCACGGACGCTGTCGATGCGTGATAATTCCTGCAACTCTGATCCTCGACTGATTTTCTTGACGGAGAATCTCGCAGGCCGGAATTACTCCCTGTGCGTTCATCTGTTTTCGGATCAACGCAAAAGGATGGGTCGTAACAGATAGGCCCATGACTTCATAATCCAGATTCATCTGCGAAACAGAATCGAGCGGTGGAAGGGAAGGAAGATGGTACTCCATCCCAAGTCCTTCCAACATCGGTTGGTACTCCCGGTCTTCACCGCCATCTTGTCCTAAGACACCACTGGCCCAAATTCCTTCGCGGCGCTGATATCCCATCGAATCGACAGCACCAGCTTGAGAGAGCCTTTCAAGATCTGCGCTGCGAAGCCGGGCACGCGAGGCAAGATCCTCAAGATCTTGATAGGGGCCTTCGTGACGCCCTCGGAGGATCCTTTTGATACTCCCCTTATCGAGGCCTCGGATCATATCGAGGCCAAGAACGATCCCCCACTCGGGATGGACATCAACCAGTCCTTCTTTGCCTTCCATTCCTATTCCGCATGCTTCCTGTGCTCGCTCAGCGCCAATAACCTGCACGATCTTGCTCAGCGGAAGAACCTGCGTGGACTCTAGTGAAAGGTTTACGTCAGGTGCGCACACACGCAAGCCGTGGCCTCGTGCATCGTGCACGAGAGAGGAAGGGGAATAAAAACCCATGGGTTGATGGGAAAGGATCCCCGCATAAAAGTGCTCGGGATAGTGGACCTTAAGCCAAGCGGACGCATAAACGATATATGCGAAAGAAAAAGAGTGAGATTCCGGAAAGCCAAAATCAGCAAATCCATGGACCTGTCGAAAGACTTCTTCGCAAATTTCCATCGGGATACCCCGATCTTTCATCCCTTCAATGAAAGGACCTCGCAGTTTTTTCATTTTCTCCGCGCTACGAGAAGAGCCCATGGCTCGACGCAATTCATCAGCCTGAGCAGCAGAAAAGCCCGCAACATCCATAGCGATGTGCATCATCTGTTCTTGAAAAAGAGGAACTCCCAAGGTCTTTTCTAGAGCCGGACGCAGAAGAGGATGAAGATAACTCACCTTTTCTTCCCCCCGACGACGACGCAAATACGGATGCACCGATTCTCCTTGAATAGGACCGGGACGAATGAGTGCGACTTCAATGACAATGTCATAAAAGCAACGCGGCTGGAGCCTGGGCAAAGTATTCATCTGCGCGCGAGATTCAACTTGAAAGACTCCCATCGTGTCTGCTGCGCACAACAAGTCGTACACTCGCGGGTCTTCGTCTTCGAGCTCATAGAGGGAAAGAACTTTTCCTTGCGAATTTCGAATCCCTTCCTTCTCAAGAGAATCAAAAATCGCACCCAAGGCTCCAAGCATTCCCAGCCCAAGGAGGTCAAACTTCACCAATCCTGCGTCTGCACAATCCTCTTTATCCCATTGGATCACGCTTCTTCCACGCGTTTTTGCCCAGCGAATAGGGCAGATCTGGCTCACGGGATGTTTGCTGAGGATCATTCCTCCCGAGTGAATCCCCATATGACGCGGAAGCCCGCTCAAAAGCTGAGCGCAGGTGGCAAGCATCAGCTGCGAAGGGGCCTTGTCTGTTTTGTGACTCTCTTCCCTTCGCTGAGCTCGACTTGGAACGTGAGTCGCATCAATTCCCAGAGCCCTGGCAGCATCTTTGTAAGCCAATTGCGAACGGTACGTAATCACCGTTGCCACTTGAGCGGCACGTCTTCTTCCATAGCGTTGGTAGACATATTGGATGACTTCTTCGCGTCGGGCACTGTCGATGTCGATGTCGATATCTGGGGCTCCTGAGCGTCCCGGGGAAAGAAAACGCTCAAAGAGCATTCGATGGCGGATAGCATCAACTGCTGTAATCCCCAAGCAATAGCAGACGGCAGAATTCGCTGCAGAACCACGTCCTTGGCACATAATTCCCCTCCTTCGACAAAAATCCACGATGTCGTAGACGATGAGAAAGTAGCCAGCAAAATCAAGCTGTCCGATAATCGACAGCTCATGGTCAATAACCTCCCACGCGTGCGGGTTGGCGGATCGGGGACCATAGAGCTCCTGCGCTTTTGCATAGGAAAGCGCCGTGAGCCACGAAATCGTTGTATGGCCTTGAGGAACCTCCGTTTCGGGTAAATCCCAGGTATCAAATGACATCGGGTAATAGCATTCACGTGCAATCCCGGCTGCGTTGGAAACCGCCTGAGGAGCCCTGCGATGAAGGGCAAGCATTTCTTCTGCACTCTTCAAAAAAGAATGCTGGGCTGGAAGAAGATAGCGAATCTCATCCAAAGATTTGCTTTGTCTTAGAGCACACAGAAGGTCCGCTCGATACTTTGAGCCCGGAGAAGCCATAGTGACGCTACCCGTAGCAGCAAGAGGAAGTTGATGCTTATGCGCGAGATCAGCAAGCTCGGCCCCCATGTCGTCTTCCCCGGGCCGCAGCACGCTTTCAACGATGATGCGCTCGCGCCCGAAGAGGGAAATGAGGTCATTGAGAAAACGATCCGCTTGGTTTCTTCCCTGCGCATGCAAAATTCGCCTGAGAGGTCCGCGGGGCCCTCCCGTTAAAATCCGTATATCCTGCGCATTTTCGGCAATATTTTCGAGGCCGTGGCTGGGGTTTTCGCCATCTGCGTCCTCAAGTGTTCGTTCACTCATCAGCGAGCACAGGTCTCGATATCCATCGCGAGATGTTGTGAGGATCGGTAAGCGAATTCCGGTATCTTCCCATCCGCAAGGAAGACCCCAGCCAGGTGTTCCTATCGAGGCTTTGGCATCGTAGCGAGAAAACTGAGTGGCAGAAAGAGTGAGTTCAGTTCCAATAATCAACGGGAAAGATGACTCGCGTGCGGCCTGCAGGGAGCGGATCAGGGAATACATTCCATCGCGCTCTAACAGAGCAAGAGCACTAAGACCGAGCTGCCTGGCGCAGAGGATATAGTCTTCGGGAGCATCTGCCCCCTCTAAAAACGTGAAGTAGGAGTGCGCGTGTAACTCGGCATAAGGATGGGAAACCACCCCCCTATTATATCGAACAGATGTTCGATAGCTATTGCTGAGGTTTCACTCCCCCGCACCCAAAAGTTCGATCAATTGATCAATATCCATCCCTTGAGTGCCCCCATCACCAACGTCATCAACGACGGTATCAATCAGCCTTTGCTTATGCGCTTGAAGCTGACAAACTTTCTCTTCAATCGTGTCCTGGGCAACTAGACGATAGACATTGACCGCGCGATCTTGCCCGATCCGGTGTGCCCGATTAATTGCCTGAGCTTCAACAGAAGGATTCCACCACGGATCCATGATGTAGACATAATCTGCTTCCGTGAGCGTGAGTCCAACACCCCCGGCCTTAAGGGAGATGAGGAAAACTGGTTCTTCCCCTCTACGGAATTTCGCGATCACTTCCTCACGCTTTCGCGTCTTTCCTTCAAGGAGAAGACATGAAATTCCGCGCTGTTTCAAAGCAGTATCGATTCGCTCAAGAAAACTCACGAATTGACTGAAAACAAGTACTTGGTGGCCTGCAGGAACGATTTGTTCCAAATGCGAACACAGTAGATTAATTTTTGCAGAACCGACCCCCTCATAGCGCTCATCGACAAGAGCCGGATCAAGGGAAAGCTGACGCAGCCGTGTGAGCGCTGCAAGAACTTCAAATCGCCCTTGAGACCCTTCATTATTGAGCTGAATACGAAGGAGCCGAGCACGCTCACGAGTAAGGTAGCGGTCGTAGATCTGGCGTTGCCGCCCTTCTAGGGGAACGGGAAGTAAGGTTTCGATGCGATCGGGAAGCTCAGGTGTCACTTCTTCTTTCGCGCGACGAAGGATGAACGGAGCAATCAGCGTATGTAAGAGTTCTAAAGCATTGTCTTGTTGAGTCCCTTCAATGGGACGTCGGAATTTCTCGTTGAAGTGCGCATGCGTCGACAGGAGACCAGGGACGCTTAAAGACATTAATGCCCATAGGTCCTCCAGTGAATTTTCAATGGGAGTTCCGCTCACGCAAATTCGCCAGGGAACCTGGAGCTCTTTCACACTTCGATAGAGCATCGTGCGCGGGTTCTTGAGAACCTGCGCTTCATCGATGACGAGGCCGCTCAGTGAGCGCTTGCTCCACAAAAGGTGGTCCATTCGGAAGAGAGTGTGTGAAGTGATGACGATGTTGGATTGAGGGATGTCATCCCACGCATGCGGATTTCGCTGATGAGAGGCGCGAAGCACGCACGTCCTGAGCTGCGGAAAACAGCTCGCGGCTTCATCTGCCCAGCTTGAAATGACGCTGGTCGGAACAAGAATCAAGACAGGTGAATCAAGCGAGTTCTCCTGACGAAGAGCGTCTACTGCGGCAAGGATCTGCCTGGTTTTTCCCAGCCCCATATCGTCGGCAAGAATGCATCCAAAACCTGAGGAAATCCGGCTGTGAAGCCAGTTGCGACCTTCAAGCTGATATGGGCGAAGACGAGGATCCTGATCGTGATCCGTATGGGACTGGGCGCTTATCGCAAGTTGTTTTAGGCCCTGAGTGCGGGAGCGCCATTGCAGGTCTTCCTGTGCGACATCAACTGTCTGGCTCAGGCTTTCCCACAGCCCAAGTTGTGAAGCATGAAGACGAATATCATCAATCGAACGTGATCGCGTCAGTTGCGCAGCTCCGCGAAGCAGGACGCGAAGACGTTCGACGTCAACACCTTCAAGACGCGCCCATTGTCCGTCATTAACACGAATGTATTCTTCACCTGAAGAAAGTGCCTTCAAAACTCGTGAAATCGGAATTTTTTCGTTACCAACTTGGATCGCGACGTGAAGCCCCCACCAATCCGGAGAATCTGTTGCTTCGATAGCAGCAGTAACAGTCACTGTTTCTTCGCTAAGAGTTAACTTCCTCAGGCTATCGTCAATATCCCAGCTCACCGATGAGAATGGCCACGTTCCAATCTCCTGTATGAATGCGGGGACTTGGGGAAGCGAAATAAGAAGGCCCTGCGTACTTGGATGAAGCGATGCCGAGGCGAAATAGCGTCGCAGGAGAGCGTGCGCATCATTAAAGTCGCACTGAACATCCTCATCAAGCTGCGAAATCTTTGTCTGGGGAGGCAAAACGACACGAAAACGTTTATTTCCAAAGTGATATTCCAGCGCCCATTCGATCTGTGCATACATACGGTTTTTGGGATGCAAAATGAGCCGGAGCTTTGGCTGGCAACTTTCTACAGGAAAGGTTCCCGTCGATGAGGTGCATTCAAAACGCTCGCGTAATAGTGGCAGCCATTTGAACAGGAAATCCCCAACGTTTTTAGTAGGGATCTGAACGATCTGATTGTGCAGCACTTCATCATCGATATCCTCGTCACTTATTGCCCCGTCACCGCCGTCACAAAAGGTCAGCGACATATGCGGGGCTCGCCGAGGAAAGGGGATTTCTTTGTTTGTTCTGGTGACATAGTGGCGGCGATACGTGAGCTCAAGATTCTTCTCAGTCAGATTCATGTCGATCACGAGGCGAGACGAACTAAGTTCGAAGTGAAATCTCTGAAACTGCGGTGTTAAAAGAGCGACTCCCCCACATTGAAGTCGATATAGCCATCGCGGCGCCTCCGTGCCAAGAGAATCCAGGCAAACGTCGTATCCCGTTGAGATATACCCCTGAGATTTCCGGCTGCACTGGTAGAGGCGACGGAGAAGTTTCAGCTGCTCAGGTGCTAGAGCATCAATAACCCCACCCCAGCGCGACTGCGCTAATTCCGCCCAACTCAACCTGCGAGGCGGTAGATGGTCCTTGTTCAAACGCACTGGAGTCAACCACACCGGGTCTGCCGGATCATGTGCATCAATCACAAGCCCTAAGGATTCTCCTCCGTCCGTTGAAAGCAGGATCTCAAGATCACGGTTCCATGCCGGTTGATGCGTACGCTCCTCACGCGCAGAGAACACATTGTCTATCGCGCACTGAAGTAAAGCTGCAGTATGAGTACAGTCGCCGTTAAGAAAACACGCACATTTCAGACGTAGATGCGGGAAAGGTAAGGAAGACGCATATTCGATCTCGCTTCGATAGGACACACCTTTTGCACGCACCCGCGCCCAGACGCGCTGGTCATCCCATGTCATGTCTTGAACGTCACCGCGTTTGAATGCAAGTGCTCCTTGTACCCATAGAGCATGACCGACACATGCCGTTGCCCCCTCCTCGCCACAGGAGAGTAGCGCTGCGCGGATCGGTGATGTGTCCATCCCTTCAGAATAATCCACACTCAAAAGAAGCCTCACATTCATATATCCCCACGAGGCTCCACCCATGATGATTCCACATCAAAAGCAGATCTGGAGAAGAATCAGACTTCACTCGAAGGTAATGAGTCTGCGGGTCATGGGACATATCCTCGGCTGGTTCAGACCACCATTGCTGAGGCACAGCCCATGGTCCATGCCAAGACAGAACGTGATATCGGTGTTCTTCTCCAAAGGCGCAGACTTTTACTTCTTGAGGGCTGCTTGTCAAAGCAGATCGTCCATTAACACGTACATCTACTTTTCGGAACCCCTCGATCTTTCCATAGACCTCCGCTGGATATGGACGGGCGAATAGCCTTGATGGAGCGTCTTCGATTCCTCCTTCAAGACAAGTCACTTGTTCTTTTTCTTTTCTTTCATCAACAGAGGCGAATCCTGCGCGTTGAGTGGGTGAATATCCAGGAATGATACGAGGAATACGAATGGCATTTTCGCCTTTATAGGCACAAATTTTTCGCAGAACAGAATCGCGTTGAGATGACTCACCTGCCCGCCATAAAGCTCGTGAAGCCCCCACACGCTCGCAGTGCTCAGCCCGCACATTCACGCGTACAAAGCCATGCTCGCTTTCAGAAGCAGACAACCAAGCAACCAACTGCCATCGAATTCGATCAGCAATTTCATCTTCCTCTCCGTCTATCCCCCACCATTGCCGTTCATAAGATTGCGATGCAGAATCTTGAGCACTCACAGCGATACTGGAACAGCGCAGTCCACGAGAATCCAACTTTTCGCAGATTTGATGTGCTAAGCGTCGCGCACAAAATGTAACTTGCTCCTCGCGTTCAAGGCTCTCTTCACATTCTTTTTCCACTTGAAGATCGTCGAGAAGAATCTGCCTCTCAGGAAGCCATAGATCTTTTCCCGTGAAGAGTTCCCACACATGTTTTCCAATGCTGCCAAAACGCGAATACAGGGCAGCAGATCCCATTTTCCGAATATCGATTCCTCTTGTAATCCCAGCAGAATGACACGTCTGTACGAACTGAGAAAGTGCGCTTTGCTGTTTTGGTGGAAAAAGAGAAAGGCACTGATGGACTTCGAGATGATCAAGAAAATCTTGAGTGTCTTCTGGGGCAAGAATTATGCCGCGCCTGGCCGCGCCATAACTTGCAAGAGGTCCAGAAGCTATTCCAACGTTGCTCTCTGAACCGGTGCAATCTGAAATAGCATCAACAAGATTTTCAGCTAATTGCGCTTCTCCCCCGCTCCAGCGAGCAGCTCCAGCAGCCGGAGCCCAGGCAAGCCCCGGATAAATGCAGGCTATTCGAGCGATCCACTGCTCGCATGCCCGCAAAATTACTTCAAACGAAGAAATTTCCCGGCGCATATCGAATGGAAGAACTAAAAGATCAGGGCATAAATACCGGGCCATCGATACTTTCATCCCCTGCCTGACACCACATTTTCGAGCAGGCGGAGTGACGACCCGTATATATCCTCCTGTTTCAATTGCACCATGAGTTCCGGGAGGAATGTCAACAACCAAAGAATTCACAGGCCAATTAGGGATCCACACCATGACATAGCGCATATCAAACAGCCTTTCGTCTTTCATAGATTTGATCGCACCAGAGCCTGCTCATCCCTCCCCACGAGACAGCAGTAAAAAGTGCAGCTCTTTCTTGACGTACTTGAGCGCCGAGACGACGCATATCGCCAATCTCTAAGGGACACTTTCCGAGATAAAGAACCCTGTAGTGAGGAAGGAGTAAAGAGACTATGCGCGCGTCTGCCGCGGAGGATGGAACATGCACGCAACGCGCAAGATCAAGGCCTTGCTTGGCGGCGTATTCCCATCCAAAGTCATCAGCACCTATGAGGGCACAGGAGTTTTCTTCGCCGGTGAGCGCCACTAAAATTCGGGTCAACAGCGAGTAGTTATCCCCGAATTCCCACACACCCGTACAACTTGATACACGTTCCCAAGACGCTTGGTTTTGCTCAATCCCCAAACGAGTTTCAACATCATTCAAAACCTGGCGGGCAATATCTAGACGCGTCACACAACCACCTCAATCGAACAAGTGTTCTATTAGTGTATGTGGCTCCGCCTCATTTGCGTCCACTTTTGATCCACTTCGAGAAGTGAAAGAATAACGCCATGCATCTCTTTGACCGCCCGGCCGCCCCGAATCCTTATGACGCTTTGCCGCCGACCCAGACTTTTACTCTTGAATCCAACGACCTGACTGACGGCCGGCCCCTTCCCTTGCTCCATAGCGCGCAGGGAGGAAACGTCTCACCACATCTGCAATGGAGCGGATTCCCTCAAGAAACAGAGAGCTTCTTTGTTTCTTGTTTTGACCCAGATGCCCCGACCCCTTCAGGTTTTTGGCATTGGATGATCGTCGATCTCCCCTCTTCATGCACTTCCCTTGCCCAGGGGGCTGGGCGCTCAGATCTTGAACTCGATGGAAGCGCCTTCCATCTACGCGGAGACCACGGCGATCATTCCTACTTCGGAGCAGCACCTCCAGCGGGAGATCGCGCACACCGTTACATCTTTTCGGTCCACGCACTTGATGTCCCCACCTTGCAATGTGATGACGAGATCTCTTTGGCGATGTACTCGTTCCTCGCAATCGAGCATTCCATCGCCCGCGCCACTTTGACCGCTACTTTCTCTACCCCACTGAACTGACATGCTTCACATCATTTTTCTTGAACCTGAAATCCCCGGAAACAGCGGAGCTGCAATCCGCTTAGCAGCCTGCACGGGAGCCTTCCTTCATTTGGTCGAGCCCCTGGGATTTGATATGTCCGATACCAAGCTCAAGCGCGCGGGCTTGGATTACCACGACCTCGCACATGTCAAAGTCCATCACACCTTCGATGAGGCTCTTGCAGAGGTTCCAGGGAGGATCTGGGCTTTCACCGGACACGCATCACGCCACTACAGCGACATCACCTACGCCGATGGCGATGGGCTTCTTTTTGGCCGAGAATCCGTTGGCTTGCCTGATTGGGCGATGTCTCACCCTCGAGTCAACGAGTGCGTGCGCATCCAGATGCGCGAAGGCATCCGCTCTCTCAACCTTGCAAATTCCGCTTCCATTGCCCTATACGAGGCCTGGCGCCAGCTTGGCTTCCCCGACGGAGTTTAGTGTTTCGCCCCTGTTATTTTTGACGAACGTAAGCTCAATCCCGGACGCTCAACTTGCTCGGCGAGCTCAACGATCCTGCGCGGATTCGATAACCACATCCAGATAGCACCGATGAGCGCAACAGCAAGCGGAAGGTAGGAGTAGTCACTCCCAAACGAATTCCACGCATTTCTTACCAGAGCAAGCTGCGACAGATGATTCTGGGCTAATCCACAGACCAGTGGCCCAATAAGCCCTAGAGCAATCATGCACCAACCAAGGATGCGCATGCGTCGCCCATTATGCGTCAAGGCAACGGCGGCAATTACATAAATAAGACCGATAAAGATGGCAGTGAAGCGTACCCACAGTGGCACATCACGGCGATGATACGCATCGACAACGGCCAAGGTAGTAACAGCAAGACTGAACAACCAGTACAGAGCAATGACAAGTCGACCAGAACCACGTGACGGTGGCCGGTTATCTTGAGACTGCTCGTGTGCTGCTTCGCTCACTTCTCCTCCTTCGTTTAGTGCCATAGTAGTTGTTTATCCTGAGAAAGCTCGTCATTTTCGACTGCGCAACATGTGGGCTGTCTAACCGATTAAGCAGCCAATTTCTCGCGGACAAATACAGTGACTAGTGGGAGAATAGGACCTAAGTCGGACATTGAAGGTCCGTTCTCTTCGCTATCAAGGAGTGGAACACGTGAGCGAGTCTGTATACGACCTCGTCATCCTCGGTGCAGGGTCAGGCGGCTATGCTGCGGCTTTACGCGCCTCCCAATTGGGATTGAAAGTTGCCCTTATCGAAGGTGACAAGGTTGGTGGAACCTGCCTCCACCGTGGCTGCATCCCTACAAAGGCATATTTACACGCAGCAGAGACTGCCGATGCGATTCGCGAGTCCGATACCTTTGGAGTCCAAGCTACTTTGCAAGGAATCGACATGGCCAAGGTTGGTCAGTATCGCGATTCCATTATCAACAAGCTTTTCCGAGGCGTTCAGGGGCTGCTCTCTTCGCGCGGCGTTGACGTGATCGAGGGCTGGGGACGACTTGCTTCCCCTGACACCATCGAAGTTAATGGCCGCCGCATCGTCGGCCGGAACATCATTTTGGCAACAGGCTCTTACTCACGTTCAATTCCTGGACTCGATATCAGCGGCCGAATCATCACATCGGATCAAGCACTCCAAATGGAGTGGGTCCCGCAGCGTGCAGTTGTTCTTGGTGGTGGCGTTATTGGCCTCGAGTTTGCCTCTGTGTGGCGTTCTTTCGGCGCGGAAGTCACCATCATCGAGGCGCTTCCACACCTGGCGAATAACGAAGACGAAGCCGTTTCCAAGCACCTTGAACGTTCTTTCCGCAAGCGTGGAATCGCTTTCCACACCAATACGCGTTTTGCAAGCGCCACTCAGGATGATTTCGGCGTTCACGTTGCAACTGAAGATGGCAAGACCTTTGATGCAGATGTTCTCCTGGTTGCCGTCGGACGCGGTCCCGTCACCGAAGGGCTCGGCTTTGAAGAGGCCGGTATTCGCATGGAACGTGGCTTCGTCCTGACCGACGAACGTTTGCACACCGGAGTTGGCAATATCTATGCAGTCGGAGATATCGTTCCTGGCCTTCAGCTCGCACACCGCGGCTTCCTCCAAGGAATGTTTGTCGCTGAAGAGATTGCTGGCCTCGCCCCCAAGCTGATGGATGAGTCCGGTATCCCGCGCGTAACCTTCTGTGAGCCTGAAATCGCTTCTGTTGGCCTGACCGAAAAGCAGGCCCGCGAGAAGTACGGCGACCGTGTGCGCACTGTCGAATACAATCTCGCTGGTAACGGAAAGTCCAATATTCTTGGAGCGACTGGCTTCATTAAGCTAGTCTCCGTAGAAGGCGGGCCGATTGTCGGATTCCACGGCATCGGTGCGCGCATCGGTGAGCAGGTCGGAGAAGGCGAGCTCATGGTCAACTGGGAAGCCTACCCCGAAGATCTCGCAGCGCTGATCCATGCCCACCCGACGCAAAACGAAGCTATTGGCGAAGCAGCGATGGCTCTGGCCGGTAAGCCTCTCCACGCACACAACTGACCAGCCACCGACAAGGAGATTGAACATGGCAACCGCAGTGATCATGCCCGCTTTGGGTGAGTCGGTAACAGAAGGCACCGTCACCACCTGGCTGAAATCCGTGGGCGATACCGTCGCACTCGATGAGCCCTTAGTCGAGGTTTCCACAGATAAAGTGGACTCTGAAGTTCCCTCCCCAGCAGCGGGCGTTCTTCTGCAGATTCTCGTTGCAGAAGATGAGACCGTTGAGGTCGGCACACAGCTGGCCGTTATTGGAGATCCTTCCGAGGCCCCTCAAGATGGCCCCGCGCCCGCACAAGAAAGCGCTCCCGAGCCCACCTCTTCCGCTCCCATCGAAGCACCTGTTTCGGCTCCCGCTCCGGCTGCCTCGTCGCCAGTCGCCGGAACCGAGGTACTTATGCCGGCATTGGGTGAGTCCGTCACCGAAGGCACCGTCACCACGTGGCTGAAGTCCCTCGGCGATGCCGTTGAACTCGACGAGCCTCTGGTTGAAGTTTCGACCGACAAGGTAGATTCAGAGGTTCCCTCCCCCGCCGCTGGTTTCCTAGCAGAGATCCGCGTAGCCGAAGACGATACTGTCGAGGTGGGCACTGTCTTGGCTGTTATTTCTGCTCAGGCACCCACGGGTAGCGCTGCGCCTGCTCAGCCGGTCGCGCCCGCAGCAAGCGCGCCAGCACCGGTTGCGCCTGCTGTTTCTGCTCCGGCAGCTCCCGCAGCACCTGCGCCTGTCGCACCTACGCCGAGCGCACCTGCTCCGGTCAGCCCGTTCCCGACTGTGGCCTCGTTGGCTGAAACCGCAGCAAAGGGCGAACTTGCCACCCCGGCACCTACTGAAGTGACAGCTACCGGCTATGTCACGCCGATCGTGCGCAAGCTTGCCCGCGAAGCAGGTATCGACCTTGCTGAGATCACGGGCAGCGGTATTGGCGGACGGATCCGCCGCGAGGATGTCGAAGCTGCAATTGCAGCACGAAAGGCTGCTCAGGCTCAGCAAGCACCTGCTAGCCCAGCGCCTGCACCAGCGGTTCAATCTGCAGCATCGGCAGGAGAAAACGTCTTTGCCGGCCGTGAGGCTTCACCGCTGCGCGGAACAACGGAAAAGATGTCACGTTTGCGACAAACCATCGCCCGTCGCATGGTTGAGTCACTGAGCACCGCTGCACAGCTCACAACGGTCATTGAAGTTGATGTCACTAAGATCGCTGCTCTACGTGCGCGCGCCAAGGATTCTTTCGCGCAGCGTGAGAATACCAAGCTCACTTTCCTGCCGTTCTTCGTCAAGGCAGCTACCGAAGCTCTGCGCTTCCACCCAAAGGTGAACGCGACGATCAACGACAAGGAAGTGACCTACTTCGATCACGAGAATATCGGCATTGCAGTCGATACTGAGCGAGGCCTTCTCGTTCCGGTTATCAAGGGAGCCCAAGAGCTTTCCTTGGCAGACATTTCTCGGTCGATCAACGACCTCGCAGCACGCACACGCGAGGCAACCATTGGCGCGGACGAATTGTCCGGTTCAACCTTTACGATCACCAACACCGGTTCGGGTGGCGCTCTCTTCGACACACCGGTCCTCAACATGCCTGAAACAGCAATCATGGGTGTTGGAACTATTGTGAAGCGCCCCGTTGTAGTTAAGGATGCACTCGGCAATGATTCCATCGCTATCCGCTCGATGGTCTATCTGTCGCTGTCCTATGACCACCGATTGGTCGATGGCGCCGACGCATCGCGTTTCTTGATGGACGTCAAGCGCCGTCTTGAAGAAGCTGCATTTGAATCAGAACTGGGTCTGTAAACCTAACTGATTTCAAAATGGCGGTGGGCAAGCTGATGCTTGCCCACCGCCTTTATTTCACTGCGTCAGAAACAGTGTCTGTATCTAGCGACCGACGTTCAAACATGAGAAACTGTCAACCGATATGCGGGGTTGCGTCGCCTCGCGACGCGCTCAATATCCATGCTCATCAGTATCGATAGAAAAGCTCGAACATGTTCAAAAATCTCTTCAAGAAGACCGATCCCAAGCGCCGTCGTGTTGGTGTCGCAGCTGCAGTCGGCATTTTAGGCGGTATCTTCTCGGCAATCGTCAAGTTCGGCTGGGAAGTTCCTTTCCCTCCGCGCACTCCTGAGCGCAATGCCACAAATCCTCCTCAGATGCTTTTGCAGCAGCTTGGAATGACCTCGGATCAGGTGCACACCACCGTCAGCTTCAACGGCAACGATAACTTGCCGATCTACTCCTTCATCATCCACTTCTCTTTTGCGATTATTTTCGCCCTGTTCTACTGCATCGTTGCAGAGTACTTCCCCGGCATTAAGCTCTGGCAAGGTGCAGCATTCGGCCTCTTGGTATGGATCGGTTTCCACCTGATTCTCATGCCACTGATGGGTACCGTTCCCTCCCCCTTCCCCTGGGTTGAGGGCGGACAAAGTTGGGCCGAGCACTTCTCAGAGGCCTTGGGGCACGTCGTATGGTTGTGGTCGATCGAAATCGTTCGTCGCGATATTCGCAATCGAATCACACACGAGCCCGATGCAGAGGTTCCTCTTCCCGAAGCAACCCGCTGATCATCACGTTTGAGGGGGTGTGAAGCTCACAACGAGCTTCACACCCCCTTTTGTATTCCTTTGAGTGAGAAAAACCCGCTAACATTGGAGCTGTTATGAGCGAGAAAAGTACACCTCAGAAGAAACGGCGTTTTTATCACAACTTGATGGACGCCTTCCGTATTTGTCAACGAACCTACCCGTGGGTCGGATGGCTCATGGCCGGTGTTGTTGTGGTTGCAACCGCATTGGGCGTGCTTGCAGCCGCCCTGACACATTCAGGCTGGTTCTCGCTTACTTTCCTGGGCTTCTTAATCGGCGTTCTCATTGCGACATTCATTCTGTCTAACCTGACCGACCGCGCAACCTATGCACAAGTCGAAGGACGTGTTGGCCAGGTATATGTCGCTATTAGCCGTATTCGCAATGGTTGGATTGTCAATGAGCAGCCGATTGCTGCTAATGCCGAGCAGGACCTTGTCTGGCGCCTCGTCGGACGCCCCGGAATTGTTCTTATCTCAGAAGGCCCAAGTTCTCGAGTCCGTCCCCTTCTCGAGCAAGAACGCAAGAAGGCGCAGCGCCTCATGCGTAATGTCGCCATTACGACAATCCAGGTAGGTACCGGTAAAGGCCAGGTGCGCCTCGCCAATCTACTTCGCGAACTTCGCAAACTCAAGAAGAATCTGACGCGCGACGAAGTCCCCTTGGTTAATCAGCGTTTGAGCGCTCTCGACAGGCGTTCAGCCCCGATTCCTAAGGGAATTGATCCCGCTCGGGCTCGCCCCAATCGACGCGCATTACGAGGACGTTAAACACGCTAAGGCCTGCAGACCACCGGTTTGCAGGCCTTCACTTTTGTTGTCGATGTCACCCCAACACGTCATGCATAATATGCATCCTAATGTATGGTTATTGCATAAGATCTTAAGGAGAGACATCATGAAGACAAAGATTATTGCAATTCCATCCGTCCTAGCCCTAGGCGCACTGAGCATTACCGCTTGTTCAAATCCCGATGAAAAGCCTGCTGCCGCAGGAACCTCATCAAGCTCGCAGACAAGCAGTGACCTGAGCTTCGACACTTCATCAATCCAGGCCGTTCCAGAAATCGAGGCCTTGGTTCCCGAATCAGTCAAGAAAGCTGGCACCTTGAAGAACGGCGCATCGATCGACTACGCGCCCGCAGAGTTCTTCAAATCCGATGGGAAAACACCCACTGGCTATGACGTGAATATGGCCGATGCCATCGCCCACGTTATGGGCCTCAAGGGTGCAACCACTGAACACGCAGAGTTCGCCACGATCATTCCCTCGCTGGGATCAAAGTTTGATGTCGGCATTTCCGGTTTCACCATTACCGCTGATCGTGAAAAGGAAGTTAACATGATCAGCTTCATTGAAACAGGGACGGCATTCGCTGTTGCAAAAGGAAACCCCAAGCACTTTGATCCCACGCATGTATGCGGAACAACTGTTGGAGTCCAAAACGGCACCTTCCAATTTGACTACATCACCCACCTGTCCAAGGAGTGCACCGATAAAGGTGAAAAGGCCGTAACAATCATGCCTCACGACCTTCAGACTGATATTGCTGTCCGCGTGGCGAGCGGACAATACGATGCGACTCTCGCAGACTCCCCCGTTATTGGCTACACCATCGAGCGTTCAGAAGGATCCTTGGAACAGGTTGGCGATGTTGTTGAATCAGCGCCACAAGGGATCATCGTTTCCAAAGATAACGAACAGCTGACAAAGGCGATTCAGGCGGCCGTCCAGTACCTGATGGATAACGGTTACGTTGAAAAGATCCTATCGACCTACGGGTCAAACCAAGGGGCACTCAAAACTGCCCAGATCAATCCGCAGGTCTGACCGTCACCTTCATCAAGCTCGAGGTAATCACACATGTCTATACAGACCAAAGACGGCGTCACACTCATTCAGTCAAAGCCGGTTTTTCACCTAGGCCGCTGGGTTAGCGCCATCATCGTGGGATTAATGGCGCTGGGGCTGGCCTATATTCTCGTAACAAACCCGCAATTCAGGTGGGATGTTGTCTGGAAGTGGCTATTTTCAAAAATGATCATGACAGGCCTGTTCATGACGATCGTTCTAACGATTTTGTCCATGACCTTGGGCACGGCACTAGCGATCACCATGGCTATTATGCGCCAATCAATTAACCCGGTCTTACGGGGAGTAGCCTCTGCCTACATCTGGTTTTTCCGTGGAACACCTATTTACACGCAGTTGATCTTCTGGTCTCTGTTACCGACCCTCTACCGGACAATTACTCTGGGAATCCCCGGAACAGAAATAGGTGTTAGCCTCGAAACTCGCGCCTGGTTCACTCCTTTCTGGATGGCATTCATCGGTCTTGGACTCAACGAAGGCGCCTACCTCGCTGAGATTATTCGAGCCGGCATCCTCTCAGTCGATCACGGGCAGTGGGAAGCAGCGACTGCACTGGGGATGAATCGCGGGAAAATCTTCCGTCGGATCATCTTGCCTCAGGCGATGCGCGTGATTGTCCCTCCCATTGGGAATGAAACTATCTCGATGCTCAAGACGACTTCTTTGGTCAGCGCCATTCCTTACACCCTGGAATTGACCTTCGTGGCTAACCAAAAAGGGCAAGAACTTTTCCAACCAGTGCCTCTGCTCATCGCGGCCGCGATCTGGTATCTGATCGTCACAAGTATCCTCATGCGAATTCAGAGCCGCATTGAGCGTCACTTTGGTAAGGGCTTTGACTCGACATCACCTGGAGACACGACTTTCATTGAGGTAACCCCATGACAGACCAAACCGCGCTTATCCACATCGACAGCGTTCACAAGTTCTTTGGTGACCTCCATGTCCTCCGTGGAATCAACCTCGATATTGCCAATGGAGAGGTTTGTGTCATCATGGGGCCATCTGGATCAGGTAAATCGACTCTGCTTCGTTGCTTAAACCAGTTGGAAACGATATCTGCCGGGGAAATCCTGATTGATGGTGAGCTTCTGGGTTACAGAAAGGATCCAAATACCGGCGTCTATTACGACCTGACGGATCAGCAAATCGCTGCCCAACGCTCGCAGATCGGCATGGTGTTCCAACGCTTCAACCTTTTCCCGCATATGACTGCACTAGAGAACGTGATGGAAGGCCCGATCCACGTCTTGGATCGTCCCCGGAATGAAGTAAGAGAAGAAGCACAGGAATATTTGGAATTGGTCGGTTTAGGAGATCGGCTCAACCATTATCCTTCGCAGCTCTCAGGTGGCCAGCAACAGCGCGTGGCAATCGCTCGCGCACTCGCGATGAAACCGGAACTCATGCTCTTCGATGAGCCGACTTCAGCTCTCGACCCCGAGTTAGTTGGCGAGGTACTGACAGTTATGCAAAACCTCGCGCAGGCGGGAATGACAATGGTTGTCGTTACCCATGAAGTTGGTTTCGCGCGCGAGGTCGCCGATCATGTCGTCTTTATGGATAGAGGAACAGTTGTTGAAGAGGGAACACCAGAGCAAGTAATTATCAGTCCTCAAAGCCCTCGTACGCGAGAATTTTTCTCTAAGGTTCTCTAAGGAAAAATCGATGCTGATGATGTTTCGGAGGTCGAGCCCGACAGCTTAGGCCTCCGGAACATCGATTGCATACAATCGCGATTGACCGACGACTCTAAATCCCAGGTATTCAAAGACTGAAAGCATCGCTGAGCCTTCTGCCTGCGCGATTCCGGTAGCAATATGTGCCATACCATCCTCCGCTTGGGCAGACATCGAAGTTGCGACGAGAGCGTCAAGGACTCGACTTGTCCTCCACTCATCCCCTACCCCGATCTGATCGATGTAGCCTTCCTTCCAGCCGAGCGCGACCCAATCTTGCTCATACTTTGACGACAATACGAAACCCGCAATACGGGGGCGATCGGAGCGCCGGTCAACGGCAATGAAGGACCATTCTGGCACGAAGGAGCTTCGTCCCATGGTCCATTGCTCTTCAGTCATGGCCGAGATGCCCTGTTGCTGGGCTATGGAGTTTGCAGCCTGACGCAATTCCTCGTCCCACTGTGGGCTCCATTGCTCGATGGAAATATACGAGCCAAGCGAAGGAATAACAGGAAGAGGGCGCAGCTTCGCTCGCAGATCGTAGTATGTGCGTTCCCAATGGAAGCCTTGAGATTTCAGTGCGCCTTCAAGATCGTCTTGCCAGTTTTCAACATAGCTGACAATCGCACGGGCACCGTTTCCTTCATAGCGCTCAAGCATCGCCTTCGCTGACAGAATTTGCCAGTCAACTAAGGCGCGCCCAAGCCCGATACGACGAAAATCAGGATCGACTCCTCCTTGGCATAGACATTCAATGCGTCCAGAGGCACGCAATCGTGTCTGGGCGAAGGCTACCATCCGCCCCGAAGCCATTCCTTTCGTTGCTATTCCAACGATTCCTCTCCATTGAGTGGAGGAAGAAAGCATTTCAGCAACTTCAGCTAATGCTGTGCGATACGGTGGGTTATCGCGAGCCTCCATGCGCGCAAATAGTGCACCGAGTGCGTGAAGATCGTCCTCGGTGAGAAGACGCCACGTAATGCCGTGATGCTCTGGAGGAAAGGGCGGGATGCTGTCCTGATTTCCTGCGAGTTGAAATGAAACCATTCAGTACCGCACTTCTACTGATCAATACTGTAAAAGACACGGGTGCGATCATTTACAAATCCAAGATGTTCATAAACAGATTGAGCATGCGTTGGACTCTTCAGATCCGCATCGATCCCAATTCTGTTCATCCCATCGTGAGCAGCAGCGCGAGTCGAAGCGGAAATCAGCGCCGAGGCGATACCTTTCCCCCGGTGGTCTGCAGGGACGCCGATGGTGTTGATATAAGCTTCGAGGCGCCCGTGGGCAATCCAGCTTTCTGCAGACCGACCGGCCATACAGTACCCACAAATCTGCCCCTCATCGCTAAGCGCAACGAAGGACCAGCGATCCTCATAGTCTTCAAGCGCGCGGTTCCACCAGAAGTCTCTAGCCTCAGTCAGAGGGTGATCGCTAAAAACTTCTGAGTGCACCCGATGCAGTTGAGAAAATGAAACCTCACTCATCGGGCAGATCTTTATATTCTCAGGGACCGGAGCAAGATGCTCTGAACCTTCAAGATCTCGGTACATGACTTGGAACATGTGTTTAGCGTAAAAACCAGCAGCAATGTAGAGACGTCGACGATCCGTCATGTGCCCATCAACCCAGTTGGCAATCGAAGCCTGCAGAGTGGATTCCGCGCCGAAATATTCGACAAGCATCTGGCGCGCACGGCCATCTTGCCAGTGAAGAAGAGAACGACCGACTCCACGGCCTCGCCACAGAGGATGAATGACAGCGTTGACGATCGCAACCGCGGCCTCGGTAACCCCGGTCAACACTTTCACGCTCCCAAGCGCAACAATGCCATGATCCTGGGCGATTCCCACGATCACCTCGAGAGGGGAAGCCTTAAGGTGCCCCAATGCCAGGTCCGCAATCTCCTGCGAGGATGTCCGGAAGATCGCGTCATCCTCTTTCTCAACTTCGCGGATCAAATCGGCAACCGCACCTAGATCCGATGGGATCAAAGGCCGCCACCGCAAACCGAGGTGAGAACCTGGGAAAGAGACTACCTCGGGCGGCTTTAAACGCTCCGCAAGTCCATTCATAGGGAATATTCTACGGGAAAGCGGGTCCTCAGTCCTAGTTAATATCTATGCGCAACGCCTAGGCATCAATACGGTCACGATCGATACCCGCAGCTTCTTCGACAATGAAATCACGACGAGGACCAACAACTTGCCCCATGAGAAGTTCAAAGACGTCTTCGGCGCGACGAAGAGCCTCCTCATCTTTAAGTGTGATGCGCCTGAGTGAGCGATGCGCACGGTCCATTGTCGTTTCTGCCAACTGATCGGCGTCCATTTCGCCGAGGCCTTTGTAGCGTTGGATCGGCTCTTTCCAACTGCGTCCCGCTTTCCGCAAAGCAGCAAGCTGGCGATGGAGTTCATCTTCAGAATACGTATAGATGAACTCCCGTCCTTTTCGCCCCTTTCCAGCCACTTCAATCCGGTGTAGAGGAGGAACGGCCGCATAAACTCGTCCTGCTTCGACCATCGGACGCATATAGCGGAAGAAGAGTGTCAGGAGAAGCGTACGAATATGCGCTCCATCAACGTCCGCGTCAGTCATCAAAATGACTTTGCCGTAGCGAGCCTGTTCAAGGTCGAAGGTACGTCCAGAACCGGCGCCAATCACCTGAATAATGTTCGCGCATTCAGCATTAGCGAGCATATCGGCAGTCGAGGCCTTCTGGACATTGAGGATCTTCCCTCGAATCGGGAACAGCGCCTGGTACTGTGAATTACGCGCCGCCTTTGCGGTTCCAAGCGCCGAGTCACCCTCGACAATAAAAAGCTCGGTCTGTTCGACATCTTCTGCTCGGCAATCTGCAAGTTTTGCAGGAAGAGAAGAAGTCTCCAATGCGTTTTTGCGACGGGAGATTTCTTTGTGAATGCGCGCTGAGACACGCGCTTTCATTTCTCCAACGACTTTGTCCAAAAGTGCGCTGGTTTGCTGCTTATCGTCGCGCTTGGAGGAAGCAAATTTCGCCTCGAGCCAGTCGCCGACCACGCGGGCAACAACTGAACGAATCTGCGGCGTCCCCAGAATTTCCTTTGTTTGCCCCTCAAACTGAGGTTCAGGGAAACGAACAGTGACAACCGCGGTCAAACCAGCTAATACGTCGTCTTTCTCAGGACGACCGTCCTTAGCCGAAACTTTCAGTTTGCGCGCATTCTTATCGACCTGGGCACGAAGCACCTTCAAAACGGCCTGTTCAAAGCCCGCAACGTGGGTTCCGCCCTTAGGCGTTGCGATGATGTTAACGAAGGATTGAAGCTGTGCCTCATAGCCAATTCCCCATCGCAGAGCACAGTCAACTTCACACGTGCGTTCAGTTTCAACGGCCTTCAAATGACCGCTTTCAGGATCCAAAGCTTGCACGGTTTCCGTAAAGGTACCTTCACCTTGGATGTGCCAGGTATCCGTCACAGGGCCATCAGTAGCGAGCCAATCAACAAAATCGACAACGCCCCCGTCGAAACGGAATGATTCGTGAATTGTTTCTTCGCCGCGTTCATCAAAGCAATTGATCGTCAGACCAGGAACCAAAAAAGCCGTTTGGCGGGCTCGGGCAAGAAGAGTGTCCCAGGTAAAGCCTTCATCTGAAGGGAAAATCTGATAGTCCGCCCAAAAACGAACTCTAGTGCCAGTCTTTTTCTTTGAAACTTTAGCGATCGTCTTCAGGCGAGACTCATCAGTAAAAGCTTGGAAGGGAGAGTTCGGGGTGCGCTGACGAGAATCATCGAATTCGCCGGGCTCTCCTCGCCTGAAACACATCTGCCAAGTCTTACCACCGCGGTCGACCTCGACGTCCATTCGCGCCGAAAGAGCATTCACAACAGAGGCACCGACACCGTGAAGGCCACCCGAGGCAGCATAGGAGCCGTTTCCGAACTTTCCACCGGCGTGGAGCTTGGTGAAGACGACTTCCACGCCCGACAGGCCAACTCCGGGGACCTCGTCTACGGGAATACCACGGCCATTATCGGAAACTGAAGCCGAATGGTCAGGATGTAAGCGCACATCGATCGTGTCGCAGTAGCCTTCCAAGGCCTCGTCGACCGCATTATCAATAATCTCCCAAAGGCAGTGCATGAGTCCACGGTGGTCGGTCGATCCGATGTACATGCCGGGGCGCTTACGAACGGCCTCGAGTCCTTCGAGAACCGATAGATGCCGTGCGGAGTAGTCTGAGGCTTGGGTTTCACTCACCCAGACAGTGTACGAAGTGCATCGGTCAACTCAGACGCTCACGCACCGAAATCGACAAATTGTGATACGTTTCCAGATTTTCGGCCGTTGGCAGAAAAAGCCATTTTTTGCTTCTTGATCGACTCTAACGTGGTCTTATAGATGCATGGATACCGTAACTACTGAGAATGCACGACAGACACTTCCCCCGATTCTGACCGCTCAAGATCGTTGTGATCAATGCGGAGCACGCGCGTGGGTGCGAGTCACTCTAGCTACGGGAACGCTAAACTTCTGCGCGCATCATGCCAATCAGCATCTCGATGCAATTGCCCCGAAGGCCCTCGACATTATTGATGAGCGCAATTACTTCACACAAGGATCCTGACTTTCTAGGGACTATCCCCTATCATTGGAACGACAATCCCTTCCAAGGAGGAAACAAACATGGGTCTGTTTTCACGACCAAAGCCGGCCGAAGAGGCCCCGCTCACCCCACCGATCAGCCAGGAACGTCTGATCGACCTCTTTAAAGAACGTGGGTGGCACTACTTCGTAGATTCCGATGGTGACCTTGGCGGCACGTGGGACGACGACCAGTTCTACTTCATGCTCCGAGGCGAAAACAAGGAAATTCTTCACATTCAGTCCCTGTGGCACCTCTCGGTCCCCATGGAGAAGCTCGAAGAAGCACGCGCATTCATCCGCGAATGGCACCGCACGAAGTTGTGGCCGAAGGCGTACCACCGCATTAACGATGAAGGCGTAGTCCGCATCTTCTGCGAAAATTCAATCGATTGGGAACATGGCGCAACCGACGCACAGATCAACCAGCAGGTCAGCTGTGCTCTTGGAACCGCTTCCGAGTTCTACCGTGAGCTGGGCGCAGCTCTGGGAATGTGACACAAAGGAGACGTCAATATGGGTTGGTTCAGCAGCAGTGAATCTGGCGATTCCGTACGCCCCATTTCGAAAGAACGCATCGAGAAGATTTTCGATGGCCAGGGCTGGTACTACGGTCGCGATGATGACGACGACGTATGCGGCCGCTGGGACGGCGCACCGTTCTTCTTCCTCTTCATGGGACAGATGAATGAGATCCTGTCCGTGACTTCGCGCATGGCAGAAGAAGTTCCCATGGAACAAGAAGCAGAGCTCAACGGTGTCATCGAAGACTGGCACCGCGATCGCATCTGGCCGAAGGCCTTCTACGCTCCCACCGACGATGGCACCCTGCGCGTGATGACAGAGGTCAATGTCGATTACGAGCATGGAGCAACCGACGCCCAGCTGCTTCAGCAGATCAACTGCTCGATCGCCACTCAGCTTTCTCTCTACGATCACATTCGTGAGACGCTGGGTATCGAGAAGGAAGAGGACGACTGATCGTCTTTTGCGCTCGTAGAGCAATACTTAAGTGGCCGGGACCTAATAGGTCCCGGCCACTTAAGTTTATAAACGGCTCTATCAGTCCAAGTAGTCGCGCAACACCTGCGAACGGGAGGGATGACGCAGCTTGGACATGGTCTTTGACTCAATCTGGCGGATACGCTCACGCGTGACACCGTAGACCTTACCGATCTCATCAAGAGTCTTCGGCTGGCCGTCTCCCAAGCCGAAACGCATGGAAACAACCCCTGCCTCACGCTCAGAAAGCGTATCGAGGACGCGGTGAAGTTGTTCTTGCAAAAGCGTGAAGGACACTGCGTCTGCGGGGACGATTGCCTCGGAGTCCTCAATCAGATCGCCAAATTCGCTATCGCCGTCTTCACCCAAAGGAGTGTGCAAAGAAATAGGTTCGCGACCGTACTTCTGGACCTCGACGACCTTCTCCGGTGTCATATCCAGTTCCTTCGCCAATTCTTCAGGAGTGGGTTCACGGCCAAGATCTTGAAGCATCTGACGCTGAACGCGCGCGAGCTTATTGATGACTTCAACCATGTGGACAGGGATGCGAATGGTTCGCGCCTGGTCCGCCATAGCACGCGTAATTGCCTGGCGAATCCACCACGTAGCGTAGGTCGAAAACTTGTAGCCCTTCGTGTAGTCGAACTTCTCAACTGCGCGAATCAGACCCAGGTTTCCTTCCTGAATCAGGTCCAAGAATTGCATACCGCGTCCGGTGTAACGCTTCGCAAGCGAAACCACAAGACGCAGGTTGGCCTCGAGGAGGTGGTTCTTTGCCTGCTGACCATCTTGAGCCAAAATATGCAGCTCACGGCGTTCGCGAGAGCTCTTCTCATTCGAACTTGTCTTGAGGATTTCCTCAGCGTAGAGACCGGCTTCAATACGACGAGCAAGATCAACTTCTTGTTCGGCGTTGAGCAGGGAGACCTTACCGATTTGCTTGAGGTAGTCCTTCACCGGGTCGGCCGTTGCGCCAGCGACGGTAACCTGCTGGACTGGTTCATCTGTTTCATCCGAATCAGAAACGACGAATCCACCCTTCGAACGAAGTTCAGCAGCGCTCTGCGGCTTCGAATCTTGGTCATGTGCAGAAGACTCATCATCTTCAGAATCTTTGTCTTCTACGTCGTCATCGTCACTTTCGATCTCGGGATCTTCCAGATCATCGACATCGGGTTCAATGTCTTCGACTTCTTCGAGATCGGCGTCTTCGGTGATGTCACCTTCGAGTTCCTCATCGTCTTGCGCGGGTACGACTTCTTGAGGAGTTTCTTCGACCTCAGCTGCCTTCTTGCGCGTGCGCTTCGCGTGCTTGGGAGCCTCTTCCGCGCCTTCAGTTTGCGCGTCCTTCGCCGCCTTCTTGCGGGTTGCGCGAGGCTTCTTCTCTGCTTCAGGCTTCGCTACTTCTTGCTCTTGAGCCTTCTTTGTGGTGCGGCGCTTCTTCGGAGCGGCTTCCTCTGCTTGTGCAGGAGACTCTTCTCGAGCGGCCGTTGCCTTCTTTGTCGCGCGGCGCTTCTTGGGCGCAGTCTCCTCCGTCTTTACGGAAGCATCATCCTTTGAAGCCGCAGTTTTCCTAGCCTTCTTTGCTGTCGCTTTCTTCGGCGTGGCAGTCTCTTCCATTTCTACAGACGTCTGTGTAGCCTGAGACGAGCGCCGCGTACGAGTTGCCTTCTTCGACTGAGTGGGTTCAGCTTCAGTATCGCGAGCGCCGGTAGCGCGGGATGGAGACACTCGAATCCCTTTCATGGGTGGACAAAATTAGCCGCCAATCCACTGGACGGCGACATACTGCCTACAATTATAACTGTCAGACCTTGACGTGCGCAGCTCGAAAGGCAAGACAAAATGCGTTCTTACGCGGCGTGACCATCAAAACGCCACGAAGACGTCATCACCGGGCACGGCGCATCGAGCAGAATTTCTGTTGCAGTATTGCCAATTGTTGTCCGTTGTGAACCGCCGGGTCGCAATCCGATAACGATCATGTCAGCGTCAAGAACACGTGCGTATTCCAAGACTGTTTCAGACATTGACATGTCCCTCCGGCAACGCTTGACTTCAAAGGAAACTTCGGTTCCCTCTAAGCGTTCCCACAGGTGGGCTTCGGCAGTATTTTCGTCTGAGAACGTCCCACCGCAATCGTGCGAAGCTACGACAATCATGAGAGATGTTCGCATCCACGATGCCACGCGAACAGCTTCGTCCAAGGCAGCATCCGATTCACGATTCCCGTAATAGCTCACAACAATTGCCACAATCGTTCTCCTCACGTTTTCTCTCATGATAAACATGAGCGCTAGGTAGCGTATGAATGTTTTATAGACTGGGCACATGAGCGTTTTGAGCGAGCAACTACTTTCTTTAGCACCTCGAATTGAGGAACGAAGCCACAGTATTTTGGCCGAGCTCGCAAACTCGATTGCCCCCTCTGAGCAGGTCACTCCCCTGCTGGAGATTTGCCATAAGAGCCTTGAAGAAGGTAAGCGTTTCCGCGCTTTCCTTGCTTTTGTTGGTGGCAGCCTCTTCACTCATGCTCCCATTGAGTCTTTACCTTTGGATGATTTAGGCGCCTCACTTGAGCTCTACCAGGCAAGCGCACTAGTCCACGATGACATCATCGACCACGCCCCCACGCGGCGCGGTAATCCCTCCGCTCATGCGGCTTTTTCCTCCTACCATCGTTCTACCCATTTCCGAGGCGATAGCGAAGACTTCGGAATCAGTTCCGCGATCCTTGCCGGAGATCTTCTCTTCTCTGCCGCTGAATCCGCGATGATTCGTCAGTGCGAGAACTTATCCCATTACCGCGATCCCGTCATGCAGCTCTACGCGCGCATGCATGCCGAGGTTGCTATTGGTCAATTTCTCGACATTTCCGCCGAGCAGCGTCCTCTTGATACCAATGATTCCGAGGCAATTAATGCCTCAACCGCATTGACCATCGTTTCCCATAAAGCTGCCAACTATTCAGTTGTCATTCCAGCAACATTGGGTGCCCTCGCTATGGGCGCTTCTCCCCTTGACGCAGATGCTCTCGGTATGGTCTTGGCTCCATGGGGTCACGCCTTCCAACTCCGCGATGATGAATTAGGCGTATTTGGAGATCCACAGATCACTGGCAAGGGAGCAGGCGATGACCTACGCGAAGGAAAGAGAACATATCTACTCGCACTGACCTGGCAAAACGCAAGTACAAGCGAACGTGAAAAACTCGCGCGCGGCCTCGGCAATCCTGAGATGACTCACCACGAGCTCGATGAGCTGCGAGATATTGTCGCTCGCAGGGGACGTAAACTGCACGAAGAAGTGATCTCAACCTTCGAAGCACAGGGATTCTTAGCCCTCGAATCCAGTCGCTTCACTCCCGAGCAGCGCGATACCCTCTCTCAGGTTGCAGCGATGCTTATCAAACGCTCAAAGTGAGGCAAACAGTCGTTTGCCGCCCCCGCTTAGAAAGCCAAAGCAGAAGCGATACGGTTCACCCGATGATGACGCCCGCCCAGAAGCGCCTGCATCGGAGTTTCTCCCAGTTCATCGTGCTCGGTGTACAGCCACTGCGCAGCCTCTTCAGGGGAAAACCCGCCATCGGACAAGAGTGTGAGCGTGCCCGGAAGGTTATAGAGCGGCTCATAACCGTCTTTCCCCTTAATCAGAATTTCCTGAGGAATTCCAGTTTCACCTGCAGCGTTGGTGTACTGGAAAAGAATGTGGTCACGAATCAGTTGCTTCACGCGGCGCGGTTCAATGCCAAGCTTTCGAGCTACCTCATCAACGGAATACAGGGCAACGGTTTCACTCATGGCTTTATGATATCGCGCCCTTAGCTGGCAGTGCTTCGCTACGGCACGCGGGATATCGTGAGCACATTCCCTGAAATCTCCAGTAAAATCGCACTGATGACTTCTGAGACGGAATTTGAACCCGACAACCGCAGTGATGAACACATCGACGCTGACGGTCAAGACTCATCTATGCCCGCTGATCCCTTGATCGGCTTACTTGTAGATGATCGCTACAGGATTCAGGCACGCCTTGCCCGAGGCGGAATGGCGACCGTATATGTCGCCCATGACGAGCGCCTTGATCGACCTGTCGCCCTCAAAGTCATGCATCCTCACTTAGCTGAATCAGCGGACTTCGTCGCTCGATTCCGCCGCGAAGCTCGCGCGTCCGCGCGTATTGTGTCCCCCGGAGTTGTTTCCGTATTTGATCAAGGTGTCATCCACGGCCAGGGCTTCTTGGTGATGGAGCTCATCGATGGGACTAACCTGCGCGCGCTGCTACAGGCGCAAGGCGCCTTTACGGTTTCACAATCTCTGCAGTACACGCAAGACATCCTCGAGGCATTGCGCGCCGCCCACCGTGTTGGCGTCATCCACCGGGATATCAAACCAGAAAATGTTCTTGTTCCCAGTGAGGGGCCCGTCCGCGTCACCGATTTTGGTCTTGCACGCGCGGCATCCGAAGTCTCGATGTCCACGACCGGCTCGATGCTCGGAACGGTTGCCTACATGGCGCCCGAAATTGCGACAAGTGGTGTCTGCGACGCACGAACCGACATTTATGCCGTAGGCATCATGCTCTACGAAATGCTTACCGGTGAGGTTCCGTGGCAAGGTGAAACAGCCATGCAAATGGCCTATCACCACGTCAATGACTCCGTTCCCCTTCCCTCAGAATTCGAACCCTGGATCCCTCGTGAGCTTGACGATCTTGTCGCAGCGCTTGCTGCGAAGGACCCCGAAGATCGTCCTTTAGATGCTCAAGAGGCTCTTGATCTTCTACTACGCGCACGAGCATCCATCCCAGCTGAGATTGCCGGTAAACGCGCTGAAATCGAAGCCGCAGAAGAGGATGGCGAGCACAAAACAGCTGCGCTGGGCCTCGTTGAACTCACCGCTCCCCTGCCAGCACAAAAGCTTCCCGCGACGTCTCAGGCTATTGTCCATGTCTCCGGTGGGGTAACGCAGGTGGCTCACCGAAAGACGCGCCGTAGCCGTTTTGGCAAGTTCGCGGCGTTGATCGTGTCCCTCCTTATCGTCGGCGTCATCGGCGGATTGTGGTGGTGGCACGAATACGGGCCGGGTTCATATATCACTATGCCGGTCACCGATGGCCGCACGGTTACCGATGTGGAGAATGATCTACGCACGCTTCACCTGAAGTTCCAAGAGCGCGAGGACTTCTCCGATACTGTCCAAACAGGAATCGTTATTTCAACGACTCCAGGCAGCCAAGACAGAGTCCACAAGCGCGCTGAGGTCCTCGTCGTCGTATCAAAGGGCGTCGATATGCGGACTGCGCCGAACCTGAAGGGAATGGCGACTGATGCTGCGAAGAATGCCCTGACAAGCAGCGGTCTTGCCGTTGGAAATGTGACCGAGGACTGGTCAGAGGATGTCGAAAAGGGCAAGATTATTTCGCAATCAGTCGAGGCCGGTTCCTCTATTCGCCACGATACGAAGGTTGACTTTGTTGTCTCTAAGGGACGCGAACCCCTGAGCGTACCGGCTCTTGGCGGTAAGAGCGCCGAAGAAGTTCGACAGACCCTGGAATCAATGGGCTTGGTTCCTGAAGCGACGGAAGCGTTCTCATCGACGGTTGCCCAAGGAACCGTTATTTCGCAAGAAACCGCCGCCGGAACAACCCTTCACCGCGGGGACAAGGTGCAATATACCGTGTCCAAGGGACCCGAAACCGTCGAGGTGCCCACCGTTCAAGGTTTACAAGAAAGCCAAGCACGTTCGGCTCTCGAGGCAGCTGGTCTACAGGTACGCGTTGAACGATTCATGGGTGGCCTTTTTGGAACCGTGCGTTCCTCGAACCCCGCAGCTGGAACCGTTGTTCCTCGCGGCACTACCGTGACTTTGACGATCGTCTAAAACACCACTACCACCAGTTTGGGGGAGGAACCAACGGTTCCTCCCCCAAACTTTATGTCGGTGTGAAGCGCTCAGGTCAGTGAGCCTCACTCTTTCTTCAAATACTCAGCGACCTGGAAAGCCATCTCCAAGGACTGCTGGTGGTTCAGACGCGGATCAACCAAAGTTTCATAGCGATCACGAAGAGCTTCTTCATCAAGCTGCTCAGATCCGCCCAAGACCTCGGTGACATCATCTCCGGTGAGTTCAACGTGAATACCACCCGGAACCGTCCCGACCTGGCGATGCGCCTCGAAGAAGCCCGTGACTTCGTCCATGATCGTTTCGAAACGGCGAGTCTTGTAGCCGGTAGACGAGGTAATCGTGTTCCCGTGCATCGGGTCGGTCACCCAGGTCACTGGACGACCATCAGCCAATTGTGCTTCGAGCAGTGGCGGAAGAACGTCGCGAATCTTATCCGCACCCATCCTGGTAATGAAGGTCAGTCGGCCTTCCTCGCCCTCAGGGTTCAGACGGTCGATCAGACGGCACATATCTTCTTTAGTTGTCGAAGGCCCAAGCTTAACGCCAATCGGGTTGCGCACATGGGAAAGCAACTCAACGTGTGCATCGTCTGCTCCACGCGTGCGCTCACCGATCCATAGGAAGTGTCCCGAGGTGTTGTATGAGTCCCCTGTTCTTGAGTCAATACGAGTCATTGCCGATTCGTATTCAAGAAGCAGAGCCTCGTGCGAGGAGAAAAGATCGACGCTGCGCATCTGCGCTGCAGAACCTGCACCAGCGGCCTCGAGGAACTTGACCGCGCGGTGGATCTCCTCGGCAAGGGTTTCATAGCGCGCATACGCCGGATTCGCAGTGAATCCCCTGTTCCAATGGTGCACCAGACGCAAATCAGCGTAACCACCACGCGTAAATGCGCGAATCAGGTTGAGCGTCGAGGCGGCATGGTGATAGAGGTCAAGCAAACGCGAAGGATCTGGTTCGCGCGATGAAGGCGTAAATTCGAAGGAATTCACCGCATCACCGCGGTAAGAAGGAAGCGTTACTCCATCCCGTGTTTCCATATCAGCCGAACGAGGCTTTGCGTATTGCCCCGCAATCCGTCCGATCTTGATCACAGGCAGCGACGCTCCGTAGGTCAAAACAACTGCCATCTGCAGGAGCGTTTGGATCTTCAAACGCAGGTGGTCGGCAGTGGCCTCGGCAAAGGTCTCTGCGCAGTCACCGCCGGTGAGCACAAAAGCTTCACCGCGCGAGGCCGCGCCCAATCCGGCGCGCAAATCATCTACTTCACCGGCGAAAACCAGGGGTGGCTGGCGACGGAGCTCAGCAAGAACCGTGCTAAGCGCATCCGCATCAGGATACGTGGGCTGTTGAAGCGCACGTCGCAGACGCCACGCTTCCCAAGGCGCAGCATCTTCGTTAGCCGTGGGTGCAAAGAGGTCAGGTGCGCCGGGGCGCAGCGAAAAATCGCCGCGCCCCGGATGAGTAGAGAAACTCATGGTCACTGTGCCGGAGCCAAGGGCTGACCGAGTTCAGCGAGCAGAGAAGTAAACCACGGCTGAGTAATATCGAAGGGCTTGCCGCCGGCGATACGCGGGAACGCGATGGCTGCAAGCTTGTCACCGTTCTCTTCATCCTGGCCGATAACGCCGCTCTCGCCGCGCAGCGCACACTCGACTGCCAGGTCACACATCTGCTTGATCAGAGCAAGGTCTTCTTCGTGGGCTGCAGCCGCGCGAGAGTAGTAACCCGACTTCTGAACCATGACCTTTTCGGCACCGATAAGAGCCGCAAACTTACGAGCGAACCACTGGCCGGGGTTGATGGTGTCAAGCTTGACGTGGCCGAAGGGATCGCGCTGAACCTCTTCACCATTAGCTTCCATCTCGGCAATGATTTCAGGCAGGCCAGCACCCTCGGAGAGGAAGATGTTGACATTGCCCTGCTCGTCCATGATTGCCTTCAGACGTGCAGCTTCCCCGGCAATATCCAGTGCTGCCTCGGGAACGTAGACGCCGTGGACATCCCAGCGCTCGCGGGTGAGTCCCAGTGAAGGTGCCCAGCGCTTTGTCTGGAGCAGCTCATGGTAGCGACGTGCGGTTTCTGCGGTCAGGTAACCACAGTTGCGGCCCATGCACTCGTGGACGATGAGCATACGGGGGTTCGAACGGTGCTCGCCGATCACGTTGAATGCGAAGCGTGCGCCCTCGTCTGCTGCCGTCCATGCACCCAGGGACTGACGGATCGGAATCACGTCATTATCGATGGTCTTGGGCAGACCGACGACGGTCAGTTCGTAGTTGTGCTCATGCAGGTAGGCAGCGAGATCTGCAGCGGTCGTGTTCGTGTCATCGCCGCCAATGGTGTGCAGGACATCGACGCCATCCTTGCGCAGCTGTTCAGCAGCGAAAGCAAGCGGGTCGACGCCTTCTTCAACGAGGCCGCGCTCCACAAGGTTCTTCGCGTTGGTCAGCTTGACGCGAGAGTTACCGATCGAAGAGCCACCGAACTCACGCAGAACCGCTGCGTCACGACGTCCTTCTTCATCAACGACAACGTAGTTGCCGGTGAGCAGGCCATGGTAGCCGTACTGGTAGAGGATGATTTCTACTTCGGGAGCGACCTGGGTGTAGCGCTCAATGAGATCACCAACAGCGGCCGAAAGACAAGGGGCAAAGCCACCAGCGGTCAAGAGGGCAACACGACGAACCGTCATGGGTAAACCTTTCAGTCTTCTTCGCGCACATCAAAACGATCTGCGCCACGTACTTATCTTATCGAGTGCGGGATTACTTCGCTTTATCGGTCCATGAGAGGTGACAAGCGTGCAACTCCGGCTTTGCTCAGTTTTCTTCCTCGTGAAGTTCTTCCTCCGTTGGAGTCGGAACTTCAACGTCGGGGGCAACTCGCCCGCCGGGTGCAGTCTTTCCATTCGAAGGCACAGGTCCGTCGAAGGCACCTTCTGCAGCAAGCTGGGCCTTGACATCCGCGGCGTACAGGTCGACGTATTCCTGTCCTGACAAAAGCATGAGGTTGTACATGATTTCATCGGTGATGGCACGTAGGACAAAACGATCGCGGTCCAAGCCCTTGTAACGACTGAAGTCGAGGGGTTCGCCGATCACCATACCGATATTGGTTCGCGAAGGAATCTTCTGCCCGATTGGCTGAGCCGCATGTGTTCCGATCATCGCAACGGGGATGACGGGCGCTCCGGAAAGCAGCGCCAATCGCGCAACTCCGGTCTTCCCACGGTAAAGGCGCCCATCTGGGCTGCGCGTTCCCTCAGGATAGATCCCGAACAGTTCGCCTTCGCCAAGACGCTTGAGGCCCGCTTTGAGCGCGGCTTCAGAGGCTCGACCACCACTGCGATCAACAGGAATAGTGCCAACGGCGCGCATAAATTCCTTCGTTGCCCAGCCCTTGAGCCCGGTCCCGGTGAAGTAGTCGGCCTTGCCCATAAAGACAACCTCACGGTCAATCATCATGGGGAGAAACACTGAGTCCCACACGGCGTTATGGTTCGATGCCAAGATCGCGGGACCTGTTTCGGGGATGTTCTCTTTCCCTCGAATCCAGGGCCGGTAAGCAGCTTTGAGAATCGGAGTGCCCGTCAGCTTTAAGGCTTGATACAGACCCATGTTTCCTCCACCGGTGTCAACCGCTAGCATCGTCGGTATGGTCAATGGTTCTACTGTACAGCCCGAGCCTAGTTTTTCCGCAATGGTTCCACGGTGGTTGGAGTCTGCATGGCTCGTCGTCGACCTTGAAACGACGGGGCTCGGTGCCAAGGACTCGATTATCGAAATCGGGGCCGTGATCTACGAAGAGAAGCAGGTTATTGATAGTTTTTCGGCTCTCGTCAATCCTCGCCGTCCCCTCCCGGCGTTTATTACTTCTTTGACGGGATTAAACGATGAGGTCCTCGCACAAGCTCAGGATTTACATGCGGTGTTCCCGCGTTTTAGCAGCTGGATTGAAGTGGCGTGTCAAAAACGGAAGATTGCAGGACTAATTGCCCATAATGTCGCTTTTGACTGGGGTTTTCTGGCCCGCGCTCAGAACCAGTGCAGCTGTAGTCTTCCGCCGCTTCCCCCCTATGACACCTTGTCTTTAGCTCGCTATGCTTTGCCGAAACCAGCAGTTGAAAACCACCGATTAACGACCCTGCGCGAGCACTTCGAATTGGGTGGCGGCCAGCATCGTGCATTAGACGATGCGCTAGCCACAGGCCTTCTCTTTTACGAGCTATCTACCCTCATCGATGAGCAGGGAAAACAACCTTTGGACTTTGCTTCCCCTGCCTATCCTCTGGTCCCTTCAGACCAACCTACTCTTTGAGCGCTCAGCGGCGAGCGCGCAGTAATTCGGCGAGGTTCTCTTGCAGCTCTTGAGGATCGAGAGGTGCGCTCACAATTCGGCTAGCACCAGCCCAAGTCGCGAGCCATTGATCCTGCGGACGCGCAGTGAGCATGAGGATCGGCGGAAGGTTCTCACGGGTATTTGCCAGTTCTTTAGCGACCGACATACCACCTTCTTTTTGTGTCTCTCCATCAAGCACGAGGACGGCAATATCGTGAGAATCGACAAGTTCAAAAACACCGAAAGAGGTGGCAGCCTCAAGCCATTCAATGGGAGCAGTATCTTTCGAGGCCTTGAATCCGACGCCTGTGATCACTGCCTGGCGAGTGGACGAATTATCACTGAATACCAAGACCTTCACAGGCGTTTCACTCACGATGCGCTCCTCAACGCTAAGAAATCGTTACTCAGGGTATTCTAACCACTTTTGAATGCGGAAGTGGGGAGTTGGTTTTCCAACTCCCCACTTGCTCTGTCTTCAGGCGACAGGCGGCCTTTGCCGCGAAAAATTACTTCGCGGGAATCACCGCGATAATATCCACGACAACTGCCTGAGAAGCCGCGCCTTGAGCTGCGTTTCCTGCACCGACAAGAAGTACACGTGAACCAGCGGTGAAGTCGACGAGCTGGTTCCCCTGCGCAACAGTCGTAACTTGACCGCCAGCCTCGCTCCAACTGGATTGAGTCTTGCTATCGGCACCGAAAGTCGCGCCGACTGCCTGGTAAACAACGGTTGAGCCAATGGTGACTTTCTCGCCCTTGCCTTCAGCGATGACGATCTTGGCGTCTTCAGTAGGAGCATTTTCTCCGAAAGCGATCTTCGGTTCACTTCCCAAGTCGCCGGTCACGGTAATACCTGCGGGAAGTTCATTTCCAGTAGGTGTTGCCTTGGTCAATGCCGAAGTGTCTGAGGGGTTAACGGTACCCAAGATATCGACGACGAAGACCAAATCAGCGTTTGCCGGAATCGACGAACCTGCACCTTTAGCTCCGTATCCCCACTGTGACGGAATAACGAGTTCAACGCGGTCACCGACGTGTGCCTCAGCAAGGCCGTACTTCCAGCCCTTAATAACCTGATTCAAACTGAAGGCAATCGGGGTGCGTCCATCAGCGAAGGAAGAGTCAAAGACCGTTCCATCCTTGAAAAGAGCGCCCGCGTAGTTCACCTGAACGATGTCATCCAAGCCGACAGTCGCGCCATCACCCTGGTGCAGGGTTTTCACCAGAATGGCGTCACCAACCGATCCTGATCCGGCCTTAATTTCCGGCTTTTCACCGAATCCCCCGGTAACCTCCGGGAAATTTCCTTGACCGGAGCGATCAACCTTCGGCGCATCTGTTGAAGATGATGCCGACGAAGACGCGCTTGTTGAAGCACTCGCCGAGGCCGATTGGGAGTTCTTGGATTGCCCCGAGCAGGCACTCAGTGCCAGGGTGCAGCTCAGTAGCAGGGCACCGAAAACAGAAAGCTTCTTCACTTTTCTCCGATCAGGCGAAAGATTCGCCGCATGCGCAGGTGTTCTGCGCATTGGGGTTGTCAATGGTGAATCCCTGACGTTCGATGGTGTCAGAGAAGTCGATCGTTGCTCCCGCGAGGTAGGGAACGCTCATGCGGTCAACGACAACCTCAACGCCGTCGAAATCGCGAACGGCATCACCATCAAGCAAACGATCATCAAAGTAGAGCTGGTAGATGAGTCCGGAACAGCCTCCGGGTTGGACCGCGACGCGCAGGCGAAGGTCATCGCGGCCTTCCTGCTCGAGAAGGCTCTTGACCTTCTGTGCGGCGACATCAGTCAAGATGACCTCGTGGGTTGCAGTCTCAGTGATGTTCTCAGACATGCTGCTCCTTCATGTGTTGGGTTTGCAGTAATGGTTCTAGCCTACGGCTAGTCATGGATTGACGCCATTTTCTAAGCTGAGAGCGAGGCCTCATTTAATTCGCCCATGTTCGCGCCGCTCGCTGGCCAAGAGCTTCAAAATCCTCATTTTCGTCAGTTAACACTCCATGGATGCCCCATTCGGCTCGCTCATGAGCTGAAAGCGATGAACTCCGAGCAACTGCGAGAACGGGAAGCGCAAAATGTGCCGCGGCCTCGGTAAGCGTTGGAAGCGTCGACTCAGCAAGGAGCGGAGAGTGCAGTTCGGGCTCAAGAATGATCACGAGGTCGACCTCAGCAAGAAGGGATTGAAGATGCGTATGGTAGGCAAGGAAATCCCCATCAGAGATCAGCCTTCCTCCCAACGCTGAGATCACAGCACCTGCTCCCCCGCTTGCCCCTGATCCTGCGATCCGCCCCGGCTCCACTAACGAGGCCGGCTGACCTTGAAGGGGAAGATACGGTTGTGCAACTTGGTGCAAGAGGCGCATCCATTGGCGACTAAAGTCCGCATCTGCATCGCTTCGTAGCGTCAGGTCGGGATTAAGAGCAAGCGTCGACGAGGGACCAAAGAGAGGCCTCGCACTCGAAAAAGCAGCGTAGAAATCGCCGCGCCTGCACAATACTCGTGACTGCTCGATCGCGGAGAAAAACCAACGGTCGAAGTCAGAATAATCCGCGCGGCTGAGCCCTGAAAGCCCTTCGAGAAAGGCGACTCCCCCGTCGGTATGCGCGAGATGCCCACCTTCCAAAGCAGGAGTCTTTCCTGCAAGAATCGCGTCGCGATAGCGCGCGCCTAAAACTCTTAGGTCCGCCTCCTCGGCAGTTGAAAGCACTGCAATACCCGCGTGGGAACGCATGGCCTCGACAAAGGCGCGCCCAGGGCCAAAGGGGGCACACTGCGTCTGCCAAGTCGGCGCAAGGGACTGAAAACCTCGCGCAAGTAAATCGAGGATGGGGAGAGGATTACGATCCCCTCCCCAATGCCCCGAAATTAGGAGTCGGCCCACTTACTTGCGCGCCAAGCGTGTGAGCACCAAGGCCTCGGCGAGCACAGCAGCTTTCAGGTCAGAGAGCGACTGAGACTCGTCCTCGGAGTGCGCGTTTGTCAGAGGATCCTCAACGCCAGTGACAACGACCTGCGCGTGGGGGAAGGTCTCTTGGAACTCTGAAATGAAGGGAATCGAACCGCCAACACCAATATTGACGGCCTGAACGCCCCAGGCATCAGTGAGAGCTTGCTTGACGACATGAGAAACCGGAGAATCGACATCGGCAAGGTAGCCAGGGCCAAGATCTCGATCAGAAATCTCCACGCGAGCACCGAAGGGCGCGTGCTCAAGCAAGTGCTTCTCGATCGCTTCCATTGCTTGACGCGGGTCCACGCCTGGCACGGTGCGCATCGACAGACGGAAACGAACATGAGGAATGATCGTATTAGAGGAGTTCGCAACCGAAGTCGTATCGAATCCGATCAGCGACACCGAAGGCTTTGTCCACGTACGTGCTGCCAAATCACCGCTTCCGGCCAGGCGCACCTGATCGAGCATTCCGCTAGCTGCCCGGAATTCGTCTTCGGGCCAATCCACCTCGGCGTGGTCGTCGCCGCCCAGCCCCTCAACAACGATATTTCCGTCCTTGTCGTAGAGGGAGGAAACGAGCAGAGCAGCACAGGTGGCAGCATCGATCATTGGGCCGCCGAACATTCCCGAGTGAACCGCGTGATCGGCAATCGTCAGGTCAACGGTAAATGCGCAATTACCCCGCAAGCTGGTCGTTACTGCGGGTTCTCCAACCTTCCAGTTGTCAGAATCGGTGACGATAATGACGTCTGCCTCGAGCTGATCACGGTAGGTCTCAAGGAAGTGAGTGAAGGAGGGCGAACCGATCTCTTCTTCGCCTTCGATGTACACGACGACGTTCGCGCTCAGCTCCTTGCCCAGGAGAGACAAAGAACCAAGGTGAACGATGACACCTGCGCCGTCATCTGACGTGCCGCGACCATAAATACGATCGCCCTTGACGACCGTCTTCCAAGGATCAGAGTGCCAACGTGCAAGGTCGCCCGTGGGCTGGACATCATGGTGCGCGTAGAGCAAAACCGTGGGGGCACCCTCAATATGTGCAGAGCGTGCAAGAATTGCGGGCTTGCCCTGTACTCCCTCAGGAGTGGTGACGGAATGAATCTGGGCATCCAGACCCAGTGCCTCGAAACGAGAACGAATATGTTCAGCCGAGCGTTCAACGTCAGCGTTGTGAGAGGGATCGGAAGAAACCGAAGGAATTGCAACAAGCTGTGAAAGCTCGTCGACCAATTGTGGGAAGAGCGCGTCGAGGCGCTCACGAAGTTCGTCAATAGCCATGTATCCAAGCGTATCGCTTCTGAGGCGAGCTGTATCAGTGCGCGGTTAAGGCCTGGTCAATGTGCCGATCGACTCTGCTATCTATTACCCTTAGAAGCGTGTTGAGTTCAAAGAAGTCAGAACCCGAAGAAACGCCTCAAACTCGCGCTGCGAGTGACCGCACAAAGAGCGGTCCGACTCCTACGCGCAAGGCTGCGCAGGCCCGTAATGATCACTCCTTGATCGTCGCTGATCGTAAAGCAGCAAAGAAGGCTGCACGTGAGCGCGCACGTGCCATGCGAGCTGAACGCGACCGCCTCGAGCAAGAAGCCTTGGTTACCGGCGATGAACGCTACATGCCTTTGCGTGACAAGGGCACAGTCAAGCGTTTTACCCGCGACTGGATCGACGCTCGTCGCTCGGCATCAGAATTCGTGTTTCCTGTGATGATCGTCTTTTTTGTCGTCTTCTTCGCGGTGTCGTTCTTCTCGTCAACTTCAGATCTTGCTCAGCGCGCACTCTTCATCGTCATGCTGATCATGTACGGACTGTTCTTGATTGCCATCGTTGAGTCCACGATTGTCTGGCGGAAGATTAAGCGCAGGCTTGGTGAAGTTCACCCGCGTGAAAAGATCCCGCCCCGTATGTGGTTCTATGTTTTTTCGCGGGCAATTATGCTTCGCCCATGGCGTTCGCCTCGCCCGCAGGTTGCTCGTGGGCAGTTCCCAACGAGGTAACCGACATCTAGGTTTTTGAGTGGTGGGTATCAGCTGTTGCTGATACCCACCAGTTTTATCCACAGCCTGCACTCCTATCGGCGTTTTCCACAGGTCTGTTCAGCGCCCCGCAGCGCAGTAGTGCGCAAGCGCAGACTGATGCCATCACTGTTCACGAAAGGACCTTTCCGATGGCATCCCATTCTCTTGCGTCACTACCAACGAGCGGCCTGTACGGAGCTTCCGGTTGGATCGAAGACAATGGCATTTTGCAACTCATGCGTCCCTATGTTGACTCCCCCAGCATCTGTGCAGACTTTGCACGTTTTTCGGGTGTGAACGGACATATCGCACAAGAAGTACGCCCACTTCTCCCCGTTGATAACCTTGCAGATCGTCAAAACAATGCACCGCCGCTCGATTTGTTCTTTGAGGCAGCATTCGCCGATTCGCATGTACTCCTCGGAGGTTATCTGGTTCTTTCTCCGCGATGGGATGAACGAATGAGCATCGATTCCGTGTACATCGAGGACTCCTCAGCTCGCGACTATCAGGACTCCCCCTGGGCACTGATCTACGAAGATGGTGTGTGGGAACGCCTTCAAGAGCGATTGGGATTCGATGGCTATTGCAGGCCGGACGAATGCGAACCGATCGCGTGTATGGACGAGGCTCACGGTCCCGGTTGGTGGCTATGGTGGGACTGATGCGAGCTAGCAGGCGTGGCACAATGAAGGAATGCTCATTGAACTGACGGCCCTATCCGCACCAGATGACCCTCGTCTTGCCGATTACATCTCTATGACGGACGTCAATCTGCGAAAAAGTCTGGAAGTTGAGCGCGGCTTATACATGGCAGAATCCACGAACGTCATTATTCGCGCTCTTGAGGTAGGACATCGCCCACGGTCCTTGATGATGGCACCCCGTTGGCTCCCCGATCTTGAGCCACTTCTTGAACACTTCCTCGGCGCAGCCGACGGCGGCGACACTCCCGTCTTTATCGCTCCTGAAGAGCTACTCGAATCGATTACGGGATTTCACCTCCACCGCGGAGCGCTCGCGGCAATGCAACGCCCTGAGCTCCAAGCCGTCACTGAGCTGCTGAGTTCCTTGGGAGAAGGCCCCAAACGTGTGCTGATCTTGGAAGACCTGGTCGATCATACGAACGTCGGCGCGGCTTTCCGAAGCGCTGCTGCTTTGGGCGCCGATGCCGTGCTCGTCACGCCGCAGTGTGCAGATCCTTTGTACAGGCGCTCAGTACGAGTATCCATGGGGACCGTGTTTCAAGTTCCATGGACCAGACTCGACAAGTGGCCGGCAAAAGATGAATTACACGCCGCAGGCTTTACCCTTGCTTCTCTTGCATTGAGTGATGATTCTGTAAGCCTCGACGAATTCATCACGATGCCGGCGATGACCGCACCAGACGCACGTCTCGCACTCATCATGGGCACCGAGGGGGACGGCCTCAAAAAGAGCACACTCGCCCAGACTGATTACGTTGTTCGAATTCCCATGATGGGTGGGGTTGATTCACTCAACGTCGCAGCAGCAAGTGCGGTTGCCCTGTGGGCAACACGCACAATTGGGAACTAAGCTCGCCCAGAAAGCTCAGAAACGATCTGAGCTATAACGTCGACGCACTCTTCCCAGCCGGAAACAGGACGCGTTGGATACCCTGCGGCCTTAACCGGATAGTCGTTGCCTGCCTCGTCAAGGCGATCGCCAATGAAGAGCATGTCCTGTGGGGCAATCCCCGTCATCTCAACAAGCTTTGCCATTCCATAGGCTTTGTCGATTCCACGACGGGTGATATCGACCGACGTTGAGCCGCCTGCACGCACTTCAAGATCAGGAACGTCCAAAGCAACAGCGTCCCGCAACTTACGCTTTTTGTCTCCGCTGGGATCCCATGCGCGTTTCGCCTCGAGAGGAGCCTGCTGGCCAAGGGCAGAAAAAGTGATCTGTGATCCTCGGTCTTCGATGATCTCGCCCCATGGCTGTGCTTCCCACACTCCCTGTTCATGAGCGCGCTGGCGTAGCGACTTGATTGCACGCTCGCGTTCGTCCTGACTCAGATCATTCGCATAGACCTGATCCCAGTTGGAGTGATCTGCATTCCAGCGATAGTAACGCGTACCGCAGGTTGGCATGAGGTGAAGTTTCGAGAGCTGCTCGGAAGTTGCGTCCAGATTCTCCAGCAACTGTGCGCGAAATTGGCCGAACTCCCCACCTGAAATGACACACACAGGAACGACATCTAAAAGTGCGCGTAGTTGCTCAGCCATCGCAGCTGGAAGCGCGGACTTCGAAGGAGCCAATGTGTCATCAAGGTCGAAAGCTACGAGGCGCACGCTATCCCCTATCGTGAGTTGGGCTCCGTAATAGGAGCGGTTGTTTCAGCCTCGTCCTCGCCAGGAGTCGGCAGGAGTCGAAGCATCACGAGTGAAGCAACAAGTCCTCCCCACACCAAAAGCACGGTGACGAGCATCATGATAATAGCAACGGCGTTCATGCCATCTCCTGATCAGTGGGGGTTGTCGAGGTGCGCTGAGGATGCGACCAGGGAACAAGAGTGAGAATCGCAGAGGCGATGAGGGCGAATGCCACCGATCCCCATCCGAAGATCGTCACTAAGTAGGTCGCGTATTCGTCGTATCCCTCTCGCAAGCTCGTAATCAGTGAAGAAATGAGCATGAATGCGAGAACTGCGGGAATAACGATTCCAACCAGAAAATCCCAAACGGGCGGGATCGCCGGGGCAGAAACGGAATTGAGGTGTCTGCGCAGCCCCGCCAGACGCGGACGAACCAAGGCAGTGAACAGCGTCATTGCGACCGCACAACCAACGACACCGACGTTGTTGATGAAGTTATCGACAATATCGAGTGTGTTGAGTCCTGAACGGGTGCCGAACAGTGCCAGTGAAATCACCGTTGCCGGGATTCCCATGACCAGCGAGGCCTTAATTGGTTGCATCGCGAACTTGTCCTGGAGTGCGCCCGAAACGACCTGAAGCAGCGAGAGCAAGGAGGTGATACCCGCCAAGACAAGTGAGGAGAAGAAGAGAACACCGAAGAGAGGCCCACCGGGCATCATGGAAATGATCTTCGGGAATGTCACGAAGGACAGGATCGGGCCCCTCAGTCCCTGGAGATCAGAAACTGCAACTCCTTGCGTGTGAGCCATGAAGCCAAGGGCTGAGAAGACGCCGATACCTGCAAGAATCTCGAAGGAAGAGTTTGCAAATCCCGCAACAAGAGCGGTGCCGGTCACGTTCGAGTTCTTCTTGAGGTACGAGGCGTAGGTCAGCATGATGCCGAAACCGACGGAGAGTGAGAAGAAGATTTGCGCGAATGCTTCAATCCACACCTTGGAATCGGTCAAGGCGCTCCAATTTGGTGTGAAGAAAGCGTTGAGGCCTTCGAGTGCGCCGGGAAGGAAAAGTGCGCGCACAACGAGTGCCAAGAAGAGGACGACAAGCAAGGGAAGGAAGACCTTGTTCGCCTTCTCAACGCCCTTGGAGACGCCGAAGGAGACAATCAGCAGGATGCAGACCCACACAAGGAGGAGCGGCACAGAAACAGCAAGGACCGGTGTCCATGAGAATTCATCAGATCCTACGGTTCCAAGGAAGGACGAAAGGAAGAAGGTCTTCGAATCGTTTCCCCAGGCCTCGTTGATCGAATAAACAACGTAGCTACTCGACCACGCAACAACAGCGGCGTAGTAGGTGATGATGACGAAACAAATAAAGACGCAGAACCAGCCAAGGAATTCACCCTTGACGCTCATACGACGAAATGCCCACGGTGGCGTTCCACGGAACTTGTGGCCCACAGCGTATTCAAGCCACAGGATCGGGATACCGGCAAAAAGCAGGGCAACGAGGTAAGGAACAAGGAATGCTCCACCGCCGTTGGTGTAGGCAACTCCTGGGAATCGCCAAATGTTGCCCAAACCAATCGCGGAGCCAATTGCTGCCAGTAGGAAACCAGTTTGACTGGTCCATGTATCGCGCGTGCGTCGTTTTGCAGTTGGTGCTGCTGTACTCATGTAGACGTTTCCTTCCCTTATACAGGGCCAAACCTAGTAACGTCTCATGCTCCGGGCAATTTTATTCCATCATGCGAAACGAACACGAATAGCTCGATATCCCCAGCAAACAGCGAAAACCGCGGTTACCACGCAAACAATAGAAGCACCGGCAGGCAGGTCTAAGGACCACGACACGTAGATTCCGACGATCGAGCTGAGGACACCGATAGTGATGGCTCCCCACATCATCGAATGCAAAGAGTTCATCAGCAAACGCGCACTAGCGGCTGGGGTAATGAGAAGAGCAAGGACCAAGATATTGCCGATGATCTGAACGGAAATCACGACTGCCCCAGCGACACTGATATAGACCAATAGATCCAGAGCCATTACCGGCAATCCAGAGACTCGCGCACTCTCCCGGTCAAGACTGACCGCAACGATCTCCTTATGAAAGAAGGCAAAGACTCCCACGATCAGCGCAGATGCTACAAGCACAAAAGGTACTTCCGATGCTGGGATCCCCGTCAGTGAGCCGAAGAGGAAGTCCTGGAGAGAGCCAGTGTAGCCCGGAGCCCAGGAAATAATGACCAAGCCCAGACCAAAGGCTCCAACGAAGAGAACACCGATGATTGAGTCTTCCTTCAAACGCCTATTTTGCGAAAGAAGTGCAACGAGCACAGCGGTTCCAACGCCAGCAAGTGTTCCGCCCAGCACCAGTGATCCCGAGCAGACGAAGGCAATGGCAAGACCAGGGAATACGGAGTGTGCTACGGCATCTCCAATGAATGACATTCCCCGCAAAACAACATGGCAGCCAACTACTGCGCACACACACGCAGCAACACATGTAACAAGCACTGCACGCGGTAAGAAGGCTAAGGCAGGGTTCGTTAAATCGTTGAAAAAATCGATAATGCTCAGCACTCACATCACCCCGAGAACTTTCAGCAAGGGATTCGAAGGGCGAATATCAAAGGTACGCATCCACACCTGAGGATCTCGAATATCCTCCGGTTTTCCAGAGGCAATAACCGTCGAATTCAGTAAGAAAAGCCGATCGCACGCATCGATTGCCCCCAGAATGTCGTGGGTCGTCATGACAATTGCGCATCCCGTGCGCGCAAGCCCTTGAAAGACATCGATCAGGCTTTCTTGGGTGGGCATATCGAGTCCGGTAAAGGGTTCATCCAGCAATAGCAACTGCGGACGCAGAGCAAGAGCCCTAGCAACCAGAACGCGCTGGCGCTGACCACCCGATAGCTCACCAATGACGCGCTCCCCCAACTGCGCCAAGCCAACCTGATGCAACGCCTCTTCAACCGCACGATGATCATCGATGCGAGCTCTACGTCCCCAACCAATCCGAGGAGCAAGCGCGCTCAGGACAGCTTGACGGATCGTAATGGGAAAATCCCATGCAAACTCATGACGCTGCGGAACGTAGCCGACTGCACGGGGCTGTAGTGGTGCCCCCATTGAGGTGATGCGCCTCGAGCGAGATGGGATCGCGCCAAGGATTGCGCGTAAAAGAGTCGTTTTTCCGGCGCCATTGGGACCAATCAGTGCGCAAAACTCTCCGGGAGCAACAGTGAGTGAGACCGATTTGAGTACCTCGCGCCCGGGGTAGGAGACATCAAGGTCACAAATATCGAGGGCCGAAACAGTGTTCTCAGACTCCATCAGGCACCGCTTTCCGACCCGAAACCACGGCGCACTTCCTCGCGTGCCTCCTCAATCTGCGCCTGCGTTCTCTTTGTACGACGAGCAACAAGAACAAAGGCGATCACACCCAAGACAAGGCAGATCCCTCCGTAGATGAAGAACTCTCTGTTTCCCCCTTGCTGGCTCGCATCCCCGTGCGCGCTAGGTTGCTTGTTGGCCTTTGACGAGGCCGCGAGCGCAGTGGTCGTGAGCGCGCGGGCCTCCTCAACCTTGGCCTCGTCGCCTACGACGAATCGTAGAGTGTCGGCTACACACTGCGGAGAGTTGCTGTCACCAAAACACCAGCGGACGCTGAGCGCATACGCGCCGGGGGCAGAAAACGCCCAGTTCGCATGAACATGAGTATTAGCTTCGACCCAGATATCGGATTGAGAGGAAGCAGTAGAGTCGTACAAGACCGTCGGTGCTCCAAAAGCCCCGTCTTGAAGGAAGAGCCATGCTTGACCCGGGCCCTGGAGATTCCCCAAGGTCATCGTCGCACCATTGCCCATCACTTTGATCAGTTCCGGGTCTTGAGTATTCCATCCCAACCAGACAACATTAGGGTTTTGAGTTTGCGGAATAACCCAGTATGACTCTCCTTCGCGTGCGTGGAGGAATGAATAGCTCGGGTCGGAAGGTACCTGGAGCTTACCCGAATCCGTCACGCGAAATACAAGGCTGTCTAGCGGGCGCCAAAGCGGGGTCTCACCGGAATCGTCACGTGCCAGAATCTCCGGTTTCGATTCGACGATCTTTGGCCCCAAGTCAACGTGACCACGTTCAATAACTGCTTCTTCTCGAACGACTTGTTCTGAAGAGTCCACATGTTGAGTTAACGAGTCATCGGCGCGTGCCTGCAGTGCCATACCAAAACTCAGCCCGATACCGATAAGAAGCGCCATTAAGCCCTGTGTCGAACGCACATGCCCCGTACTGTTGATCATGAATGGTCCTTTCCTAAACACTGCGACAAAGAATGGGCGTTCGCACGCATCATCTCGATATACGTCGGAGCTTGTCCGTCCAAGGTGTCTCCATAAAGCGCGCAGACCTGAACGCCGCTTTCTTCGGCAACCTGAGCGATAACGGGGTGACGGCTGCGTTTTTGCGGTTCTAAGAAGACCGCGGTTATTTTCATGTTCTTCAAGGTCTGCGCAACGCGTTTGCGGTCTGCAATTGAGGCTTCGCTACCGTCTTGAGCACTCAGGTAGCCAGCAATTTCGAAGTCATACGCACGTGCCAGATAGGCATAGGCGTCGTGAGTGGTTACAAGTTTCCTATCAAGTGGATTAATCTTCGCAATTGCCTGCGCGAACTCACGGTCGACCTCGTCAAGCTTCGCAATATACGCCGAGGCGTTGGCTGCGTATTGCGCGCTATGCTCGGGGTCACGCGTCGATAAGGCATTTTCAATGACTCGCACATAAGCCTGGGCGTTGTGAATGTCATGCCATGCATGTGGGTCAATATCGCCGTGGACGTGTTTACCAAGCACTGCTTGCGGCAGAACATAGGCTTGGCCATCCCCCGAACCGATGAATTCCCATCCCCTGCCTTTGGGAATTTCGCGCAAGGTGCGTGAAGGAACATCGATCAGCACCCGCTTAAGGTCAAGGGAAGCGAGGGGTGAAGGAAGCCCGTTGCCCGTCTCGGGCGCCTCCAATAGTGGCGCATCCTCAGGGACTCCACCGTCTTTTTCTCGGTCAACCATCAGGGTCAACGCGCGCGACTTCAGGTCCACGGTGATGTCACTGTGGCCTCGTCGGAGAAGAAAAAGCCCACGTTCGCGAGCAACTTCTTCCGAATCGATCCCCACGGCGAAGGTCACGTGTGAGGGGGGAAGCTCGATCGGCTCAGCATCCGGAGTGACGCGCAGGCGAGCTCGCAGATGCAGAGTGTAGATACCGGGCTGAGTAAAAACCCAGCTCATGTGCTGGTGTGCCCCAACGGGCAGAATTGAGGTATCTGTTTCCCAATGATTCCCGGTATCAACACCATCACGCGAAGCGAAAGCAATCTCAGGACTTCCGAAACTTGTCGTGATGTAGGCACTGGCATGGCCCGGTCCCTCGATACCAGTGACAGAGAGTTCTACCTGGGATGACCGTTTTGCCCCGATCTGGCTTCCATCACCATAGACTCGCATTCCGAGCCAGGGGGTATCAAGGGAGCGATCTTCTACAAGGGGAATGAGAGTCCCGCCAAACTTCGCGCTTTCTTCCGCAAGGGACAGCGAGAGAGCGTCCTTGGGAAGATTTGCATCGAGCGCGCGGATCACCGAATGATCCTCCAGCATCAGGTAGTTCGTGACCGCAATATCCGCGTAGGCAATATCGCGAATACCCCTCAGACTCAGTTCCCACGAGTGCGGATCAGCGCCGTTGGGAATGAGCTGATGAACATCGACGTATTCCCCGCCAACGTTTCGCGCAAAGTCCGCCAAGATCCCCGTTGTTGCGACAATGCTGAGGCGGTGCGATGAAGCATCGTTATGCGGTGCACATCCTCCAGCTGCGCCAGCAAGAACGCACGTGACAATCGCTGATACGAAGCGTGCAAACTTCACCGTCTCACCCGCATATGCGTCGATGTGGCAATGCACCCGAATCCGATCAGGAGGGCTGCAAGGATCATCGGGGCAAGTTCCGCGGTCCCCGCGCCCGTTGATGCTAGGCTGCAGGGTTGTCCCGAGGCCGTGCGTCCGACGATTGCGTAAACCAGAGGACGTCCGTGCTCCCCCGTTCCTCCTGCCGCAATCAAGGAACCAGTAGCACCACTTCCACTTCCGCGCAGGTCTTTGCCGCGAGGCGTCACATTCATGGCGATCGTCAGCTGGTAGGAACCCGGTTCGGTGAACACCCAGTTTTGGTGGGCATGAGTATTGGCCGGCAGGGTATAGCTTGTTCCTGCGCCGTCGAAAACGTGAGTACCGATTCCTGCGCCCAAGCTTCCCGACTCAAATACTGCGACATTTCCGGGGCCTTGAACATCAAGGAGAGAGAAACGGACCTGACCGCTGGTTTCAGTCACGATTTCTTCGCGTTGCGAATTCATTCCGAGCCACGGAACGCCTCGTATCTGGGTGGCGGGGATCATCCATACGTCTTGTCCCACGCTCGCGGCGTAGCTGAGCGCCTCAGGAGCCTTGATCTTGGCCTTCTCCCCCAGTGCGAAAGTCATTGATGCGGGATCTTTCCACACTGCAGGTACAGCTCGGTCGTCTTTAATTCGCGCGACTAATTGGCCGTTTTCAATGGCTGGTCCCAGATCAAAGTGCCCGTCGGTAATTCCGCCTTCGCTACCAACGTGAACGTTCAGGGTCGTTATTGCTTGGTTGGGAGTCTCGTTATCACTACGAATTCGTGAAATTTCATCCTCGTTTGCTTCGCGAGTAATCCGGGTGGGAATACAGCGCTCTGCACCAAGGCGCTGGGGGGCATCACGCGTAAGTGATTCGTCGCCGTTTGTCCTCCCCGTATCAACTGCAGGGGGAAGCACTCCGCCACTCTCGGTCTTTGAATCCTTCGGAGACACCACGCCCTGGGCGCCGCCAACCTCAATGAGATAGTGAGCACTGCGCGTTGTTTCAAAGGAACCATCGTTTCGATAGGCACGTGCTTGAACGCTCAGCTCGTAGCTTCCAGCTTGAGAAAAGGCCCAGTTCGCGTGAGTGTGCGAGAGGTAATCTTGGACGATTGTCGACCCGTTTGGATCTAATTCGTAACCTCCTGTGCGCAGTCGCGACGAACGCCCTGCGACAAAGTCTTCGGTCCACAGCGAAATGCGTCCACCATTGGAATTTGTGTAGGAAACATCAAATTCAACGCGCTCGAAACCCGCAGGAGCAAGAGAAAGAACATCCCACCCTGGCCACGGCAGAGTTGGGTCTTGAGTTTGCGGGAGGAAATATCCGCTTCCTCCAGCAACAATGTCTTGTGGAAGAGAGTGTTTGAGCGCCGAAGAAGGAACGACAAGGCGTAGTTCTTCTGCTTCGTGTTGTACGCCAGATCCGGTGACGTCTTCCATCACTTTCAGAACAGGATGTCCTTGGGCGTCGAGCGTCATGTAGAAGAGGTCGATATGCCCGTGGTCAAGAGTGAGACGGCGCTCGGCTGAGTTCGCCTCCACGTTTGGTTGCGCTTCACGTCTGATTGCCGAGGCCGCCGCACTTTCGCGCGCCTCGCGACTATTCGGGAGCACAGCGGAGGCGCCACTTTGAGCAGAGTCCTTCTCCTGGGCGGTCTTAGGGGGAGAGGGAACAGTGGCTTGAGCGGACGGCTCCGTCACGCTCGCAGGCGCTTCAATGCTCGCGGTGAATTTGGCCTCGGAAATAAGAGAAGGATCACCTGCCTCGAGCGCTTCAAGAATGCGAAGTCGAAGCGAGCGGATACCAAGGTCAGCGAAGCGGAGCTGCACGTGCCCTGACACAAGATCTTCTTCCTCGGCTTCTAGGGAAAAGCCTCGGTAGAACTCGTGAGCGCCGTTGGTATTTTCCTCAACTGAGGTACCAAAGCGGCGTTGCCCACTGCTTTCAATACTCAGTGCGGTGACAGTGCCTTGTTCTTCAGCTGCATCCTCAGAATGGGTGGTCAATTCAATGAGATAGCGAGTTCCTTGGGTGAAGAGGGAGGGATTGAGTTCAACGCCGATTTCATATCCTTCAGCAAGGCCAAACTCTCCGTCGCGCTCTGCCGGAGTTGTTTGAAGCCTCAGTGCGCCATCTCGAAGAGGCGACTTCGCGCCATTGTCCCCCGGAGTACACAGCTCAATGCTATTTCTGTCATTGCCAGCATTGTCGCAGGATGTGACCTGGAGAGCGCTCGCCAGCCGAGGTTCCTCTGGGGAGGAGGAAAGACTATCCGCTTGAGCAGGAGGTGGAAGAAAGATCCAGGCGCTGATGAGCGAAATGGCGGCGAATAGTGAAATGAGTGCGCGCGCTACCTTAGGGCACAATGCTGACATGACCAACTCTCTAGAATGATAATCGTTCTCATTACCATTAAAGAGCGTGGCCCTGCCCTAAGTCAAATGGACACTTTGCCCCAGCTAAGCTACTTAGTTAAATCCCAAGACCCACTGCGAAATGTGGTAGCCCGACATAATTACCGCGCGCCCAGGCTTCGAACGCAAGGTAATCAAACGCCCAAGAAGATCTCGGCGTACCGCTCGATACGCCTCCGGTTTCTTCGCTTCTAGCTGCGCCCATAGCTCATCTTTGCGAGCCGCATTCTCTTCCGTTCCCGAACGCAAAAGCATGACCGTACAGATCACGCAGTTAATCCGCAGGTAATGAACGAGGTAGCGGTACAGTTTCGGCGGGACATCATCGGGATGAGGAATTGCGTCAACCATTGCAGCATTCACACGCAATAACTGATCGACACGTGAAATCATCACTTGTTCATTGACTGACTGATCATCGCGCCCGATGAAGTAGCGATAGAGGTCAACATCGAGATACTCGAAAGTGCGCACATCGATGACCGGCACGAAGGAATAAATGAAGTCGACATAGAACGTGTGCGTCGGGAGCACTAGTCCACACTCGCGCACAAGCTCCGTGCGCAAAATGAGCGCATGCATCATCAAGTACTGGTCGTAGCGGCAGCGCTTGACCTCATCCCAGCTCACGACACGATCACGGGGAATCACATTGCCATAGCGGATCACCGCTTTATGGGACTTTCCTTGCTTTTCATAGACGTAATTAGCGACTAGAAGGTCGAGAGGTTCCCCTTGTTCTTCGCGTAGGGCCAAGCGCTCAAGGGCACGTTTCAGCGCCAGACGATCCAACCAGTCATCAGCATCGAGAATTTTGAGGTAACGCCCACGCGCCGAAGCAATGCCAGCGTTAACAGCGCCGCCATGGCCAGCATTCTCCTGATGAATAACGCGGATATGCTCGGGATCACGAGTTACCCATTCATCAGCAATCTGAGCGGTTTTATCGCGAGAGCCATCATCAATGATGAGCACCTCGACTTCATCAAAGCCACGCACTGAAGTCACTGCTCGATCAATGTAGTCCTGTGCGTTGTAGGCAGGGATCACGACTGTCAACAAAATGTCTGGTTCCACGCCTTGAATACTAGTCTATTCACCCAAATTTCTGACCTAATTCCCTGAACACGGGAGCATTTTCGCGTTATCCTTGGCCTAAGGGCTAAATCGCAATGGGGAGGCATCATGAGCCAAGCAGAAACCATCCTGAACGCACTTGGCGGTTGGGATAACATCACCGATCTTCAGCATTGCATCACCCGCATTCGCGTTGATTTCAAGGATGATTCAAAGATCGACGAGGCCGCGCTTCGTGAAGCCGGCGCATTCGGTCTCGTCGTGGTTGGGTCCCACGCGCAGATCGTCATGGGTCCGCAAGCAGAAGAAATCGCTGAGGAAATCTCTTCACTCAAGTGAGTTTCGAGCTCTACTCCCCCATTTCCGGGACGCTTCGACATCTCAATACGCTCGCAGACCCGGTTTTCGCCGAGGAAATCATGGGGCCGGGCTTTGCCGTTACACCAGAAAACGACCGCTATGTGAAGGTGTGCGCTCCTACGGATGGCGCCCTCACGCACCTACTTCCTCACGCCTGTGCAATTACTCGTGCGGACGGGCAACAGATTCTCGTCCACCTGGGTATTGACACGGTGAAGCTTGGCGGTCGGGGCTTTTCAAGCATCCGCAATCTTGGGGACGAAGTCAGTGCAGGTGACCCACTGATCGCATGGGACACCGCGCCAGCCCGCAACATGGGCTACCCGCTTGAAGTCATCGTCGTTGTCTTGTGCCCACCTGCAAGCTATCTCGAGCATCTCCCCGCAGATTGTTCACCGATCGAAGCACTGATGCCCGGCGCACGAGTGCACCGGGCATCAGAAGAAGGCTAAGCTCACTTAGCGCACGTATCGATTCACGTTCGAGAGGAAGGCGTGCACCTTCTCTGACGCGGCAAGATCCTCGATGTGCGCCTCTTCGCCATCACTGCCATGGAGAGGGATACACCAGTTCGGATATTGATCTGAGGTTCCGGGCAGGTTCTGGGGAGCCTTCTCCCCAACTGCGTCGACAAGAGAAACCGCAAGCAGGAGCGCGGGGGAAGCCGCTAGATAAGCGTGGAAGCCCATAACAAGCTCTTCTTCGCTGGGCTCTTCATTGTGAATGAAGCCGCCTTCATTCAGGCGAGACACCATTCGCTCTCGTTCAACGCGGTCAGCCTCGAGCACCTGGTCCAAGTCCTCGACAAGCAAGCCCAAACGATTCCGGAGTTGAGTGTGAACACCCTCGAGGTATCCAAGGGTCGGCGGAAGATCGTGCGTCGTTACTGCAGCAAGGCAGGAACGACGATAGTGGTCAGGCCACAATGGCCATCCGCTTCCTTCTTTTTCAAACCAAAGAACTGAAGTGCCCAAGATGCCACGGTCATTCAAGTAACCGCGAACCCAAGGTTCAACCGTTCCTAAGTCTTCACCAATGACTACTGCGCCCGCGCGCTGCGCTTCGAGAAGCACAATCCCAACCATGGCCTCGTGATCATAGGAAACGTAGGCACCGGCACTTGCTTCCATACCCTCGGGGATCCACCACAGACGGAACAAACCAAGAATGTGGTCGATGCGAACTGCACCCGAATACGAGAGCACAGAACGCAACATGTCGCGAAGAGGCGCGTAACCAGCCTTCGCAAGGCCACGCGGAGACCACGGTGGCTGCGACCAGTTCTGCCCCTGCTGCGAATACATGTCGGGAGGCGCACCAACGCTCATTCCCGGGGCGAAGATCTCGGGCATCGACCAAATCTCTGAGCCCAAAGAGTGCACGCCCACGGCGAGGTCGGACATGATACCCATATCCATTCCCAAGCGATGTGCACTTTCCTGCGCGCGGATCAGCTGATCGAAGACGATCCACTGACACCACTGCCAAAACTCAATTTCACCCGCCAAGCGCTGGCGCACCTGCTCAACTTCGGGAGCATTGATTGATGCGTAACGCGCAGGAAGCTCGATGTCCCCATTCTCAAAAACCAGAGCAGACCAGAGAGCAAAGTTCTCTAAGGATTCTCCGCCCTCAGCGCAGAAATGTTCGAATTGCGCCTGACGAGTGATCGAGCGAGGGATTTCAAAAATCTTACGCAGGGCCTTGAGCTTAGACTTCCACGAGAGGTCACGGTCGATGATGTCTTCCTGAGATCGAGATGCCTGCGCATATCGCGTAATAACTCCGCGTTCCTTTCCGTCCATACGCGCATACTCATCGATGGCCTCGGGACGGATGTAGAGGGGGCTTGCCCAGCGACGCGAAACCGGAAGGTAAGGCGAAGTCTCTTGGGGGAAACACGGCTGGGGTGCATGCAGGGGGTTGACCTGCAGGAAGTTTGCGCCATCGCGCGCAACAATTGCCGTCAAATCAGCCAGATCTTGGGTATCCCCCATCCCCCACGAGCCGCTCGAACGCGTGGAGTAGAGCTGAGCCGCGACCCCCCAACGCTTGTGACCATCATCGAGACGGCAAGAAAGTCGTTGCGGAACAACGATCAAGGTCGAGGAGCATTCGCTGCCATCTTCATGACGAGCAACAATCCGGTGCCATCCTTGCGGCAACCAATTGGGAATCTTAAAGGTCGCACGACCGACCAGATTTCCATCAACCATTCGCGGCGGGATCGGCCGATCTAGCTGCTCAAGTTCATGGTGATATCCATCTTCGGTCTCAACGTGGCACCACACGCCCATTCCGTGAGGAACATGGACAGGAATTTCTGCTTCATTGCCCTGACGGCACACGGTTGTCGGAGGAAGCGGCGCAGCCCAAGCAAAATCTTCGTTGCGTCGGAACGCCTCGTTAATTTCTGCCTCTGAGGGATCAAAAGAAAGAGAGAAACCCAAAGAATTCAAAACGGCAATGAGGGAGGCATCTTCAACATGCTTCCAGTTACCGTACCAATCCCAGAAACCGGTTGAGACCCCCACGGTCTCGGCGAGTTCACGTAGTTTCTCTGTTACCGATTGGTTTGCCATGAGATCCTCTCTGAAATACAGCTGCTTTTGTCTATTTTATGGGTTGCGGAATACGTGAGAACAGCGATTTGCGTGTGCCAGCAGACACATCTTGAGGCAAACACAACTGGAGCATCTGCAAAGCAATGTTGCGCGCATTGACACCTGTTACAAGCTGAACGATGTTGCCAGAGCGCACAAGAGCCAATACCTCAGGCACACGAAGACCTTCTTCGTTGACCAATTCCGGCGACTCCACTTCGATTCGAATACGGAGCATGCACGGTTCGATATCGCGGATATTCGACGCTCCCCCAAGTGATTGGAGAAGAAGCGATGCCGTTTCCACGCCTATCCCCTCTCCACACAAGTGACATACACCTCATAAATATATACGGGATATTCGATGCAGTGCAATACGTCACGTATGACAACCTGAGATACACAAGTGCACTGCACTTTCAGGCGCGGAATGAGCACAATAGATCTATGACAACGCCGCTTCCCGTCCCCACCATCTCAACGGAACCTGTTGCCTCGGTACTGCGCATTCTTTCTCTCAAAGAAAATGGCGAAGATTCTTTTATCGCCCGCTCACTGCCTCAGGTCCGCCGAGTCTATGGGGGGCAAGTGCTTGCCCAGGGTCTTCTTGCCGCCAGTGCGACTGTACCCGAGGGGCGACTCCCCCATTCCCTACACGCATATTTTGTCCGAGGCGGAGACCCAGAGAGTCCTTTTACCCTCGACGTGACCCGAGTACTCGACGGTCGTTCATTTACTAATCGTTCGGTCTCGTGTTTCCAAGACACCCGCGAGATCCTCACTATGAGTGTCTCTTTCCAGGGCCACGAGGCGGCACCCTCCTATTCGCCGTCTGCTCCGCAGGTGCCCCCAGCAGAAGAGTGCCGCTCTGCCTTTGAGATTTTCAGGCTCATGGACCACCCTGTCGGGAAATTTCTTGGAAAGACTGCGGCATTTGACGTTCGACACATCGGTCAGAGCCTGTACACCAAAGCTGATCCCCAAAGAGAACCAGCACAGCGGCTGTGGATGAAACCGCGAGCTCGCGTTCCAGAAGAAGTCTCCCAGTATGTTCACCGAGCACTCCTGACTTATGTTGTCGACCAGGTGATGTTGGAACCCGCGCTTCGCACTCTTGGTTTGTCGTGGATGTCTCCGGGGCTCGTTGCTGCTTCTTTGGACCACGCGATGTGGTTCCACCATGATGTCGATATCAATGAGTGGATCCTTTTCGATCAACGCTGTACGCAGATTGTCAACGGACGTGTATTGGTCGAATGCTCAATATTTTCGCAGCACGGGACTTTGCTTGCCCATGCCACACAAGAGGCAATGCTTCGCATTCCCAGCGAAGGACACAAATCAAGCCACTGGGGATTTGGTGTGGACCCCCAGAGTGGTAAACCGATGAGCAGCATGGCGTAGCGCCGATCTTGCGCCACCGAAGGTACAATCTACCCCTACTTCTTCGTATAGATAACTACCAAAACCATGGGAGGGAACGGTTGTACCGTTCCCTCCCATTGAGTCGTAACCCAGAGATCAGTCGCGAGTGAGCTTACGGTGCGTCACGCGGTGAGGCGCAGCTGCGTCTTGTCCCAATCGCTCGATCTTGTTCTTTTCGTAGGATTCGAAGTTTCCTTCGAACCAGTACCACGATGCGGGGTTCTCGTCGGTGCCCTCCCACGCGAGGATGTGCGTGGCAACGCGGTCAAGGAACCAACGATCGTGGGTGATCACCACTGCACAACCGGGGAACTGCAAGAGAGCATTCTCCAATGAAGACAGGGTTTCCACATCAAGGTCGTTCGTCGGTTCGTCAAGGAGCAGCAAGTTACCACCCTGCTTGAGCGTGAGCGCCAAATTCAGACGGTTACGTTCACCACCGGAAAGAACGCCCGCAGGCTTTTGCTGGTCTGCGCCCTTGAAGCCGAAGGCTGAAACGTATGCACGGGAGGGCATTTCGACACTGCCGACTTGGATGTAGTCCAGTCCGTCAGAGACAACCTCCCACAGCGTCTTATCGGGATCGATTCCCGCACGATTCTGGTCAACGTAGCTCAGCTTGACTGTCTCACCGATGGTGAGCTCACCTCCGTCAAGCGGCTCCAAGCCGACGATGGTCTTAAACAGGGTCGTCTTTCCAACGCCGTTGGGGCCAATAACACCGACGATGCCATTTCGAGGCAGGGAGAAGGAAAGCCCATCGATCAATACGCGATCTCCGAAGCCCTTTCGAAGGTTCGAAGCTTCGATCACGATGTTGCCCAAACGCGGTCCCGGCGGGATCTGAATTTCTTCGAAGTCAAGCTTGCGACTGCGTTCTGCCTCAGCAGCCATTTCTTCGTAGCGTTCCAGACGCGCCTTCGACTTCGCCTGACGTCCCTTCGGTGAGGTGCGGACCCACTCGAGTTCTTCCTTCAGACGCTTTGCAAGCTTTGCATCCTTTTGGCCCTGAACCTGCAGACGCTTCTCTTTTGTCTCCAGGTAGGTCGAGTAGTTGCCTTCGTAGGGATACAGGTGACCGCGGTCAACTTCGGCGATCCACTGAGCGACGTGGTCGAGGAAGTAACGGTCGTGGGTAACAGCAATCACAGCACCCGGATAGGTGGAGAGGTGCTTTTCAAGCCAGAGAACCGATTCGGCGTCCAAGTGGTTGGTTGGTTCGTCAAGAAGCAACAAATCGGGAGCTTCAATGAGCAAACGGCATAAAGCGACGCGGCGGCGCTCGCCACCGGAGAGTACGCTGACCTGCTGGTCCGGCGGCGGGCATCGAAGCGCATCCATGGCCTGGTCGAGCTGCGAATCGATATCCCACGCGTTCAGGGCATCGATTTCAGTTTGCAGCTTGCCCATCTCATCCATCAGGGCATCGAAATCAGCATCCGGATTTGCCATTTCTTCCGAGATCTCGTTGAAACGCGCAAGCTTAGCGAAGGTATCGGCAGCGCCCATACGAACGTTTTCGATCACCGTCTTGGAGTCATCCAATTCGGGTTCCTGCATAAGGATCCCGACGGTATATCCGGGGCTGAGACGAGCCTCGCCGTTGCTGGGCTCATCCAGTCCTGCCATGATCTTGAGGATCGAGGACTTACCGGCACCGTTGGGACCGACCATACCGATCTTAGCGCCGGGGAAGAAAGCCATTGTGACGTCATCAAGGATGACTTTGTCACCAATAGCTTTGCGAGCCTTAATCATTTGGTAGATGAACTCCGCCATGGATTCTCCGTTCAGGATCACGTGACATAACGCCGTCGTAGTTGGGCAGACCCCTCAATGCTAAGGCACGAGTCGCATTTTTGGCATATAGGACTTCTAAGCCGCATCACTTCCGTCGAGATCTGACTCTTCCGCCTCCCAGGATGAATGACGGTCCTCGTCAGCCTCGCAGTCACCAGTGCAGTGCTCAATCAAGCATGTGGCTTCAGTGCCAATTCCATTTCTTTCACCTGTACTGCAGTGCGTATCTGCAGCGCCCGGATCATGGCGATAAACGCCGTTTGAAGACACTTCTTCCATATCCGGCTGTGCGGCGTACTCCCCCGCTTCAACGGTCGCTGATTCTTGAACATTGTGTTGAGGAATCTTCGGTTTCATCACTGCCGCAGGGCCGAAAGCAAGGTCAATACCGCAAAAACTCGCGTTAATGACAAGCTCCGCACGCGCCTCGGAATCGGGTCCAATCCACGCGCGAGCACTTGGTCGCCCGCTGACAATGATTGGAGTTCCTTTTTCAACGCTCGAGAGAAGATTCTTTGCAAGTCGATCCCACACGCATACCGTGTACCAGTGGGGATCACGTTCCTCATACTTGCCAGAATCATTAATTCGCCATTGACTTGCGGCGAGGCGGAATCGGATTCCTTTTGTCCCTGACTGACTTGTCATGCTTCGTAGATCTGATCCGACGCGACCGCGAAGAATGACGGTGCCCTGGTTGTTCATGGTTCTTCCTTCCTAGAGTCGGGTTCCCTTGACGGGTTCGACCACTGTGCGTCCACGCGCACCGAAAAAGGAAGACCGGTACCGGCGTCTGTGGAAAACGCCGATACCGGTGCGCCCTGTGGAAAACTCGAAAGTTACTGAGATTCCTCACCAGTTTCAGGGATTTTCAAGGCCACGACCTCTTGAGCGACCTCGCGCGCGTACTCACGCGTGATGGGTTCGTGAGGGAAAAGAACACGGCGGTAGTACTCGAGTTCTTGAATCGATTCGAGGATATCGGCCAATGCGCGGTGCCCACCGTGCTTAACAGGAGCTTCCTCGAAAGCCCTACGGTACCAGCGCTTTGCGAGTTCCTTAATCGACGATACGTCAATCAGTCGGTAGTGCAGGTGATCAATGACCTGCGGCATATTCGCTTCGAGGAAGAGCTTATCCGTACCAACGGAGTTACCGGCCAAGAGTGCTTTATTCGGTGCGGGGACGAAGCGACGAATATAGGACAGGACCTGTTCTTGCGCTTCTTCCATCGTCGTTCCCGATGCAAGATCTTCAAGTAGCCCCGATGAGGTATGCATCTGCCGGACGAAATCATTCATCCCTTCCAAAGCCTCAGCGGGAGGGGTAATAAGGACATCAATACCCGGGTCAACGATACGCAGATCAGCGTCGGTAATAACTACTGCAACCTCAATCAAGGCATCGCGGGACACATCGAGTCCCGTCATTTCGCAATCGATCCACACCAATGGTTCTTTCAAATCACTCACGTTCTCAAGTGTAGGCTTCTCACCGAGATTTCACTGTTTGGCGTGAGAAAGTGCGCTCACTAGCCGTGAGTTACGATAAAGACCGATCGTCAATTCAAGGAGTACCTATGTCAACGGATCAGTTCCCCCTTTCTCCCGAGTTAGTCGCCCAGGCCTCGGAAATTTTGGGCGATGTCGTTGAGAAAACACCGGTGATGTACTCCCAGCGCCTGAGTGATTTCGTGGGTGTTCCCGTTCACCTCAAGCGCGAAGACATGCAAACGTGCCGTTCATTTAAGGTGCGAGGTGCTTACTTCCGCATGAGTATGCTCAGCGAAGAAGAGCGCCGCCGCGGAGTCGTGTGTGCATCCGCAGGCAACCATGCTCAGGGGCTGGCATATGCCTGTTCTCAGTTGAAGGTTCGCGGAACCATCTACCTTCCGTCCAATACTCCCAAGCAAAAGCGTCAGCGTATCGAAACGATTGGCGGCGATTGGGTTGAACAGGTGATCGTCGACGGTACTTTCGACCGTGCGAACGCACAAGCACAAGAAGCTGCGCGCCACTCCGGCCGCACCTACATCCACCCCTACGACGATCCTTATACCATTGCCGGCCAGGGAACAATCGCCGTCGAGCTCGAGGAACAGATCCTTCCCGAGGCCGCCGCTGTGCTGGTCCCTGTCGGTGGCGGTGGCCTCCTTGCGGGAATTGCGACCTGGGTTCGTTCCCGTTTCCCCGGAGTCAAGATTTACGGCGTCGAGCCAAAGGGCGCAGCCTCCATGCATGCTGCGCTCGAGGAGGGCGAGATCGTCTCCCTTCCTAAAGTTGATCCTTTTGTCGACGGTACTGCTGTAGGCCGCGCTGGCGACCTGCCCTACTCTGTCGTTCGTGAACTGGTCGACGATATTTTGGTCGTTCCTGAAGGCGCAGTTTGCACTGAAATGCTCGATTTGTACCACTCAGACGGCGTGATCGCTGAGCCTGCAGGCGCGTTGGCCTCAGCTGCGGCGCGTATGTACTTCTCTGATCCTGAGCAACGCGCACAGCTTCTGGGCGACGCCAGCGGCGCTCTTGTTGCAGTGGTTTCAGGCGGCAATAACGATATGACTCGTTACGCGGAAATTATGGAACGCTCGTTGCGTCATGAGGGTTTGCGTCACTACTTCCTGGTGACTTTCCCGCAGCAACCCGGAGCGCTTCGTAGTTTCCTCGAAGACGTTCTGGGACCTGGTGACGACATCGTCCACTTTGAGTACACGAAGAAGAATAACCGTGATTCTGGGCCGGCTTTGGTCGGTATCGATCTTGCTGATCGTGAGGACATCACGGGATTGCGCGAGCGCATGGAGGCTTCTCCCCTGCACGTTGAAGAGCTTCGTCCCGATTCTGAAATCTATCGCCTGGTGATTTAGGCGAGGAGCCTGAGGCACCGAGCTGAGCCCCGCTGTTTCTGTCTGGATTATGCGCAGCGCCTAGGCTGCGAGTGTGTGGACGCGCGTGCAGCTCACGCGCACCGTCGGAGTGGAGTTGAAACGGTAACCCTGGCCTCGAAGGGTGGAAATAAGATCCGTCTCAGGCAGTTTTGCTCGTAAACGACGGATATGCGCGTCAATCGTGCGCGTTTGTGTCTCGAGGCCTTCGCCGTACCAGACCGATTCCAGCAATTCGTCGCGTGAAACTACTTCGTCCGCGCGCTGAGCCAGGTAGGCAAGCAGTTCATATTCCTTATTCGAAAGCTTGACTGACGAGCCGTAAACCTCAAGGCGGCGATGGTCCAGATCAATGTGCGTTGATGCGGGTGAGAGCCTGAGGCCTGCAAGAACTTCAAGGAAATCCTCGAAAGAAGTCGGAGCTTCAGCCGGACGAGTTTCAGGGGTGTAAACAAGGGTCATGGTGTATCCAAACTATTTGGTACCGCACACACCACTTTCATCGTGGGATTTCAGGCGGTAGCGATTGACAGGGCGAAGGTCAATCACATACACATTCGCGAGCACATGGAGCCGCACATGGGGCGGCAGGGCATGGTCGCGTTAAAAGTCATAGCCCTATTTTATCGAATGTTGAACTCGTGTCAAAAGGAATAACAAGAGGGTGGGAACAGGGCCACAGGCCACATGTTCCCACCCTCTCAGGCAGTAATAACTACTCAGTTTTCAAGCTGTGCACGCACGATTCGCGTTGCCTCAACAAGGTTCCTGAGGGATTCTTCGGTCTCTGCATAACCACGAGTCTTCAAACCGCAGTCGGGGTTCGACCACAGATTACGCAGCTCGATCGATTCGGCAGCCAGCGTCAGAAGCTCGGTGAGTTCTTCCACCGAAGGAACTCGAGGCGAGTGGATGTCCCACACACCCGGGCCAACGCCGTGGTTGAATCCCTGCTCTGCAAGCTCAGGAAGCACTTCCATGCGAGAACGCGCGGCCTCAATCGAGGTCACATCCGCATCCAAGCCCAAGATTGCATCAAGAATCTGGCCAAACTCCGAGTAGCACAGGTGCGTGTGGATCTGCGTATCGGGACGGACTCCAGCAGTGGCCAAGCGGAAGGAATCCACTGCCCACTTGAGGTATTCACCGTGGCGAGCAGCATCCAAAGGAAGAAGCTCGCGCAATGCGGGTTCATCAACCTGGACAACCGCGATTCCAGCGTCCTGCAAGTCAGTGACCTCGTCACGCAGGGCAAGACCAATCTGGTCAGCAACCTGAGCCAAAGGCAGGTCATTACGCGGGAAGGACCACGCAATGATGGTGACCGGACCGGTCAGCATGCCCTTAACCGGGTGAGAAGTCAGCGACTGCGCATAGCGCGCCCATTCAACGGTCATCGCGTGAGGACGGACAACGTCACCCCACAGGATCGAAGGACGGGTGCAACGTGAACCATAAGACTGCACCCAGCCATTCTTCGTTGCTGCAAAGCCATCGAGTTGTTCAGCAAAGTACTGAACCATGTCGTTGCGCTCAGCTTCACCGTGAACCAGGACATCCAGTCCCAGGTCTTCCTGGAGACGAATCACCGAAGCGATTTCTTCGCGCATACGCTCTGCGTAGTCTGCGTCAGAAAGCTCACCCTTCGCCCAAGCAGCACGTACCCGACGGATCTCGGTGGTCTGCGGGAAGGAACCAATCGTCGTGGTAGGCAACAGCGGCAGGTCAAGGCGCTCACGCTGAAGTTCATCGCGAAGAGCGAAGTCCTCGCGCTCGCGATCGGCTTCGGTCAGCTTTGCAACACGCTCACGCAGTTCGGGGCGAACAACACCGGGAGCGGCTGCACGCTGTGCAAGAACCTCGCGGGTCGCCTCGACGGCCTCGGAAATGGAATCCCAGCCCTGGCGCACGCCGCGGGCAAGGGTGACGACCTCGGCAACCTTCTGGTCAGCGAAGGCCAGCCATGCGTGGAGGTTCGCGTCGAGCACAGGATCGTCCCACTTTTCAAGCGCGGTGTCGTGCGGGACGTGCTGAAGCGAAGTAGAAGTGGCAACGGCCAAGGATGCGGGGTGAAGTGCCTTCGCGTCATCGAGTCGCGCAATTGCGGCATCGAGGTCGGTGCGCCAAATGTTGCGGCCATCAACGACGCCCGCAACGAGGGCAACCTTGGACAGATCCACGGAAGTGGCCTCGGGAAGAGAACCACGGCACAGGTCCAGGCCCAGAGCCTCAATGCCGGTGGAGGCAAGAGAAGCTGCAGCGCGCGAACCGTCACCGTAACCAATAGCAGCGAAGATCGCAGGACGCTTCTCGAGTGCAGCCAGAGCACGGAAGACGCGGGTCGAGTATTCGATCAGGGTGGCGCGATCGACGCGGAGGTTATCAGAAGCAAGCGCATGCTCATCGATCTGGACCCAGGGAGCACCGGCCTCGGCAAGCTCTGCGAGAACGTCTGCGTATGCCGCAACAACATCGTCAAGGCGCTCGAAGGGATCGTAATCGGGAGTTGCTTCATCAGCCTTAGCGACGGCGAGGAAGGTCACGGGGCCAACCAGAACGGGGCGGACAACGGTGCCTTCTTCATTGGCGGCAAGGAAGCGCTCGACGATCGTACGATCAGCGAAAGAAATCGGCGTATCAGGGCCAATTTCGGGAACCAAGTGGTGGTAGTTCGTATCGAACCACTTGGTCATTTCCAGGGGTGCAACCTGCGCATTGCCGCGCGCGAGAGCAAAGTGCAGATCCAAGCCTTCGAAAGAACGGTAGCGCTCGGGAACCGCACCCAAGAGGGTGATTGCGTCCAGAACCTGGTCGTAGAGCGCGAAGGTTTCGGGGATCGACGCGTCATCCCTGCCGAGGCCGAGCTCGACAAGGCGGTCATGCGTGGTCTTGCGCAGCAGAGCTTCCGTCGCTCGAAGTTCCTCGGCGGAAATGCGGCCCGCCCAGTAGGCTTCGAGCGCCTTCTTCAGCTCGCGGCCACGACCGATGCGCGGGTAACCCAGGATGGTCGCCGTAGGGAATTGAGTCATTTACTTATCCTTTGTCATCGTGAAATGGACGGGTCTAAATGGCTTGCAGAAACAAGTCCAGCAGCATCAAGCACATCGAGAGCAGGTGCCGCTTTATTAAAGGTATACATGTGGATGCCCGGGGCTCCCGCTTCATGCAGATCCCGAGCCAGCCGCGCTCCCAAAGAAACGCCGACTGAGTACATCTCCTCAACTGATTGCGCGCTTTCCAAGCGTCGACGCAGGTACTCGGGGAAAACAACCCCGGTCAGCTCTGTCATTCGATTGACGCGCTTAATATCGGTCGGGGGCAAAATTCCGGGAACAATCGGGATCGTAACCCCATTGCTCCGTGCTTTCTCAAGGAAATTGACGTAGGTATCTGTCTCCCAGAACAACTGTGTGATTGCGAAAGAAGCACCCGCTGATTGCTTAACAAGCAGGCGTTCAACTTCTTGATTGGGAGAGGTACCCGCCGCAGGGTTACCGGCAGGGAATGCAGCAACAGCGATAGTGAGAGGTTTGAACGCTGCTCGCAAGGCCGCACCGGGGTATTGCGCACAGCGCGCGGCCTCGATGGAGCGAATCAAAGTGACAAGTTCGGTTGCTGAACTCACTCCGCCGGGCGCAGGCTGCCAATCCGGACGGCCAACGGGAGGATCTCCGCGAAGTGCAAGGAAAGTCCGCACTCCGGCGTCCAAGTAGTCCGAAACGACTTCCCCAACTTCCGTCGCCGTTGTCCCCACGCAGGTGAGGTGAGCAATGGGCTGAACGGGGCTGTCCTGCACGAGAGAGCGCACAACATCGCGTGCACTGTGTCGATCTTGTCCTGCGGCACCATAAGTTACCGACAGGAAATCGGGGGTAACGGAGAGAAGACGCTGGACGGTATCCCAGAAAGGTTTAATGAGGTTTTCTTTACGAGGAGGCATGACCTCGAACGACAAGGTCGTGAGGTCACTAGAAGATTGGGAGGGCTGTGTCATATAAGTCCTTGGAAGTCGGCGCGAAGCGCCACGGTCGGATGCGCGGAAAACTTAGGCGCACATTCGAGCGCGGATCGAACCCACAAGGGCACTACGTCCAGAACTTCTTTCAAGCATGACTGTATTATCCGTTGTTTTCTTTCGAAGTGCACAGCCGGCCCAGAGATTGGGAAAGTGTGACGGCTTGTGCCATGTACACTATGTAAGGCCGGTCAGAGCTTGGCTGGTGTGCCTCCGTAGCTCAATGGATAGAGCAAGGGCCTTCTAATCCCGAGGTTGCAGGTTCGAGTCCTGTCGGGGGCGCTTTTCCGCACGCAATATGCACAGGACGTTTTTATTTCGCCCTAGCATGCTTTTCTCCCGGAAAACAGCCTAGAGTTTGCCTTTATTCTGTAGTTTCACCGGAATTTTTCCTAAAAATCTCACCGAGATAGGAATTTAGGCCTAGAATCTGGCTAGGATCACCCACTCGCACTGTTGCAGGAGTAGCCATGTTCTCTTTGGTGAGCACAAGTTTTACGCCGTCAACGACGGCTATCGGCGCAAACGTATTTTTAACGGCACTTGCGGGAATTCTCCCGCTCCTGCTGTTCTTCGTTCTTCTGGGCGCTTTTAAAGTCAAGACGCACTGGTGCGCATTGATTTCGCTCGTTGCTGCACTACTCATCGCCGTCTTTGGCTATAAGATGCCACTGAGCATGAGTCTCTTGGCAGCAGGCCAAGGCATCATCTTCGCTCTGATCCCAATTATCTACATCATCATCGCCGCCGTGTGGCTTTATAACCTCACCGAGGTTTCCGGCCGCAGTAAAGACATGCGAGCTGTCTTCAACACGATCGGCAAGGGTGACATTCGAGTCCAAGCGCTGATCATCGCCTTCTCCTTCTGTGGTCTACTTGAGGGCCTCGCAGGTTTCGGTGCGCCCGTGGCAATCGTTGCCGCGATGCTTGTCTCACTTGGCCTTCCCCCGGTAAAGGCTGCTGTTGTGACCATCGTTGGCAACGCAATCAACGTTGGTTTCGGAGCAATGGCAATCCCGACAACGACCGCCGGCCGTTTGGGCGGCCAAAACCCCCTGGTGGTTGCAGCCAATATGGGTCACCTTTCTTGGATTTTCGCCTGCTTCATTCCTCTCCTCCTCTTGTGGATCCTTGATGGGGGCCGAGGCGTCGCCCAGTTGTGGCCGATCGCTCTGATTTCCGGCGTCGCAACCGCAGCAGGGCATTTCTTCACCTCAGAGTTCTCCTATGAACTAACCGCTGTCCTCGCTTCACTTCTGGGTTTGGCCGCTTCCTACATCTTCCTCTTGGTATGGACCCCGAAGACGCCCGACGATTACCGTTCTGAGAGCACACAAGAAGATCGTCCCAATGCCTCGCGAATCACCTTGGCACTTCTCCCCTACGTTTTGGTTGTTGTCGTCATTGCCATCACCAAGTTGTGGAAGATCGGCGTTGATATTGACGCCATTTTCAAGTCCACAGACATTAAGATCCCCGTCCCCGGATTGCACGGGGAGTTGGTAGATTCCACCGGCAAGGCCGTTTCTTCGACGATCTACACATTCCAGTTCCTTTCCAACCCTGGAACGTGGATCTTCGTCACTGCTCTCATTGTTGCTTTCGTTTACGGTCGCACCAGTTCGGGCGGTCGCTACCCCATGACCTTCACAAAGGGACTTGCAACTCTCTTCAAGACAATTTCCACCTTGAAGATTTCTATCCTGACGATCTGCTTGGTCATGGGCTTGGCCTACGTCATGAACCTCTCTGGACAAACTGGGGCGATTGGTACCGCTCTTGCAACAACCGGCGTGTTCTTCGCCTTCCTCTCCCCCATCCTTGGTTGGTTGGGAACAGCAGTCGCAGGATCTGCAACCAGCGCAGGCGCACTCTTTGCCAACCTTCAGTCCACAGCAGCGCAGATCGCCGGACTCGACCCATCGACTTTGCTTGCAGGCAACACGATTGGTGGAGGTATCGGCAAGATTGTGTCGCCACAAAATCTCACCATCGCAGCGACCGCAATCAACGAGCCCGGAAGCGAAGCAGAGATTCTCAAGAAAGCAGCCCCCTATTCCATCGGATTGCTGCTCATCTTGTGCGTCTTGATCTTCCTCGCCTCGCAAGGATATTTAGGTTCCTATATGCCCGTTGCTTAAGATCGTTGGGCTCGCAGTCTCGTGGCTGCGAGCCCAACGTCTGCTTCAAAAGGAGTGTCTTATGTCGAAGCCATTGCGATCCTTGGCACTTCTTTGTGCAGCGATCACGCTTCTCACGGGATGCATTCCCTTCGGTTCAAACGCAGCACGCTCACGCTTACCCCAGGACCCACGCTTTGCCGAGTTCACTTACGAAACTGACGGCGAAATCAAGGTCCAAGAACGCACCGATTCCTTCAATGAACGGATGCCCGGGCTTGGTGCAACTCAGGGACACGTCGTGGCAGCCAACTTCCCAGAAGGATGGCTCTTACCCTCACCCGACCATCACTTATGGGTAACAGGCGTCGCAAGTGTTCCTCCTGAGACAATCCAGATGCTTGCCAATGGAAGCGACGGAAATAACGCACTTCTTCCCGGTATCTATCCAGGCCTCTACGAGTACGTCCCCCAAAACTGCCACTTTTTCACTGTTCCCTCCGATCATGCGAACACGGTGCTCCAAACTGATAAGAACAACATTTACTCGAACTGGGGGTCATTCGATATAACAAGCTTCGCGGCGTCCTCAGACTGTAACCTCATCATCGTCACTGGCGAAGGAATCAGGGGCTAAGAAAACGCGTTTTCCCCAGCTGAGCACCCTCGCGAAGTAATAGAGAAGCCGAACGGACTTCCTTTCGCAGATACGGAAACTACTACCCGGCCTCGTCATGAACTGCCTCCCGTTTCTTGGACATCGAAATTGAAGTCCAGGGAATGGGAGG
>CAUTAH010000005.1:0-74765 GCA_963536345.1 uncultured Actinomyces sp.
TGCAGGGCATCGATCCTCAGATTTACGAGGCCGCGCGCCTCGATGGTGCATCCCCCTGGAAGCGCTTCTGGTCCTTGACCCTTCCGCTCCTTGCCCCGACGACGCTCTTCGTCGGTCTGGTTGGAATGATTTCAACCCTCCAGCAATTCGGCCTCCCGTACTTGGTGACCAACGGCGGACCCGGAAACGCCACGAGCTTGTACGTCTACCAGGTCTACCGTGAGACCTTCCAGAGTGGAAACCTGGGCTACGCCTCTGCCATGAGCTTCGCTTTCTTGGCAGTCATTATGGTTTTGTCCTTGATCCAGATTCGGACGGGACGAAGGAAAGAGGCACTATGATGTGCGTACCTACCCCGCCCCCGGCCTCGGCAGTCATCAAAAAGAAGAAGAGCATCGCTGAGGATGAACTCTTCCCCGGGGCGCGTCTGATTTCGCTGATCTTCATTTGGATTGCCGCCGCGATCGCTGTTGCCCCGCTGCTGTACATGATTTCCTTGGCTTTCCAATCCGACGCGGAAGTTTCTGGTGGATCAGCGGTGTTGATCCCTGCGAAATGGCAATGGGAGAACATCGGGAGGCTTTTTGCAGCCGCGCCTTTTGGCCGTTTCCTCTTCAACTCGATCCTGGTCGCCGGACTGATCACCTGCTCGCACATCGTTTTCGCTCCGCTGGTCGGATACGTTTTCGCGAAGTTTGATTTCCCGGGCAAACAGGTCTTCTTCATTGCGATCTTGTCGACCATGATGATCCCGCTCTTCGTGCGTATGATCCCGCTCTATGTGTGGTTCTCGCAGATCGGATGGCTTGATACCTATCAGGGCCTGGTCATGCCATTCCTCATGAGTGCTTTCTCGATCTTCCTCATGCGCCAGTTCATTGCGGGCGTGCCCGACTCTTTGATTGAGGCCGCTCGCGTCGACGGGGCCAATGAGCTGCGGATCTATCGCTCGATTGTTCTCCCGCAGTGCAAACCCGCACTGACGGTCCTGGGATTGTTCACCTTCGTTTTCCAGATGAATGAATTCCTGTGGCCTCTGATTGCGACCAGCTCGTTGGAGATGCGAACAATTACTATTGGACTATCGATCTTTAAGAGTGAATCTTTCACCGCTTGGAACCTGACGGCAATGGGATCCCTCATGCTGTTTATCCCCGTGTGCTTGCTCTTCGTCCTCACGCAGAAGCACATCGTTCAGGGCATCGCGATGACGGGTATCAAGTAGGAGTTACCGTGAGTGAGAACCATCCGAATATCGTCCTCATCGCCGTTGATCAATGGAGGGGGGATTGCCTGTCGATTCTTGGACACCCCGACGTGCGCACCCCCTATCTTGATCAGCTAGCTGGGGGAGGAGCGCAGATGACGCAGGCCTATGCGGCGTGCCCCACCTGTGTTCCTTCTCGGATGGGACTCATGACCGGGACCGCCCCGACCACGCACCGCCGAATCGGCTATCAGGATGGAATTACTTTCGATATGCCGGTTACGCTCCCCGGGGCACTTCGTGATGCCGGGTACCAGACTCAGGCAATCGGCAAGATGCACTACTGGCCTGAGCGCGGTCGCATCGGCTTTGATGATGTGATTTTGCACGATGGCTATCTTCACTACTCGCGTCACCGCGAGCGCGATTCCCGTATGTACGACGACTACCTGACGTGGCTGCGTGAGCAAGAGGGCGCAGGTGCCGCGGAGGACTACATCGATAATGGCCTCGAATGTAATTCGATGGTTGCGCGTCCTTGGGATAAGGCGGAAAAACTGCACCCGACGAATTGGGTCGTCACCGAGGCAACGCAGTGGCTCTACCGGCGTGACCCCACCTGTCCTTTCTTCCTCTACCTGTCCTTCCATCGTCCGCACGCTCCGCTTGACCCGCCTCAGTGGGCTTTCGATAGCTATGAACAGGACGAACTCACTCTTCCGGGCGAAGATAATTGGTCGGATGAATTGATGAGTGAAGAAAGACAGGATTGGGACCCGACCGCCCTCGCTGCCCACTATCGCGAGCGGGACGTGAGGCTCGCGCGCGCCGGCTACTACGGGCACATGACACACATCGACTCCCAGATTTCCAGGTTCATCCAGACGCTAGGGGAGTTCGGACTGGCTGAGAATACGGTGATCGCTTTTGTTTCCGACCATGGAGACATGATGGGCGATCACGGACTGTGGCGAAAAGGTTACCCTTACGAGGCTTCCTCACACGTTCCCTTCATCTTGTACGGTGCGGGGATCGCTCCCGGCACGCGCGTGGACAGCGTGGTCGAGATCCGTGACGTGATGCCGACCCTGCTGGACGTTGCCGGTGTGGAGATTCCTGAGGAAGTTGAGGGCCGCTCTGTCCTTCCCTTGATTGCCGAGGCCGACGATGAAGTTCCGTGGAGAGAGTACCTTCACGGGGAGCATTACTTGTTTGACCAATCGATACAGTGGATTCGTTTCGGAGCCTACAAGTACGTGTGGTTTTCCGGCTGGGGAGTCGAACAACTCTTCAACCTCGATGAGGACCCCGAAGAATTGGTTGACCTGTGCAAACTTTCCGCTGATGCGCGAAGCAGTGAAGTCAGCGATGCGCTTCTTCGTGGAAGAAACTACCTGATCGCAGAGCTTGAGGGACGTGAAGAAGGATATGTGGCTGAGGGACGTTTAGTGCCCGGATGTGAGGCCGTGAAGGTCCTGACGCATTCCTATCCGCTTCGCGAAGAAGCGCGTTAGGTCTACAGCCAACCCGCTGCCCGCGCTAAGGATGCGGCCTCCGCGCGGGTACGTGCCTCCATTTTGAGCATCGCTGAGGAGACATGGTTACGCACGGTTCCTTGACTCAGTCCCAGCGTGTGGGCAATGTCAGCGATCGTGCCGCCGCGCTCAACTTCGCGCAGAACATCTGCCTCGCGCTGGGTCAGTGATGACGAACCAGCTGAGAGTGCTTCGACTGCAAGACTCTGATCGATTGCGCGACCGCCCGCTGCAAGTGTGCGCACACCCTCGGCCAAAGCCTCGACCGGCGCGTTCTTCACCATGAACCCTGTTGCCCCCGCATCGAGGGCTCGCTGCAAGTAACCTGGCCGGCCAAATGTCGTAACTATCAGTACGCGTACTCCGGGAAAACGGGCGCGAATCGCTTCGGTTGTTGTGATGCCGTCCATGTGAGGCATTTCGATGTCGACAATTGCGACATCTGCAGGAGAATCTGGGCGCGCTGAATTCGTCGGTTTTGCGCCGAGCGGAGCAGCTTGTGTAGCTAGGCGAGTGAGTTCTTCAAGAGCCTGAACTCCGTCGGCGGCCTGCGCGACCACCTCGATGTCACGCTCTAAGTCGAGCAGGCCCGCTAAGGCTCCACGAATCATTGCCTGGTCGTCGGCCACGAGCACACGAATTGTCACGCTCACCTCCTGCGTAGCTATCTGGGCTACTAGGTTAGCGCAGTTGGGGGTCCTATTCCTTGCCCGAATTCACCGTATCGGAGGATACGTCCTCTTCGCCACGAGGCATGGTGGGAAAAGTCAGGGAGATCGTCCACGTGTTTCCCGATGCGCCCCAGGCCAAGCTTCCCTCATCACCGATGAGGTCGGATAGTCCAACAAGGCCTGATCCCGATCCCGCCGTAGAAGCCGAGTATGCGGCAGAATAACCGTCATTCCAGACACTGACACCGTCTGGAGATAAGTGGATACGGACGAGGGAAGGGCGAGCGTGAAGGAGAGCATTTGTCACTCCCTCGCGAATAACATGGGCCGCAGCAGCCGCGCGAGGCCCCGACGGAGGTTCTCCATCGTTCGTGATCTCGGCATCAATGCGCGCGACCTCCAGTAATGAACGTGCCTCTTGGAGTTCCTCGGAGGGGGATAGTGCACGCGTTGCCGCAACGATGCGGCGGACGTCAGCCAGGGCCTCGTTTGATTGAGAAGTAACTGAACGGATTTGTTCACGCGCTTCTTCAGTGCGTCCCTCGTCCAAAAGACGTCCGGCCAATTCGGAGATCATCGTGATACCCATTAACGAGTGGCCCAAGATGTCATGCAGGTCAGTGCTCAGTCGTGCTCGTTCGGCTGCCTTTGCGCGCTGAATTGCGTCCTGACGGCGTAGGCGTGCGCGAGTCGAACGCTCCATACGCCAGCGAGCCATGCCCACAAAGATGCCCACCAACGCTAGGTAACACCCCGCCCACAGGGGCTCACCCTCCGCGTAAGCAAATACTCCAGCGATCGCAACGATTGGGACGATCCCTGCAATCACGTAACGGCTTGGTGCTTGGAACACCCACGCAACCAGGAAGAAGGAAGTCAACATGAAGGCGTAGGGGACACCGACGCGGATCGCGTAGACGAGATAGGCCAGCGTTGTGAGCGCCAGTGCCCCATGGGAGAGGATGAGCGGCCTCGTGAAGGAGTTGCGAGCGGGCAGGGGATTGGTCAGCCACGTCGCCGAGTTAGCAAGCGCGAGGAGCACGCACAGTCCGATGATGCTCGCGCGCTGCGTTGAGGAAGGCAATTCCATGGCGTAGGCGAGGGGAAAGCCCAAGAAGAGCATCCACGGGGCTGCCCACGCCAGGGAAATTAAACGTTCCTTCATGGCAATAGCCTAGCGAGCCATGTCGTGGGACGCGCCCCACCAAGCGATGCCCGCCGTGATGACCGCCCACCCGGCGATGTTGAGCCAGGCGGATGTCGGCATTGTTACGGTTCCGGCGACCGCATAGACCGCTTGCACGGCGCCGTACAGGGGAGTGAAGGGTGCAATCTGAGAGACGAAGGGCGGCAGCTGGTCGAGTGGGATGAACATGCCGGACACGAAGGCACCCATGAGCATGACGAAAGCGGAGGCGCTGTAGGCGTTCTCGCCCTTGATCGTGTATCCGCAGGCAAGGCCAATGAGCGCACCCAAGGCCGAGAGAGCAACGACGACGAGCCCGCTGATGATCCAAGCACTTGTCTCCATTTGCGAACCGGTCGCAAGCCCCACGCTGAAGCAGATGAGCGCGATGAAAGCGCTCAGTGCCACGAGGGCAGTCAATCGAACCAGCAGGATGACCCACGGCTGGATGGGGGTCAGGGCGTACATGCGTGAGATGCCGGTCGTGCGTTCAACGGAGAGTGTCGCGCCAAGAGATCCACCCACCAGGATGACGCCGTAGGTGGTCATCATGACGACCATGGCAGCGGCGAGGTTCCCGCGTCCGGTCTGTGTGGTGCGCGCGGCCTCGGTCATGCCGAACATCGCGTACATGAACAGCGGGATGGCCAGTGCGAAGGCCATGTTCCACGGATTGAGGATGTGAGAGAGGAAAGTCGAGATCCACAGTTTCCCAGCCCCCTTGAAGGGGGAGGGGATGGGATGGTCGGTGGATCGTACAGGTGCTTGGGTGGTCATGATGCCTTCTTCGTATGGTGTATCTGCGTTCGTGGGCAAGGATTACTCTGCGTCCGCGTGGGAGGTGATGCGCTCGAAAACGTCTTCAAGGTCTTCGTTGTCGGCGACGACTTGCTCGGTCGGTGCGTCGAGGAGTACACGTCCCTCATCGATGATGACGATGCGGTCTGCGTCCTTGCGGGCCTCGGTGAGGTAGTGCGTGGCGAAGAGGAGGGTGCGACCTTCTGCGGCTTCGGCGCGCATCGTCTCCCAGAATGCGCGGCGGGCGAGCGCGTCCATTCCCGCGGTTGGTTCGTCGAGGATGAGGAAGTCCGGGTTGCCCGCCAGTGCCAGGGCGAGGCGCACACGCTGGCGCTCACCTCCAGAGAGCTTGTCGATTGGACGTTTTGCCAACTTAGTGAGCTTTGTGCGTTCGAGGAGCTCGTCGGTAGGGATCGGGTTGGCGTGCATTGAGGCCACCAGATCGATGGTGTAGCCGACCCTGCCGTCTCGAGGCATTGAGCCGGTTTGGAGCATTGCTCCGATGAGGGAACGGCGCACGGCCTCACGCGGACTCATTCCGTAGACGCTGATCTCACCCGAAGTTGGTGTGGCCAAGCCAAGGACGATGTCGAGGAAAGTGCTCTTGCCTGCGCCGTTGACGCCGAGGATCGCAACGATTTCCCCGGGCATCAGGGTGAGGTTGACTCCTCGCAGTGCCTCGACGGGGCCGAAAGACTGGTGGATGTTGGTCGCCTGCAGAGCAGGGGCTTCTTCTGTGTTCATGGCTTAAGTGTGTGCGCCCATGAATGAGGTCAGAAGTGTGCTTTGATGCAGGAGCTCCCATGACAAATGTCATGGGAGCTCCTGAGCTGGCAACACGTCTACTAGGGATGCTCAGAGCTCGTAGGGTCTTTGGATGAATAGCCTAGGGCTGAGGTTTTTCGTCGAAGATGATCTCTTCTGTTATCCAGACATCGCTCCAGCGAGGGTGAGTGATGTATTACCGTGGAACGAAAAATGCCCCTCACTCAATCGGATCTGTCCCAATAGAAGAATCCTCTGTCTTCCACGCGTCACCGTCTTTTACATGGACGACCGTGCAGCGAGCTTCATACTTGGTCTTTCCTTCGAAGGCATGGCCCTTGACGTTATACTGCTGGTCACCATTCGAACGCGTTTCGCCGATCTGAATTTCGTCGACAAAGACGACGTTAATGGGGCGACTGCTGTTCAGTTTGGCAGTGATCGAACAAGATTTTTCGATGAACATCGCAGTTCTGTCATCGATTCCCTCGTGGCCAGTTTTAGAAGGGCTAGGCGAAGAGGATTTAGCTGTGGAAGATTTTACAGGATTTTCGTGCACAGTGATCTCTTCCGTTGCCCAGATTTCACTCCACCTCGGGTGAGCGACCTTGCACTCAAGAAGGTACTGAGTATCGCCTTTGTATCCGGAGACCGAAACAAGGAAATTCATGTCTCCATTCGGAGTCTCCGACCTATGCATGTCTTTGATTTCGGTTCGGTCGTACTTCTGGTCAACATTCTGTTTAATGGCATCGGTGCAGCTATTCTGAACGAGAATCGCCGTGTTGTAGTCGATGCCGGGGAAACGAGTAGGTGTCGGCGTAGCAGAAGTCTTTTTCTTCGTTGGAGAAGCCGACTGGGACGCGCTTGACGTTGGTTCGCTTGGAACAGGTGACGCAGATGTCGGCGTGGGAGTCGGTGCCACCTGAGGTGTGGAACTGCGCCACAAGAAGAAGACGGCAATCAACGCCAGGACTGCAACAATCGCAACCCAGATCATGAGCGGCCCTTTATTAACTGGGGGCTTTGGAGGGGCAGGATATGGGGATTGCTGGGGCTGGTATTGTCCCTGGAACGGCGGGTATGCTCCGCCTTGTGGAAACTGTGGTGCTTCCTGGGGATGAGGGGATTCGGGGTAAGGCGTGAAATCACTCATGGCGTCTTCTTAACAACGGGTGTCGGAGTTGAACTATCTGAGACAGCGGGGGTTGAAACAGGCTTGGGCTCAATCTCTACGCTGGTGGTATCGAAGACAAAGCCGAGCTCGACCTTAGCTGGTTCGTCTGCCACAACAGTGGTACACGTCATTCGATAGGTTTCTATGGCATTGGATTCGCTTGATCCTGAAACTATACCGGTCATCATGTATTGGGTGCCGACATCACCGTAGCGTCCGATTTCTTTGATCGTCAGCGCCCGGATTCCTTCGAACTTGGGGAACCGAGAGGTGTTTAACACGCCGATCCTGCAGTTAGTAACCACACTTTGTCCGATGAAGTCGTCAACTTTTTCTTCGGTGTTAGAAGAAGCAGTGGCATTCGATGACGGTGATACCGGGGTTGGGGTCGGAGATGCTCCCGGAGTTAAAGCTCGCCAGGCGAAGAAGGCTGCGACCGCGAGAAGGACAACGACAACTGAAATCCAGACAATGAGCTTCATCTTGCCCTTTGAAGGTGCCGGTAGTGGGTTCGGCGTTTGCGGGGAGGGGTATTGTCCCTGAGGCGGTGGATACACGCTTCCTTGGGGGAACTGCGGGCTGCCTTGGGGAGTCGGGTAGCCCGGGGTGGGAGAGAAATCAGACATGAGTTCCTCGTTCATTGGATCGGATTCGGGTCAATCTCTGCCTTCACGTCATATGAATCATCTGCCTTCATATGAGTCGCGGTGCACTTCAATTGGAAGAGGCTTGAAGAGAAATCGGTAGCTTCCTTGTACTTACGTTCTGCATGAACTGTTCCAGTCAGCTCGTACACCTCATTACCATTACTTAATGTCGCGGTTTTCTTGAGGTCATCGAGTGACACTGCCATGATTTTGTAATCGTCACGAATGGACTGAGAAGAAGCGTTTGAGCACTTTTCAAAGATGATCATCCATGTTTTCTCATCGATGTCATCAAACTTCCTAGTCGGTGTCGGAGCCGGAGAAGAAGATTGTGAGGGATCGGTGAGCGGCGTAAGAGCCACATCTCCAACAACGTTGAAGGTGTCGCTTGCTTGAGCGTGAACAACGCTGCAGACGATCTCAAAGCTGCTCTTTGAAGATGAACCTTTTGCGTAGCCGGTCAAGGTACCTGTGTACGTGTACTTCATGTCGCCGTTGCCGAATTTTCCGTCAAAGCGCACAGACTTTGTTTTGATTTCGTTGATGGCGTCCACTTTCCCAGACTTGGTGGCTTCGCTCCAGCAAGCGCCGCGGCTCCCCGAAATGGTGTCTTCGTCGATCCCATCGTCGACGGACTGTGAAGGATTCGGATTGGGGGTCGCAGATGAGAAGGATGAAGGATCAGGGGCAGTTGGACTTGGCGACGGTGACGCACCGCGGTTGGATGTGTGCCACAAGAAAAAGACAAGGACCAATGCAAGAACGGTCAAGGCCGCAATCCATGCGATGATCGGTCCCTTAGAAGTGGGGTTCTTCGGAGGTTCGCCATACGGAGCTTGAGGAGCCTGATAAGGGGCTTGTGGCTGCGGGTACGCTCCGCCTTGAGGAATCAGAGGAGGCCCCTGGGGAGCTGGGTATCCGGAATTTTGTTGAAAATCAGACATAAGCTCCTCGCACATTTCCCTCGTTTAACGATTAAGTGCTCCAAGTCTACGTTCCAGCACGCCCCTGGGCGAAATCTCTTCCTTCCCATCCGCGCAACGGTACGCACAAACGCGGCGCCTCCATGGCCTCGTCGATAGAATAGGCCCAGCTCAACTTAGGGAGGACTCATGACCGGGGAATCATTCTTCGCGCATCATTCACATGACGAAGCAGAGCAAGCCGCTCCCGCTTCGCATGAAGAGCAGCGTCCGGGGACAATTCCAGCTGACCTCATTCCCTACCTCGAAGAAGCCGACCGTGTTGACGAAGAGGAATTCGACAATGAGTCAGCCGATAGTGAGCCAGACGAACGCGATCTTGCCCTCGAAGCGCTGGCGCTGAACTCCATGCTCCTAGGTCCAGATCCTTCGATCCTCGCCGAACTTGAAGGCGACTACTCCCAGTGGGGAGAAGACTGGGAAGAAGAACTTGCCGAGCGCCGCGCAGAAGACGCACACCGCGAAGCTCTGACGGATGCTGCCCACAGCGCGCGACTTGAAGCCCGCGTTGAGGAAATCTACCAAGAAATCATCGCGAGGGTCCCTGAACATCAGGTTCAGCCGACCTTGGATCGTGTGAAAGAAACGCTCGATATCTTGGGAGATCCCCAAAATAGCTATCCCAGCGTGCACATCACCGGCACGAATGGCAAGACCTCAACAACGCGCATGATTGACGCACTTTTGGCAGCAAGCGGCGTGCGAACCGGACGATTCACCTCTCCGCACCTCGTTGATGTCCGCGAGAGAATCACCATCGAACAAGAATCGATCTCTGCTGAAGAATTTGTGCGCACGTGGGACGATATTGCTCCCTACATCGAAATGGTTGACCGTGCTCACGCTGAAACAGATGGAACCCGTCTGTCATTCTTTGAAGTCTTCACTGTTATGGCTTTCGCTGCCTTTGCTGATCACCCCGTTGACGCTGCCGTCGTCGAAGTTGGAATGGGAGGTCGATGGGACGCGACGAACGTTATTGATGCTGGAGTCAGCGTCATCATGCCCATTGCGATCGACCATGAAAAGTGGCTCGGATCGACCATTCGTGAGATCGCAGAAGAAAAGGCAGGAATCATCAAGCCCGGTCAGATCGTGATCGTTGCCCGCCAAGAGGAAGAAGCCTTGCGGGTGATCGAAGAGCGTGCGGCCAGCGTCGATGCAATTGTTCGCCTTGAAGGTCGAGACTTTGAAGTCCTTGATCGTCAGCTTGGGGTCGGTGGGCAAATGATTACCGTCCGTACCCCTGCAGCAGTCTATGAGGACGTTTTCGTTCCCCTATTTGGTAGCTACCAGGCGAATAATGCTGCAGCTGCGATCGCAGCCGTCGAGGCCTTCATGGGCGGGCGTGCGCTGGATGCTCGCCTTGTCGAGGCCGGGATGCTTGCCGCTACTTCACCGGGGCGCCTTCAAGTTGTGCGCCACTCGCCGACGATTATTGTGGACGCCGCGCACAATCCTGCCGGTGCACACACCCTGGGTGAATCCATTTCCGAGGCCTTCGACTTTGAACGCATTGTTGGCGTCTATTCGGGGATGGGGGATAAGGATATCGAAGGAGTGCTCGGCGAGGTTGAGCCCTACCTGGACTCCCTTGTGGTTACACAGATGCCCGGAGTGCGCGCAAAGCCGGCCGAAGAAATTGCCGAAATTGCGCGCGATGTTTTCGGGGAAGACCGCGTGGAAGTCCACGAGGATATCCTCGAAGCAATTGCCGCTGCCGTTAACCTTGGCGAGGCCGGGGATGAGAGTGCCCCCGCAACCGGCGTTGTCGTTTTTGGCTCAGTCCTCTTAGCTGGGGAAGTCCTGCGTCTCATGGGAATTCGCCCCTAGTAATTTCACTGCGAGCATGGCATGATTTTGAGTAAATCCAGCTCAGGGGGTAGATAGGGTTGACTCACTCGCGCACAGAGCTTGCCGTGAGCTCATCACCCTCTGTTCCTGTCGCCGTGATATCTGGTGGTGGCGGGGGACATGAACCCATGGATTCAGGTTTTCTTGGCCAAGGGATGCTCAGCGGCTGCGTGACCGGAGAACACTTCACCGCACCTTCTGCACCGGACATTGCTCAGCTCATCACTCGAATAATTGAAGAGACACCTGCTGAAGAAGTTCTCGCGATCGTCAAGAACTACACCGGGGATGTGCTCAATTTTCAACTGGCAGTGGAGCTTCATGAAGACACGGGCGTTGCCTGTACGTTGGTATACGTTCATGACGATCTAGCAACTCGCGGGGTTTCGCAAGGAGCGCGCGGGATTGCAGGCACACTCCTTTACGAGAAAATTCTTGGTGCCGGTGCCTCGCTTGCAATGACAAGCGAGGAGCTCGGCCAGGTTGCAGCCGAAATTGAACAGACGATCGTCAGCTATGGGATTTGTTTCCGTGCCCCTACAACGCCCGACGGAAAGCTCTCCTTCGATCTTGCCAAAGGGCATGCCGAAATGGGAGTTGGAATCCACGGAGAAAAGGGCGTTTCAACGCTTCCGTATTCGACGCGCTCCGAGGTCATTTTCCAAGCCGTTAAGGAAGTTTTTAGCCAACTTCCTCCAGGCAGCGAAGAAGTGATCGTTCTGGTGAATAACTTGGGGTCTGCCCCTGAGGAAGACCTGAAATATGCGTGCTCCGCAATAGAAGAATATGCACGTTGCATTGGCGAAACTATCGCTCGTATGAAGAGTGGGCGTTTTGTCACCAGTGACGATATGGACGGTCTGTCGCTGACCTTAATGCGCGCGCGTCCGGATATCCTTACCCTTTATGATGCTCCGACCCTTGCCCCCGCATGGAGTGAATGAAATGAACACCATCAACACACAGTGGTTTACCCAGTGGATGCGTCTGTGCGCAGCCTCCTTGCTTCGCGAAGAAGAACGCCTGACCGAACTTGACCGTCAAATCGGTGACGGTGACCACGGTACGAACATCACACGTGGTTTTACCCAGGTTGAGAACGCCCTCGCAGATTCCGAGTGGAATTCACTGTGCGAAGGACTCACCTTGGTTGCGAAGACTCTGATGACTCATGTTGGGGGAGCCTCCGGGCCCCTATACGGCACTGGTTTTCTCAGAGGTGGCCGTGCCCTTGCGCAGAATTCAGATTGTCCGGACAGTGAGGCGATCGCAGTCTTGTATGAGGCTATTGCCGAAGGAATTTCACAGCGCGGTAATGCAAGTGCTGGCGATAAAACCATGCTCGACGCATGGCTTCCCGCGGCCCAAATCGCACGAGAATTGGCCTCGCAAGGAAAAAACGTTAACGAGGTACTGCAAGCCGCTGCGCATGCCGCACAGCGTGGAGCTGCACTGACCGAGGGGATGAAGGCGCTCAAAGGACGTGCGTCTTATCTTGGAGAACGCTCGATCGGACACGTGGATCCGGGGGCTGTTTCTTCAGCAATCATCATCATGCAGGCAGCCCGCGCTGCCGCCGACGATTAGGACATAACAATGGCGTGTGTTGCATTCGTGATCATCTCGCACAGTCAGGAACTTGCTGAAGGCGTTGTTGAACTTGCCTCTCAAATGGCTCCCGACATCCATTTCGAGATTGCTGCGGGGGAGGATACTGGCGGTTTAGGCACGTCTATGAACAAGGTCGAAGATGCCCTTGATCGAGCGCTCGCACGCGTTCATAAGCCCGGTAGCGACTCGTGTCGGCGCGGTGTGCTTCTTCTGACAGACTTGGGTTCTTCGACCATGGTCGCCCAGACCGTCCTTGAGCTACGCGGTAACCCGAACGATTGCATGTGCGTGACTGCCCCCTTGGTTGAAGGGACGGTTGCTGCTGCGGTCGCAGCCCACGGTGGTAGCGGGCTTGCCCAAGTCGCGGTTGCTGCCTGTCAAAGCGCCATTGACTTGGCGGAGCGCGCCCGCACTGAAATTGCGCAAATCACGAGTGTTGTTCTGGAGCCATCTTCTTCCCGAGTTTTTGAAATTACCTCGCAGCAGATTCTTGAAGAAGAAATGACAGTCAGTGACCCTGCTGGCCTGCATGCCCGTCCTGCCGCACTTCTTGTCCGAGCTCTTGCTCCAATGGATGCGCAGGTCTGGATCAATGATGTTGATGCCTCCTCTGTTTTAGAGCTCATGTCCTTGGGGGTTCGCCAGGGCCAGCACATCCATGTCCGCGCGCAGGGCCTCGAGCGCGAAGAAGCAATGCGATGCGTCCGGGAAATGCTCCAAGGACACGGAAGTTGATCGAAATTCTGCTGAATATCTTCAGGAAGCTTTAGGCTTAGATTCGTGCACCTTAAAACACTTTCACTGAGAGGATTCAAATCCTTCGCAAGTGCAACGACTCTACGCCTGGAACCCGGGATTACCTGTGTGGTTGGTCCGAATGGTTCTGGAAAATCCAATGTCGTCGACGCTTTAGCGTGGGTGATGGGTGAGCAAGGTGTAAAAACGCTTCGCGGCGCGAATATGGCCGACGTCATTTTTGCCGGAACCTCGGGCCGCGCACCTTTGGGCCGCGCACAGGTCGACTTAACCATCGACAACAGTGACGGCCTCCTTCCCATCGACTACTCCGAAGTCACCATCAGTCGCACTCTTTTCCGAGGCGGTGGCAGCGAATACGCAATTAATGGAACTCCGGCCAGGCTCCTGGATATCCAAGAATTGCTTTCTGATACCGGTATGGGCCGTCAAATGCACGTCATTGTCGGGCAAGGGCAGCTCGACACGATCTTGTCGTCAACGCCGGAAGAACGCCGCGGTTTCATTGAAGAGGCTGCGGGGGTTCTCAAGCACCGCAGGCGAAAAGAACGCGCATTGAAAAAACTTGGGGATATGGATCAAAACTTGGTCCGGGTCCTCGACCTCACCTCAGAAATCGAGCGTCAGCTGCGTCCTCTTGCGCGCCAAGCGAAGATTGCACGCCGAGCCTCGCTCATTCAAGCGCGTGTACGCGACGCAAAAGCGCGTCTTCTTGCCGATGATCTGGTGATTGCTCGAGATCGGCTTCAGCGCGGATCTGATGATGCTGACGTCCAGCATGAGCGCCTAGCACACCTGCAAGAAGAAGAAACACTCAGGAGCGCCGATATTCGACGCCTGGAAGAAGAGGAGCGCCTCCGACACCCGCAGGTCGCACAGGCAATGGAAGAATGGCAATCGCTCACTGCAATTGCCCAGCGTCTCGATGCCACCATGACGATTGCTCGTGAGCGTGTGTTGACCCATTCCCAACCAGAATTGGCCCCTCAAACCGAAGACCCCGCATCCTTGGATGAACGCGCGCAGGCCGCCAGCCACGAGGATGCACAGATTCTTCAACGAGTTCAAAGCGCCCAGAGTCGAGTCGACGAGGCTCTTCGTCTTCGCGGCGAAGCCGAACGCCTCGATGACGAGGCCCAGCGTGCCTTGGCACAAGCAAACCGACTTCTTGCCGACTATCGCGAGGCCAGTGCGCGCCTCAGTGCGGGGCTTGCCTCGGCATCGTCACGCTTTGATGCCGCCCAGGCGGAAGCAAAGCGCGCAAAGACCCAGGTAGACGCTGCCCGAGAGCGTGAGGCGAAGGCCGCTCAGGAGGCGCAAGCCTATTCGGAAGATCATCCCAGCAACGATTCACTCGCCTCGAAAGCACTCAACGCTGCACAAAAAACTCGAGAAGAAGCACGCGAGAAGGTCGATGCGCTGCTTGCACTTGAACGCGACGCTCGAGCTGAACGCGCACGTTGGGAAGCGCGCCGCGATGCACTCGCTCAAACTCTCACTCCCAGCGACGGTACCGCCTCGTTTATGGAAGCCAAGGGATCGATGGGTGATCTGCCCAGTGGCGTCCATGTCGATGCCGGATATGAGAATGCAATTGCTCAGCTGCTTTTCCCCTTCTCGGACGCGCTGGTGATGGATACACACGAGCACGCGTGGGAGAACGTTCGCGATGCCGACGAGCGTGGCCAGGGACAGGTCCGTTTCCTCATCGCAGAGTGCACGGCGACTAACCGCAAGCCGGCCCCACTTGAGGGAATTCCGGGCAAATGGGCCAGAGACGCCGTCACCTCGGAGCGTTTTTCTGCTCTCCTCGATGTGCTCCTTGACGGCGCGTGGGTGTCGCAGACCATTGAAGAAGCGCGAATTGCTATTGCCCGCCCAGAAATTGAGTGCGTAGCAACTGCGCGCGGGGACCTCGTGACGAATTCATCCGTGCTGGTAGCGGGGGAGGAGAGCGCTTCACCCCTTGCCTTGCGGGCACAGTACGAGGAAGCAGCGGCGGCGGCTGCGGAAGCATTAAAGCGGGAAAGTGATGCCCAAGAGCAACTGAGTGAAGCCAATGCTGCTCTGGACCAAGCTGTGCGTGGAGCAAATGACGCACTCAAGGCGCTTCGTGAAGAGGACGCGCGTCAAGCGAAGATCGCACAGGAGGCGGCTCGCGTTCACAGTGCTGCTCGTGCCGCTCATGCGGAAACAACGCGTGCCGAAGAGACCCTGAAACGCGCCGAAGAACAACTTGAACACGCGCGCATTGCCCACGAAAATGCGCAGGAACGTGCGCGAACCGGCGCACTTGAAGCTCCCGATGTTGATCTCGAGGCCGCGACTCGGCTCGCCGAAGAACGCGCAGCTGCAGCGCGCGCGGCACGGGAAGAAGAGACGCACGCGCGCCTTGCTTTGCGTGCAGCAGAAGAAGAATCACGAGGCGCAGCCTCGCGCGCCCGTAATCTTCGACAGGCCGCTGCCCGTAGTCGCGAGGAAAGGATTGCCTACCAGCGCAGGGAAGAACGCCGCAAGCGTGAACTCGCACGTGCTCAAAGCGTTCTAGAAGAGGCACAGCGGGGCTTCGAATACGCGCAAAGGGCAGTTGCCGCAGCAAAGGGACGCCGCGACGCCATCGAAGTGGCACGGCGTGAAGATTCGGAGAAACTCGCGGGAGTTCGCGCCCAACTCGATGCCGTTCGCGCTCAAGTTTCTGAGCTCACTCTTGCCTCCCAACAGGCTCAGATTCTGCGCGCGGAATTACGGATGCGTGTCGAGCAACTTGAGGCGCGTTCTTTGGAGGAAATCTCCATGGAAGCAGATGACCTCATCGAACACTATGGCCCGCATAACCTAGTTCCCATCCTCACCGAGGACGCACTTAACCAGGTCAGCCCTAAGGACGTTGAATCGAATGAGGAAGGGCAGCCTGCCCAAGAAACAGAAGATTCTGTGCCTTCACGGCCCTATGTGCGCGAAGAACAGGTCAAGGTCCTTGACCAAGCCCTCAAAGAACTCGAGAAACTGGGCCGTGTCAATCCTCTTGCTTTGGAAGAACATGCGGCTTTGGCTAAGCGGCACGAATTCCTCGTCGCCCAAGTACACGACCTCAAAAAATCTAAGGCAGATCTTCTCCATATCGTCGAAGATGTCGATCGCCTGGTTCAAGAAGCCTTCGAAGAAGCATGGGAGGACACAGCGAAGCACTTTGAACACACTTTCAATGTTCTCTTCCCAGGTGGAGAGGGCCATCTTGTCTTGACTGATCCCGATTCGATGCTCGATACGGGGATCGAAATTGAGGCCCGACCTGCTGGCAAGAAAGTCAAACGCCTCTCACTCCTCTCTGGCGGCGAGCGTTCTCTTGCTGCCTTAGCTTTCCTTGTTGCGATCTTTAAGGCTCGCCCCTCTCCCTTCTATGTGATGGACGAGGTTGAGGCAGCCCTAGATGACATTAATCTCTCGCGCCTGCTGGAGATCTTCAAAGAATTGCGCGCGACCTCGCAGCTGATTGTGATTACGCACCAGAAGCGAACAATGGAAATCGCTGACGCTCTATACGGCGTCACCATGAGGGACGGTGTGACTCGCGTGGTCTCTCAACGCCTGAATGAATAGGGCGTGCACTTGGCATAGCTGCGTCACTGATGGGAAAGTTAAGACATGATTGAAGGAATTGCGGTCTACATCGTCACCATGATCGTCATGCTTGCTATTGCCGCAGCGGTCATCTTGGGCTTCGCCCTGCACAGGCGTAGTGCTGATCAATGGAAAGACCATTTGAAGAGTCAATCCAACCAAGAGATTCCGACCCAGATTCCCGAGATCAGCGTCCGTGAAGAGAATATGAGAAACGTGCTTGATAGCTCTCGTAGTTCTCGCGGTTACATGGTTGCCGATGGCCTCCCTGGTTTTGAGGCTGTTGAAGCAATGACCGAACGTATTGAAGACATTGCAAGCCGTCGAGGCTCTCACGCGAAGTCTCGCCCTCGCCAGCAAGGAGAATCGCAAAGCGGTGCCTCCAGCGACGTTGCGCCGACAGAAAAAGCCTAAAAAGGAAGACCTGAGGAAAGATTGACCCATGCAGGCTCTCATGGATTTTGTTCATAACCCGGTGGCACCCATCATTTTGGTGGGAGTCATTGTTGTGCTCGTTGGTGCGATTCTTGCCTTCGCGCGCTCGCGTAAGCCGAAGGATGCCCAGCTTCCTCCCGCTACGCCTACACAGGTGCCTGCCGAGGCCGCGCCTGAAGAACCCCGTGAAAGCGAGGTGGGCGACTCCGATCAGATTCGCGCCGGGCCGGTTGCCGACGAAGAGACCGCTGCGGAGGGGGACGCGGGCGTTGAGCCTGCCTCGGCCTCGGAAGAAGAACCTGCCCAAGAAGTTGAGGTTCCCGAGTCGATTCCTTCGCGCATGGGACGCCTCCGTGCGCGTCTGGCGCGCTCCGGTGCGCTGGGCAAGTCCCTACTTTCCCTTCTGTCTAGGGGAGACCTATCGGCTACCGATTGGGAAGAGATTGAAGACTCCCTGCTGATCGCGGACTTGGGATTGGACGCAACCGAAGAGCTCATGGAGGCTCTCCGTACGCGCGTCAAGGTTGAAAATACCTCGGATCCGCAGGTCGTTCGTGCTCTCTTGCGCGAAGAACTGCTCAAGCTTGTTGGGCCAGACATGGACCGCTCCGTCAACCTCGGTGTCCGCGACGTCGACGGTGTTCGAGTCCCAGCAACGATTTTGATGGTGGGCGTGAACGGTACCGGTAAGACCACGACGACCGGAAAGATGGCGCGTATTTTCCGCGCTGAAGGACACGAAGTTCTCCTTGGTGCGGCTGATACTTTCCGCGCAGCTGCTGCCGATCAGCTTGAAACCTGGGGAAGTCGCGTGGGTGTTGGCGTTGTCCGTTCTGAGCGTGAGGGAGCGGATCCCGCATCAGTTGCTTTTGAATCGGTTGAAGAAGGCATTCGTCGAGGCTGTGACATCGTCATGGTGGATACGGCTGGTCGACTTCAAACGAAGTCTGCGCTCATGGATGAACTTGGCAAAGTGAAGCGCGTGATGGAAAAGCACGCGCCCGTGAGCGAAGTTCTTTTGGTCTTGGACGCAACTACCGGTCAAAACGGCTTGCGACAGGCAGAAGTGTTTGCTGAGGTTGCAGGGGTGACGGGCATTGTCTTGTCGAAGCTTGATGGCTCAGCGAAGGGCGGAATCGTCGTTTCTGTCCAGCGCACTCTGGGCGTTCCTGTGAAGTTTGTCGGGCTTGGAGAAGGCCCAGACGACCTCGCACCTTTCGACCCGAACTCGTTTGTTGATGCGATCGTGGGCTAGAACCCACTACCCTTAAAACCTGGTTCTGTATTTTTGTGCTCGTGAGGAGTAGTCACAGTGGCTTTCTCGGATCTGTCTGATCGTTTGACAGCGTCTTTTAAGAAGCTGCGTTCGCGCGGTGTATTGACCGAGTCTGATGTTGATCAGACCATCAGCGAGATTCGACGCGCACTCTTGGATGCCGACGTCGCACTGCCCGTTGTTCGCGAGTTCACGACGCAGGTTCGCCAGAAGGCCTATGGTGCCGCTCGCTCTCGTGCTCTCAATCCTGGTCAGCAAGTCGTTCGAATCGTTCACGACGAACTGGTCGAGATTCTTGGTGGTGAAACCCGAGAGCTCCACTTCGCTCAGCGCGGTCCCACAGTCTTCATGCTCGCTGGTCTGCAGGGTGCAGGTAAGACGACTTTGGCCGGAAAGCTTGGAAAGTGGCTGCGCGAAGAAGGCAAGTCTGTCTTGCTCGTTGCTTCAGACCTCCAGCGCCCCAATGCGGTTGGTCAGCTGCAAATCGTTGGTGAGCGTGCGGGCGTTCAGGTGTGGGCGCCACAGCCCGGTAATGGTGTCGGCGATCCGGTTCAAGTAGCTCGCTCGGGCCTTGACTATGCGATTACGAACGGCATCAACGTTGTGATCGTTGATACCGCGGGTCGCTTGGGCGTTGACGAAGAAATGATGGCCCAGGCCATTGCCATTCGCGAGGCCGTCAACCCCCACGAAGTCATGTTTGTCCTAGACGCGATGATCGGTCAGGACGCTGTTAATACGGCGACTGCTTTCCGTGACGGTGTGGGCTTTACGGGCGTTGTTCTTTCCAAACTCGATGGTGATGCCCGAGGCGGTGCTGCGCTCTCTGTCCGAGGCGTGACGGGTGCGCCCATCCTCTTTGCTTCAACGGGCGAAGGCTTGGATGACTTCGAGCGTTTCCATGCAGATCGCATGGCCAGCCGTATCCTCGATATGGGCGACATCATGACGCTCATCGAGCAGGCCGAAAAGCGCCTCGATGCTGAAGAAGCAGAGAAGATGGCCAAGAAGGCCATGTCCGGTGAACTCACCTTGGACGACTTCCTCAGCCAGCTCCAACAGGTCCGCAAGCTGGGTTCAATGAAGAAGGTTCTGGGAATGATTCCCGGAATGGCCCAGATGCGCGATCAGCTTGAGAACTTCGATGAACGCGAGGTGAATCGCGTCGAGGCGATTGTTCGCTCGATGACGCCCGCCGAACGCGCAGATGTTTCGATTCTCAACGGCTCACGCCGTGCTCGTATTGCTCGCGGTTCTGGCGTCACGGTTGCTGAGGTCAATAATCTGGTCAAGCGTTTTGAAGCTGCGAAGACCATGATGGGGCAAATGGGTCAGATGGGACCGGGAGGAATGCCCGGAATGGGATCCATGCCCGGAAGCGGCGGAAAAGCAAAGCAGAAGGCGCAAGCTCGTAAGGACCGTGCTCAGCGAGCACGCGTGGCCAAGAAGGCACGTAGTGGTAACCCTGCAAAGCGTCGTCAGCAAGAACTCGAGGCCCTGCTTCCTCCCGAACAGCGTTCGAGTGCGCCCTCGGGTTCGGCTTTTGGTGTGAGCGAGGCCCCGCAAGAAGGCCCTCGCCCGACTTTGGATGATCTTCCTGAAGATATCCGTCGAATGCTCGGCCGTTCCTGATGTATTTTGACGGGCATTTGTTGACCGAATCGGGTTGGGTTCGCGGTGTGTGGGCCCTTGCTCCGGTCATTTCGCCCGTTGATGCTATTCCGCGAGGAGCACAGGTTGTACGCGGGTGGGCTACCCCCGGCCTCGTCGATGCGCACTGTCATATCGGTGTCGGTCACGGTGCCCGCGTTCTGAGTGCAGATGAACAGCGCGGACAGCTTCGCACTGAGCTCAGTGCGGGTGTGACACTTCTGCGTGATTGCGGTTCTCCCGTCGATACCTCGTGGGTTCAAGGAGAGGCTGGTCTACCAGTCCTTATCCGATGCGGTCGTCACATCGCTCGCCCGAAGCGTTATATCCGAGGCCTTGCTCGCGAGGTTGAGGATGCCAGGGATCTTACTGCGGTTGCGCTTGAAGAACTGGCACGTGGCGACGGCTGGGTGAAGATCGTGGGGGACTGGATCGATCGCAGTAGGGGAAGGGACGCGGATCTTGAGCCTTTGTGGCCTCGCGGTGCGCTTGTCGAGGCCGTCGCGGCGGTGCACGAGTCAGGTGGCCGCGTCGCTGTTCACGCCTTTTCTCATCGCGTCATTGATGATCTCTTAGAAGCTGGAGTGGACAATATTGAACACGCCAGCGGAATGGATCGAGACCAGATTGCTGAGGCATGTTCCCGGGGCGTAGCAGTGTCAGTCACTATGCTGCAACGCGAACTTTTTGGGGAGTTTGCCGAGCAGAGTCGCATCAAGTATCCGCGTTACTCGGCAACGATGAAGGGGCTATCGAAGAATCGATATGAACAGGCGCAGCTTCTTTTCGACTCGGGGATAACGATTTTGCCGGCAAGTGATACCGGTGGTTATCAAGAGCCCGGGAGTATTCGCAGTGAACTTGACGCATGGGCTGGCTTGGGAGTTCCAGCCGATGAGATCCTGTCGCGTGCAACGCTCAAGGCTCGACAGTATCTAAGATCCACTGCGGGTTTTGTTGGCGGGTGCGCGGATCTAATGATTTATGAACAATGCCCCTCGCGCTCGGTTGACGCTCTTCTTCATCCGACGCAGATTTGCCGCGAAGGAATGCTTGTCGCCTCGGTGTAGGCTCGGATTCAATCCTGGCGGTGATGAAGACCACCGCCAGGATTGAAGTCTTTATTCCAATCGGCTTGGAATAACCCTTTATTACTGGCATAATTGTTCGCTGTACTCGACGTGCGAAGAGCCCTCTCATCTGAGTTCGTCGCGTCCCGGGATAATCATCGTTTGTGTTTCCCTACCTGACGCATGTCTGTCCCACACCGATTTGAAACAGGAGTGACCACAACAGTGGCAGTTCGCATTCGTTTGAAGCGCATGGGCAAGATCCATGCACCCGTTTACCGTGTCGTTGTCGTTGACTCGCGCAAGAAGCGTGACGGCCGCGTCATCGAAGAGGTCGGTCTGTATGATCCGACCCCGAACCCCTCGACCATCGAGATCAAGTCTGACCGCGTGCAGTACTGGCTCGGCGTGGGCGCACAGCCCTCGGACCAGGTTCGTAACCTGCTCGTCCTGACCGGCGATATCGCTCGCTTCAATGGCAAGGCTGACGCAGTGTCCCGCGTTCAGTACGCAGATGCCGACAAGGCAGCCGCTGCTGCTCAGGCCATTAAGGACGCCGAAGCCGCTGCTGAAAAGCGCAAGGCCGACGCCTCCGCCAAGAAGGCTGAGGAAGAAGCTGCTCGCAAGGCTGAAGAAGAAGCCGCACAGGCCGCTGCCGCTGAAGAAGCTGCAGAAGAGCCCAAGGCTGAAGAAGAAGCCGGCGAGGAAGCCTGATTATGCTTGCTGATGCACTCGAACACCTGGTCAGCGGAATTGTTGACCACCCCGAAGACGTGCGGGTTTCATCCCGTTCCATGCGTCGCGGGCAGATGCTTGAGGTTCGCGTGAACCCGGAGGATCTGGGACGTGTCATCGGTCGTGGTGGTCGCACGGCTCGTGCGCTACGCACGGTGGTCAACGCACTCTCCCCGCGTGGGAATGTTCGCGTTGATGTTGTTGACACCGACCGCGAGTGACAACGCAGTGATCTCAAACGGGGACCTGGCTCGATCAGGTCCCCGTTTGTCGTTCCTATGACAAGGACTTTCCCATGCTTATGACGGCAGCACTGATTGGCCCCGCACACGGACTACGCGGGGAAGTGATTCTCGATATCCGTAGCGATGATCCCGAACTTTTCATCAGCGGGACAGTTTTTGAAACCTCGGAGCAGTCCATGCCCGAGCTGACGCTTCGCTCCATCCGTCAGCATAAGGAACGCGTGGTCGCCTTATTCGAGGAAGTGAGCGACCGCGAAGGTGCAGAAGCTCTTCGAGGCGTACGTCTGCTGACCGACGAACGCGAAGAAGAAGATGCCTGGTATCCTCACCAGCTCAAAGGCCTGCAAGCACTTGATCTGCAAGGCCAGACCCTGGGAACCGTTAAGGGAATTCAGATGGGGGCGGCCCAAGATCTGCTCTTAGTCGCAACTCAGAGTGGTGTTGTGATGGTTCCTTTTGTTCACCAAATCGTTCCCGAGGTCGATGTCGAGGGTGGAACCGTCACCATCGATCCGCTGCCTGGTCTTTTTGACGACGACGCTGTTGAAGCACGCTGATTCGAGCAGGGAAGAAACCACGAATGCGCATTGATCTGATCAGTATTTTCCCGCAGTACTTTTCTGTTCTTGACCTTTCCCTCATGGGTAAAGCAAGAACTAGTGGGCACTTAGATATTCGCGTTCATGATTTGCGCGAATGGACTCACGATCGCCACCGAACAGTTGACGACACTCCCTACGGTGGTGGCGCCGGAATGGTCATGAAGCCCGATGTCTGGGGTGAAGCGCTCGACGATATTATCGGTGACTCCACAAATTGCGTTTTAGCCGTCCCCACTCCCTCCGGTATTCCTTTTACCCAAAAGAAAGCCCAAGAATTCGCAGCTTTTGATCGCATCATTGTGGCGTGCGGGCGCTATGAAGGAATCGACCAACGCGTCGCTGACCACTACCGAAGCCGCGGCCTCGTCGTTGAAGAATTTTCGATCGGCGATTATGTCCTCAACGGGGGAGAAGTGGCCGCGCTCGTGCTTGTCGAGGCCGTTGGCCGCTTGCTTGACGGTGTGATCGGGAATCCTGATTCTTTGGTTGAGGAATCACACAGTGGCATTGGACTCTTGGAGTACCCTGTCTACACGAAACCTCAGTCGTGGCGAGGGCTTGAGGTTCCATCGGTTCTCATGAGCGGAGATCACGCGAAGATCGAACGATGGAGGAGTGACCGTTCGCTTGAACGAACCACTCGTCGACGTCCCGATATTATTTCGCGTATCGATCCACATCAGCTTTCAACTCGCGACCGTGAAGTTATTGCGGCGCACGGCTTGCTCGTTTGCGATGATGGGTTCAGGACTGTTGAGATTCGTCGCGCGAGGAAAGAAGAGGCCGAGGCGATCAGTGCGCTTGCCTCACGCACCTTCCCCCTCGCCGTGCCTGATATGATCCCCGCCGAGGCCGCGCAGGACTTTATCCGCACGGGGCTGACTCCCGAGGTTTTTGCGAAGTATCTCGCTGATGAACACGCGCGGTGCTTTGTTGCCTGCAGCGACGGAGTACTCATTGCCTATTCTCTAGTCTTCCTTAATGCTCCAGCAGATATGCCGAGGGGAAATGGGAAATACCCCCTTGACGAGCATGCGGCATACCTATCGAAGTGCTACGCGGATCTCGATGTGCACGGCAGCGGAATCGCGGGAGCTTTGCTTGAGCACACGATTGACGCAGTTCGCCACGAAGGCGCGACGCAGATCGTCTTGGGAACCCACATCTACAACGAGCGCGCGCAGCGTTTCTATCGCAAACACGGTTTCAAGAAAGCGGGGCGACGTCATTTCCGACTCAATGATCACGTCGATGCCTCCGATGTGGTCATGGTTCGCCCTGAAGGCGTCTAACTCGCTCTTTCGTAAGGCAAATCACCGTTTTTCGGGAAGGTTTTTTCTCTTGGCACTGTTCTTTTCCTCAAAGAATGTGGCAAACTTGAACGGTCTGTGTGTGGCGTAACCTGCCGCGGGGGGCCGCCGGATCATACGGACATATTCACGATCGCAGGCTTGACCTGCCGAAGAGACGTGACTGACCTGCGGCAGAAGCGTCAAGGAGTAAACATGCAAAAGCTGGACGCCGTCGATGCAGCTTCGCTGCGCGAAGACATCCCTGCTTTCCGTTCCGGTGACACCGTCAAGGTTCACGTGAAGGTTATCGAAGGTAACCGTTCGCGTATCCAGGTTTTCCAGGGCGTCGTTATCGCTCGCCGTGGCCACGGTGTGTCCGAAACCTTCACCGTCCGTAAGATTTCCTTCGGTGTCGGTGTTGAGCGTACCTTCCCCCTGCACGCACCGACGATCGACAAGATCGAAGTTGTCGTCAAGGGCGATGTGCGCCGCGCAAAGCTCTACTACCTGCGTGAGCGCCACGGTAAGGCTGCAAAGATCAAGGAGCACCGCTCCGGATCTGCCGAGTGACACTCACTCGCGATTTAAGCCCGGTATCCTTAAGGATGCCGGGTTTTCGCATACGTGTGAGAATTTACGGTAGTAAAAGGAAAGGGAACCGACTATGAGCCGCCGTGGAACGCGCGAAAAAAGTGTACGAATGCCAGTCGCTCACGGCCCCTCGATCAAAGACATCGAGCGTGCTGAGCGTCGCGCACGCAAGAACCCTCTCAATTGGCTGCGGGAGATGGCGATCATCATCATCTGCGCCCTTGTCATTTCTTCGCTGCTTCGCGCTTTTCTTGTGCAGGTCTTTTGGATCCCTTCCGCCTCGATGCGCAACACCTTGATCGAACACGATCGGATCGCTGTTTCTCGAGTCTCGCAGTACACCGGTGATATCCGACGTGGTGACGTGGTCGTCTTCGATGACACTCTCGGGTGGCTGTCGAAAAATGATACGAAGAGCTCAAGCCCGCTTCGAAAGATCGCCGAATTTACGGGAATTCTTCCTGCCGGCGGTGAACAGACCTTGGTCAAGCGTGTGATTGGACTTGGCGGGGACCATGTCACCTGTTGCACGGCAGAAGGCAAGATCGAAGTTAACGGTGTCGCGATTAGCGAACCCTACCTTGCCAGCTCAGGTCCGGCCTCGTCGATGACTTTTGACGTCACTGTCCCCGAAGGGCACCTGTGGGTGATGGGGGATAACCGAACAAACTCGGCAGACTCTCGCTACCACATGGGGAACGGACAGTCTCCCTACGTTCCCGAAAGTGCAGTGGTGGGGCGAGCGTTTGCGGTCATTTGGCCGACCAACCGCCTTACGTGGCTTGGAGATCGCTCGGTTTTCTCCGGAGTTCCTGATCCTCAATGACCTCCTCTTTGCAGGCGCCTCGACAGCGCTCAGCTAAGCTGCAGCCCACGCGTGAGTGGGAGCAAGAACTGCAGTCTCGTTTCGGCGTTGTTGCAGGAATGGACGAGGTCGGGCGAGGTGCACTTGCAGGCCCGGTGTGCGTCGGTCTTGCTTTTGCGCCTCCTACCGGAGTTGATGTTCTTCCCGGGCTTGCCGATTCAAAAATGCTCAGTATTCGTGCGCGCGAGGCCTTATATGAGCCGGTTTATCAGTGGAGTCCTTGCATTGAAATCGGGCAGGCCAGTAACACTGAGATTGATCGTTTTGGAATTGTTGCGGCCTTGAGGCTGGCGGGGCGTCGAGCCATGAAGGCTGCACAGGCTCGTGGTTTCAATGCCGATGTCATCATTTTGGATGGAAGCCATGATTGGCTGAGCGACTCGCCGGATCTTTTTGCAAGTTTTGACGGTCCTTCCTATCCCGATATCGCTGTTCCACCTGTTGTGACACGGGTAAAAGCGGATGCGCATTGTGCGGTTGTATCGGCAGCGTCTGTTGCAGCGAAGGTGTATCGCGACCGCTTGATGATGGAGTGTGAGGACCCGGGGTATGACTGGGCCGGGAATAAGGGGTATTCCTCAGCAGCTCATATTCGCGGACTCCGTGAGCTGGGAGCTTCTGACTTTCATCGACGCTCGTGGAAACTTCCGGGTGTCGACGAATAAAAGACACTGCGGCCCTCTAAGATACTGAGAGCAACACAGGAGGCCGTCATGTCGAACGATATTGAATCTTACGAGAATAATCTCGAACTAGCGCTTTTCCGCGAATATCGCGACGTCATCGGACTCTTTAAGTACGTTGTCGAAACCGAACGCCGTTTCTACCTGTGCAATCACGTTGATGTACAAGCTCGACCTGTTGGCGGCGATATTTTCTTTGAGCTGACCCTGACCGACGCCTGGGTCTGGGATATCTATCGTTCTTCGCGTTTCGTTCACTCTGTCCGCGTTGTTACCTACAAGGACGTCAACGTCGAGGAGCTCAACAAGCCTGAACTTCCTCTTGCTTAAGGACGGTATAGCGAGGTTTCGCCGCAGGAAGCTGGCGACCTATTGTTGTTCAGGAAACGGTTTTATCCACAGGGTGACCTCTGAACGGCGTTTCCCACAGATTCCCCGTCCTACCTAACTTTTGCTTGCTGTACCTGCCATTCTTCCTCTCAAGGGAAGGAGTAATGGTGGATCACAGAAAATACCTTGGCCAGGCAGGGGAGGAGTATGCCTGCCGCTTCATCGAAGACAACGGCCTAGAAATTCTTGAACGAAATTGGCGTGATTCGCGGCGCGGAGAACTCGACATTCTTGCGCGTGAGGGGCGCACAGCGGTTGTTGTCGAGGTTCGCACACGAATCGGCACAACGTATGGGAGTGCACTGGAGTCTGTTGACACTCGCAAAGTGCTCCAGTTGCGGCGCCTTGCTGCCCGATGGGCGCATCAGCACTCCTCCTTTTCCAAGCTCCGCATTGATGTCATTGCTCTGACTGTCCCTCGCGGGTGCGCAGAAGAAGTGCGCGAAGGCGGAAGAGCCGATTTCGATCGCTATCCACCGAAAATCGAGTGGGTGAGGGGCATCGCATGAGTTCCTTCCTTGCGCGCACGCGAGCTGTCGCTTTGGTTGGCCTCGATGGGACCATCGTCGATGTCGAAACACACGTGGGGCGCGGACTAGTGACCTTTACTCTCGTTGGGCTTCCAGATGCTTCTCTGCGAGAAGCACGCGATCGCGTTCGCTCAGCGCTTCAAGCGTGTGAACTGGAAGTACTGGATCGCCATGTGACAGTGGGGCTTTCACCTGCCGGTTTGCCCAAATCAGGTTCGGGTTTTGACTTCGCGATCGCTGTATCCATTCTTCTTGCCTCGTCAAAGATCAGAGCTCAAGGCGTCGCTGGAGAGGTTTTCATCGGTGAACTGGGACTGGATGGAAGTCTTCATACCATTCCTGGAGTCCTGCCAGCAGTGATTGCGGCCAGGCGCGCTGGGATCTCTCGGGTCTATGTTCCACAGGAGGCGCGCGAAGAAGCTTCACTTGTGCCGGGAATTGAGGTGCGCTCCTTTGCCCATCTTGCAGATTTCGTTCGCGCATGTGGAGGAGAAGCAACCCGAGCTCGGATCGTGGGCGTTTCTGGAAACACAGGATCGCGGCCACAACGAAACGAATCAGGAGAAAAATCGGGTCTGACTCGCGCAGAGATCGACTTTTCTCAAGTTCGCGGGCACAACGTTGCCGTGGACGCTGTTGCTCTTGCTGCGGCGGGCGGCCACCATCTGATGCTGATTGGTGAACCGGGAAGCGGGAAAACGATGATCGCTTCTCGAATTCCTTCGATTCTTCCAGCGTTAAGCGAGAGCGATGCTCTGACCGCAAGTGCGATTCATTCCCTTGCCGTGGATCTTCCTGCAGGTGGGTTGCTTGACCATGCACCTTTTCAATCCCCTCATCACTCCATGTCGATTCCTGCGATGGTCGGTGGTGGAAGCAGCTATATTCGTCCGGGAGCTGTGTCTCTTGCCCACGGGGGAGTTCTCTTTCTCGATGAGGCCACTGAATTCGCGCCTGCAGTCTTGGACTCATTACGCCAACCCCTTGAATCTGGTTGGGTCAGAATTCAGCGTTCGGGTCATATCGCGTCCTATCCCGCGTCCTTTCAATTAGTTTTGGCGACGAATCCATGCCCGTGTGGACATCTTGGCGGGAGAACGAAGAGCTGCACGTGTTCGTCCGTGCAACGACGGCGTTACCTGGGGCGCCTCTCTGGGCCCCTCATTGATCGTATTGACATTACTTTGTCGATGAGGGTCCCCACACAAGCCGACCTGAAGTGCGCAGCAGACTTCACTTCCGCATCGTTAAAGGAACAAGTGTGCGAGGCACGTGAACGGGCGTTACGGCGATTGCGAGATACTCCTTGGCAGCTCAATCGGGATGTGGAGGGTTCGTGGATCCGTTCGACTCACCCACCTTCGGAACGGATTTTGTCTCTGATTGATCGCTCTATTGACCGGGGAGAACTTTCCATGCGAGGCGCAGATCGCCTCCTTCGATTGATGTGGACCTGTGCTGATTTCTCTGGAAAAAATACGATCGGGCTGGAGGAATTCTCCTGCGCACTCCAGCTTCGCCAAGGAGGCGAACACTATGGAATCGGATAATCAACAACTGCTGGACGAGGTGTGGTGGAACTGCATCAGCGAGCCCGCGGATATCCAACTTGAAGTTCTTCGATGCGCATTGGGTGATGAAGAGGCGAAGCGCTGGCTCCTTGCAGAACAGGTCTTGATCCCTGACGCGCTCAAAACCCTTGAAGACACTTACAGGTCGTGTTGGAAAAGATGGAGGCCGCGGGCTCTTGCAGCTCAACCAGACCTTGAGCTCAATATCTTGGAAAAAATCGGTGGCCACATCGTCTTGCCAAAGGATGAGAAGTGGCCGAAAGGCTTTGTCAAACTTGGGCAAAATGCGCCTCGAATGCTCTGGGTTCTCGGGGAACTCTCGACGCGTTCTTCAATTGCGATTGTGGGCGCTCGCGCGTCTTCAAATTACGGGAACAGTGTTGCTCGTGAACTTTCCCGAGAGCTTTCTCATCGGGGGTTCGGCACTATTTCTGGCGGAGCGATCGGTATTGACTCCTATGTTCACCAGGGGAGCGTTGACGTGGCTGGCTACACATGTGCGTTCATGGCTGGTGGATTGGGCAATCTCTATCCCGCATGCAACACGGATCTCTTTCGAACAATCCTTGCCTGTGGGGGAGCGCTCATCTCTGAAGTTCCATGCACATTCCGTCCTGCAAAGTGGCGATTCTTGGGAAGGAACCGCTTGATTGCTGCCGCTGCAAGCGGAGTTGTCGTTGTCGAGGCCTCGCCGCGTTCAGGGGCGCTGGCCACCTCTCGGTGGGCGCTCGAGCAGGGAACACCCGTTGGTGGGATCCCCGGATCTATATATTCGGAACCATCGCGAGGGGTCCATGATTTGCTTCGCAATGGGGGAACTCTAATCCGTGACTATGTCGATGTCCTCGAAATGATAGGGGAGGCAAACGCGCCAGAGATCCACGAGCTTCCATTGTTCGGAGATCCTACTGCTCCTGATGGTCTTGTTGATTCCCTCGAACCGCTTCTACGCCGGGTTTATGAGGCCCTTCCCCAAAGACGCTCCATGACGACCGAGCGTCTTGCTGTTGCGGCTGGCCTCGATGAAGAATCCGTTAAGGTCGCTCTTGTTCGACTTCAGCTCAGTGCATTCGTCGGTGTCGATGAGCGCGGCTGGCATCGCAGTCTCGGGCAAGGCCGATAGACTTGCCCCGTGGAGGAGTCTTTGATCGATGCATGGGGCGTGTATTTGCGCGCCAATCTCGCGGTATCAGAGCACACCCTTCGCGCCTATGTCAGCGATCTACGCGCATTCATTGTTTATTGTCAGGTCGATGAACTCTCAACAGAGAACATCCGCAGCGTCGTCACTCTTCGGGCAATTCGTGCCTGGCTCGCCAGTTTGGTTCAACAAGGGAAATCGCGATCGACAATCTCTCGCAGAACCGCTTCAATTCGTTCCTTCACCGCTTGGGCATATCGCCGCGGGTACCTTGACAGCGACCCCGGGTTGCTCGTGACCAGCGCTCGCGGGGACCAAAAGCTTCCGCAGGTTCAGACCCCTTCCGATACGGCCGAGCTCCTGTCTTATGCAGCCACTCGTACGCGTGAGGAGAATTCGCCGGCGGCGATACGCGATTGGGCCATCCTTGAGACGATTTACGCGACCGGTATTCGCGTGAGTGAAGTGTGCTCGCTGGATACGACGTCTATTGACCAACAGGGCATGACATTAAGAGTGATCGGTAAAGGCAACAAAGAACGAGTAGTTCCTTTCACACGCGCGTGTTTGTCCGCACTGCAAGCATGGCTTTCTCATGGTCGCCCGAGTTTGGCGATTCCCGAGGCGGGACGTGCGCTCTTTGTTGGAGATAAGGGACGGCGTATTGACCCTCGTGTGATCCGCTCGATGATTCATCGAATGTGCGCACAGGCAGGCGTGCGAGACCTCGCCCCTCACGCCCTTCGCCACACTGCTGCGACACATATCCTGGCTGGAGGTGCAGACCTCAGAGCCGTGCAAGAAATGCTTGGACATTCTTCACTTCAAACAACTCAGCGTTATACGCATGTGGATGCTCAGCGCCTGAGCGCTATCTACAAACAAGCGCATCCTAGGGCTTAGCGCTCATTGAAGAGTTTTCAACCGCGGGTGTCCTTGGAGCATTCTGAGCGGATTGATGTAGCGATAACGACTAACTTTCGCACCCCAGTGAAGATCGCCCTTCCGCATGTGCGAATCCTCCTGCTTGGGCGGGACAACCTCACCGATGCGCTGCCCGCGCTGCACGGCCTCGCCAATGTGGAGGGAAGAAGTTGCTGGCTCAAAGGTGGAATGGATTCCCGAGCAATCAATGGAAAGGACTTCGCGTCCGGCGAGCATCCCGGAAAAGACTACGGTTCCGTTGCACGGGGAGCGAAGCGAAGGATCCTCACTTCCGATGTTGACCCATATTCCTCGTGAACCTGAAAGCCATGGCTTATCAGGTGGGGCGAAACCTTGAGCAAGAGTGAAAGGCTGAGAAAAAGGAAGAGCCCACACGGAAGAAGCGCGTGGCATGGCTGGTGTTGCTATTCCAGGAAAACAAAGGTTCCAAGCGAAGATGAATGTCGCCACAGCAGGGATGAGCCGCAGAAAGCCATACGTACGTTGATTCATGAATCCAGCCTGCACATAGGGAAACGATGGGGCTCGTGCAAAATGAAATCTGTGGAAAACGCCGAGTAAATATCCTTCCTGTGGATAAAGGCATGTGAGCTATTGCAAGTGAAATTGCTGCATTTTGTACCCCGCTGGGTCCGAAGAGCTAGGTGAGATGAGATAAGATTGGACAGCATTCGCTGTGCGAATGACTTCGCGTGCTATTTTCCGAGCACCTCACGGAAGTGAAAGTGCCGGGGCAGTTGCGTCACGGTCCAATGGGTCGCAACGTCATGGCACCAGGGCCGAAAGGCACATTAACCGAGAAAACCGGGGGAAACCCCATGATCCCGCTCAGCGGGGAAAGGACGATGCAATGGCAATCGTCACCATGCGCCAGCTTCTGGAATCTGGCGTTCACTTCGGGCACCAGACCCGTCGTTGGAACCCGAAGATGAAGCGCTTCATCCTCACCGAACGTAACGGCATCTACATCATCGACCTCGAGCAGACCATTGCCGATATCGATATTGCCTTCGACTTCGTCAAGGAAACCGTTGCACACGGCGGAACCATCCTCTTCGTCGGTACCAAGAAGCAGGCACAGGAAGCTGTCGCCGAGCAGGCACAGCGCGTTGGCATGCCCTACGTGAACCACCGTTGGCTCGGCGGTATGCTCACCAACTTCTCCACCGTTTCCAAGCGTCTGCAGCGCCTGAAGGAACTCGAGCAGATTGACTTTGACGATGTGGCATCTTCCGGCCGCACCAAGAAGGAACTGCTCATGATGCGCCGCGAGAAGGACAAGCTTGCTCGCACCCTCGGTGGTATTCGCGATATGGCCAAGGTCCCCTCCGCAGTGTGGATCGTTGACCCGAAGAAGGAACACCTCGCGGTTTCCGAAGCTCGCAAGCTCAACATCCCGATCGTGGCCATCCTTGACACCAACGCAGATCCGGACGAGGTCGACTACCGCATTCCCGGCAACGATGACGCCATTCGCGCCGTTGCACTGCTGACCCGCGTGATCGCCGACGCAGTTGCCGAAGGCCTGCTTGCACGCAGCGCCGGCCGCAAGAACGCTTCCGAGGAAACCGCAGCTGAGCCTTTGGCTGAGTGGGAGCGCGAGCTTCTCGAAGGCGAAGTTGCCGCTGACGAGGCAGCAGCACAGGCCGTGGCCAACGAGTCTGAAACCCCCGCACAGGACTGAAGCTCAGAAAGAAGGAAATCAGTAATGGCTAATTTCACCGCTGCTGATGTGAAGGCTCTGCGCGAGAAGACTGGCGCAGGCATGATGGACGTCAAGAAGGCGCTCCAGGAAGCCGACGGCGATGCTGAAAAGGCTCTCGAAATCATTCGTCTGAAGGGCCTGAAGTCGCTGTCCAAGCGCGAAGGTCGTCAGGCATCGGCCGGTCTGCTCGCTGCCTCCGTTCAGGACGGCGTGGGCGTTATGGTCGAGGTTAACTCTGAGACCGACTTCGTTGCCAAGAACCAGAAGTTCATCGACTTCGCACACTCTGTCCTCGAGGCCGCTGTTGCCTCCGGCGCATCCGACGTTGACTCGCTGCTTGCAGCTCCGATGGGCGACTCCACTGTCAAGGAACAGCTTGACGCAATGGCCGCAGTTATCGGCGAAAAGCTCGAGATCCGTCGCGTGATTCGCGTTGAGGGCGAGAACGTTGATCTCTACCTGCACCAGACCAGCCCCGACCTGCCCCCGCAGGTTGGCGTCTTCGTCGTCACCGACGCAGCTGGAGCTGGCGTTGCACACGATATCGCGATGCACGTTGCTGCCTACATGCCCGCTTACCTTGACCGCGACTCGGTTCCGGCCGATGTCTTGGAGAAGGAACGCGCCACCCTCGAGAAGATCACCCTCGAGGAAGGCAAGCCCGAGAAGATCGTCCCCAAGATTGTTCAGGGACGTCTTGAGGCATTCTTCAAGGACAACTGCCTGGTCGATCAGGCATTTGCTCGCGATCCTTCAAAGTCCGTCGGACAGGTTCTGCGCGACGCTGGTGCAAAGGTCACCCAGTTCGTGCGCGTCCACGTCGGCGCCTGATTTTGTGTGATGGCCCCGCTTAATGCGGGGCCATCACCCTATCTCTTAGGACTCAGCACTCATTCAAAGGAGAAGTACTCATGCCAGCTGCTCGTCGCGTCCTCCTCAAACTCTCAGGTGAAGCCTTTGGCGGAGGTTCCGTCGGCCTCGATCCCACTGTCGTCCGCTCAATTGCAGAGCAGATCGCCGAGGCAGTTCACGCGGGGATCCAGGTTGCAGTCGTCGTTGGCGGTGGTAACTTCTTCCGCGGAGCCGAGTTGTCCAGGCAAGGTCTGGACCGCTCACGTGCGGACTACATGGGAATGCTCGGCACCGTCATGAATGCCCTGGCGCTCCAAGATTTCATCGAGCAGTCTGGTGTTCCCGCGCGCGTCCAAAGTGCAATTGCAATGCAACAGGTCGCAGAGCCCTACATTCCGCTGCGCGCTATTCGTCACCTCGAAAAGGGGCGCGTTGTTCTCTTCGGCGCAGGTGCAGGATTGCCCTACTTCTCTACCGATACGGTCTCCGCGCAGCGCGCATTGGAAACTCATTGCGATGAACTTCTTGTTGCAAAGAACGGTGTTGACGGCGTCTACGATGACGATCCTCGAGTCAACCCGAATGCACATAAGCTTGACTTCGTCACCTATCAAGATGCACTAAGCCGTGGTCTGAAGGTCGTTGATGCTGCAGCCTTCGCGCTTGGCCAGGAAAACGGGCTGACAATGCGTGTCTTTGGAATGTCAGAACCCGGTAACGTTACCGCCGCGCTCCGTGGCGAAAAAATCGGTACGCTTGTCCTCAGCGAATCACACTGAAAGGAAGATTTCCGTGATCGACGACATCCTGCTCGAAGCAGAAGAAAAAATGGATAAGACGGTCGAAGCAGCCCGTCACGAATTTGGCAATATCCGCACCGGACGCGCAAACGCTGGCATGTTCGAGCAGCTCCTTGTTGACTACTATGGAGCCCCGACCCCGATGCAGCAGCTGGCTTCTTTCCAGATTCCTGAAGCTCGTACCGTTCTGATTTCGCCTTTTGATCGCACGGCGACCCAGGAGATCATCAAGACTCTGCGCGAGTCCGATTTGGGGGTCAACCCGACCGATGACGGAAACGTTGTACGCGTTGTTTTGCCTGCTTTGACTGAAGAGCGTCGTAAGGAATACGTCAAGCAGGCAAAGAACAAGGCAGAAGATGCCCGCGTTTCGGTTCGCTCCATCCGTCGTAAGGCAAAGGAAAGCCTCGATCGTCTGAAGAAGGACGGCGAAGCAGGAGAAGACGAAGTCGAGCGCGCAGAAAAGGCCCTCGAGGCTGCAACGAAGGCTCGCGTCGAATTGATCGACCACCTTCTTGCAACTAAGGAAAGCGAACTTCTCACCATCTGATGTCCACCACATCCCATCAACACGGTCCATCGGTGTTTTCGCGCGTCTTTTCACCTCAGCCGCGCGAAAACACCCAGCCGCTAGCACCAACGGGGAAGGCCGGTCGCAATCTTCCGGCAGCGGTTTCTTCTGCTGTAGTCCTGATTGCCTTGCTCGTCGCCTCGCTACTTGTCGTCCAAGGGCTCTTTGTCGGCTTCGTGTGCTGCATCGCTCTGCTTGGATTGTGGGAGTTGGGAGGGGCTTTCGCGAGAGTCGGAACTCATATCGCCCTTGCCCCCTTGTACCTTGGCGCAATCGGCATGATGGTCTGCGCGTGGCTTCTTGGCCCCGAGGCCCTCACCATGGCCCTCTATCTCACTGTTTTTGCGGTTGTGGTGTGGCGCCTCATTGATGCCCCCACGCCTTCTCGGATTGCTGATATCACGGCCAGCGTGTTTAGCGCGATCTACGTTCCGTTCCTTGCCTGCTTCGTTGTCTTGATGCTGCGCGAGTTTCGTTCGCCTGCAGTTATTGGGGTCTATGTTGCGGTGACCTGCTTTAACGATATTGGCGGCTGGCTTGTCGGTATTCTCTTTGGAAAGCATCCGATGGCGCCGCGTCTGTCCCCAAAGAAGTCGTGGGAAGGATTCATTGGATCGCTTGCGTTCTGCATCGGTACCGGCGTTGGCGGCTTCTATCTTCTGGGCGCACCGTGGTGGTGGGGTTTGATCGCCGGTGCGTGTGGCTGTGTCTGTGCGACGATCGGTGACCTCACTGAATCCTTGATCAAGCGTGAAGTCGGTTTGAAAGATATGTCTGCTTTGATCCCCGGGCACGGCGGCGTCCTTGATCGCGTGGACTCTCTTGTCATGACGGCCCCCGTTTTCTATGTGATTTTTCTTCTCGCACTTCGCTAAGCACAGCTAGCGATGGACGAAGATGCCGGTGGGAGCGATTAGGCTATGCACGTGGAAAGGAGGCCGTTGCGGTGAGCATAGAACAGCACAAGCGACGTGAGGTACGTCCAACAGATCAATTGCCTGAAGGCGCGACATCGCCTGATGCGAAGCCTCAGGTGACTTTTACTGCGCGTAAGCGCGGAAAAGCCCCTCGTCATCTTGCTGATTTTGACCGAAGTGAACGCAAGGCTTTTGTTTCCGAGGCCGGGCTGCCTCCTTTCCGCGCCGACCAACTTTCGCGTCACTACTTTGAACGCCACGTGAGCGACCCGGTGCTGATGACGGATATGCCGAAGAGTGCGTATGACGTCATTTCTACGACACTTCTTCCTTCTCTTGTGCGTGAGGTCGCTGTTCTTGAGGCCGATCGCGGAGAGACTCTTAAGCACCTGTGGGAACTCTATGACGGGGCCCGCGTGGAGTCCGTTCTCATGCGTTACAGTGATCGGACGACTTTGTGCATTTCTTCCCAGGCTGGGTGTGGGATGGGCTGTCCTTTCTGTGCCACAGGTCAGATGGGGCTGACACGTAATTTGTCGACGGCCGAAATCATTGACCAAGTACGCTGCGCACATCAAGCGTGTGAACAGGGGATGGTTGGTGGATCGCCCACGCACCTATCGAACATTGTGTTCATGGGAATGGGGGAGCCTCTCGCAAACTACAAGGCGGTTGTGGGGGCTCTCCATCGAATCATTGATCCTTCGCCAAGCGGTTTCGGTATGTCGGCACGCAATGTCACTGTATCGACGGTCGGTCTGGTTCCTGCGATTGATCGCCTCGCGCAAGAAGGCCTGCCCGTGACTTTGGCCGTGTCTCTGCATACTCCAGATGATGACCTCAGAGATGAGCTCATCCCTATTAATTCCCGCTGGAAGGTCGGCGAGCTTCTTGACGCTGCGCGACGTTACTTCGTTGCGACTGGACGTCGCGTATCTATTGAATACGCCTTGATTAAAGATATGAATGATCAGGTTTGGCGTGCACAACTCCTTGCTGACGAGCTCAACAAGCGCGGCAGGGGATGGGCACATGTCAACCCCATTCCTCTCAACCCAACTCCGGGATCCATTTGGACAGCGTCCACTCGTCGTGCGCAGGATGCATTCGTACACACACTGCGAGACAATGGAATCTCGACAACGATTCGCGATACCCGCGGCTCTGATATCGACGGTGCCTGTGGGCAGCTTGCGACGGCTGTCAATAACCGCGAGCGTGCGCGTCAAAGTGCGCGTGAGAATAATGCACATGAAGAGGAGATGCGATGAGCGACGCTTTCCCGACGACGGGAATTTTCCGGCGTGGTTACGGTAAGGACGCCGTAGATGACTTCTTCGTCGATGCTCGTCATGCCTACGAGGGAGGCCTTCCTGCTGAGCAATTCAGTGCGGAGCAGGTCCGGCAGGCTTCCTTCCCTCGGCAGCGCAACGGTTATGACACGCAGGCTGTCGATGCAGCGATGAGCCGCCTTGAAGCTGCTTTTGTTCAGCGTGATCGTGCTGACCACATTGCAGTTAACGGAGAGGCTGCTTGGTACGAAAAAGTCGCCGACCGTGCGACCACCTTGTACCCGCGATTGCTTCGTCCCTACGGGGATCGCTTTGCTCACCCAAAGTCCGGAATTGGCTACGATGCTGAGCAAGTCGATGATCTTTTGGATCGGATCGCTGCCTTCTTCGATGATCGTGAGGAACTTCTGGCTGACGATGTTCGCCATGCCTTGTTCAAGTCCGCGCGCGGCAAGAAAGCATATGCGATGGGGCCAGTTGATGCCTATCTAGGCCGTGCAGTCGAGATCCTTCTCTCCGTGAATTAAACGATGACACAGCAAGTTGTCCTTCTAGGCTCAACGGGATCCATCGGCACCCAGGCCCTGCAGGTTATCGACCAATACGCAGAGCGTTTCGATGTTGTCGCGCTGAGCGCGGGTGGACATTCCCTCGAACTCCTTGCTCAGCAGTGCGTACGCTATCGCCCACAAATCGTGGGTATCCACAGCGGTGACGTTGATGAACTCGCTCAACTCATTCGCTCCAAGGGGGGAACTCTCCCGGAAATCTTCCACGGCGTAGAGGCCTCGACGCAGATCGCTGGATCTTTCCCCGAGGCCGTGGTTTTGAATGGGATAACCGGAGGCGTTGGCCTCGGACCTACACTCGCTGCACTTGAAGCGGGTGCAACCCTAGCCCTGGCAAATAAGGAATCCTTGGTTGTTGGCGGTTCCTTGGTACGCAGGTGTATGCGTCGACCTGGACAGATCGTTCCCGTTGATTCAGAACATTCAGCGATTGCTCAATGTCTGGAAAGCGGTGTGCATGAAAAGGGATTGACTGCTTCTCGCGTGACAGGAAAGAGCGAGGTTGCCCAGCTTGTTCTCACGGCCTCGGGCGGTCCTTTCAGAGGAAAGAAACGCCATGAACTCACGGATGTCACTCCCCAGCAGGCTTTGGCACACCCGACGTGGAGCATGGGACCCGTTGTCACCATCAATTCCTCAACGCTGGTCAACAAGGGCCTCGAACTGATCGAAGCGCACCTTCTTTTTGATATTCCAGCAGATGATATTGTGCCGGTTGTTCATCCTCAGTCCATCGTTCACTCGATGGTGACGTGGAAAGATGGCGCAACGATCGCCCAGGCTTCTCCGCCCGATATGAAGCTCCCGATTGCTCTGGGACTCACTTGGCCTGAGCGGCTTCCTGATATTGAAAGACCCGTTGATTTTCTCCGCGCACAGGAGTGGACCTTCGAACCCGTTGATTTCGAGACTTTCCCGGCCCTCACTCTTGCTCGCACAGCTGTTTCAGAATCGGCAACGCACCCGGCAGTCTATAACGCGGCGAACGAAGTTTTCGTTCAAGCCTTCCTCGAAGAGAGGCTTCCCTATCTGTCGATTGTCGACCTTTTGGCGCAGGTTCTTGGCGAACACTCTGGTATTGCGCAGCCAAGTGTGGAAGATATTCTCGGCGTTGAAGAGTGGGCGCGAAATCGGGCTGAGCACTTGTGTGCTTACTGATTGTGTCTGCGGATACGTACTAGATGCCGCTAGGCTGGAACAGGCTTAATAGGTCGGGGCAGTAGGAATACCGTCGCACGCATTGGATGAGGACGAAGGACGAACGTGGGAATTATCGGTGTAGTCATTGTCATCGTGGGTTTGCTGATCTCGGTTGCCCTGCACGAATGCGGTCACATGCTTCCTGCCAAGAAATTCGGCGTTTACGTTCCTGAGTTCGCTGTCGGTTTTGGCCCCAGACTTCTTGCGTGGAAGAAAGGCGACACGACCTATTCCCTTCGAGCAATTCTTCTGGGCGGCTACGTCCGTATTGTCGGAATGTTCGCTCCGGCGCGTGAGGGGATAAAGACAACGAATAGTAGGGGAAAGCCTACGCTCGCCCAAGAAGCCCGCGAAGCAAGCATGGAAGAAATTCCTCAGGGCTACGAATCTCGCGCATTTTATCTCCTTCATCCAGCCAAGAAGATCGTTGTCATGCTGGGTGGGCCGATGGTCAATCTCTTCCTATCCATCGTGCTCATGACAGTTGCTTTGGTCGGGATCGGAATTCCTCGCGCCTCGCTGACGCTCGGCGATGTTCCCCAAGAACTGTCCTCGCAAGGAACAAGCGTCCAAGCTCCCGCATACGCGGCTGGAATTCGGCGTGGGGACACGATTACCGCGATTAACGGAACAGGTGTTCAGTCGTGGGATGAGATGCGCCAAGCGATTGCAAGCTCGCAGGGTGAAATTGGCGTCGACTATCTACGCCAAGGCCAGAGTTATCATGTTCAGATCGCCCCGCTGCGCACGGCTGATTCTGTGAGCATTGGTGTGATAGCCGGAATCGAATACCATGCGGCAAGCCCAGCGACCGTAGCCTCGTCAGTGTGGCAGACCTTTACCGGTACCGTACAAGTTGTCGTTCGCTTGCCACTTGCCTTGTGGGATGTTGGGCAATCGCTCGTTAAGGGCACGCCGCGCGATTCTGCAGGCGTGATGTCGGTTGTCGGAATTGGTCGAATCGCAGCAGATGCGACTTCTTCGGAGGTCACTGCTTCCAGCGGGGGATGGATGCGCTCGCTTGCACTACTTCTGTCGATTTTGGCTTCTCTCAATATGGCGCTTTTTGTTTTTAATCTTCTGCCTTTCCCCCCGCTTGATGGTGGGCATATTGTTTCCGCGCTTTACGAGTGGATTCGGCGTGGGATTGCTCGTGCCAGAGGCAGGCAAGTTCCGCCGCCCGCCGATACTGCTCGCTTGATGCCGCTGACATATACGATGGGCGCACTCCTGATCGCTATGACAGTCTTGCTGGTCGCAGCTGACATCATTGCGCCAATTTCTTTGCAATAGAGCTGAGCCCGCGTGCCAGCCAGTTTCGAGTGGGAGATAATAACAAGGTGACTGAGATTAACTTAGGGATGCCGAGCGTCCACGAAAGCCCGTTTCCGCGTCGAAAGACTCGTCGAATCATGGTGGGGGATGTACCCGTCGGTGGTGGGGCTCCCGTTTCTGTTCAGTCGATGACGACAACGAAAACACACGATATCGGTGCGACACTGCAGCAGATTGCAGAGTTGACCGCAGCGGGCTGCGATATTGTCCGCGTTGCCTGCCCGACCGATAAGGATGCTGAGGCGCTCCCGATTATCGTTAAGCAATCCCGTATTCCCGTGATCGCCGACATCCACTTCAATCCGAAGTATGTTTTCGCGGCGATCGAGGCCGGTTGTGGTGCAGTTCGCGTGAACCCGGGAAACATTCGTAAGTTCGATGACCAGGTGAAGGAAATTTGCCGCGCGGCTTCCGATCATGGAACGTCACTGCGTATTGGTGTGAATGCTGGGTCTTTGGATCCGCGCCTTCTCAAGAAGTATGGCCGAGCAACTCCCGAGGCCCTGGTTGAGTCTGCCGTTTGGGAAGCGTCGCTCTTTGAAGAAAATGACTTCCACGATTTCAAGATTTCCGTCAAGCATCATGATGTGCTCACGATGGTTCAGGCCTACCGTCTTCTTGCAGAGAAAGGCGATTGGCCTCTTCACTTGGGAGTGACCGAGGCCGGCCCCGCATTCCAGGGAACAATCAAGTCCTGTGCGGCTTTCGGTGTCCTTCTTGCCGATGGAATCGGCGATACGATTCGCGTCTCGCTTTCTGCGCCTCCCGTAGAAGAAGTCAAGGTTGGCACGAAGCTTCTTGAATTTATGGGGCTGCGTGAGAAGACTCTTGAGATCGTCTCGTGTCCTTCGTGCGGGCGTGCCCAAGTTGACGTGTGGACGCTGGCAGAAAATGTCACTGAAGGCCTCAAGGACCTTACTGTTCCCCTTCGCGTTGCCGTCATGGGCTGCGTGGTGAATGGCCCCGGCGAGGCTCGTGAAGCTGACCTGGGTGTGGCCTCGGGAAATGGTAAGGGACAGATTTTTATCCGTGGAGAAGTTGTTGAGACCGTTCCCGAAGACGACATCGTCCCGACCTTGATCAAGCACGCTAATCTTTTGGCTGAAGAAATGGGCTTGGAAGAAGGGGAAGGCTCTGTCGAGGTCATGCCCATCATCCGCTAGGGGAGTTGCGCGATTGCGCTTCACGTATCCTTCACTACTAAGAAAACAATTGCTACTACCGCTTCAATGAAGGGGATTGTTATGAAGATTCGTCACGTATTGGCTCTGGGCGTGCTGGGGTGTGCGGGTGCGATTTGCGCGACGGGTTTCCCGCGCCGTATCGGATTGACCCGTTCCGAGGCCGCGGTCTCTCTGCCCGGAGACCTTGAGCTGCCTAACGCTGATGTCGTCGTCGATCGCTCGGTCGTTATCGATGCTCTTCCGACGCGCGTCTGGGAAGTTTTGGACGCTGCTTTTGAAGAGGATGAAGACGGTCGTGTGTTGATCCGCCAGGAAAACGATTGCTTGGTTATTCGCGTTCCTGCCCCCGGAAGCAACGTTGAGTGGGAAGACCAGGTTGAGGACTACACCGGTACCTGTACTTTTGCTCTTCTTCCCGAGGCCAACGATCGTACTCGCCTGCACCTGCGTGAGCGTCATCAGGCAACTGAGTCTGTTCCTGCGTGGCGCCTGTGGGCTGGAGTGTGCGCTGAGTCGTATTCCACCATGTCGATGCTGCGTGATTTGAAGGAAGCAGCAGAGGCTTTGTGAGCTGAACAATATGCCACGGCGGGTGCAGGCTTCGTGCCTGTGCCCGCCGTGCTTTAGGATTGAGGTGTGTTAAGAACTCTTTCCTCTTTTTTTCTGCGTACTTTGCGTGAAGACCCGGCTGATGCCGAGGTGATTTCGCATAAGCTCCTTGTCCGTGCTGGCTACATTCGTCGTACAGCTCCTGGCATCTACACGTGGCTTCCCCTGGGCCTGCGCCTTTTGCGTAAGGTTGAAGACATCGTTCGTGAAGAGATGGATGCGATGGGCGCTCAGGAAGTTCATCTTCCTGCGCTTCTCCCGGCGGATCCCTACAAGGAAACACATCGCTGGGACGAGTATGGCCCCACGCTGTTCAAGCTTCAGGATCGTAAGGGCGGGGACTACCTGCTGGCTCCGACCCACGAGGAGATGTTTACCCTCCTGGTGAAGGATCAGTATTCCTCCTACAAGGATCTTCCTCTGACTATCTACCAGATCCAGACAAAGTATCGCGATGAAGCGCGTCCGCGTGCAGGTCTGATCCGTGGCCGTGAGTTTGTCATGAAGGATGCGTATTCCTTCGATATCGACGATGCCGCGCTGGATGTTTCCTACCAGAATGAACGCGATACCTACGAGCGTATCTTTAAGCGTCTGGGCTTGGAATACGTCATTGTCTCAGCGATGTCTGGTGCGATGGGCGGCTCTCGTTCCGAGGAATTCCTCCACCCCAGCCCGATCGGTGAGGATACTTTCGTGCGTTCCCCGGGTGGCTATGCCGCTAATGCCGAGGCCGTGGTGACCCCCGCGCCGGAGCCGATTCCTTTCGACGGTATTCCTGCGGTTGAGATGCGTGAGACGCCCAATGCCCCGACGATCGATGCTCTGGTGGAGCGCTCGAACGAGCTCTATCCGCGTGAGGATCGTCCGTGGCAGGCCTCGGATACCTTGAAGAGCTTTGTGGTGACCTTGACCCATCCCGATGGGGAGCGCGAGGTTGTGCTGCTCGGCGTGCCTGGGGATCGTGACGTTGATATGAAGCGCCTCGAGGCCTCGGTTGCTCCCGCTGAGGTGGAAATGTCGACCCCGGAAGACTTGGCAAAGTATCCCGAGTTGGTTCCGGGCTACATCGGTCCTATGGCCGCTGGTCCGAACTCTCCCGCACGTCATCTGGATGAAGACGGCAACCCGGTTGGCGGGATCCGTTTCCTGGTTGATCCTCGCGTTGTTGATGGAACGACGTGGATTGCCGGCGCAAATACTCCTGGAAAGCACGTCTATTGGTTGACCATGGGTCGTGATTTTACGGCTGATGGAACGATCGAGGCTGCTGAAGTCCGTGAGGGGGATCTTGCTCCCGACGGTTCTGGTCCTCTGCACCTGGAACGTGGCATTGAGGTCGGTCATATCTTCCAGCTGGGACGCAAGTATGCGAAGTCCTTGGGACTGACGGTGCTTGACGAGAACGGTAAGAGCCAGGTCGTCACTATGGGTTCCTATGGAATCGGTGTCTCCCGTGTTCTGGCTGCGCTTGCAGAAACCAATAGCGATGAGCGTGGTCTGGCATGGCCCGCGAATATCGCTCCCTTCGACGTACACGTCCTGGCCACGGGTAAGACAGACGAGATTTTCGATACCGCAGCATCGATTTCATCGGCCCTGGACCGCGATGGTTTGGATGTGCTTTTTGATGATCGTCGTAAGGTTTCTGCAGGCGTGAAGTTCGCGGACGCGGAGCTCGTGGGTATCCCGGTTTCGGTCGTCGTTGGACGAGGCCTTGCTGAAGGTAAGGTTGAGATTCGCCTGCGCGCGAGCGGGGAGTCTTTTGAAGTTCCGGTCGAGTCTGCGGTCGAGCGTATCGAGCAAATCCATCGTGATCTTTTGGGAAGGTGAAGTAAATGGCTCTTCGCGAGATTCGAGTGATCGGTGATCCGGTCCTGCGCACTCCTTGTGATCCCATTCGCGATATTGATCAGAGCGTGAAGGCGCTGGTTGAAGATCTCCTCGAAACTGTGGATATGGATGGTCGCGCTGGTTTGGCTGCGAATCAGATCGGTGTTGGGCTGCGCGCCTTTTCTTACAACATTGACGGCGAGATCGGCTACGTGCTTAATCCCCGGATCGTTGAACTCAGTGAAGATGAGTATCAAGACGGGGACGAGGGCTGCCTTTCTGTACCGCAGTTGTGGTTCCCCACTCAGCGTGCATGGTATGCGCGTGTGGAGGGCATCGATTTGGATGGCAAGCCTGTTGTTGTTGAAGGCGAGGAGCTTATGGCTCGTTGTCTTCAACACGAATGTGATCACTTGGAGGGGATGCTCTACATTGATCGCTTGGATCGTAAGACTCGCAAACGCGCGCTGCGCGAGATTCGTGAGCAGAACTACTAAAAGCAATATGTGAGTATCTATCTCGCGCAACTGCGGCGGATCCTCTGGGATCCGCCGCAGTTTTTAGGTTAGAATAGCTTCACACCGTTTGTTTGTGGCATTGACGTAAGAGGACGTAGGGGAAGACGATCCTCAAACACAGGAGGCCACAATGCGAGGGACCTATACCCGCGGTGTACTTTTCGTACACTCAACCCCGCCTGCTCTTTGTCCGCACATCGAGTGGGCCGTTGGTGCTGCCTTGGGAACTGAAGTTCATTTGCAGTGGACTCCGCAAGAAGCTGCTCCCGGGATGTTGAGGAGCGAGTACTCGTGGGTGGGCAGTGCCGGTTCTGGAGCCCGCCTCGCATCTGCACTTCGCGGTTGGGAACACCTGCGCTACGAAGTGACCGAAGAAGCAAGCCCGTCATGCGATGCTGGCCGGTGGTCTCACACGCCGTCTTTGGGAATCTTCCATGCCCAAATGGATAGCGTGGGCAATGTTGTTGTTCCCGAGGATCGCGTTCGCGCTGCAATTGAAAACGCCACTTCCTATGAGGAACTGCGTGAAGGATTAGATCTTGCTCTCGGTCAGGCATGGGACGATGAACTTGAACCTTTCCGTCATGCTGGAGCGGGTGCTCCCGTACGCTGGTTGAATCGAGTGGGCTGACCGATGGGGACCATTGGCGATCTCCTAGGAGATGCACTCGGTCAAGCCTTGGCCTCGAATGCCGAAAATACTCCCGTAGACGCGATCGAGGGGGCACGCGAGAAAGCGCAAGAAGAAAGAAGTGCGCATGTCCGCGAGGTCGTCGTCAGTGCGGTGCATGCACATACTTCTATCGAGGAATCTCAGCTTCGCGATGGCCTTTCATTGGAGGAGCTCGACCTCGATACTCTTTCTCTCTATGCGATTGTCACGGCAATTGAACATGAACTGAACATCAGCATTGAGGACGCCATCATTGCTGACTGGCACAGTTTTGGGGATATCTTCGCTAGCGTCGATGAGCTGACTCACTAGTTCTCAATTCGTGTCCTAAAATCAAAGAGAGCCATAGCTGACGCACTGAATCAAGGAGATAACAGGTGGCACGTATCGAAGAAGATCTGCTGGGCACGCGTGAGGTTCCCGATGATGCATATTGGGGGATTCATACCCTGCGAGCTCTTGAGAACTATCAGATCAGCGGCCGCAGTATCAATCAAGTTCCTGAACTGATTCGTGCCATCGTCCAAGTGAAGAAAGCCTGTGCGCTGGCGAACCGCGAATTGCGTGTGATTAGCGCGAAGTCTGCGGATGCGATTGTTGCCGCGTGTGATGACATTTTGACGAATGGTTCATGCATGGACCAATTCCCAATCGATCAGTTCCAAGGTGGCGCTGGGACAAGCGTCAATATGAACGCGAACGAAGTCATCGCTAACCGCGCACTCGAAATGATGGGGTTGCCTCGAGGGGATTACTCGGTCATTAATCCCAACGATCACGTCAACCACTCGCAGTCCACCAACGATGCCTATCCAACGGCATTCCGTCTAGCCTTGCACGGTAAAGTCGAAAGACTGCGCACTGCCATCGAAGACCTCGCAGGGGCTTTTGACGCAAAGGGAGAAGAATTCCACGACATTCTCACCATGGGTCGTACGCAGCTTCAGGATGCTGTTCCCATGACTCTTGGACAGGAGATGACTGCGTTTGCAGTGACCTTGCGCGAAGAGGATCCGCGTCTCGAGGCGAACTCGGAGTTGCTTCTTGAAACTAACCTGGGTGCAACCGCTATTGGCACTGGGCTCAATACTCCTGCGGGTTACCAGGAAGCAGTCGTGCGTCATTTGGCTCAGATCAGTGGGGCTCGAGTAAAGGCAGCAACCCACTTGGTTGAGGCGACGTCGGATACTGGCGCTTACGTTTCGATGCACGCAGCGATCAAGCGTACCGCGGTGAAGCTTTCGAAGATTTGCAACGACTTGCGCTTGCTTGCCTCGGGGCCGCGCGCAGGATTGAACGAGATTAACCTTCCGGAAATGGCAGCGGGTTCATCTATCATGCCCGCGAAGGTCAATCCCATCATTCCCGAGGTCGTCAATCAGGTCTGCTTCAAGGTCATCGGAAATGACCAGACTGTAACGATGGCTGCTGAAGCCGGGCAGCTGCAACTCAACGTGATGGAACCGGTCATCGCTCAGGCGATCTTTGAATCGATCGATCTTCTGGTCAACGCTTGTGACACTCTTCGTGAGCGTTGCGTGAAGGGGATTACTGCCAATGCCGATGTGTGCCGAGCCTACGTCGAAAACTCGATCGGCATTGTCACCTACTTCAATGACGTGATCGGACACCATCTGGGTGACATCGTTGGAAAACGCGCCGCCGCTGAGGGGAAGACCGTGCGAGAAGTTATCGCAGAGATGGGGCTTCTCTCAGACGAAGAAGTCGAAGCGATTTTGTCGCCGGAGAACCTTGCAAACCCGCATTACAGGGGTGCTCACGTCGACTGATTAGTTTTGATGAGACGCTGCTACCCGAGGAGTTTGCGCCCCGGGTAGCAGCGTCTCACGCTATTTGCATGTATGAGTGAAAAGTTGGATCAATGACAAAAGTGGGTGCGAATCCCGTTTGGGATCCGCACCCACTTACATCAACTGCCCATCGGTCAATATGAGCCTTCGAGAGGATCTTTACTCGTCGCCGGCGTGATCGTTTCCGGAGATCGAGTAGTTGAAGAGCTGGTAGCGGTCGATCGCCTCTTGGACGAGGGAGCGATCAATCTGTCCGCGGTCAGCCAGAGCCTTGAGGACTCGAACAGTCATTGACTCAGCATCAATATGGAACCAACGGCGCGCAGCGCGGCGAGTATCCGAGAAGCCAAAACCATCCGCGCCCAGCACGTGATAGTCGCCGGGGACCCACTGACGGATCTGGTCAGGGAGCATGCGATCGAAGTCAGAAGAAGCAACGAAGGGGCCTTCGCTTCCCTGCAACTGAGAGGAAATGAAGGGGGTGCGTGCCGCTTCACTCGGGTGGAGGAAGTTGAACTCTTCCGCCTCCAAGGCCTCGCGACGCAGCTCTGTCCACGAGGTGACCGACCATACCGCAGCGTCAACGCCCCAATCGCGGGCGAGCAGTTCGCGGGCCTCGCGTGCCCAGGGGACCCCGACGCCGGAAGCAAGGAGCTGAGCCTTAGGACCACCGAAGTTCTGGTGGTCATCCAAGCGGTAGATTCCCTTGATCAGACCGTTAACGTCCAGGTTCTCCGGCTCTGCAGGCTGGTGGATCGGCTCGTTGTAGACCGTCAGGTAGTACATGACATTCGGGTCGCGTCCACCTGCATCGCCGTACATGCGCTCCAAACCGTCGCTCATGATGTGGCGCAATTCGTAGGCATAAGCGGGGTCGTAACACACGAAAGCGTGATTCGTCGCCGCAAGCACCTGAGAATTTCCATCCATGTGCTGGAGGCCTTCACCCGTCAAAGTCGTACGACCCGCAGTCGCGCCGATGACGAAGCCCTTCGAAAGCTGGTCCCCGGCAGCCCAGAACTGATCGCCTGTGCGTTGGAAACCAAACATCGAGTAGAAGATGTAGAAGGGGACCATGGGGAGGTTGTGGGTCGCGTATGCGGTACCGACTACCTGGAACGCTGCAGCACTTCCAGCCTCGGTGATACCGGTGTGCAGAACCTGCCCTTGCTCGGATTCGCGGTAAGAGAGCATCATATCCGCATCAACCGGAGTGTATGCCTGCCCCGTTGTATTAAAGATCTTCGCCGAGGGGAAGATCGCATCCAGACCGAAGGTGCGAGCCTCATCGGGAATAATCGGCACGAAATACTTACCGACATTCTTATCCTTGATGAGATCCTTAATGAGGCGGACCAAAGCCATGGTGGTTGCGACCTCAAGCTTGCCTGAGCCCTTGGAAAGAGCCTCGAAAGGCTTGGTGGGAAGCTCCGGGAGCTTCGGCTGGTGGTCTCGGCGCTCGGGGACCCAGCCGCCCAGCTTTTCACGAAGTTCCTTCATGTAGAGCAGAGCAGGGTGATCTGCCGGCGGCATGTAGTAGGGAGGCATGTAGGGATCGCGTTCGAGTTCCTCATCGGTGATGGGAATCTGCAGGCGATCACGAAGCTGCTTTGCATCTTCCAAGGTCAGCTTCTTCATCTGGTGCGTCGAATTGCGACCGGCGAAGTGACTGCCCAGGGCGTAGCCCTTAATGGTGTGTGCGAGGATGGCGGTGGGCTGTCCGGTGTGTTCCATCGCAGCCTTGTATGCAGCGTAGACCTTACGGTAGTCATGACCGCCGCGCTGCAGTGCCCAAATCTGGTCGTCGGTCCAGTTTTGAACCATAGCCTTGGTACGCGGGTCACGTCCGAAGAAGTGCTCACGAATGTATGCGCCATCATTCGCGCCGAAGGTCTGGTAGTCGCCATCCAGAGTTTCGTTCATCAGGTGAACAAGCGCGTCATCCTTATCCGATGCCAAGAGCTGGTCCCAACCGCGACCCCAGATGACCTTGATGACGTTCCAGCCGGCGCCCTTGAAGAAGGCTTCGAGTTCCTGGATGATCTTGCCATTACCGCGAACCGGGCCGTCCAGGCGCTGCAGGTTGCAGTTGATGACGAAGGTCAGGTTGTCCAAGCCCTGCTGCGCGGCAAGCTGAAGCATGCCGCGGGACTCGGGTTCGTCCATTTCACCGTCGCCAATGAAAGCCCAGGTGTGCTGGAGCGAGGTGTCCTTAATGCCACGCAGGTGAAGGTACTTATCAAACCAAGCCTGGTAGATGGCCTCGGCAGGGCCAAGACCCAGCGACACCGTCGGGAACTCCCAGAACTCGGGAAGCTGACGCGGGTGCGGGTAGGAGGGAAGGCCGTGCGCGGTGGAAACTTGCTGGCGGAATCCGTCCATCTGTTCTTCGGAGAGACGTCCCTCGACGAAGGCGCGGGCGTAGGGGCCGGGGGAGGCATGGCCTTGGAAGAACACGTGGTCGCCGCCGCCGGGGTGGTCCTTTCCGCGGAAGAAGTGGTTCAGGCCGACTTCATAAAGAGTGGAGACCGAGGCGTAGGAGGAGATGTGTCCGCCGACCTTGACACCAGGGCGCTGAGCGCGCGTCACTTGAACAGCGGCATTCCAGCGGATCCAGCGGCGGTACTGGCGCTCCATGGCCTCGTCGCCGGGGAAGTAAGGTTCCTGGTCAACGGGGATGGTGTTGACGTAGGGAGTCGTGTATTCCTGGGGGAGCTGAATGCCCTGGCGCCTTGCCTCATCCAGCATGTGCAGCAGGATGTAGCGTGCGCGCGGACCGCCCTTTTCCTCGATGAGACCACTTAGGGATTCGACCCATTCGGAGGTTTCAGCAGGGTCGTTATCGGGAACCTGGCTCAATAGGCCGTTGACAACGGGATGGTTCTCGCTCACTTGATCTCGAACTCCTCTGGTTGGTTAATGGAAGCGTTTTATCGGACACGCCCTCGTGGTTACGGGTCTATTTTCGTCCCTCGGGACAGAAAAAGCGAGCGAGAATAGGACTTCTGGCCCATGATTCTTGCCTCATTTGTTGCGGTGATAATTTCCGTGACACTGGGAAAATGACCGGAAAATGGAGAAAGAGAAAATTATTGCTCTGAGTGCATTACGATAAGACCCGTGATAAGCGAAGAAACACTGACAATGTCGTGGCTCAAAGGGGAACTCCGGTGAGTGTCAAACTAGGGTTCACAAAGGGCCAGATTATTCAAGAGTTTTATCTCGACGATGATGCGGATCAGAGCTTGCGCCAACTCGCTGAGGAGGAATGCGGCAACGAGCTAGTTGATCCCGACTACGAAGATGTCGTTGACGGAACAATCGTGTGGTGGCGCGCGGAAGACGCTGAAGAAGAAGATCTTGCCGATCTCCTGGTCGATGCCATGTCGAATCTTGATGACGGTGGCTTGATTTGGGTGCTTATTCCCAAGCCGGGCCGTCCTGGCGCAGTTCCTGTTTCCGATGTTGAAGAGGCTGCACATACAGCCGGTCTTCACGCGACTTCTGCAAGTGCGCTTGCGCCGGAATGGGCAGGGATTCGTCTTACTGCTCGTTCAAGGACCCGCTGAGGATTTCGCGCGATACTGTCTCGGCAAGGCAGTGCGTGCCGCATGTTTTACATGCGCGCAATGAATCTCACAGCATCTGATTCCAAGTAATAGCTGCTTGTACTCTATGCTGTACTGGTGCGTTCAACACTGGGCGCGCTTTGGGCCTTTAGCTCAGTTGGCTAGAGCATCTGGTTTACACCCAGAAGGTCATCGGTTCGAGCCCGGTAGGGCCCACTCAATGAGAAGGACCGGAAGCGAATGCTTCCGGTCCTTTCATGTATTGCGATGCAAGAGAACCTTGTGCGCGCAGACCTAGGATTGCGGCTCAGATTCGCTGTGCTCGTCTTGAGCAGAATGAACCAGTTCCTCCACGACGTCCTCACCGGCCACCAGCTTTCCAGATACGCCACTTCCAAGCTGTTCCATTGCGAGGCGTGCGACGAGCTGCTGGTTTGTTGTGGTCCTTTGTGAGCGTGCTCCGGAGAGGAAACTGAAGAACCAATTGACCAGGGTGCCTACTTGGGACTTGAATCCGACGATATACAGCAGGTGGAGGAAGCACCATGAAACCCATGCGGTAAAACCGGTCAGACTCACCTTACCCATTTGGACGACCGCTTTGAAACGTGCGATCGTCGCCATTGAGCCCTTGTCGAAATAGGAGAACTCTGTGCGCTTGGGTGCGCGACCGGATAGGCGTGCTCGTACGGTGTCTGCAGCGAAACGCGCCGATTGAATGGCGCCCTGGGCAACTCCCGGAACACCCGGGAAAGCCATCATGTCACCAAGGACGAAAATTTCGGGGTGGTTCGGAAGGGTAAGGTCCTTGTTGACTTCGACGCGTCCTGAGCGGTCAACTTGGGCACCTGTCGCCTTGGCAAGTTGAGCTCCCAAGGGACTCGCGGACACGCCTGCCGCCCAGACCTTGCAGACGGATTCGATCGTTTCTTCTTCCCCGGACTTGTACTTTAATGTGACGCCATCTGCATCGACGTTCGTCACAAAGGCATCCATCTTCATCTCGACGCCGAGCTTCTCAAGCTCGCTTCGAGTTTTCTGCCCGAGTTTTTCTCCAAAGGGCGGTAGGGGATAGGGAGCTCCGTCGACGAGGATCACGCGAGCCTGCGTGGGATCAATTTGACGGAATTCGCCCTTGAGAGTTTTCGATGCAAGTTCTCGGATTTGGCCGGCCATTTCAACACCGGTAGGACCTGCGCCAACGACGACAAAAGTAAGCAGTCGTTGAATTTCGGCAGGATCTGTGGCGATCTCTGCCTGTTCGAAAGCGCTAAAAATGCGCGCGCGCAGTTCGAGCGCATCATCGATAGTCTTCATTCCTGGTGCAAACACGGCAAAGTGGTCATTGCCGAAGTAAGACTGCCCAGCGCCCGCTGCGACAAGGAGAGTGTCGTAGGAAGTTTCGTTGTATTCGTTGTGGTTACGCCACCGAACGATGCGGTTCTCGACGTCAATATCTTCGACCAAAGCCTGTAACACGCGAACATTCTTCTGCTTGCGTAAGATTTCGCGGGTCGTGGGGGCAATATCTCCCTCTGACAAAATTCCTGTTGCGACCTGGTAGAGGAGCGGCTGGAAAAGGTGGTGGGAAGTTCGTGCTAAAAGCGTGATATCCGCATCCGCATGCTTAAGACGACGTGCGGCGGTGAGCCCAGCGAAACCGGAACCGATAATGACGATGTGATGACGAGACATTGACCTTCCTTAATTAGGTAAGGTCAATCTTACTAAAATGCGAAATGCTGTGCTAGAGGCGGATGCGTGGTGCTCGTTATAGTCTTTCGACTTTTCTGCGACTAACTCTGGGATGACAGGGTTGATGCTCGCGCGACCAGCTGAGGATCTTGATCGGAGACCGTCCGAGCTTCTTCTCCCTGGAGCTGTTCCAAAAGAAGCTGTGCGCCCGCATGTCCCATCGTTGCAGGGTTTCGCGAAATTGCAGTAACCGCAGGAGAAAACATGCTGAGCATGGGGGAGTCTTCGCAGGAGCAGATTTTAATGTCTCTTCCGGTCTTCAATCCGCTCTGGGCGATGGCTTGGAAACCCCCTAGCGTGAGGATCTCGTTCGCGAAAATGATCCCCTCGGGCATGGAGGGAGCTTCGAGGAGCGCTCGCGTCGCTTCCAGTGCCGAGGCCTCGGAAAATTCGTTTTCGGGCGAGATAGTAACCCGTGCTCCTCGTTCGTGAGCGAGGCGCTGCAGCGTGGCGATGCGCTGCTGGATGTGAGAAAAAGAGCTAGAGCCGCACACGAAGGCGATGTGTCGGCATCCCTGCTCAAAGAGGTGTTCGGCGAGTAGGCGAATCATTTGTTCATCGTCACCAATGACCGCGCCGCATTGGTCAAATTTCTGGCCAATGACAACGGTGGGTAGAGAATACTCATTGAGTTTTTGGGGGCGTGGGTCACCATCTCGAGGATCAACAACGATGACGCCGTCGACGCGGCCCTGTGCCCACCACTCCTGATAGGCCCGAAGTTCTTCCTCCATCGAGTGTGAGAGGTGGAGAAGCAGGTCGATGCCTGTGCTATCTAGTGCTTCTTGGACTCCGGTGATCAAGTCGAAGAAGAACCTTTCGGATGAGTTATTGACGCGTGGTCTTTGAAGGACGAGGCCGATGGCATTTGATCGCGAGGAAGACAGTGCTCGCGCAGTTGCGTTTGGTCGCCATCCCATTCGGGCTGCAATTTCAAGAATTTTTGCTCGGGTACTCGGCGATACGCCGGGGCGATCGTTGAGGGCAAAGGAGACTGCTGCTCGGGAAACCCCTGCTTCGCGGGCGATATCACGGATTGTTAAACGCGCCATTGCGAAACTCCCTTAAGGTGTGATCGGATTGTTATAAGTTTAGCAGGAGCTAAACCGAATTAGTTGTTAATCTGTGATCAGAGCCGCAAAGCAGCGGTAAGGCAGAAACGGAGTCGTGATGCACGACAATAAAGAAATCCTGATGCAGCGTGTCACTCGTACGCTCAAGGAACGCATCCTTCCTTTCGAGTACACAACAGTTTCTTCACTTGACGTCAGTCAATGGCGTCAACCCTTAGAAGACGGGGTGATTTCGGAACCAGTGCGCTTTAAGGAAGCCCTTCAAGCAAACTTTGTCCCCTTCGAGCTCGGACAGACATGGGGTGGAGCGTGGCAGACCACCTGGTTCAAGCTTCACGGACAAGTTCCGACCGACCTCAGCCTCACCGAGGAGCAGCGTCTTGAAGTACGCGTTGACCTCGGCTTTGAAGAACACTTTGTCGGTTTCCACGCCGAAGCACTTGTGCGCGATGTGAATGGAAAGACCATTAAGGCCCTGAACCCGCGTAGCCGTTGGCTTCCGGTAGCTCAAACTCCTGGATCAACAATCGACTTTGTCGTGGAAGCTGCTGCAAACCCCCTGATCCTCGGAGTTCCTCCCTTCCAGCCGACTTTGAACGGGGACAAACTCACCGCTTCTCATGAGGAGCTCTACCACTTCCGTCAGGCAGACCTCGTCATTGTGAATAAGGACGTCTACGGACTCGCCCTTGATATTCAAGTACTCCACGAGATGATCGAGGCTGCGCCTCACTTTGGCGATTACGAGTGGAACCTTCTCTTTGGATTGAACCGTGCTCTGGACTGCCTCGACCTGGATGATGTTGTTTCCACTGCAGGTGCGGCGCGAGAAGTCCTCAAGCCTTTCATGGAGGCGCCGGCACTTCCCGGTGCTCACCGAATCAGCGCTGTTGGGCATGCACACATCGACTCCGCATGGTTGTGGCCACTGCGCGAAACCCGCCGCAAGGTGAATCGCACTCTTGCCAACGTCGTTCGTCTCATCGAGGACGGCTCATCCTTGATCTTTGCTCTTCCTGCTGCCCAACATGCAGCTTGGCTCAAGGAAGACGACCCAGAACTCTTCGAACGAGTTCGTGACCTTGTTGCAAAGGGACGCATCGTTCCTGTCGGCGGAATGTGGGTTGAACCCGATGCCGTTCTTCCCGGTGGCGAGGCCATGTGCCGCCAGCTCGTAGAAGGCCTGGACTTCTTCGAAAATGAACTCGGCGCATCTTGCCAAGAAATCTGGCTGCCTGACTCCTTCGGGTATTCCGCAGCCCTCCCGCAGATCGCGCGTGAAGCTGGAATCGAGCGCTTCCTCACCCAGAAGATTTCATGGAACCAAGTCAACACTTTCCCGCACCACACTTTGCTGTGGGAAGGTATCGACGGTTCGCGAATCTTCACGCACTTCCCGCCCATGGACACTTACGGTGCAGAAGTGACGGGCCAGAACTTGACCCACGCTGTCGAGAATTTCAAGGACAAGGGTCACGCAAGTGTCTCGCTCATGCCCTTCGGCTACGGTGATGGCGGCGGCGGCCCCACCCGTGAAATGCTCGAGCGCATCGATCGTTTTAGCTCCCTTCGCGGTGCTCCCGAAGTTGTCATGGAAACTCCGAAGCAGTTCTTTGACCGTGCACGTGAAGATGCTGATCAAATCCCCGTGTGGGTGGGCGAACTGTACTTGGAGCTCCACCGAGGAACCTTCACCTCTCAGATCGACGTTAAGCAGGGTAACCGTCGTGGTGAGTCCATCCTGCGTGAAACCGAGCTGTGGTGCTCCTATGCAGCCGTTAAGGGCGTCATGGACTACCCCTACGAAGAACTGCGTTCCTACTGGCGCACACTCTTACTGTGCCAGTTCCACGACATTCTTCCGGGCACTTCGATCGCATGGGTCTACCGCGAAGTTCGCGAACTTCACCAGAAGATCCAGGACGGATGCGAAGCCCTCATTCAGCAGGCCCTCGCAGCGCTCACGGGTACCCAAGAAACCGGTCAGGCGCGCGCTTTGCTTGCCAACGCCTCGTCCTTCCCGCTCCACGGCGTCTCCCCGCTGTCTGCGGGCGTTGCATGCGAAGAAAAGGACACCGCGGGAGTACACCTCCTCCAAGTAGAGGACGGCTACGAGGTCACGAACTCCTTCTACAAGGCTCGTATCTCTAGCAGCGGTGAGCTGACTTCACTGCGCGAAAACGCAAGCGGTCGCGAGTGGATTCCCGCGGGACAAAAGGCCGGCGAATTCCACATTCATCAGGACTTCCCGAATATGTGGGATGCGTGGGATTTGGATCCCTTCTACCGCAATTCCCTGCGCGTTGTTTCTGATCGTTCAGTGAGCAACGTCGTCGTTGAGCAGGATCGCATTGAAATCCACACCCTTGCTCGTGTTGATTCTTCCACGATGGAACTCGTGTGGATCTTCAGGTCTAGGGTTGCGGGAATCGATGTTCACGTTGAAGCTGACTGGCATGAGCATGAGAAACTGCTCAAGCTCGCTATCCCGGTGGAGATCCACACGGACCACGCTCAGTACGAGACTCAGATGGGTTACATCACGCGTGCTACCCATGAGAACACATCCTGGGATGCCTACCGTTTCGAAGTATCGGCACACCGCTGGGTGCGCTTGGAAAACGCATCGCGTTCGTGGGCAATCGCAAATGATTCAACCTATGGATGGGATGTGACGCGCCACCAGAGCGATCGTCGTGGTACCTGGTCCCAGGTCCGCGCAACCCTTGTGAAGTCAGCGCGCTTCCCCGATCCTCAGCAGGATCAGGGACACCACGAGTGGAACTTCCGAATTGTTCCTGACGCCTCAGTTCTTGATGCCGTTGCAGCTGGTCAACAGCTCAACCTGCGTGAGCGTGAAGTTAGCGGTCTTCCTTTCGAAGCACCCTTCTCCATCACTGGTGCAGTGGTTGAGTCCGTTGCGATGGCTCCTGATCGCTCCGGAGACCTGGTCCTTCGCGTCTACGAGGCCCAGGGTGGTCCTTCACAGGTGACCTTGACTGCGCCCGAGGCGACCTCAGTGACCGCCTGCGATCTGCGCTACCGCCCCAGCGAGGACGAACCGCATCTTCGCGGTGGAGATGGGCAGTGGTCCTTCGATTTGTCCGCTTTCCAGATCACGACGCTTCGACTTTCCTTCACCAAGTGAAGAGAAAGAAACGATGAAGTTTGGTGTGAATTACACCCCGCGGCGGGGATGGTTCCATTCGTGGCTGGATTTTGATGCCGAGGCCGTGCGTGATGACTTCCATGCCATCCGCGCCATCGGTGCCGACCACGTTCGGATCTTCCCGCTGTGGCCACTTCTGCAGCCCAATCGCACCCTTATCCGACATCGGGCAATTGGCGATGTTGTGAGAACGGTTGAAATCGCGGGGGAGTGCGGACTCGAAGTGACGGTCGATGTTCTTCAAGGACATTTGTCATCCTTCGATTTCCTTCCCTCGTGGGTCACGTCGTGGCATCGCCGCAACCTCTTCATCGATCCCGATGTCGTCTCAGCACAGCGGAATCTGGTCGCTGAAATGGCGCGGGCGTTACGTGGGATTCCTGCGGCAGCTGGGCTATCTGTGGGCAACGAGTTCTTCCAATTTGCTGCATCGCGTCATCCTTTCGCGCACGAGGTGAGCGAAGATGACGCGATGCAGTGGCTTAGGGGAATTCTTGAAACGGCAAAACAGGAGTGGCCGCACGGGATTCACACTCACAGTCATGATGATGACCTGTGGTTTGAAGACGATCAGCCTTTTACTCCTGCGTGCGCAACTACCGTAGGTGACCTCACCACTGTGCACTCATGGATCTTCGGGCGCATCGGACCACGGCTTGGAAAACAAGCTCCACAGCTTGTCTGGTTTGCCAGATATTTGTGTGAGCTTGCCGCCGCGTGGAGCGAGGATCCGGGCCGAGGCGTATGGCTTCAAGAAATCGGTGCTCCTGAGAACTATGTGGACCAAGACCAGGCTCCGCAGTTCCTCATGGAGACCCTTGAAATTCTCATGGGAGAGCGAGGCGGGGGAGTATCCCCTGGCCTTGAAGCAGTCACTTGGTGGTGCTCTCACGATGTCTCCCGTGAACTATCGGACTTTCCGGCCATCGAGTATTCCTTGGGGCTGCTGGGACAAGACGGCAATCCGAAACCAATCGGAGAGGCCTTCCATCGTGCTGCTCAGCGTTGGGCGGATCTGCGAGTTCACGGTGAGCAGCGTTCGTCCCTCCTACTGACTGCACAGGAGTGGACGCGCGTCGATACTGATGCTCGGCACGAGTATTTCGATCGATGGATGGAACTTGCTTTGGCAGGAGACGTTCGTTGCATCGAATTGGACCGTTCTCGTTATCTTCCTCGTGGAGATCACGGGAACAGAGGAAAAGAAACTTTCCTCTCTACGTGGGACTCGTAAACCCACAGCGTTCTCAAAGTAGTTTCTTCGAAGGAGAAGACTATGCGTAAGTCGCGTACTTTCCTGACTGCCGTCGCACTGAGTGCGGCGTTCAGCCTGGCCGCTTGCACCGGTGGTTCCGGAGCAAGCTCCTCCTCGAATTCTTCTGCTGCAAACGCTGGTGTTGGCGAGATTTGATTCGAGAGGTAATCGCTCAAGAACGATCGTTTTACCCCTAGTTCGAGACGCTGATCAAGGATTTCGAAGCAGCATACCGGGTGACATTGATCCCTCTGATCGTTCTCTTCGCATGTGCTTAGAAGTTCTTCTTCAAGGGCTAAGAAAGTCTTTTTTGCGATGTGTTTGCCGCGGGGTGTGGGCCCACAAAGCCCACGCCCCGCTTCTCTAGGCAAATAGGGATTGAGCCTGGGAAAAATCGACTTTCCCTGTCGTTGTCTTCGGGAGAGTCTCAACCCAGCGGATGCGGCGAGGATGCTGCCAAGGGGCCAAAGAATCTTTGACTAGATTCCTCACTTCTTTGAGGGAGGGCTCTTCGTGAGTCGCCGGAACGAGCGCCGCTGCAACGATTTGTCCCCATCGTTCATCATCGAGGCCGACAACGCAGACATCAGCCACGCAATCCAAGGCACGAAGAGCTTCTTCAACGTGCGCGGGGGAGACAAGCTCTCCACCCGTATTGATAACCCGTGAGGAACGGCCGATCATATGCATGCAATGATCCTCATCGAAAACAGCGATGTCTGAGGAGGAAAACCACTCATTCTTGCGTTCTTCTTCACCCCAATAACGCGAGGCAACTCCCGGGCCGCGTACTTCAATGATCCCGGCCTGTCCGGCCTCGGTAATGAGGTTGCCCTGCGCATCACGGAGACGGCACTGGATATAGGGGAAGGGGAAACCAATCGCACCTGAGTGAGCAGGCCAGCGCTCGGGACTCAAGAATGTTCCGGCGCCTCCTAGCTCAGTCATTCCCCACACATGAATGGGGCTCAGGCCCATGCGTGACATTTCGTCAAAAAGTGATGCCCCCATGGCATCTCCGCCGACCAGAGGGCGGGTCCACGAGGACAGATCGATTGTGGCCTCGCGGGCGGCCTGCACGAGCATATGGCACATAGCGGGTACCGCAAACATGATCGAGATACGCCATTTCTCGATGCCGCGAGCCACTTCGAGCGGGTCGAAAGAGGCGAAGACGACGAGGGTTCCTCCGTGAGTAAAGATATCCATCGAGGTGCCGTTGAAACCACCGATATGAGATAGTGGCGCGACTACCCCACAAACCGCTGATCCGGGACAGTATTCGAAGCCATCCCTAAAGCACTGAGAAGCCCACCACAGGTTCGCATGACTCAGCGCCGCGGCCCTCATCTTCCCTGAGGTGCCGGAGGTGAAAACTAAAGCGGCAGTCTCATCGTGGCATGGGAGCGGAACGAAATCTGCTGGGCACTCGTTACTGGTTTCACGCGCGAGCATGTTGAGATCCTCAAAAGACAAACATGCCAGCAAATTGCTTGTGTGAGGCGTGAAGTGCTCTTCTCCAATGATGAGCGCAGGTGCGACTTCGTCATACAGGCGCCTGCGCACTGCCTCGGGGAGGAGTGGCGAAATGGGAACAGAGACTGCATGAATCCACGAAGCGGCCGCGTGAATCAGAAAATGCCACACACTGTTGGGAGCGCATACAACGATGCGATCACCCGCATTCAGCCCCAGAGTCGTGAAATACCAAGCAAGCCTGCGAACGCAGCTGGCGCTCTGCGCAAGAGTAAACGTGCGTGCGCTTTCAGCATCGATCAGGCTGAGTCGGTCTGGATGCTGATGGGCTGCAGACAGCAGCGCGTGGGCAGGCGAGAGATCGGGCAATACTTCCGCCTGACACCCGGTGTTCATCGAGCGCCGGCCATCTGGCGGTGAAGTTCTTGGCGTTTCTTCAAACGCTCAAGGACCGATCCCGCTTCCTGCAAGGTCGAACCGGAGTTCTCGATGTGTGCGAGTTCTTCCGGAATTTCGAAGCCTCGGGCGCGCATTCCCTTTGCCCACAGCAATCCCGCGCGATAGGAAGAACGCACGAGGGGGCCGGCCATGACCCCGGCGAAGCCCATGGCCTCGGCCTCGGCAGAAAGCTCGATGAACTCTTCGGGATGCACCCAGCGGTCGATTGGATGATGCAGGGGAGAGGGGCGCAGATACTGTGTGAGAGTCAGCAGATCGCAGCCGGACTCGTGCAGGGCGCGCATGGCTTCAAGAATTTCCTCGCGAGTTTCGCCCATGCCCAAAATCAGGTTTGATTTCGTGACCATTCCACCGTCGTGTGCGCGTTTAATCATTGCGAGTGAACGCTCGTAACGGAAGGCTGGGCGAATTTTCTTGAAGATTCGCGGGACCGTTTCGAGGTTGTGAGCGAAGACCTGGGGAGCGGCTTCGATAACCATATCGATGGACTCAGCGCTGCCTCGGAAATCATCGACGAGAAGTTCAACTCCCGTTCCCGGGCTCTTTTGGCGGATTTGGCGCGTGGTTTCTGCATAGAGCCAAGCCGCGCCATCGGGGAGGTCATCGCGGGTGACACCGGTGATCGTTGCGTAGCGAAGTCCCATTTGAGCGACCGATTCGGCGATGCGTCTGGGTTCGTCTTGGTCGTATTCCGTGGGACGCCCAGTTGCGATATCGCAAAAGTCGCACCTTCGCGTGCAGATTGCACCACCTAAGAGGAAAGTTGCTTCGCGGTCTTCCCAGCATTCGTAGATGTTCGGGCATCCAGCTTCTGCGCATACGGTGTGCAGCCCTGCGCCGCGAGCAAGAGAACGCATGTCCTGGTAGTTTTCACCCGCGCGTGCGGTCGTACGAATCCACTCGGGCTTATTCTCGATGGGAGTTTGCGCGTTACGAACCTCTACGCGCAAAAGCTTGCGTCCCTCGGGATCGGGGAGAGTGCTCATTGGGTGCGTCCTTCCGAATTTTCCATTGCCGAGGCCGCAGGTGCGAATGCGCCGATGGAGGCAGTTTCCCAGTGGAGCGGCTCTGGAGCTGAGTGAAGCTGAGGGGTGATCGATGCGATCATGTGCGGGACTAAAAGCTGAGCAGCCTGGGTCACATCGCTGGAGATTCCTTCCCATGACAGGGAAGCAACGTCTGCGTCGGTCAGGCCGCAGGGAATAATGCCGCTGAAGGCATACTGGGGGTCGATATCGACATTAAGAGCAATTCCGTGCATGGTTGCGCCTCGCGCGACCTTCAAACCGATTGCACAAATCTTTCGGTCGCGGCCTTGGTCGCCGCGAAGCCATACCCCTGCGCGGCCTTCAATGCGTTCTACGGGAAGTCCCCATTCTTCGCGCAGAGTCTCAAGGACCCCATTTTCAACGCTGCGGATCCATGCGTATAGATCGACGGGCTGACGAAGGCGCACGATCGGGTAAATAACGACTTGCCCGGGACCATGCCATGTCGCGGAACCCGCACGATCAACGTGGATGACGGGCAGCGTTGAATCGGGAATATCTTGGGGTTTTGTATGGCGTCCTGCTGTCCATGCCGGGGCAAACTCGCCGACGATCAGGGTGTCTTCCGCCTCGCCGCGGGCGACCTGGTCATGAAGCGCATGCTGGTAGTCGTTCACGGCGGAGTAATCAGTCAGTCCACTGGGGATGAGATTCAAAATCCGCACTCTTCGATTTTAGAGGCGTGCTAGGTGCATTTCCTGAGCTTAGAGTGGGACATTCGTCCCACTGCTGTGACCTATCATGCATCCGGTTAGACTGAAGCCATGACGCAATGGACCGTTGACAGCATACGAACGCTGATGAATCAGTGGTATCCGCCCTCGACGGCGCATGGGTGGGACAAAGTTGGACTCATTACCGGCGCGCCTCAGGCACCGGTTCACAAAGTGCTTCTGGCATTAGACCCCACGCAAGCAGTGGTTGATGAGGCATGTCAGTGGGGCGCTGACATGGTCATCACCCATCACCCGCTCCTCCTCAGGGGAGCGTCGTTCCTTTCGGAAGAAAGCGCGAAAGGGCGAATGGTCGCCACTCTCAATCGTTCCCGTATCGCTCTTTTTAACGCGCACACCAACGGGGATGTTGCAATCGACGGGGTGGCGCAGGCCTGTGCAGACGTCATCGGTCTGAAGGACACCGAAGTTTTAGCCCCCGAAGGGACGAATGATCGGGGGCACATAATCGGGCTTGGGCGCATTGGTACCGTTTCTCCGATGAGCCTACGGGAGTTCGCGCGTGTTGTTGCACAAGCCTTACCAGCAGGCCCAACAGGACTACTCGTCGGCGGTGATCTTGACGCGACAATTCACCGAGTTGCGGTGAGCCCGGGAGCGGGAGATAGCCTGCTTGACCTAGTCCTTACCAGCGGGGCAGATGTCTTTATCACCGCTGATCTACGCCATCACCCCGCCAGCGAATTCCTCGAAGAAGGGCATTGCGGCCTAATTTGTGCAAGCCACTGGGCAACGGAGACACTGTGGATGCCGGTACTTGCTCGCAAATTGAGGGAAGAAGCACGCCGATCAGCTATCACCTGTGAGGTGAAAGTCTCTACCATTGTGACAGAGCCGTGGAACGTTCATTTGAATACGGAGGGAAGTTACCTGTGAAAGCGCCTCACCCCCAGCAATTGGTCTTACTCGAGCTGCAAAAGCTCGACCAGAAAGAATCTTCGCTCCGCCACCGTCGTCAAGCCCATCCCGCACATGAAACTGTGCGCGAACTGGCTGCTCGTCTTGCTGATCTGCGCCGTGCAGCAGTGTCGCAAAGCGCTGTGATTTCAGACTGTGAGCGCGAGAGCAGACGCATCGAAGACGAGATTGAACGCGTGCGCCAACGTCGCGATCGTCAAAGCGAGAGAATCGAAAAGAACCAGGTTCCCTTGCGCGATATTAATTCCATGCAGCACGAGATCGCGCAGATGGACGAGCGCATCAAGCGCCTCGAGGAAGACCAACTTTCCGCAGAGGAACGAACCGATGCGGCAAGAAACGCTCAAACTCAGATGAACGCTGAAGCAGAAGCAATTGAAGCCGATATTGAATCGACGAAGGCTCGTTTCCTTGAAGAAACCGCCGAACTTGATGATGAACTTCGCAGCGTGATTGCGCAGCGTCGTGAGCGTGCTGCTCAGATTGATGCTGCTCTTCTTGAAGAATACGAGGCCGCGCGTGACAAGAATGGTGCCCTTGCAGTGATCGAGGTACGCGACGGTAACGCTATGGGCTTTGCTGAGCTTTCCCCGATGGAACTTGAGCGTATCCGCCTCACTCCCAGCGATGAACTCTACTTCGCGGAAGACACCGGGCAGATTGTCGTTCGGACCCGAAGCTAAAACAAAGAAAGGCCCCGCGATGCGGGGCCTTTCTTTTATTCCTCAGCGGTGATCAGAGTCAGAGTGCGCGTACTTCCACGGAGTCGAGTTGAGCGCGGTGGCGACATTTCGATCGCCTTTACGCGGCTTGTCACTCCGCGTGCATCACAGGTACAAATCCTGGGAATGATGTCGTGGAGGGCTTCTTTAAGTTCTATTTCCGAAGTGATGGTGGAGGACGCCGGTGCCAGCGCGGCAGCGAGGATTCCGCGCCACTTCTTCGCATTGTGCGAGACAACGCTTCGTTTCCCGTTTTTCTCGCGCTCAACGCGGACATCCCACAGATGCGCCCACTGAGCCGAGCAAGCATTCTTGTAGTCACTAGAGCGGCAGTCAAGAATCGTGTGCTCAGCATAGTGATCCTTGAGTTCTTCGTTGAGGACTCGGCGCCACAGGGCAGAGACTTTGCCCAACGTAGGCAAAGTTGCGCCCATCGCGAGGCGGTGGAGAGGAATCATGTCATCAGCACGAAGCACTCCAAACACTCCCGAAAAGATGAGGATGCGTCGGGCTTCTGGTCCTCCCCAGATCGTTGGGTTGTGCTCGCGAAGGGCTTCGTAAAGCACACCAGTAAATACTGTTGACGCTGGGGCGCATGGTTGGCTCATGAGAGCACGGTTGGCGGCAAGTTCTGCTTCGTGCTTCGCACCGATATTGAAGACGCGCTGCGCTGTGTGCGTCTCGGTGATTTGACCGCAGGCCTTTATTATTTCCGCGCGAGTCGAATTCAAAATCGGAAACGATAAAGAATCAAGGTTCAGATTGGGGCCATCGCTGGGTGCATTCTTGCCTTCTGAGGGCGGTAACCAGATATCCACGACTCCACACTAGTGATAAACGCGCTAAACTTCCCTGTGCATACGAGTTGGCTGGGCGGCCGCGCGACTTTAAGTCTCGAGGAACGTCCGGGCTCCACAGGGCAGGATGGTGGCTAACAGCCACCCGGGGTGACCCGCGGGAAAGTGCCACAGAAAAGAAACCGCTGCGTAAGCAGTAAGGGTGAAAAGGTGAGGTAAGAGCTCACCAGCGTTGCGGGCGACCGCATCGGCTTGGTAAACCCCATCCGGAGCAAGACCGAGCAGCAGACGTAAAGAATTGCCCGTTCGATGTCTGCGGGTAGGTTGCTTGAGGCCATCGGCAACGGTGGTCCTAGATAGATGGTCGCCACTACGGAAGTAGGACAAAACCCGGCGTACAGGCTGACTCGAATGCACTTGAGGGCCGCTTGGCAATCCAAGCGGCCCTCAAAATTATGGTCGAAAGGGAGAAACCCCTGTCCTGTGCTACGCGCGAGACTCGCGTGCGGCCTCGAAAGCTGCTCCGACGATGCCTGCAGTGTTGCGCAAGATTGCAGGCACAACGGGAGTACGCAGGTTCAAGAGCGGGAGGAACTTCTCGTGGTTGGCGCTCACGCCGCCGCCGATGACAAAGAGATCGGGGGAGAAGAGCATCTCAACGTGCGAGTAATAGCGCTGAAGACGACCAGCCCACGTGACCCAATCCAGATTCTGTACTGTTTTTTGGCCTGCCGAAGCCTGAGTCTCGGCATCGTGGCCATCGACCTCGAGGTGGCCGAGCTCCGAGTTGGGGAGAAGGATCCCGTCATTGATGATCGCCGAGCCGATTCCAGTTCCGAGCGTCGTCACGATAACGACACCGGGAACGCCTCGTGCGGCGCCGTAAATGGCCTCGCCAAGTCCCGCAGCATCCGCATCGTTAAGGGCGACGATAGTGCGCCCCAAATGACGGTCCATGAGCTCGACGACATCGATTCCTGCCCATGAAGGGTCGAGGTTAGCCATGAAGGGAACGCGCCCGTGCACGATGGGGGCGGGGAAGGTAATTCCAACCGGAATTTCTGGGGTGACGCCAAGTGTTTCAAGGACCTGACCGCACACCTGTGCAACAGCATCTGGCGTTGCAGGGGAAGGCGTTTTAATAAGAACACTCTCGCCGGAGTATGTTCCGGTTGTGAGGTCGACAAGTGCGCCTTTGACGCCTGAACCGCCGATATCAATTCCGCATGCGAGTTTCATGTTCTTCTCCTTTGAGTGGCCGCATCACTAAGAATAACTGCGATCACAGAGCGGATAAAAATTCGCTTCCGTATCAGGGAAGAGTCAGGATTTCTGCACCGTCTTCAGTCACGACGATCGTGTGCTCGAATTGTGCCGATCGGCCGCGGTCCTTTGTGACGACAGTCCAATCGTCATCCCACTGTTCCCACTCAATTCCGCCCAGATTGAGCATGGGTTCGATGGTGAAAACCATACCTTCTTCCATGACTTCGTTATGTGCAGGCGCCGCATCGTAGTGAGGGACAATCAATCCTGAGTGGAATGCTTCACCGACTCCGTGCCCGGTGAAATCGCGAACGACACCGTAGTCAAAGCGATGTGCATAGGATTCAATCACTCGACCGATGACGTTAATCTCGCGGCCAGGACGCACAGCTTTGATGCCGCGCATCATTGCGTTACGGGTACGTTCAATGAGGAGATGGGACTCTTCATCCACATTTCCTACCTCGAACATCGCACAGGTATCGCCGTGAACACCGTCGTAGTACGCCGTGATGTCGACATTGACAATGTCCCCGTCTTCGAGGGGACGATCATCAGGGATGCCGTGGCAGATTACTTCATTAATCGAGGTGCACAGAGACTTGGGGAATCCCATGTACCCCAAGCATGACGGATAGGCATTATGCGAAATGATGAACTCGTGGCCTATACGATCCAATTCGTCCGTCGTTACCCCGGGACGAACTGCTTCACCGACTACCTGCAGCGCCTGTGCAGCGATACGGCCAGCCACACGGATCTTTTCAATCGTTTCGGGGCTTTTAATATCGCCGGCCGTCACGACTTCGGGACCGGAGTGATACATGTACTCAGGACGGTCGATGTGTGCGGGAACCGCACGTCGCGGTGAGATCTTACCGGGCTTCAAAGTTCCAAGCGGAGCGCGCTTTGCGCCAAGTGATTGCGACATTGTTTATTCAACCTCATTCACTACGGTAGTTATCTGAACCGGGAAATTCGCCACTGCGAACGGCGGAAATATAGCTGCTTGCGGCCGATTCAAGTTCGCGGCCGAGTTCAGCAAAGCGCCGGGCAAAAGATGGGGACCATGAGGTCATACCAGCCATATCGGACCAGACGAGGACCTGCCCATCCGTATAAGGGCCTGCTCCGATCCCGATCGTGATAATGGATAGTTCTTTTGTGAGCTGCGTTGCGACGGGCTCAGGAACCATTTCGAAAACGACTGCGAATGCACCGGCGGCTTCTAATGCGCGAGCATCGTCCATTAGCTTCTTTGCGCCTTCTCCGCGTCCCTGCATACGCGGTCCCCCCAAGGAATTTTCGGATTGGGGAGTATAGCCGAGGTGCGCGACGACGGGGATTCCCCCGCCTGCAAGCAGAGCGACAGTTTCAGCTCGCGCCGCACCTCCTTCGAGCTTGACGGCGTGCGCACCGGCTTTCATGAGTCGTGCTGCACTGGCGAAAGCCTGCTCAGGTGAGGCCTCGTAGGTGCCAAAAGGAAGATCAGCGACGATCAAAGCACGGGAAGCTGCTCGCGCAACGGCGGCAGTTGCGCGTTCCATATCATCGAGAGTTACGGGAAGAGTAGAGGAATACCCCAGCACAACGTTGCCCAGCGAATCCCCAACCAAAATCATATCGATTCCCGCGCGATCAAAGATCGAGGCGGTGAGAGCGTCATAAGCGGTCAGCATCGATATTCTGACGCCCTGTTCTTTAGCCGCTTGGAGATGCTGAATACGGATGCGCTTCTTATCCAGCGGTCCACGTCCGGGCTGTGGCGAGAATGAAGGCAGGGGAGCTGAAGCAGTTGAATCGTCAGCGAGGTAACCCGTCATTGTTGTCCTTTCGTCGCCCTTTGAGAGTAGTCCGCACTGCGGCTTCATTCCAGCCGGAAGAAGCTGTTGACCTACAATGGAAGAAATCCTCGTCCTGTCACGAGGCAAAATGCTGACCCAATCATAGGAGAGTAGGACATGACCGGCACCGCTGGTGGCCTCAATCCCTTAGATGAGCACGCAATCGAAGAGCTTGTCACTCAGGCAACCCAGGCGATCGCTCACACTGAAGACCTCGATGAATTGAAGGCCGTGCGCCTGGAGTTTATGGGAGACTCAGCTGCTCTCGTCCAGGCAAACCGCGGTATCGGCAAACTTGACCCGAAAGATCGCGGTCTTGCCGGTCGTCTGCTGGGATCTGCACGTTCGCAGATTAATGCAGCTCTGCAGGAACGCCAGGAACTCCTTCAAGAGCGTCACGATGCGCAAGTTTTGGTCAGCGAGGCCGTGGACATCACAATCCCGACCGCTCGCGCTCGCGCAGGCGCCCGTCATCCCCTCGAAACGATCATGGAAGAGATCTCAGATTTCTTCATCGGAATGGGATGGCAAATCGCCGAAGGACCGGAAATTGAACACGAATGGTTCAACTTCGACTCCTTGAATTTCGATATTGATCACCCCGCACGTCAGATGCAGGACACCCTTTACATCGATGGACGCAGCGTCGGGGGAGACAGTGAAGAAGACGGTCACCTCGTGATGCGTACGCACACTTCTCCTGTGCAATCGCGTTCGATCCTTTCTCGAGGCGTGCCGCTGTACATGGCGTGCCCCGGTAAGGTATTCCGCTCCGATGCTCTTGATGCAACGCACACCCCGGTCTTCCACCAGGTTGAGGGCCTCGCAATTGATCGCGGGCTGACAATGGCGCACTTGAAGGGCGTGCTCGACCACTTCGCCCGTCACATGTTTGGCCCCGATGCGAAGACCCGTTTGCGTCCCTCTTTCTTCCCCTTTACCGAACCCAGCGCGGAGATGGATTTGTGGTTCCCCCAGAAGAAGGGCGGAGCCGGATGGATCGAATGGGGTGGCTGCGGAATGGTCAACCCGAATGTTCTTCGAGCAACGGGTATCGATCCTGAGGTTTACACGGGTATTGCATTTGGTGTTGGTGTTGAACGCACGTTGATGCTTCGTGACGGTATTGCCGATATGCACGACATCGTTGAAGGAGATGTGCGTTTCTCCGAGCAATTCGGTGTTAACGGAATGGGAAGGGGCAACTGATATGCCAATGGTTCCAATGAGCTGGCTGCGTGACTATGTCGATGCAGACCCGGCGATGACGACCGAAGAACTCGCGGCTGCTTTGGTTCGCGTCGGACTCGAAGAAGAAACCATCCACCCTGCGCGCGTTACAGGGCCTCTCGTCGTGGGCCGTGTGCTCAGCCGCGAGGAATTCGAAGCCTCGAATGGTAAGACGGTCAACTACTGCCGTGTAGACGTCGGAGAACATAATGACGCGCCCGGTACTGGAAAAGAGCCCAGCGATCTTCCCTCGCGTGGCATTATCTGCGGTGCGCACAACTTTGATGTCGACGACCTGGTTGTTGTTTCCCTGCCGGGTGCTGTTCTTCCCGGACCTTTCGAGATTGCCGCACGAAAGACTTACGGCCACGTCTCTGATGGAATGATGTGCTCGGCGCGCGAACTTGGTTTGGGTGAGGACCACAATGGCATCATCGTCTTGCAGAAGGACTTCCCGGATGCAGATCTTCCCGCTGTTGGCCAGAGCGTGATTTCTTTCCTTGGTTTGGGCGAGGAAGTTCTTGAGATCAACGTGACGCCGGATCGAGGGTATTGCTTCTCGATGCGAGGAGTTGCGCGCGAATTCTCCCACTCGACGGGTTCGGCTTTCCGTGATCCGGGTCTTGTGGGGACTCTCGTTGAGTCCGTTCCCGAGGCGAACGAGGCCGGTTTCCCCGTTGTTGTCGCTGATGACGCGCCTATTCACGGACGCTGCGGCGCAGATCGCTTTGTGACTCGAATCGTGCGCGGCGTCAATCCTGCAGCTCCCACTCCTCGTTGGATGGTTGAGCGGCTTGAAATGGCGGGAATGCGCTCGCTTTCTTTGGCCGTGGATATCACCAATTACGTGATGCTTGACCTTGGTCAGCCGATGCACGCCTACGATCTTGCTGCTCTTGAAGCTCCGATCGTTGTTCGTCGCGCGCGTCCGGGTGAAGAGCTGACGACTTTGGACGAGGTTGCTCGCACTCTGGATCCTGAGGATCTAGTCATTTCTGATTCGCCTAGTGGTAAGGAAGGATCGCGCCTTCTGGGGATCGCCGGTGTGATGGGCGGTGCATATTCCGAGGTCGAGGATTCGACGACGGACATCCTTCTCGAGGCCGCGCACTTCGATGCTGTATCGATCGCGCGTTCCTCTCGTCGTCATAAGTTGCATTCCGAGGCCGCGAAGCGTTTTGAACGTGGAACTGACCCGCTTCTTCCCGCGATTGCAGCACAGCGCGCTGTCGATCTCCTCGTTCAATACGGTGGCGGTCATGCGGATCCTGCGGTCTTTGACCTCAATAACTTGCCTGAACCGACGAGCTATGAGTTCGCACTCAGTGATGCTGAGCGTTTGACCGGTGTCGCCTACACGCCCGAACGCGTCCGTCAGCTGCTCGAAGAAGTTGGTTGCGCTATCGAGGCCATTGACGATGAACGTGTACGCGTGACGCCTCCCTCATGGCGCCCCGACTTGACGGGAGCCGCTCACTTCGTCGAGGAAATTGCGCGTCTTGATGGTTACGACAATATTCCTTCGGTTCTTCCGACAGCTCCCGCTGGAACAGGCTTGACGCTTGCCCAGCGAGCACGACGTTTGGTCGCCCAAGGACTTGCGCATGCAGGCTTGACGCAGGTAGAGAGCTATCCCTTCGTTTCTGATTCTTTCGATCGCCAGGGAATGAAGGAAGACGATCCTCGCCGTCAGGCGGTCAAGCTGCGTAATCCTCTTGCTGATGATGCGCCCTTGCTGCGTACCTCAGTTTTGGACACACTTCTTGACGTAGCGGCCCGCAACTGCGCGCGCGGGATTCCCTCGGTTGCAATTTATGAAGTTGCGAAGGTGGTGCACAGTCAGGGTGTCGTTCCTACGGGACTGATTTCGGCCGAGCAACGTCCCAGTGACGAGCAGCTTGCTGCATTGGAAGCTGGAACTCCTCCGCAGCCGTGGCATGTTGGTGCTGTTCTTGCAGGACAGGCACTCCCGGCAGGCATTGTGAGCACTCAGCGTTCTTTCGATTGGGCGGATGCAGTCCAAGCGGTGCGATCGATTGCTGATCAGCTGGGCGTACGTATCGAAGTGACGCGTGCGTGGCTTGCACAGCCGATGACCCACAAGGGGCCTCGTCTCCCCGAGGCAGCAACGGATCCCGCTGAAGTTGCTCCCTATCACCCGGGTCGGGTTGCGCGAATCTTTGCGCGAAAGGGTAAGGATTTCGTCGAACTCGCCTTGGCGGGTGAGCTCTCACCGAAGACCTGCAAGGCTTTCGGACTTCCGGCGCGTTCATGTGCCTTCGAACTGGACTTGGATGCACTGATCGCTCTCATCAGTGATGAGCCTTTGCAAGTCAAGCCTGTTTCGACGTATCCGGCAGCGAAGGAAGATCTTGCTCTGGTTGTTGCCAACGACCTGCCTGTTTCTCGCGTTGAGCAGGTTATTCGCCAGGCGGCGGGGGCTCTCATCGAGGATCTTTCGCTCTTCGACGTATACGAGGGCGACCAGGTTCCCGAAGGATTCCGTTCTTTGGCCTTCTCTCTGCGTCTTCGCGCCAGTGACCACACTCTGACTCCCGATGAGGTACAGAAGGTCCGTGCGGATGTCATCGCAAAGACGGAGAAGGTTCTAGGGGCAACGCTTCGCGGGTGATCTGGTTGCGCCTTGTTAGGATGAAGCCAGGCTCGTGTGTGAAGGAGTATCAATGAAGGTTTTGCTGACTGCAGCTTCGCAGCATGGTGCAACCACAGAAGTTGCAGAGGCGATTGCTCGCAGGCTGAAGGCTGACGGCCTCGAGGTTGTCTGCAAACCGCCGCAAGACGTTGACTCTCTTGAGGGATTTGACGCTGTTATTTGCGGTTCTGCTGTCTACATGACTCAGTGGATGCCCGCCGCCCATGATTTTATGGAGCGTTTTGCGCAGGAACTGCACAAGGTTCCGGTGTGGGCTTTTTCCGTCGGCATGAACGGTGTCCCCAAGCATGTCCCGCAGGATCCCAGTCGGATTGGTCCTGTGCTGACGCGTATCGATGCGAAGGAGTTGCGTTCTTTTGCGGGACGCTACGATCCTTCTCTTCTTTCGCTTCGTGAGAGGGCGATCGTTCGCCTCGCGGGTGCAGTGGAAGGCGATTTCCGTGATTGGGATGCAATTGATGAATGGACTCACGGCATTGCTCAAGAGCTGACACGTCAATAACTTTGATATTCCACGGTTGAATGTCGATGGAAGGGGGCCTATGCGATCCGATTTTCGCATAGGCCCCCTTTCTTCCCTTATACTTGCCTGAACGGGAGTGGAGTCAACGTCGATTCGCGACTAATTAAGGGGATTTTGATGTCATCTGAAGCGACACCGCAGACGAAGGCTGGGCGCCATGCAGCAATTCGCAATCTGTTAGTCTCCCAAACTATTAGTTCTCAGGAACAACTGCGTTCTGCTTTGGGGACTCTCGGTATTGAGGTCACCCAGGCAACTTTGTCGCGTGATCTTATGGAAATGCGCGCGACGAAAATGCGTGACCGCTCGGGTACGTTGATTTATTCGGTCCCTAACGCAGATGGTTCTCAATCGCACGAAGCTGAGGCCAGCGTTGAGCGCCTGCAGCGGTGGCTTCAGACCCTTCTTGTGACTTCAACCTGCGTAGGCAATCAATTGGTTTTGCGCACTCTGGTTGGCGCGGCAAACCTTTTGGGTTCAGCTCTCGATGTGGCTCGTATCGACGATGTCGTGGGAACAATCGCGGGTGACGACACGGTTTTGATCATCTGCACTTCCGATCAGGGAGCGCTCAACGCCCAGGAATATTTGACCTCTTTGGCCGGAGGCGGATCGCATCAAAGCGTCCTGTAAGAGGCTGTTTTCTTGAAGAGAATTGCTGTGTAGAACATGCCCGTTAGCCGTGTGGCTAGCGGGTATGCCTTCTTACGGCTATTCTCCCTACTGGAACTGGTTCTAGTCTTGAGGAATTACGTGAGTACAACAGTGAGTTCGAGGGCCGAATCTCTACTGCCGGCCGTAGGCGTTGCGATATTCTTCTTGGCTTTTGGCGGCCAAGGGGTACGTAATCTTTTTGGCTGGGTCGGTTTCGGGGTGATTGCGGGGATCGTCCTCATTGCCGCGTGGGTGATTTTCTTCCTAGCGGGGCGCGCAGTGACGCTGCGCCGATTGTCTCTTTCGGTTTCTTCCTACATTCTGGTCTGCTGTCTGTCGGTGATATGGAGCCAGTATCGTTTAGAGACTTTTGGCTCAGCCTTGATTACTCTGGCGACAAGTTCGGCGGGGGTTCTCGTTGCGATTGCATTTCCGCTTCGACAGATGTTGGATGTCTTCACTCAGGCGATGAAGATCATCGTCGCTGCCTCCTATGCCCTCGAATTATGGGTTTCTTTGGCGGTTGGGCATCGCATACCGCCGGTGTATATGCGCAATTGGAAAGAAGTCCCGGAGCTTTATTACTGGGTGAATGACGCCCTCTTTAAAGGCGGGCCGATTCAGGGCTTTGTTGGAAACCGGAATCCTCTTGCCTTCATTGCGCTTCTGCTCATGCTCTGTGTTCTGGTTCTTTGGGCCGAGGACAGAACCCATCACCTGCGTAACGGAGCGTGGCTCCTTGCGTGTGTGGGTATTTTAGTTTTGACCGGCTCTGCAACCGTTTTCGTTGCCATGCTCGTCTCGGTGAGCGCCCTTGTTTTCTTCTTGATTATTCGCCGCTTGGGCTTTTATGAACGTCGCTTCGCTGTCCGTGTTGCCCTTACCGCCGCGGCAAGTTTCCTCTTGGTCGCCGTGATCATGAAGGACCAAGTCACTATCTTGCTGGGTCGCAGTTCTGATATGACTGGCCGAGGTGTGATCTGGCAGAAGCTCTTGGAGCTGTGGCAGCAGCATCCCTTCTTCGGATGGGGTTGGGTTGTCTTGTGGCCACCGTGGTTGCCGCTGTTTAAGAACCTGGTTGTTCGTCCCGATGGCACTCCGACAATGCAGGCGCACAATGCCTACATTGAAGCTCTGTTCCAGACCGGAATCGTCGGTCTGATGCTTTTGGCCTTCGCTGTTTTGTGGGTGATGATTCGCATTTTCCGAGTAGCGCTACGCGATCTTGAAACCGACTTAGTGCCGACTTTGGCTGCAGTTCTGATGTTGGCAATGTTTGTGCAGTCCTTTACGGAGTCGCGCCTCTTGACTGAAGGGAATTGGGTGCTCTTCGTTGCCTTTGCAACTTGGCTGAAGGTTCGTGCAGAGTCCTACGACTTCCATCCTCCCCGACGAACCATCTCCGGGGAACAAACCAGCGCCACCGTGGCCTCGTAAAGGTCAAATGAACGCTTCTACGGAGGCGAGCACTTTTCACGTAAACTATGACTCGTATGTCATTCCAATGGGAAGAGGAAAAATCAGTGACCGATATTATTGACGACCTCCAATGGCGTGGTCTGATTGCTCAGCACACCGACCTTGACGCGCTTCGCGCTCACTTCGCTGCGGGCCCGGTCACTTTCTATTGCGGCTATGATCCCACTGCGCCCTCTCTTCACCATGGGCACCTGGTTCAGTTGATCGTTATGCGTCACCTGCAACTGGCTGGACATAAACCGCTTGCTCTTGTCGGCGGTGCGACGGGCCAGATTGGGGATCCTCGGCAAAGCGGCGAGCGTCAGCTTCAACCGACTGAAGTTGTCCAGGGCTGGGCTGACCGTTTGCGCGCGCAGATTTCGCGCTTCTTGGACTTCGAGGGGCCTGCGGCTGCCCGTATGGTCAATAACCTGGATTGGACTCAGGAGATGAGTGCAATCGATCTTCTGCGCGGGATTGGTAAGTACTTCCGCGTGGGTACCATGCTGAACAAGGACATTGTTGCTCGTCGTATCGCTTCTGATGAAGGTATTTCCTACACCGAGTTTTCCTACCAGGTTCTCCAGGCGAACGACTACCTTGAGCTCTTCCGTCGTTACGGTTGCACGCTCGAGACCGGTGGAAACGACCAGTGGGGCAATATGGTTGGCGGCGTCGATCTGATTCACAAGGTCGAGGGCGCTGATACCCACGTTATGACGACGCCGATCATCACCAAGGCTGACGGCACGAAGTTTGGCAAGTCTGAAGGTGGAGCAATTTGGCTCGACCCCGAGATGATGAGTCCGTACGCCTTCTATCAGTTCTGGTTGCAGGTCGCCGATGACGACGTCGTTCGTTTCTTGAAGATCTTCACCTTCTTGTCGCGCGAGGAAATTGAGGCGCTTGAGGTTGAGGTTGCCGAGCGCCCGCATGAGCGTGCTGCCCAGAAGGCTTTGGCTGCGAGTGTGACTGCTTTGGTTCACGGCGACGAGGAGCTTGCGCGCGTTCAGGCTGCGACCGAAGCGCTGTGGGGGAGTGGAGACCTTTCTTCCATTGACGAGGCCACCCTGGCAGCAGCTACCAGTGACCTTCCCCGTGCGGAGCTTTCTTTGGGGGATTCTCTTGTTGACGCTCTTGTTGAGACCGGACTGGAGAAGGGGCGTAGTGCTGCACGTCGTACCCTCGCGGGTGGTGGAGCTTACGTCAATAAGGTCAAGGTCGAAGATGAAGAGGCTGTGCTGCGTGCCGATGACCTGTTGGCAGGTGGCTTGGTTTTGATCCGTAAAGGTCGCAGGAATCTGGCTGTAGTTGCGGTCCGATGAGCTGTTTTTCAAGGTGTGCTCGTCATCATAGTGTTTTGATTTGACGACGAGCCCCTAAACGGCCTAATCTATAACTCGTTGCGCTGAGGGCGACGGAAACGTTGCAAAGCGCGA
>CAUTAH010000006.1:0-67234 GCA_963536345.1 uncultured Actinomyces sp.
GTCCTTAGCTGCGTCGACGGCGTCTTCAGCCTTGTCCTTCGCGTCTTCGGCCTTGTCCTTAACTGCCTCGACGACGTCTCCGACCTTGTCCTTAACTGCCTCGACGACGTCTCCGACCTTGTCCTTTGCAGCTTCAAAGCCTTCTTCGGCCTGCTTCTTCAGGTTTTCCAGATCCACGATGACTCCTTCAATAGTGGGGTTTCCAGCTCTAACCGGAACGTCCTTTCAGCCTAGGGCATGGAGGTGTTCTTGTCGATATATTTAATGTTTAAAGGATACTTGAGTGATAGATCACGTATATTTGCGCCTAAAAGGACACGTCTACTGTGAATCCTTCTAAAAGCGCGAATCTCTTATTCGCCCGCCGAAGCCAATTTCCAATCCTCAAAAGAGAATTCGGGCGAGACAACGCAAGTGGCCAGCGCCGCTTGGCCTCGAGCAAAGGTACGCTGCCACGAACCGGCGGGGACAAGGAATTGCACGGGGTTCGAAGGCTCAGAAGGGGAGAGTTCCTCTTCCTCAGCAGCCGGCGAGCCTAAGATGACGATCTCCGGCTCGGAACTTGGAGCATCGTCATCTCCGCCGAGGTGAATCTCAAGCGCGCCCGGGCCCGACCAAATCCACAGCTCATCGGAGTGCACCAGATGCCAAGCAGCCTCCTCGTCGCGATCCAGCACGAAGAGGATTGCCGAGGCCGTGGCTCGCTGGCCGCGAGGGGTTTCCACATGCGTGGGTGCGGTCCAGGTTCGACGGAAGTGACCGCCCTCGGGGTGGGGTGCAAGGTCAAGTTGCTTGACAAGCGTGGAAGCGAGTGGGCTGAGAGTAGTCATTGCACTTCTCCCTCAAAAATATCGCTGAAACGCGGATCAACCCAGCGAAAGTTTCCGTCAATAATCGTCGCAATCTGGCGGGAAGCACCGGTTTGGACGAGCTCTTCGATGGTGTCGACGATCGTCGTGACGGGTACATCGAAAAACACCATGTCTGCGACCGCGCCAGACTGAAGCTGGCCCACGCGTTGAGAACCCGTCGACAATCCCAATGCGACGGCCCCGCCCAAGGTTGCGGCATGCAGAAGACGGCGAGCCAAATCGCTTTCCGAATATCCCTGAGCGCGCGCAATCCTATAAAGCAGCGCAACGTCCTCCATGACATCCAAACTGGGTGAGGATGACAGAGAGTCCGTGCCCACGGCCAACAAGTTGCCCTCATTCAGGTAGGCGGCAACGGGAGGCGCATCCAAGCCGATGACACGATTCGAGCGCGGACACAAAGCAACAGCAGTATTGCGAGAACGTAGGCGACGTCGGTCATCCGCGGTCATGTAGACGCCATGTGCCACATGACAATCAGGCCCCAAGACACCCAGTTGATCAACGAATTGTGTTGCTGAGAAACCCCCACCCAAGGAACGCATCTCTGTGAAGGAGGTCGACGCTCCACTGCGCCACAAATCGTCCAACTGCGCAGTGCGGCCTTCTTTCCACTCGGCCTCGGAATGGGATTCACCCAAGTGGATATGCAGGCGAAGGTTACGCCGACGCGCAAGGTCGGGAAGATCCAAAAGCGGTTCCGCGTCCAATGAGTATGGGGCGTGCGGGGAAATGCCGATCTGCGGGGGAGTGGGCATTGCGTCCAAGGAAGCGTTGACGCTTGCCGGACCACGAGCCGCCCAATCTTCGTTCGACCACCCCATGACTTCCCAGTAGGCGACGCCGTGCAAGCCCAGGTCGTGAAGTGCGCTCGCGGCCTCGGGATCGGTGACAACATCGGCAGCACTGGTTGTTCCATAACGGATCGAGAGGCGAGCACCCCGCGCGGCCTCGGCCTTCCAATCAAACTCTGTGTGGTCATAGACCGCGTCGAAAGCCTGCGCCCACGAAGGGAAACCCGTGTAGCGCTTCGCTCCAACTTCCGCCATTCCCGTGTACTGCAGGTGGGTGTGCGCATTGACGAGGCCGGGCATCAGTACCCCGTCTACGTGGTGTTCGACGAAAGATCGTCCCGCCTGCTCAAGTGCGTGAATCACCCAGTCACGGGATCCCACGTGTTCGATTCGTCCACCGGAAACCGCAATAGCACCGTCCAAGACGGATGGAGCGGTGATGGGGATGACAAGACCCGCAGAATAGACGTGAACTACATCAGAATGTGGGGAGACCGGACGGATCTGTGCGTCATCTGGGGTAACTGTCGACATAGGACTATTGTGCATTGCCGACGCCGCGCAGTGCATCAAGCGCAGCTTGAGCCACCGCATTATCGGCTTGGATGGGAAGGTTATGGAGACCGGGGACAAGTTCGTCTGCGTGCGTGAGCAGCTCGGTGAGCGCCGCGACTTGGACTCCGAAACTCATGTCCATGATCTCGATGGGATTTCCCTCGCCGGCTGTGTAGTTGATGCCCTCTCCCTTTTCCAGGAGACGCAGGGACTTTCCCGTGGGATCGGCCAGCCTTTGCACGTGTGGGTCACCGGCCTCGCTCAAAGTCCACCCCGCGGCCAGCGCCTGCTCGACCTCAACTTCGCCGACCACTCCACCCGCGACGGTGACAATAGCGTTTTCGGGGAGAGCTTCAAGCGCGCCAAGGGGAATGGTCGAGGGCTCTCCCGTAGCGGACATCAAAAGCCCCGCTGTGGAAGCAAGCTCACTGAGGGAAGCGACGGTGAAACCATCCATGCGTGCTTGAAGTGCGCGGACAGGGTCAAGCTCAACGACACTGACACGGGCCCCCAGGGCACGAGCAAAGCGCGCGCATCCCTTTCCGACATCTCCATAGCCAATGATTCCGACCTTCATCCCAGGAATTGGGGCGCCAACGCCATCGGGGTCAATGATGTCAAGGACAGTTGTCCAGCATGATTGGCCGGTGCCGTAGGCATTATCGAAGAGCGTCTTTGAGCGCGCGTCGTTGCTGGCAATCACTGGGATTTGGAGCGGGAAATGGCGTAGCGGTCGCAGTCCTGAGGTCGTTTCCTCGGCAGCGCCGCGCAAAGCGGAAAGCGCTGTGGGAGCGCGACCCGGATCGTGAGCCATGCGAATAAGATGCGAACCGTCATCCAGCAGGTACTCGTTGTTTTCCGCGAGGAAGTCGCGGGCGAGTGCTTCTTCCTGCTCCAGGGTTGCGTGGGAGTCGGCAAAGACCTTCAGACCCGCGCGGCGTAGGGCATCGGCAACGTCATCTCGGGTCTCGCTTGCGTGCCCAAAGACGGAAACTTCAGCACCTGCCTCGGCAAGCATCAGGGCAAGCGCAGCAGTTTTTGGTTCCAAAACCAGGGCGAGGCCAATCCGGCGACCTGGGAGGAGGTGACCGATGCGGCGAACTGCGGCCTCGGTCACGGGCATGTGCATGCGTGCCCACGCAATGCGTCCGGTGTCTCCGGGGCCGGAAATTGGGGATGCGTCGGGGGCGTAAACTCCTTGGAAGCTGCCGCCGGGAGCTACAACGGTAATTGCACCCGGGTGGGGGTGCGCCTGGTCTGAGAGATCAAATACTGTTTCGAGGCCGGTGGTGCCTTTCCCGCTGGGCTGAGGAGTGACCTGAGCGCCGAAGGCCTCAAGAAGAGAAGCGAGCTCAGGGTCTGAAGTGACGAAACGTCGTCCCGCGATCAACATATTTGTTGCGCGGGCGTATTCACGCAGAAGCACTTGCGCATGGGTCATGCCGTTCAAACTAGCAGATGAGCCTTCACAAGGTTGACGGGTAGGCGGTATTAGGTCCACGAAAGGCGTGGTTGTTAGTCTGGTCTCAGGTCCTTTTCTGTTCAATGGGTGCCCTGGAGGACGTCATTTTCGGTCGTGAGGAAGTACTACACATGCGCGAAGCGTCAATGCCGCAGGCAAGTAATCCCGCCACATATGCGGATGCTGATATCCGTCTGGCAGCGGTCGATATGGATGGGACTTTGTTGGATGATCAGAAAAACTTCCCCGTGGGATTGGAGCAGCTCCTCGATTCTATGGAGGCGCGTGGCGTGACTTTTGCGCCCGCGTCAGGTCGGCAAATCTGGACTCTGATCAACATGTTCCCGGGGCGCGTGGGGATGACTTTTATCGGTGAAAATGGCGCGATTGTTATGCGTGATGGGGAAGAGATATCCTCAAGCCCCCTTGACCTAGGGACTGTGCGCCGCTGTGTCGAGTTAGTCCGTCATCACGTGCGTCAGGGCGGTTTCTTTGTTGCGCGTACCGATTTTCAAGGCGGGAAAGCTCAGGACGTAGAAGCTGCGCAGTGGGATGGTGGCCTTGTCGTCTGCGGCAAGAAATCGGCGTATATCGAGCGCAGTGATGAGCCGTTCTTGCACGCGGTCTCTCCGTACTACGCGCGAACTCAGATTGTTGAAGACCTGCTTGAGGTACTTGATGAGATTGAACGCGGTGAATTGGACGATGCAATCATCAAGCTTGCCCTACGCAGCGCAGGAGATGTGAAGCCCTTGGCTGAACGAACTTTGGGAATGTTCAAGCAGAGTCATCAATTCGCGCTCTCTGGTGATAACTGGGCGGATTTGCAGATGCGCGGAGTCGACAAAGGCCAAGCTGTCAGCGAGCTGCAGAAGTATCTGGGGGTCTCAACTGCGCAAACCGCAGTTTTTGGAGATGCGGGAAACGACCTTGGGATGATGTCGCGCGCTGAGTTCTCCTTCGCGATGGCGAATGCGTCCCCCGATATCCTTGCCGCAGCTCGCTTTGTTGCGCCTTCGAATAACGAGGCCGGGGTTGTGCGGGTGCTCAGCTCTTTCCTTGAGTAGTCACCTTTACAGGGCCTGGAGCCTTCGCTAGTCTCAGTCTTCGCAATATTTATCCACAAGGAGGACAAGGTGAGCATTCCGCAGCCGGCTGGTCAAAAATTTGGAACCCAGTTTGGACAAGGTGAAGCGAAACTTAAGCGTTTCCCGCTGATCCTTGGCGTCATCGGCTGGATTCTTGTCATTTGTTCGTTTTTGTTCCCCTACATGATCATCCAAGACGCTATCAAGAGTGGACATCCCGAAGGCGCCGGCTGGGTGTGGATCCTGATCTTGATCATGTGGGTCGGCCTAATCGGCCCGATTAATATCCTCGGCGTGGTCTTATCGATTCCGAGTCGCGCAGTCCAGATCTCGGCGCCACAGCGCACGCTCAATGTGTGGGCGATCGTTCTAAATGTGAGTTCCTTGGCCTTGGGAATCCTTGGATTCGTGGGGCTCTTCTTCATCGCCGGTTAGCGCATTTTCAGCTGAGTATCTTCGCCTGCGAAGATCTGGACAGAGAAATGTTTGGGGGTCGCGACGCATTGCGTCGCGACCCCCAAAACGTTAAGCCTTCTCAGAGGCGCTCTGTCTTACTCGGCAGAAGCTTCCTGGTTCTGATCAGCGCTGTAGTCTTCGACCTCGAGGTCTGCCCAGTAGTCCTCGGCCCACGGATCTTCGATCGGCTGGCTGCGCTTCCACAGGACGTAGCCTGCGCCAGCAGCGGCAGCGGTCAGTGCGGTGAAGCAGAGGGCGCGAAGCAGGCGGCCCTTCTTGCAGCACTTCTTCTTACGAGCCGGAGTCGTCAGGGCCTTTGCGGATGCGGAACGAGCGGCGCGTGCGCGCGAGCTCAGGTCGCCCTCAGCAGCAAGAGCAGTGGCGGACTCGGACACTGCCTTGTTCAGGCGAGGCAGGTAGTCGTCCACGACGTGGCCGTGAATGTCGGAAAGGAAGGGCTGAGCGCGGTCGGCGACAGACTGTGCACGTTCGCTTGCGGACTCAACAAGGGGAGTCGCGCGCTCAATCGCGCTAGAGAGCGCAGCCTGTGCGCGAGGAGCTGCCCAGTCCAGTCCCTGCTCTGCCAGATCGGCGGCTCGCACGGCGAGACGTCCCGCGTGCACAGCCGCTGCGTCGCGGAGCTGCAGGCCCTGTGCCTTGAGCTTTTCGGTGTCGATGTTCGGGGTCCTTGCCATGATGTCTCCGAATCTGTAAAAAATTCGCGTCCGTTAAGCGAACGCATGGACCCTTCTATTGTGCACTCTTTGACCATTAGATGCAGCTTCATCAAGTGAATACCGAGCAAAATAGCGTGCCGATTTCACCTGAATCTGGAACCATGGAGGTATGGAAGCAACAATTCACACCAATAAGGGCGATATTCGACTCGAGCTTTTCCCCGAGCAAGCCCCCAACACCGTCAAAAACTTCACCTCACTTGCACAGGGTGAACGCGAATGGATTGACCCCACCAACGGTCAGCCCACCTCGCGCCCCCTTTTCAACGGCACGATTTTCCACCGCGTCATTGACGGCTTCATGATTCAGGGCGGTGACCCCCTTGGTACCGGAACCGGCGGTCCCGGATACCAGTTCAACGATGAGATCCACCCTGATCTGACCTTCTCCAAGCCCTACCTGCTGGCCATGGCAAACGCAGGTAAGCGTATGGGCAAGGGAACCAACGGCTCTCAGTTCTTCATCACCGTTGCACCGACCCCGTGGCTCAACGGAAACCACACCATTTTCGGTGAAGTTATCGACGAAGACTCCAAGCGAGTTGTCGATGCGATCGCCACGACTCGCACCGGTCGTAACGATCGTCCCGTCGAAGATGTCGTCATCGAATCGATCGACATCACTGAGTGACCACAAACCGGAAGGTTTATATGTCTCAGCCTCTGTACGGTCAGCGTTCTGATCCCTACGCTGCACCCGAGTGCCCGCGCCACCCCGGAGTGCGCAGCGTCGATTACTGTAAGCGCTGCAACCGCCCCATGTGCACCCAGTGTGTCGTCCCAACGGAAGTCCGTTCGATTTGTGTGGACTGCGCGGGCCGAGGCCGAGGCAACCTTTTCGGAAGCGCCCGCGCCGCCCGGCCTCGTCAATGGGGGAGCCTCCGGGTCAGCGCACAAACCCCTGTGGTCACCTACGCGATCATTGGCGTGTGCGTGGCTCTGTGGGTAGGTGACATTCTCACCAAGGGCGTAATCACCCAATACCTGGGATTCACACCGATTCATGGCCTGTATCAGCCGTGGCGGATCCTGACGACGGCGTTCTTGCATGTGAACCTCATGCACATTGCCTTCAATATGGTTTCGCTCTACGCAATTGGACGCGCCTTGGAGCCGGCGCTGGGACGCGGTCCCTACTTCTGTCTCTATCTTTTGAGTGCTCTGGGTGGAACCCTCGGCGTTTTGGGATGGGTGCTGATTGACCCCTCATCTGCCTTGACGGTGACCGTCGGTGCCTCGGGCGCAATTTTCGGCCTTTTTGGCTCTGTTTTCGTTCTGCAGCGTGCCGCTGGGATTGATGTGCGCGCCGTCGTCGGCCTTCTTGCGGTCAACCTCCTGTATGGCTTCATCGTTTCAGGAGTGTCGTGGCAGGCTCATCTTGGTGGTTTGCTTTTCGGGATGCTCGCAACCTGGGGGATGCTTGCCTTGGGTAAGCCGCGTTCCGGGATGACAGCGAAGAAACAACGCCGCCGTTTGTATCTTGGTATCGCGGGGATGTTCCTTGCGGAGCTTGTCATCCTTGTTGTCACCTACATGGTGCTTCTCAATATCTGAGTGGAGTTTCGATGCTGGACCTGTGGAATCCGTGGGAGATCTATGATCGGCTGATTGACCAGATCGACCCAGCCGTGCAAGTCACGGCTAGCGGACGTTTTGGTAAGTGGGCTTTCATTGAGAATTCCGAGGCCGGCGCGGGAATGGCCTTCCACATGCCCGTTGAGTCGATTGCTCGCCGTCTTCCCGCCGACCCCTCTGGCATGAGTCTGCGCGAGGTTGCCGCCTATGCAAAGAGTTGGAATTTCGCCGAGGCTGCCATGGGGATGGCGGCTGTGAATTCTTGGTATGCGCTTCCCTCGCGGGCTGAAGCAGCGGGTTTTGTTCCGTGCCAGGTGAATAATTGGCAGAACCTTTTTGATCCTTGGTCGGCTGAGGTTGCCGGTAAGCGCGTCGCTGTTATTGGGCATTTTCCCTTCGCTGCCACGGCCCTTTCTGCCGCCTCTGAACTCTTCATCTTCGAGCGCAACGTGTTGGATGGAGATTTGCCAGATACAGCCGCAGAATATGTTCTTCCCACCTGTGACTACGTCTTTATCACGGGTTCTGCTTTTGTGAATAAGACAATGCCCCGTCTTTTGGAGCTTTCCCGGAGTGCGCAGACGATTATTGTTGGCCCTTCGGCTCCCGCTGCGACCTTGCTCACCGAGTACGGCATGAATTCGCTGACGACCTTCTCGACGACAGATATTGCTTCCTTCCAGCCCGCTTTGGGTGGCCAGCGCCTTGGGGGCATGTACGAGGCCGGTCGGCGTATCGAGTTCCACGCCTAGTCTGCGTGGAGTTATTGCCCCATATCTAGGTGATGCGGGGAGTGTAGTGACCCGCTGCATGTCCGTACATGGCTTCGTTTTGGCCGCCTTTTAGCTCATTCTGGGCGAAAGCTGAGAGCTAAATGGAAGCTTGCTCATTTTGCCTGTGGATGTTGTGGATAAAGTGTGGATACAGCGCGAAATCATTGTGCGAAGCTGAAAAGTGTGCTGCCGGACATCATTTTGTTGTTTTTGTGGCAAAAAAGTGAGTTTTCGTTGATATACCGCAAGTCTGAAGTTTCAATTCAATCTTCATGAAACTAAATTCATTAGTAAATCTGAGAATCGATGCTGGGTAATTACATCGATGGTATTTCTCCCCAGCTGTGGATTTGCCTGTGGATAACTTTTGACTGTGGATGTGGATTTACGTGTCTAAAGCGCCCAAAATCGTCGATATCTAAGATCTGACGAAGAAAAATCTAGTGATGCGTGAAAGCAAGGGGGCTGGGACCCCCTTACGGGTGTCCCAGCCCCCTTGAGACTCAACCGTGAATTCAGTTCATCAGAAAGGATGAATTCACGTTCGGCGACATGCTCAGCGCCAACGCATAGTCATAAGGAAGCCGACAAAGGCGATACCGCCACCGACTGCCAAGTTCCACTGCCCGATCTTCGGAATCGGGTAGGTGGCTCCGGAAATGTAGAAGACAACAATCCACAGCAGACCGACGATCATCAGGGTCGTAAAGACGGGTGCCCACCACACAGGTGAGAGCGGAATGCCATCGGTCCACGCGTGGATCTCATTATCTGACTCGGCCTTTGCGCGCTTCTCAACGCGAGATTCGTGATCGCGCTTCTTGCTTGATGAACGCTTGCCGTGTTCCTCGCGCTTCGAGTCCTTCTTCTTCTCGTCCTCGTGAGCGTGACGCTCTTCGCGCTTCTCGGAACGCTCCTCGGTCTGTGCGTCCTTCTTCTCTTCCTCGCGCTCTTCGCTCTTCTTCGGCTCAGCCACGATTTTCCTTTCATGCGGCAAGTGTCGGGATCTTCCCGGGAAACGCCGCGACAGGCGGCCTTCCTCTAGCCTAGCGGGACTGAGCCAAACATCAAAAGCAACTGGGCGTTGTACCCTCAAACAAGGGATACTAGAGGTACACCTATTCGCCAACAGGAGATGATGTGAAACTCTTCGGCCGACCGCTCACCCGCCCGACGGGTCGTACCCTGCGCTCGGCTCTGTCTGTTCTCATCGTTACCACGGCCTCGGGAATGCTCTTTGTCGCCAGTGCACGCTCAAACGCGGAAACCCGCTCACAAACCGCTGTTGATCTGGCTGGGCTTGTCGCGCACCGTCAAAACGAAGTGAAGGAACTCCAAGACGGTGTCCGCAGCCTGAAAGATCAGATTGCAGGCCGCGTTCCCGCAGCTGGCCAGCAGAGCAACGATAACGTTGGCGAACTATCCAAAGTTCCCGTCTCGGGTCCCGGTATTACGGTGACCCTTTCAGATGCGCCCACAGACAGTATCCCGGACAACGTCAACCCCAACGATCTGGTCATTCACCAGCAAGATATTGACGATGTCATGAATGCAATGTGGGAAGGCGGCGCAGAGGCAATGACCGTCCAAGGTGTACGCATTGCCCCGCGCACCGTTGTGCGCTGCATTGGAAACGTTATTTTGGTCGGTGGCACATCCTTCTCCCCGCCCTACAAGATTTCGGCAATCGGAAATGTGAATCAGCTCCGAAATTCAGTCGAAACGAACCCTCGAGTCGTCAACTATCAGCGTTATGTGGCACGCTACGGATTGGGCTGGGAGTTGAAAACTTCAGACAAACTGGAATTTCCGGCATCAGACCAAGACCTATCCCTTCGATACGCACAGGTGGTGAAAGAGAATGGGTGAACACGTAAAAGAAGCGGCTGCCCCCCGTCGCTATCGCGTCACCTTCCTCTCGGTCATCGGCGAGCTCCTCATTACGATTGCCGTTATTTTGGGGTTATTTGCCGTTTGGCAGTTGTACTGGACGACATACAAGGTAGAAGGCCCCCGCGCCCAAGCAGTCGCGGACTTCTCCAGCAAGCACCCATCGAACCGAACCTTGGGTGAGCGTCATACCGACGACCCGCCGGAGTTCACCCTGAACCCGGCAATTGATGAACTCTACGGAGTGATCCATGTTCCTTCATGGAATTGGATGAAGATCCCCTTGGGTGAAGGCACGACGGGTAGCGTGATTGATCAGGGCTGGGCCGGCCACTACAAGGACACCGCGCAGCCCGGTCAGGTGGGTAACTTCTCGGTTGCCGCGCACCGTCGTTCATACGGTAATTCATTCCGTTTCATTGACCTGCTCAAGGACAATGACAAGGTTGTTGTCGAGACCGATAACGTCTATCTGGTCTACACCTACCAGTCCAATGAGATCGTTCCCGCCAACGATGAAACCAATATCCGCGTCATTGCCCCGGTTCCCGGTGATCTCACCTTCTCAAAGCAGCCGACTGAACGTCTGATGACAATGACGACCTGCAACCCCGAGTACGGCAACTCTGAGCGTTTTATCGTTCACCTCAAGTTGGAATCGTGGACACCGAAGAGTACGGGTGTTCCCGCCGAACTACTTGATGAGCCCGTGGAGTAAGGAAGGAATTCAATATGTACGGATGGTTTTTCCGCCACCTTCCGGGACCCACGTGGTTCCGAGTTTTCTTGTGCCTGGTGATCGCTGCCTTCGCTGTCGCCGTGCTTTTCGCCTACGTTTACCCATGGGCAGAGCGTTTCTTTGGCTTGGGTGGCGCTGCGGTCTGATTGACCGAGAATGAGCATAGAGTGGGGGGCCGGCATTGCCGGCCCCCCACAGTGTATTCAGTTCAGATTGTCAGCCCTTCGGGCAAGGCCCCCAAGCAGACTGCTTGTCAGTCTGCTTGGGGGGCCTCGTGAGCCTTAGTGGCCTGAGGGGCTGGGAGAGGCCGAAGACCCACCCTGTGACACGTAGAGAGTGATGGAGCTGCCCTGTCGCACCGCAGAACCCTCACTGGGCGTCACACCGGTGACAACACCAGCAGCTGCGTTACGGTCGGGCATCTGGATGACAGTCACGCGCAATCCCAAGGCCTCAAGCTGAGAGGCGACCTCGGTGTAGTTTGCACCCGTCAGGTTCTGAGGAACGGTGATGTTACCCGAAGCGATGTTCAAGGCGATAGTATCGCCGCGCTTGGCCTCGGAACCCACAGCCGGAGAGGTCGAGACAACGCGACCCTGCTGGGCGCCGCCCTCATCGACGGTGTTGACGTTTCCAACCGACAGACCGGCCTGGGTCAGTGCGGTGCGAGCCTGATCCTGGCTCATGCCCGTGACATCGGGGATCGTGACCTTCTCAGAGCCAGAGGAGACGTAACCGGTAATGGTTGATCCGGCGCGGACCTTCGAGCCTGCGGAAGGACTGACGCGTGCAATCTTGCCGCTTTCGACCGTATCGGAGGCTTCCTTCTGGTCGGACAGAGTCCACTTCAAGCCCAAAGCTTCAACGGTTTGCTGAGCCTGCGTTGGTGTCATGCCGACAAGGTTATCCGGCAGAGTAATGGAGGCGGGACCCGATGAAATCGTTGCAATCACGCGGGAACCGGGTTTTGCAGCGGTTCCGGCCTTCGGATCGGTTGAAACAACGGAACCGGCGGGAACAGTGTCAGAAGCAACCTGCTCGTTCGCAACAGCCCACTCGAAGCCCTTATCCGTAATGGTCTTCATGGCCTCGGCCTGGGTCTGACCAACAACGTTGGGCACCTCTGTCGTCGAATCGGCGCGAGTATGCGTCAGGAAAAGCCAGGCGATACCAATAACCGCAACCAGGACAACACCGATGATTCCCGCGATCAGAGCCGCAGGACGCTTCTTCTCGTCCTCTTGCTCCTCATCATCGCGACGAACCGCAGTTGCTGCAGCCCCACGGGGACGGATTTGGGTCTCCTGGGCCTCGGAAGGTGAGGATGCTGCGGGGAATGCGGGAGGCGTGGCAACTGCGGGAAGCGTCTGCGTTGCCTGGGTCGTCCACACCGCGGTGTCGGGCGCGTTCACGTGAGAGCCATGAGCCGCGCGCAGAAGGTCGGCCTTCATTGCAGCCGCTGAAGAATAGCGATCGTCAGGGTTCTTAGCCAGAGCCTTCATGACGACGCGGTCCATTTCCGCCGGAACATCGGGCGCAATCGATGAAGGAAGCGGCGGGAGAGTCTGCACGTGCTGGTAGGCGACGGCTACCGCAGAATCCCCGGTAAATGGGGGCTTTCCGGTGAGAAGCTCGAAGAGCAGGACGCCCGCTGAGTACAGATCCGAGCGCGCATCCACCGGCTTACCCTGTGCTTGCTCAGGAGAAAGGTACTGAGCAGTGCCAACGACTGCGTTCGTCTGCGTCATTGTTGCCTGAGAATCGGCGATTGCACGGGCAATACCGAAGTCCATGACCTTGACTTCACCCTTGGAAGTCAGCATGACGTTGCCGGGCTTGATATCGCGGTGAACCAGGCCAGCAGAGTGCGAGTATTCCAGCGCAGAGAGAACGCCGGCAACAATGTCGACGACCTCGGGAATGGGGAAGGGGCCCGCATCGTCAGAGAGCAGGTCCTTCAGCGGACGCCCATCAACGTATTCCATGACGATGTAAGGAATCGACACTCGACGCCCATCGGGGAGGATGGTTGGTTCTTCACCGGTGTCGTAGACAGCAACGATGTTTGGGTGGTTAAGCGAAGCCGCGGATTGGGCCTCGCGACGGAAGCGCGCCTGGAAGACGGAATCCATCGCCAAGTCGGTGCGAAGAGTCTTAATTGCAACGATTCGCGACAGACGCTTGTCGAATCCGAGGTGAACTTCGGCCATCCCGCCGCGCCCGATGAGCGAGCGCACCTCGTAGCGTCCCCCTAGAACTCGAGGGGCGGATTCTGCCATGTCGAAACCTCCTGATTGAGTGAGACGTCTGCACTTGTCCTGTGCAGGAGCGACCCTAATCTGTTGTGGATAGTAGCAACCGCAATTAAGAAAATTGTGAGAGAGATCAGGAAGATGACCAGCCATTTTCCGATTTGCTCACTGCGGCTTGGCTCCGGCGCCACAACAGAACGATTGTAGCGAGTCTTTGCGGGAGCGCTCGTGAGGATTGTTCCGTTCTCTTCCGTGATCGCGTGCCAGCGGAAAAGCGCGGGGTTGATTCTTGTGGTCTGAGCAGGCCGTTTAGGACGCTGTGGGCTGGTAGGGGCCTTGCGCGTCGAGGCCCCGGTTGCGGGGGTGTGCACCGCAGGAGCTGCGCCGCGGCTTTGTGTCCTGCGCCCTGGTCCGTCACCTCGCTCTTCCCTTCGCGAGGCCGTAGAAATACGCGAGGAGAGGGAAGGACGCGATGGGGAATCCTTGTGCGAGGCCTCGGGAGTGCGCGTCGGCGTCACAGGGCGGGCTGCCAGGGAAGGCTGTGCTGCCTGTGCGTCAAAATCGACGGGCTCAAGCATGTCCTCGGGAAGGGAACGACGGTGTGTGTGGCGAATCGGCGCACTGCGTCGAGCCACTGGGTTGACGCGAGTTTCGACTGTGGGTTCGCCAGGAGCCGGTGTTGCACCGTGCTGCGGAGCTGGGACGCTTGGAGCGGGGAGCGGACGTGCCTGAAGGGAAACGCCCATCTCGCTGGCTGCCGCAACCAGTTCACGAACAAGTGCAGAGCCCGATGCGGGACGCTGCTGTGGATCTTTATCCAACAGGCGGTAGATCACTTGAGCAAGGGGAGCAGGAACCGTATCCGGAAGCGCGGGAACCGGCTCATTGACGTGGGCGAAGGCGATATCGACCTGGGACTTCCCGGTGAAAGGACGAACCCCGGCCGCGGCCTCGTAGGCAATGACACCCAGAGCGTAAAGGTCGCCCAATGAGGTGGCTTTCTCTCCCATTGCCTGCTCGGGGGGAAGGTACTGGGCGGTTCCCATCACCATGCCATCGGCGGTCAGATCGATCTGCGAATCTGTACGAGAAATGCCAAAATCCGTCAGCTTAACCATACCGTCGGGTCGAATGAGAACGTTTGCGGGCTTGATATCGCGATGGACGACACCTGCCTGAGCCGCCGCGCCCAAAGCCATTGCAATCTGCATGAGAATGGGCATGAGGTATTCGGGAGCTAAAGACTGGCCACCGCGCAGGTAATCGGTCAAAGGACGTCCTTCAACCAGCTCCATGATGATCCAGCCGCGACCGTTTTCTTCGCCCGAATCCAAGACATTGGCGATATTTGGATGCTCAACGCTCATCGCGTTACGTGCTTCGATACGCAAGCGGGAGAGCGAAAGTTCCTGCCCGGATAACTCTGGGCGCAAGACCTTCGCAGCGAGGATGCGGCCGGTGACGCGATCTCGTGCCTTCCAGACCTCGCCCATTCCTCCTTGGGCAATGAGGGAAAGCAGCAGATACCTGCCGCCCAGGACTCGCCCGGCCAGCTGGTTTGGTGCCCGTGTTGGTTTGGGATCGCTCACTTCAGACCCTCCTGGAGAAGTGCACGTGCGATGGGGCCCGCGTCGGTTCCACCGTGCGGGACGGGATGGGATTCATCGCCTTCAACAAGTACCGCGAAGGCGATCTGTGGATTATCGGCGGGGGCGAAACCAACTGCCCAGGCATTTGCGCGGCCGGAACCGTCGCCCAATTCAGCGGTGCCGGTCTTGGCTGCAACAGAAACTCCTGGAATTGCCATGGAGGTTCCGGTTCCATAGGGCTGGGAGACAACGCCGGTCATCATCTGCGTCAGTTGGGAGGAGATTTCGGGGGTGATCTTCTGACCCACGCGGATTGGTGAGGTTTGCGATTGAACCTGAAGATCAGAATCAACGATCTGAGAAATCAGGTAAGGACGCATCATTGTTCCCTTATTGGCAATGGTCTGTGCGATCATCGCCATCTCCATAGGAGTGACCTTGACCGAGTACTGGCCGATTGCGCTCATTGCCAACTGCGCAGAATCCGTTGAATCAGGGAACTGAGAGGGCGTGACGCTGAGCGGAATCTTCTGGGAGGTTCCGAACTCAAAACGGTTTGTCACATCTGCCAAATCCGTGTGCGTCAGTTTCTCACTGGCCAGGACGAAGGTTGTGTTGCACGAACGCGCAAAGGCTTCTGAAAGCGTCGGGTGTCCGTTGCCGCATTCGGTTGATTCAATATTTGACACCGAGGTTGCTGTTCCGGGAAGTGTGGTTGAGACGGGGGAGTCCATCTCTGTTTCCGGAGTGACCACGCCCTTTTCAAGAAGAGCAATGGTTGTCAGGATCTTGAAAGTCGATCCGGGAGCGTACAAGTCGCCTGCGATCGCGCGGTTGTACAGGGGCTTAGAGGGATCGTTAATGAGATTCGTGTAAGCCGTATTGGCTTCCTGCGAATCGAAGACCGCCAATGAATTGGGGTCGTAGGAGGGCGAAGAATACATGGCCAAGACCGCACCGGTATTGGCATCGAGGGCGACAACTGCACCCTTGCGGTTGCCCAGTTTTTCAGCCGCGATCTTTTGCATATTCGGGTTGAGCGTCAAAACGACGCCGCCGCCTTGGCGGTTTTGCCCGGTGAAAAGGTTACGGAAGCGCTGGGCGAGAAGAACCTGAGACTGCCCATCCAAAATGTCTTCAGCCGCTGCTTCCATCCCAGTCGATTGAGAGAAAGCCGCAGAGAAGTAGCCAGTAGTCTGAGCGTAGAGCGGCCCCTGCGAATAGGAACGCTGGTAGCGCGAGGAATCCTCGATCTTCTTTGAAGAAGCGACGGCTTCTCCAGCAACGATGATCGGACCGCGGTCGACTTCCGCGGCATGAAGGATGGTTCGCTGATTGCGCCCATCGGCATTGAGAGATGGTGCCTGAATGACCTGATTATTGGTCACAATCAGGCCTAGGGCCGCAAACATCATCAAAACGACGATGAAAAGACGACGAATCTGGGTATTCACAGGCGACCTCCCGCATGCTCGGGGGCGTGACGCTTCTTGGCATCAATAACGGGGAGATTGCCCGAGGTCCAAGTTGAAGGCACCGAAGGACGACGCGATGCATCCGATACACGGATCAGAAGAGCAACAGCCAGCCATGAGGAGACCATCGAAGAGCCGCCGGCTGCCAAGAAAGGAGCGGTCAGGCCGGTGAGTGGAATCAGTCGGGTAATGCCGCCCAAGACCACGAAAATCTGGATTGCGAAGGAGAAGCTCAGGCCCGTGGCAAGGAGCTTCCCGAAGCCGTCACGCACGCCAATTGCCGCGCGCATGCCTCGTTCAATAAGGATCAAGTACAGGACCAAGATCGCCGCAAGGCCAGTAATTCCAAGCTCTTCAGCGAAAGAAGAGAGGATGAAGTCCGAGTTAGCCAAGGGGACAAGCTGTGGATAGCCGCGACCCCAGCCCGTTCCCAAAAGCCCGCCCGAGGCCTGGCCGAAGAGGCCTTGGACAAGCTGGTAGGAGCCGCCGGCTTGAGCGTTGTAGACCTCGGGGTCAAGAGCGTTGAGCCAGACCGAGAAGCGAGCACGAACGTGGCTGAAAGTGCTGATGGCAACAAGAACAGCGGGGACGAACATGAGGAAGCCGATGACCAGCCAGGAGACGCGATTTGTGGCGACATAGAGGGTCGCAACAAAAAGGCCGAAGAAGAGCAGCGAGGTGCCCAGATCCCGTTGAAGAACCAGGATGGCTACTCCCACAAGCCATACGACCAAGATTGGTCCAAGGTCACGAGCGCGGGGCATCCGCATGCCCAGAACCTTGGGACCTCCAATCGCGAGGTTATCGCGGTTGTTCACCAGGTAACCCGCGAAGAAGATTGCCAGCGTGATCTTGACGAGCTCGCCGGGTTGCATTGACAGCGGTCCGAGGCTGATCCACACGCGAGCGCCGTAGGTTTCCTTGCCCAATCCGGGGATCATCGGAAGAAGGAGCAAAACGAGCGAAAGCAGGCCAAAAGTGTAGGTGTAGCGACGCAGGATTCGGTGGTCACGAATAACAACCAAAATGACTGCGGCCAACGCAATTGCAATGCCGACGAACATCAACTGACGCATGCCGACCGTATCCATGCCCAGTGCGTTCAACGAGAGGTCAATACGGTAAATCATCGCCAAACCCATGCCGGTGAGCGCAACAGCGACCGGCAAAATAACTGGATCAGCGTAGGGAGCCAAGAAGTGGACTCCGATTTCCGCAAAGATTGCAATGGCCAGCAAAATTCCAATGTGAAGGCCGAGGTTTGCCGGGGGTTCACCCGTCCGGTTGATACTGGTGATGACATAGCCACCAATGCCGACGGCTAGGGCAAGGAGCATAAGGACAAGCTCAAGAAAGCGTCGGGGACGAACGGGGTTAATGGACACGGTTGCCATTAGTTACCCCCTTCCTGATTGGCCGAGGAATTGGCGGAATTATCGCCTGTGGAACCTTGGCCTTCTTGTCCCTGCTGGTTGTTCTGATTTTGCTCGCGTTCCTGCTGTTCCTTTTGCTGCTTCGCTTCGCGTTCCTTCTCCAAAGCGCGCTCGCGGGCATTCGATCGCAGGACTGACACGTAGGCGTCGATATCGCTGCGGGAAGTTCTAGTGACGGGCTCTTGCAGACGCTGCTGGTCGACTGCGGCAAGCTGATCGAGCTTCACATCGGTAATTTCCACCGCATGCGAGAGATTCCACGAGCCAATCGACTGCGGAATGCCTTGGTAGATCACCACGGCGCCGTCTTTGCCCAGCACGTAGTACTGAGTTTGGGACCACTTCCAGCCGAACCATCCACCGACGACAACAGCAATGGCAGCAATCAATGAGACGAGGGGAAGTACCCACCCAAAGCGAGCGCGACGGGGGAGCTCAGGCTCGGCCTCGTCATCTTGAGGAAGCGACTTCGTAGGCGCGGAAAGGGCCGCTGCACGCGCGGCTGCACCACCGCCACCTCGGGTTGGAGCTAAGCGGTCCTTTGCGGCTGCGCCGACAACCTGGGGTGCAGCGGGAGGGTTGGTACCCGCGGGAACAATATCGGCGACAACGCAGGTCACGTTATCTGGGCCGCCGGCAAGAAGCGCAAGACGGATGAGCTCTTCGGCGCATTCACCGGGATCATGGACGTCGGTGAGGACCTCGGCGATCGTATCGGCAGAAACAACGCCAGAAAGCCCGTCAGAGCACAGGAGCCAGCGATCGCCGACGATCGCCTCGCGCATGGTTTCATCGGGGGTGACATCCGCTTGGGAATCACCCAGAATGCGCATGACGACGTTGCGCTGAGGATGGTGTTCGGCCTCTTCAGGGGTGATTTGACCGCTATCGACCAAGTACTGAACGAAAGAGTGGTCGGTGGTGACCTGGGTCAGAGTGTCCCCGCGCAGAAGGTATGCGCGCGAATCGCCGATGTGAACCATGGCGAGCTTCCGACCCGAACGCAAGATTGCAATGCAGGTTGTTCCCAAACCTGCGAGCTCGGGATCATGTTGCGAGCGTTCGGAGAGCTCTTCGTGAGCGTCCATCAGAGCATCGCGAAGGAGGGGGAGTAGAGATTCTGCCGGGTGCGAGTCGGTGTCCAGAGGAACGAGGTGAGCCATCGCGACCGACGAGGCGATATCGCCGCCTGCGGGACCGCCCATTCCATCGGCTAAAACCAGTAAATTTGCGCCTGCGTAGCCAGAATCTTGGTTATTTTGACGCACCAAGCCGACGTCGCTGCGAGCGGCGTAGTGGAACTCGACGGGCTTGGATTGGGGCATGTTACTTCACCAATTCAAGGGTGGTTTGGCCGATTCTGACGATGTCCCCAACGTTTAATTCCCGAGGCGAAGTCAGCCTTTCGTCATCCACGAAAGTTCCGTTGCGTGACCCCAGGTCTTCGATCCACCACTGACCATCTGCAGGAGTGAGCCGGGCATGCTGGGAAGAGGCGTATTCGTCTTCCAAAACGAGAGTTGACGAGGGAGAACGCCCAATGATGATGGGGGAGGCACCCAGGGGGATGATTGTTCCAACGAGGGGACCGCCGGTGAGAAGCAGGTTGCGTGGAGCTGTACCGGTTTTTGCGCGACGAGACTCGCGTCGTTTGCGATCCGCGTCCTTTCGTCCTTTTCCGCGCGGGGTCACCACAGTGCCGAAAATATCTCGGCGCAGGGTTGAGACCGCTCCCAGGACCAGGAGCCACAGGAATACAAGGTATCCCAGTCGGAAGAGGGTAAAGGTGAGATCAGAAGTCACTGGGCATCCTCACTTTGCGGGTGCGTCCAGAACAAGATTCGGGTGCGGCCGATGGTGATCTGGTTTCCGTCAAGAAGGGTCGCCGCGTCGATGCGGTGTCCTTCGACGAAGGTACCATTTGTCGAGCCCAGATCGGTAGCTATAACGCCGGTTGGGGTGATGCGAAGTTCCAGGTGGCGGCGGGAAACTCCCGAATCAGCGACGGTAATATCGGCCTCGGTCCCGCGGCCAATGACGGTGACGGGTTCAGTAAGAAGCCACTTCTCTCCGTCGACGTCAATGATGGGGTGCTCGGGTGAAGGTGACGAGGCAGTGGCCGGGGCTGCCGCACCGCGTTCGTTGCGTGCCTGAACCTGGAGCTGGCCGGTGAATTCGTCGCTATCTTGTGTGAAGTCGATGGAGATCGGCCCCAGAAGTGAGTAGCCCTGAGACTGTGCGTAGTCGGTGGCTTGCTGAACGAATTCGTCGGAAAGAATATCGAGGTCACCCAGTGCGTTCATGTCTGCTGGCGCCATACGGATAGTGAAGTGATTCGGCGCGATTGCGCGGTCCGTTGACAGTTCTTGGACATGGTCATCCATCGCGCGTTTGAGTGCAGAGGTAACGTCAACGGCTTTGATCCCAGAACGGAACACACGAGAAAAAGCACCGTTCACGCCGCGCTCAACGGCGTTTTCAAAACGGTCAAAAATGCCCATGTCATCTGTTCCTTGTTCGCGGTCTTCCTCTTCTCTCAGACATATCGACACTTAAAGTATCGACAGGTCTACACGGGTATTTTACCGTTTCGGCACCAATTGGGCGGGGTGAAGTCGCCGCGTGGGGCTATGTCGAGGTGTTATCGAAATGTGTTTCACCAGCTGTTTGCCATATCAATTAGCGCTGTTAAACTCGTGGAAGATCCCTGAAATGGAGACGCATGGACCGGTTCAGTACTGCCCCCCACCCGCAGCATGCGCAGCGTAGTTCTCAACGGAGGAATCGTGCTCGCTATGCTCTGGTTTCGTGCATCCTGACAACGCTGGTTGCTCTTCCGGGAGTAGCGAGTTTTCAATCAAGCGCAGTAGCAGATGCTCCCCTAGAAACTCCAGGCGCTGCAAGCATTACGCTCTCGCGTTCTCAGGGGCGTATTGGCCAGGCCGTCCTCAATGACTCTGAAACCGACCGCACAACGGTTGTACCGGATAATTCCTACTTCGGCGTGATCAAAGGGATGGAATCCTACAATTCCGCTGATTCGAATGAAAGCTCTGTCCCTTACCGGACTGGGTATTCCCAAAAGTGGTTGGACGCGTCTGTCGCGCAGAACGATTACTGGTCCTACATCACCCGCGGTATTGCATGGGAGTATCACCTGGCCAGTGTCTATCAGTACCCCTATTACGGTGATTACACCCCTTACGCCATTTCCGCATCAACGACCAGTGCGCTGGGCTATAAGCCCAATAACCCCGGAACAGTGTCCTTGAATGACACCTTCCTCATCGGCACGGTGCGACACAATAACTTCCCGATCTCCTCAAAGATCCACTGGGTCCACTCTTCCTTCGATATCCGTCTGGGAGACCTCGAAGAGTCTTTCCCCTTCGATCAACACGAAACCGACAACGACACCGACACGACTGCGGTTGCTCGTACGGGTGGTCCCTATAAGTTGATTTCGCGTGCTTCTGCTCCCCGAACTTGTCCAACGAATGCCCCCTACTACGCGCTGACCCGCGAAAATGGTGACGGAGTCTGGTACTGCTACAGCTTTGTGGGTGAAGGTAAGGGCGATCGCGATATCTACACCGATTACCCGAACTACTATCCGCAGTCAGCGGGGAAGCCCGATCAGACACCCGCCTCCGATGACGTCTTGTCTATCACGAAGACAACCTCCGATCGGACCATCACTGTTGACGGGATCCCTTACCGCCTAGTGCTTTTTGGTTTTGTCCCCAGTGCCGATGGAACCTGCCCCGCAAAGCCCCCGGCGGATGCAACGCCGGTTTCTACCTTTACGACGAAGGAAAACCAGAGTTCCTTCGGCTGCCTCTACGGCTCTTTTAGTCAAGAACGTTACGTGCGAGTGGCGAAGAAGATTAGCGAAGAGTCTGCGGCCGTTGGGACGAGAATTCCCCGATTCGGCTTTACAACCCTGGGTGTGGGGGACTGGACTTCTCCGACCGGGACCCCTCTGTCACTCTATGAACAGGTGGACTCCTTCGTTGACTGGTCTTCTTTTGCGGATTCGCCACTGACCCCAACCGGCTATGGCGAAAACGGTATCGTCACAAGTGGCTACCAGGCCTTCATTCCCGGGTATTCAGAGTTTGTTATTGCAGAAACCGGTCCGACGATCCCGGGTAGAAGACCCCTGCGATTTGGTGAACCCGGCTACTTTGGCCCATGGAAGGTTAGCGACGACCCAAACGCTGCTCGCTGGCAGCTAAAAGATGTGACCTGCCTGAATGGCGTGGGCGAGCGCGTGAATGTCTCTCGTGATGCCTTCACTGGTGGCGTGGATTTCTCAGAGGTTGCGCCGGCACATTCTGTCGCTGCGCTGCCCATCACCTGTACATTCACCAATGAACAAAAGGCTCCCAAGCTGCGCATTGAGAAGGCTCTTGAGAGCGTTGAAGGTGCGACGACGGACGATATCACCGTTACCTACCGCATTACTGCAACCAATGATGGCACTATCGCAGGAACAACCGGCCGCCTGGTTGATACCCCGCAGTTCGCCCCCGGACTTTCATTACGTTCAGTAGCGATTGCTGAATCTCTTGATGGTCTTGGGCGCGCACGCCAGCAAGGTAGCGCCTCCTCCTACGTGCTCACAACGGGGACCAATGTTGAAGCTGGCAAGTCTGCTACTTGGTATATCCGTATGAAGGTCCGCAGGGATCGCAATGCTTCGGGTTACAACGAGGCGTCCTTGGACTGCAAGATGGCGAAGGAGCGCCTGACTCCTAAGAATGGTCTGTATAACGTCGTTAACGGCCCCTATGACCATGATGGTGTGAGCAATAACGAGGCATGTGCTCCGGTTCGTCCGCGTACCATCCGCGTCGAGAAGGCCGGGACTCAGCCCATCGGTCAGAGGAACGAGGACGGGACCTACCCCTTGGAGGGTGCGGCTTTTGCGATCTATGACAACGAGGCTCTGAGCGGTACCCCCGTGAGCGTCCTCGAGGGCGGATCTGCTTTCGTCAGTGCGCCACTAGAAGTCGGCCGTTCGTATTGGTTGGTCGAAACGCGTGCCCCTGCCGGCCATGTTTTGTTGCCGCGTCCCATTCCCTTCCATATCAGCGTTGGAACTGATTCCGCTGCCTCGACCGTGATTACGACCGATTTTGGGGCCGATGAAGGATTCACCTCCGTGCGAGTTCTGCCCGCAAAGGCCGGTACAGGGGATGCCGCTCTTCCGGGTATCCGCGTCGTAGATACGCAAGTTGGTCATCTGCCCCTGTCGGGGTCAACGGGTATCTACCCGTACCTCGGTGCCGGTGCGGTACTGATGGTCGCAGCCGGTGCGATTCTGTGGATGAAGCGTCGTGAAGGGCTTGAAGCCTAAGAAATAGATGAAGGAGGGGGCGCCCGCCGTGTGGCGGGCGCCCCCTCCTTTAACGCTCAGTCAGGTGAACTGGTAGAGCGCAGCTCAGAAGTCCCAGTCCTCATCTTCGGTGTCGACAACTTCACCCATAACGTAGGAAGAACCAGAACCAGAGAAGAAATCGTGGTTCTCATCCGCGTTCGGGCTCAGGGCCGCAAGAATCGCGGGGTTCACGTTCGTCGCATCGGCGGGGAAGAGGGCCTCGTAACCCAGGTTCATCAAGGCCTTGTTGGCGTTGTAGCGCAGGAACTTCTTGACGTCCTCGGTCAGGCCAAGGGGATCGTAAAGGTCCTCGGTGTATTCCTCTTCGTTTTCGTAGAGTTCGAAGAGCAGGGAGAAGGTGTAATCCTTGAGTTCCTGACGACGTGCTTCATCGGATTCGTTAACGGCCAACTGGTACTTGTAGCCAATGTAGTAGCCGTGAACTGCCTCGTCGCGGATGATCAGACGGATCAGGTCAGCAGTGTTGGTGAGCTTTGCGTGAGCACTCCAGTACATGGGAGCGTAGAAGCCCGAGTAGAACAGGAAGGACTCAAGCATGGTCGAAGCGACCTTGCGCTTCTCGGGATCGTCGCCCTGGTAGTAGGACTTCACGATCTCTGCCTTGCGCTGCAGGGCCTCGTTCTCGTTCGACCAGCGGAAGGATTCGTTGATTTCCTCCGTGGACAGCAGGGTGGAGAAGATCGACGAGTAGGACTTCGCGTGCACCGACTCCATGAAGGCGATATTCGTGTAAACGGCCTCTTCGTGGGGAGTGCGAGCATCGGGGATCAAAGAGACCGCACCAATGGTTCCTTGAAGGGTGTCAAGCAGCGTCAGACCCGTGAAAACGCGGTTCGTCATGCGCTGTTCTTCGGCGTTCAGAGTCTTCCATGATGCCAAGTCGTTGCTCAAGGGCACCTTTTCGGGAAGCCAGAAATTACCGGTGAGACGATCCCAGACCTCAAGGTCCTTCTCGTCCTCAATGCGGTTCCAGTTAATCGCTTCAAAAGCGGGCGTTACGCTCACGCGTCCTCCTGACACGAATGTTTTCCACGGCCTCGGCGTGATGGTCGGCGGGCCTGACAGTTTTTAAGATTACCGTGTTGACGCGCGCACGTCTGCGCCTCGTCAGAATATTCACGAAAGTGTCTCACTGCCTCTAGGCATTAGTCTGCGAGCAGTCCCAGCAGGTGGTCGACAACCTTTCCTCCCGAATAGGCAGAGCCGTCGTGTTGGTACTCATTCGTGATGTAGTGGTGAGCGCCCATGAGTTCGCCCGTCTGAAGCGAGAGCTCGCGCGGCACAAACATGTCGTCGTAGTAGACCGCGGCGGCGATGGGAACGGAATTCTCAGCCAAGGCCTCGGGAAGATAAACCGGCGCTGCATCCTTCACCTGCGCGAGGATATCGGCAACCTCCGCCAGGGGAGCGAGTCCCGGGTCCTCGTCGAAGACTCGGCGCATAAAGTGCTCGCCCGTCAGGTAATAGGGCTCGGAAGTATCCAGGGGATCTGCATCTTTCGCGAATCCGGGGATCTCTTCAGCAAGGCGATCAGCCGACCAATTCGTTGCGGTTCCGTGCAATTCGGGTGTTGCGCAGGCGTAGATGAATTCTTGGAAAACACCGTAAATCGGGGCGACGTTCGTTGCGTCTGCGATTGCTTCGAGGAATTGGGTGGAGAGACGGCGCTGGCCCTTGACGGTCACCCACGGGCCCTCGAGCAGGTAGTGGAGCTGGTCGGTGCGTCCCTGTCCGCCCAGCATCATGCCGATCTGGCGGAAGCGTGCGCTGCTGAGGCGCTCGCCGGTGGGAAGAAGCTCTTCGGTATCGCGCAGGTGTGCGGCGATCTCGCGGACTGTTGTTTCGTCCTCGGGGTGACGCTGGAAGAAAACGCGGTTGCGCGCAGCCGTTCGCTGGTAGGTCAGGCGGTAGATCTCATCGACATGGACGAGGCCGGGTAGGCCTCCCGTGATGAGGCTGGCCTTGAGGCCTTGGGGAGCAAGCGAGAGGTAAGACGTGGTGATGAATCCGCCGAAAGATTGGCCCAGGGTTGTCCACGGCTCTTCTCCGGCGAGCTCGCGACGGAAGGCCTCGGCATCGTAGACGATCTGGTCTTGCCGGAAGTAACGCAGGTAGTTGGCCTTTTCCTGCGCCGAAGGAAGGAAGGAAAGGGATTGGGCGTCCATGCGGGTGGACTGGCCGGTGCCTCGTTGATCGAGAAGGACCACGCGGTAATCCTGCAGCAGGCGGTTCATCCACCCGCTGTCAAAGGTGCCGAAACGAGGGCTGGGGTAGCCGGGGCCGCCTTGGAGGAAGACTGCGTAGGGCGCGTTTTCCTTGCCGGGACGCACGACCTCGCGCGCGAAGATCTCGATACTGGGGTTGTCAGCGCCCAGGGGGCGAGTGTGATCGAGGGGAACGTCAAGGCGGTGCTCGTAAACGGTGTGAGCGTGGTGAGTGTAAGAGGTCGTATGCATGGGACAAGGGTAGCGCGGTGGGGTGTGTGGCGGGGTATGCCTCCTACCGCAATGTCACACGAAGTCTGTGAATGTCGAGGGAAATAAGCTGTGCCATTCGTTGACTTCGTGTGGAGGTAGCCGGTTAAGTGCAGGATGGGAAGGCGCGTGAGAGCGTGTACTGCTGTTCAGTGTCAAAAGACATACGAAATTGGTGAATGTCACCGGAAACGAGCTGTGTCTTTTGTCGACTTCGTGTGGCGGAGGGGTGTGCATTCGTGTGGAGGGGGTGTGCGCGGCGTGCGGGACGAGGCGGTGACTGGGGTGTCGAATGCGGCGGGCGGGGTAAGCGCAGGTAAGGCTTCTAGAGCCAGTTCAGCATGAGGATGTAGCTGAGGGTTCCAAGGCCGACGCTCCACAGGAGGCGCCGTTTCGTTGCCAGGTGGACAACAACCGTAATGGCGGTTGCGACAATGGCTGCCCACCACTGAGAGCCCGCAGCGCCCGCGTTATCGCTGAGCGTCGCCAAGACGAGGATTAGCAAAATTCCCGGAGGCATCCACACGGCCATATTGCGAACAAAGCTAGAACCGCGCAGAGGTTCAAGGATTTTGAAGGGGAGTGCCCTCAAGGTGAAGTCGATGACGAAGACGACCAAGAGGATTCCGAGGAGGTAGGGGAGTGAGTGAGACATCAGGCCTCCTCACCGGTGTGTGGTGTGTGCAGTAGGCGTCTTCCCGAGAACACATGGCGCACCACAAGGGAAGCGACGAATAGCAGCAGTGCAAGCAAAAGCCGTTGTTGTGGCCAGACCAGCATTGCGATGAGGAATGATCCAGCCGCCAAAACAACCGAGGGAATGTCCTTGAGGGAACGAATTGAGTCGACGGTTAAAGTAATGAACAGTGCGGTGAGAGCGAAGTCCAAACCTTGGATCTGTGCGGGGATGAAAGACCCTGCAAGAACGCCAACCAAACCGGAGGCTACCCATGTCGCGTGATAGGTGACTTGCGTAGCAAGAAGACGAGGCTTAGTCCAGCCTTCGGGGCGCGCTGCGGTGATCGCGTAGGCCTCATCAACCAGGGCGTACATGGAAAATAGGCGCGCGAGCTTGCCCTCAACTAGGTGAAGAGGGAATGAAAACGCATAGAAGAGATGTCGGAAGTTGACCAGCAGCATCGTCACCGCAATCACGGCGATGGGGGTGTGTGAGGCCGCCAAAGTAATGACAAGGAGCTCCGCCGATCCCGAATAGGCAGCGAGAGAGAGCGCCGGTGCCATCCACCAGGGCATGCCAAGCTGCATGACCAAAATACCGTACGCAATCCCCAGAGGAATGTAACCCGCCGCAATGGGTGCGGTCATGCGGATTCCGGTGAGGATTTCCGCGCGGGTTGAGGATGGCATTCTTCTATTTTTGGCGGTCAGAACAGGGCGCGCATGCGGTGTTCACGAATCGGAACAGAATGTATCCGTTAACCCGGAAGGTCGTAGATCTTCAGCAACTCGAGTTACCGAGGTAAAACAAGTTACCGAGCCGAGATCGGTGAGGACTGGTGCATGAGGATCCGAGGCCCCTCCTTCCCCACAACCCAGGTGCTGCTTTCGCGCAGTTTTCCGCCCGTCCACGTTAGAACGTAGGTGATGACCCATGCATCCGGGTAGCTTTCAGCGGTGTCGTGATGGCTGCTTGTGCCCTGCAGGCGGTTGACCTGGAAATTTGAGGACTCCAGATGTTCGGGTGCGCGCCCTTCCAAACCCTGGGTGAGAGAACCGTTGTGCCAGATGCGCACGCATCCGGGAGCCTCAAGTGCTTTGAGGGATTGGGAGTCTGAGCGCAGCCATGCGTCAAGGAATTGGCGTTCGAGTGCCACTTCCGGAGTTTCCATAACCGTTGCGTTTCCCGGAATTTCCCTGCCTGCTGAGGCGGAATCAACTGCGGGCGCGGCGGGCTTGAATTCCGTCGATGCGCTTTCTGTGCTTGTTGAAGCAACATCGGTCTTGGACCTAGCTGTGTCTTGTTCAGCGCTGTCGGTGATAACAAACCCCGGCCCCGTGGGAATATCGCGCCCATCGCGGTAGGCTTCCGCGCAGGAACGTGCTGCGTCATCTGCACGCTCGTTGAGTGGGTGTCCGGCATGCCCCTTCACCCACTCGAAGCTCACTGTGCGCCCCTGCATGGCACGGTCGATTTCTTGGATGAGCTCGAGGTTTTTGATGGGTTTCTTATCGGCCTTAACCCACCCGCGCTTCTTCCAGCCGGGCGACCACTTGGAGATCACATTAATTGCATACTGAGAGTCCGCGAGGATGTGGAGGTCTTCACCTGCTAAACCGGCTTGAGCGGTGGCATTGAGCAGCTCGAGGACAGCATTCAATTCGCCCAAATTGTTGGTACCGCTGGGCCACCCGCCTGCATCCCAACAGTCCTCTGAGATTACCCATGCCCATCCAGCAGGTCCAGGATTGCCCAAAGAAGAACCGTCTACTGCAGCTGTAATTGTCATAGGAAGTTCCTCTACTTGGTGATACCGACCTGGTGGAGTACGAAGGCGAATTCTTGCGCCCGGGCATTCCAGCGTCCCTTGCGTCCAGATGCGCCCGCGTGTCCAGCGACCAATTCGGTTCGGATCAGGATGGGTGGTTGATCGGGGACTTGAGCGGTAGCTTGTCGAAGACGTTGAACCCACTTATGGGGTTCAACGTAGAAGACACGTGTGTCATTGATTGAGGTCGTTGCCATGATTGCCGGATAGCGCACTCCCTGGTGGACATTTTCATAGGGAGTGTATGAGCGCATAAGTGCATACACTTCAGCATCTTCAATGGGATTTCCCCACTCTTCCCACTCTCCAACAGTCAGGGGAAGCGAGGGATCCAAGATCGTTGTCAATGCGTCAACGAAAGGCACCCCTGCGATTATCGCGGCAAAACGATCGGGCTGTGCGTTCGTAACTGCACCCATGAGAAGTCCCCCCGCGCTGCGACCCTCGGCGATCAAACGATCCGGGTGAACCCATCTGGAATCAACCAGATAGTTCGCAACGTCCAAGAAGTCGGTGAAAGTGTGGGTTTTCACCAGTTTCTTGCCGTCTTCGTACCATGCGCGTCCCATTTCTCCGCCGCCGCGGATATGGGCGATTGCGTGCACGACCCCTCTTTTAAGGGCAGGAAGACGCAAGATATCGAACTCGGGGTCAAAGGAAATTTCATAGGATCCGTAACCGTGGATCCACCCTGCATGTGTTCCGTCGGGCTGGGCATCACGTCGATGAACCAGGGTCACGGGAATCTGTGTGTGTCCATCCCGGGCACACACCCACACGCGTTCCTCAATGAAATCCGAAGGATCCCAATTGGGGACTTCAGTAACTTTGAGAATGCGAGTTTTCCCGTTTTGAAGATCGAGTTCTTCCACGGTGGGTGAAGTCAAAACACTCTGATACCCCACACGAACAAGGCAGTCTTCAAAACGCCCAGAACTGAGGGGGTAGAGGCTGCGGATTGTCCCTTCCTTATTGAGTTCTTCCCCGTATGCCCACAGGTCACTGCAATCCGAGGCCGGGACCGGCTTTCCATCAATAACTTCAAGAGGGCGCGTGCGTCGGTAGTAGCGCGCCTGAGGAAGGGCGTCACGCCTGTACGACAGTGTGAAGAAATCGCGATAGGCCTCTATGTCGGTCAGACGCTCGCCATCATGGGCGGTATAGAGCGTCACCCAGCGATCGGGGGCAACGATTGAATCAGCGTCGCCCGCTGAAGGCAGGGGGATGCACGCCAAACTTCCCTCGCGTGAAAGTGCTGTGTGGATGACAAGCAGATGATCGCCAGCGGGTTCAACGTTGATCTGAACGTCATCACGCTTGGCGACAAGGGGAAGCGGAGAAGCGCTGGGTGCATAAGGATCCCACAGCCATGCACCGCCACTGGTTGTCGAGGTCGAATGAACAACGACGTGCCACGGGTCGTTCGATGCGGAAAACCACAGGTCGAAGGCCTCGTCCGGCTCTTCCAACAGCAGGGAGTCCCCGTCGGCATCCGCGCCCACACGGTGATGCCAGAGCTGGAACTGCCGCCACGCGTCATCAACCCGCGTGTAGATAAAGGACTGCGAATCCGCCGCCCACGCAAAGCCATATCCCGCGTCACTCACGACCTGATCAACGATGTCTCCGCTGGATGCGTCCTGAATGATCCACGTCCAGCGTTCGTCCCCTTCGGTATCACGAGACCAAGCGATCAAGCGCCCATCTGCGGTTGGAACCAATTCACCGACTTTGAAGAACTCTTCACCTTGAGCACACAGGTTTTCATCGAGAAGGAGCTGCTCACCTTCCAAGGTTTCCTGATCTGCCAGCACCGGAGTTTCGGTGTAGTGCAGGGCAGAAACTCGATAATGCTTCGCGTAGGAATCCTCGTGGAATTGGCGCTGGAAGTACCACCAGTCACCAATCCGCTGAGGAGCCGAATACACAACCGGAGCGGTGAAAGAATCGAACTCTGAAACAAGAGTGCCGACCAACTCCCGTGTAGGTTCGCACACCTTGTCCGCCCAGCGATTTTCCGCCTGGATATGAGCCACAACCTGCGGATCATTACGATCGCGCAGCCAATCCCAGGGGTCATCAAAGTGGTCCCCATGGATGGAACGAACTCGCGTCCCAAAACGCTGCGGGGCAAGAGGAGCTGCTTCTTCAGTCATATGGATACTGTAAGGGAGTGCACCCGCATCTGGAGACCGTTCGGGACACGCTGGCCAAACGCCCTCAAATTAAACGTTAAAATCAGTACCGTGCCCACAGATCAACACATCACTACACAAGCCCCCCAGAGCCTCGGGGAAACTCTGCGCGCCTGGATTAAGGAATTCATCCAATTCGGCCTAGTCGGAGCAACCGCTTTCGTTATCGACATGGGGCTGTTCAACCTTTTCCAGCACGGACCGCTGGGATTCCTTTCAGGCCATGTCAACACCGCGAACGCGCTTGCAGCCAGCATTGCAACCATCTACTCGTGGATCATGAACCGCGTGTGGACCTACCGCGGGCGTACTCAGGAAAACGCGGGACGTGAAGCATTTCTATTCTTCTTTGCGAACGTGTGCGGCATTGGAATTACGCAGTTCTGCCTGCTGTTCACGCACCACATCCTCGGTTTGAATTCACCTCTGGCCGACAACATTTCTGCCTATGTCGTCGGCTTTGCGCTGGGAACGGCTTTCCGTTTCGTTTTCTATCACTACGTCGTATTCACGGGAACAAAAAACAGGTAATTTTCGCCATAAATTCCTCCCCATCCCTTCGCGTGCCCCCGCTTTGGGCCGTAGAGTCGAAGGGTGAACGCGAAAACTCTCAAGCACATTGATGACACGGCCCTGGTTTTCGAAGGGGGCGGTATGCGCGGTGCCTTCACCGCTGGAATCACCGCAACCCTGATCGAAGAGGGCATTGATTTCCCCCATGTTTCGGGGATTTCCGCGGGTTCATCGAACACCGTTAACTATGTGTCTCGAGATGCTCAGCGCGCTCACGACACTTTCACGACAGTGGCCGATAGCCCCGAATTCGGAGGTCTCAAGCACTGGGTGCACGGTCGTGGGATGTTCAATGTCGACTATCTGTACGACGAGATCGCTCAGCCCGATGGCGATGCGCCTTTGGACCTCAATACTTTCCTTGCAAACCCAGCAGAGGTTCGCATCGGAGCCTTCAATGCGACCCGAGGTGAAGAAGTTTGGTTCACCAAGGAGGATATGCGAACGGTCGAAGAAGTCGGTCGCTGCGTTCGTGCCTCCTCGACCCTGCCGATCATCATGCCGACGGTCACGATCGATGGCGATACCTACGTTGATGGAGCTCTTGGACCCGATGGCGGAATCCCGCTGGATGCCCCCATGCGCGATGGCTACCGTAAGTTTTTCGTTGTCCTTACGCGCCCGCGAGACTTCGTCAAGTCCCCGATCAAGCCCGGCGTATATTCCGCCCTCAGGCTGGCTTTCCCCCATCTTCCCTCCATTGCCGAGGCCGTGGCTCGCCGTACCGTCGCCTACAACGCCGCCCGCCGGAAGCTATTTGAGCTGGAGGAACAGGGACGTGCGTTGATTGTGACCCCCGAAGCTCTGACCATCGACAAGATGGAGATGAATGTTGAACGCCTTGAAGATGCCTTTGACGCCGGAGTTTCCCTGGCGCGTCGGGATCTTCCCCGCTGGGAAGCCTTTTTGGGGCTCTAAAGCAGTCTTCAGCGCTCATCAGCGGTGAAGAAACTCAGCACCTTGAATAACAAGGGTGTGGGGCCAAGCGGAAAACCGCCTGGCCCCACACCCTTACTTGTGATCTGGCAGAAAGCCTGAATATTCCGGTCTTATTCGGTAGCCAGGGCGACCGAAGGACTGACCTTTGCTGCTCTGCGACCAGGTAGCCACGAGGCAAGGAGTGCAGCAAGGATCGCGATCATAACCACCGCAAGGATCTGCATCCATGGGATGGTGATGAAGACCGTGATGCCTTCCAAGGGAAGCGCAAGGATGCCGATCGCTCCAAAGAAGATCCCGCAGGCCGTTCCAATCAGCGCTCCCGTCACCGAGATGAACAATGCTTCAAGAGCGAGCATGGATTTCATCTGCCTCTTGGTCAGGCCAAGGGCTCGAAGCAGGCCATTTTCGCGGGTGCGTTCGGCAACCGACAGTGACAGAGTGTTCGCAACGCCCACCAGTGCAACCAGGACAGACACTCCCAGTAGACCGACGACAATGAGCAGCATCTGGTTAATGATGCGCGTGTACATCTCACGTTCGATAGCCGAACCGCCAACAGACAGACCGGTGTCAATCTTTGTCAGGTTCTTCTGGACATCTGTCGCAGAGGCACCGTCCTTGAGCTTCACGATCATTCCGGTAATTGGAGCCTTTGGCGCGATTTTCAGCAGATTTGCCTGGCTGATCTCATAGGGTGCTTTGGCATTCTTGTCGTACTTCGCCTTTAGAGTCATGCAAGACCCTTCAGCTGCGCACAGCTTGATGTTCTTGCCATCCAGGGAACCCAAACTGACCATCACTGTCGCATCATCGATCTGGTCGACGCTCGAGTGTGCGACCGTTGAGTAGTTGGGCTGCCCCAAAATTGGCATCGTTCCGGCATCTTCAGAACCACTACCACCGGGGGCAATGGTTCCATCCTCTGCATTAGCGCCGCCCACGGTGGAATAGACAGGGACCGTAGCGGCCACTCCATCGGTCGAAGAGATGCGCGACTGGATATCGCTACTCAGGGCCTCGTCGCTGAAGTTCGACACCGAGATGTCGAAAGGACGACGCTCATTGACTTCGTTAATCAGGGAGTCGCGCATCGATGAGGCGCCGACCATCATGGTGACAACCAGGGTGACGCCAATGACAATCGATGTGCCGGTTGCGGCGGTTCGACCGGGGTTACGGACCGTATTCTCGCGCGCCATTCGCGCAAGCATTCCCGGCCACAGCTTCCCAAAGAGCTTTGTTGCCGCAGGGACAATGACAGTGCAAGTAATGAGGATGCCCACCAAGCACAGCAATGACAGGCCGAAAGAGGCCAAGAATTTCTGTGACTCATTGTGAATGCGAAGTGAGGCGAACAAGCTTCCACCGCACAGCACAGTCAGCAACAGTCCCAAGGTCAACGCGACACGGTGGCTCTTTTGGGAAGCGGCGTCGGCCTCGTTAATCGGGGAAAGGGCAGCGATCGGTGGAACTTGAGAGACCGCGCGGGCAGGTCGGCGGCCAACAAAAACGGTCAGCAGCGTGCCGAAGAGCCACACGAGCACGACATAGAGGGGCGAAATCGAGGAGATCACGTCGACAAAAGTGGTGTCCTCTGTGATTGTGCTCAGCAAACCGCCCAGTAGGAGTCCCAAGACGATGCCGACGAGCGAGGAAATCCCACCAACGGCGTAGGTCTCGCGGCGAACAAGAGAACGTACCTGCTTTGTGCTTCCGCCCAGTGCGCGCAGAAGTGCCAGTTCGCGCCTGCGCTGTTGAAGCAGTACTCGGAATGTCGAAGAGACAACAACCGAGGCAACCAAGATCGCAATAGCCGGGAAGATCAGCGCAATCGCGGTGAGCATCGCCGCTGAGACTTGAATCGCTCGCAGGCTTTCCTCCTCAGTTGCGGAGACGCTCGCCACTTTGACGCCCTTGAATGAAGTCAGTTCAGTGGTGAGCTTTTTCGTCCACTGCTCTTGATCATCAGTCGAGGGGTTGCCGTACTTATTCACCGCCGGCGCATTGGTTGCAACGTGAATTTCGCCGGCCGGCTTCATTCCCGTGCTTGCCTCGAAACCTTCTGTCGTCACGTAGGACGGCGCCAAAGCTCGATTTCCCGAAGAGTAGGTTCCGACGATGGTGAACTCGTGTGCGGAAACCGCATCGTCACGGGACAGGCTTGTCACTTTGTCGCCAATTTTGAGGGAAGATTCCTTTGCCGTGCGTTGGGGGATGACGATTTCCGAGGCCGTGGCCGGGGCTTTACCTTCACTCATCTTCACCGCGCTGAGGGGTTCCGCGAGCGCGGGAGAAAGGAAGAGCGTTGTCTGATCGTTGCCGGCCTTCACTGCAATGGGGTATTGCGCTGTAATTCCAACCGCCGTCACGCCCTGGATCTTTGCGATCTTTTGGGTCAGGGCATCAAAATCATTGCCGACCTGGGCGGCCGTCATGTTCAGCGCCTCGTCGTCGGCGGGACTGTAGGTGACCACCGATGTGGTCCCGCGGTAGGAATTGCGGACGCTACCGGTGAGCGAGGAGGTCATCGTATTTGAGAACAAAAGCGTGATGACGATGAAGGCGGTAGAGATGGCAACCGCCAAGCCAGTTGAGAAGTAGCGGCGACCGTGGGAATGAAGATTGGCTTTCAACAGCCGTGTTGTTGCACTCACGGATGTCACCTCAACGCAGCGTTCAGCTGCTCTTCGCTGGCATTGCGCAGGTCAGAGACAATTTGGCCGTCACGGACAACCAAGACGCGATCAGCGTAGGTTGCGGCGTGAACATCGTGAGTGACCATAATGACGGACTGACCCAGTTCGCTAACCGCTCGACGCAATAGATCAAGAACCTCTGAGGTCGAGTGAGAATCCAGGTTACCGGTGGGTTCATCAGCAACGATGACTGCGGGACGACTCATCAGCGCGCGAGCAACGGCCACGCGCTGCTGCTGGCCACCCGAAAGTTCTGATGGCCTGTGGTTGAGGCGTTGTTCCAGCCCCAGCGAAGAAACAACGAAGGTGAACCAGTCTTCATCGACTTTCTGCCCTGCAAGTTCCAAGGGAAGAAGGATGTTTGCCTTCGCGTCCAGGGTGGGAATCAAGTTGAAGCTCTGGAAGATGAAGCCGATGCGATCGCGGCGAAGTTTCGTCAGATCAGCATCTTTCAAAGCGGTGATCTCTGTGTTTTCGATGAGCACGCGACCTGAGGTCAGCGAATCAAGTCCCGCAAGGATATGCATCATGGTGGACTTACCCGAGCCCGAGGGGCCCATGATTGCGGTGAACTCACCAGAGTAGAAGTCAACGGTGACGTCATTGAGGGCGGTGACCTGGGTATCGCCCATGCCGTAAACCTTGGAAACGTTAGCGAGGCGAACGATTGGGGTCGCAGATGGTTCTGTATTCATAGCTCCATCATGATTGCCCGAGTAGCGCGATCGCTATGGGGGGATGCCCTGGGCCTTCCCTGATTTCCCCCGGTACGTCCCTTAGTCTTTGGTGGTGCTGGAGGGCTCTTTCTCGCTCAAGCTCAGTCCCCGGAAGCGGTTAAGCGCCGCCGCAACATCAACGAGGCGTGGGCGGGCAAGGCGTCCTGGCAGGGCGTGCGCCCCGAACTTTACGACAGCGTCCAAACCTTCAGAGTTCAGCGTGCGCTCAAGGCGTGCTAAAAGATCACTCAGGCTACTTGTCCCATTCGCGTAGGAATAAAGCAGCCCCCGGAGCATCCACGCAATCGCCTCGGTCTGTCCCGGATCCACAATCTGCTCAACATCGCCCAAGTCAAGGTTGATCTTGTCGATGGTGATTGAGGACAAGCCTGCTGCCTTCGTCTTTGGTCGATCAGAGGAACGCAAGCGCGCGGGAGTGCGCTGTGCCAAAGGAGCACTCATTGTCAGGTTCTGATGTATGCGAGGAAGATCTTTGACGACTTGACGGGCCCGATCGCTCACGTCTAGACAGCGGTAGTGGTCCATCATCAAGACCCGATCCGCCTGATCGAGATAATCTCCCGATCCACCCATGACGAGGATCGTTGAGACACCCAGATCTTTATGAAGAGAGGAAATTCGATCAACTAGGGGAGTGATCGGCTCCTTCTCGGCTTGGACCAACTCGCGCATACGGGCATCACGGATCATGAGATTCGTTGCGCTGGTGTCTTCGTCAATCAGTAGGAGCGTCGAACCCAATTGGATTGACTCGATTAAGGATGCTGCCTGTGATGTCGAACCTGAGGCATTCTCAGTGGAGAAATGCGTTGTGTCGGCATCCCCCGGAAGATGAGTGATGAAGGAGGAGACGTCAACGCCAGTGACCGCCCGACCATCGGCGGCGCGTACCTTCATCGCATCCTCAAGGGTTGCGACATATTCGCGGCCGTCTCCCGGAATGTGTGCATAAACGCCGCGCTGAATCGCGCCCAAAAGTGTGGACTTACCGTGATATCCACCGCCGACAATCACCGTGACTCCGGGCTCGATTGCCATCCCGCGAAGGACACCCGCGTGGGGGAGCTCGACCTCGGCCTCGAGAGTGGCGGGGGAGGTGAAAGGAAGTGCACCCTCCATAGGGGACTGCGAGACTCCACTGCGGCGAGCAAGAACGGAACCATTAGCGACGAAGGAAACCCAGCCGCGATCGATCAGAATCTGCTGGAGCGCGCGATAATCCTCGTAAACCGCGATATGACGCAACAAGCCCTCGCGTTCGCGTTCAACTTCGGGGATGTCGCTCAGGTAGTCAAAAGTATCCTGGACCGCGTCCGGAACGTCGAGGTCGAAAATCTGTGCGGCGCGGTGGCCAAGGATTGTGCGGCCTCGTGCGGGCATGCGGACTTCGAAACGCAATTCAACGCGGTCGGGCTTGACGGTGCAGGCACTGCGATCAAGAATCTCGACGCTGGGGGACATGACCTGAATGTCATGAAGGCGCCGCTCACGCAGGGAACGGTTGAAAGCACGGAGTAGGTAATCAGCACACGCTGCCCGGGCATCAGGCGAGGCGATTGCGGCCTGCGGAAGCCCCATTTCCTGCGGGGTGGAAATGGCACGTACCTTCGAGGGAGGAGCGTAGGGATCGGCCTGAATTCGGTCGATTGAGAGCGAGAAACTGCCGAAATCCCACATTCCGACGATGGACTTGTATGCGGGATATGAACGTCCATCAAGTTTGTGAAGCGTGCGGATGAGCTCTTCATCGCTGCCGGTGTGCTTGCGGAACTCAGCGGTAGAACTCTGGCCGGAAATACGCTGTGCGCGCTCTTGATTTGTCGAGGTGCTCATGAGTTCAGCCGATCGCGTGCGAGATCGTGATGATCGCGTAAATGATGAGGAAAACTACCAGGCAAGAGTGAATGATTGTGCCTGCGATGCCCAGAGAACGGGCCATGAGGGCCTTCTGATAGGAACTTTCGGGAAGGGACGCCGAGCGAGCGTTCTTGATCGCGGAAGCGCTCCATGCCCACGCCGGAATCGAGCCGAAAAGTCCGATGAGGAACAGGCCCAGAAGAGCAAGAACCAGCGGGCCGTTGCTGGGGACATTGCGTGCCTCCAGCGTCGGGGTGGTCGGCGTGTAGGTGAATTGAGGCGCGCCGAACTGGGGCTGAGAGGAAACCGGGGGCTGCTGGGGTGCAACGGGAGTTGGCGCTGGCATTGCCGAGGACGGTGCTGGCATTGCCGGAGACGGTGCTGGCACTTGCGGTACCTGTGCGGATTCCGCGTATCCCGGAGCGTTCATTGGGACGGGGGCTGTGAATGGTCCGGAGCTTTGCGGATCAGGTTGCGTCATGCCTCCATCATAGGCAATGGCTTGAGGTACGGGCGCGTTCCAAGCATCCTCTAAGCTTGCTCCACATGAAGTCGGTGTTTGTCACAGGTTATGCCCTGTGTCTTTTCCTGACTTCGTGTGACTTTTCGAGGCCGAGGCCGCCCCCGTGTGACTTTCCGAGGCCGAGGCCGCGCCCGTGTGACTTTCCGTGGCCGTGGACGAGGCCGCGCACCCGCAGGCACACACCAGCACAAATACAATGCGGGGGCCGGTTCCCCGACCCCCGCTCTACCCGACAAACGGGCCCAACGTCACAGCATGCAGGACACGCAGCCCGAAACTTCGGTGCCTTCCAGTGCCATCTGACGCAGTCGCATGTAGTACAGGGTCTTGATGCCCTTCTTCCACGCGTAGATGTACGACTTATTGAGGTCACGCGTGGTCACCGTATCGGGGTAGAACAGCGTGAGCGATAGGCCCTGATCGACGTGTTGGGTCGCCACTGCGTAGGTGTCGATGATCTTCTCGGGGCCGATTTCGTACGCATCCTGGTAGTACTCCAGGTTTTCGTTCGTCATGTAGGGCGCCGGGTAGTAGACGCGACCGATCTTGCCTTCCTTGCGGATTTCGATGCGCGAGACGATCGGGTGGATCGACGAGGTCGAGCCGTTGATGTACGAGATCGAACCGGTCGGCGGGACCGCCTGCAGGTTCTGGTTGTACATACCGTACTGGGCGACGTCGGCCGCCAGAGCCGCCCAATCCTCCTGGGTGGGCAGGTGGATTGTCGAGGCCGCAAGAAGTTCGCGGCAGCGCTCAGTTTGCGGCTCCCACACCTGGTCGATGTACTTGCGGAAGTACTCGCCCGAGGCGTACTGGGAATCCTCGAAGCCCTCGAAGCTCACTCCGCGCTCGCGGGCAATTGTGCACGAGGCCTTGATGGCCTCGTAGGCGACGGCCATGAAGTACATATTCGTGAAGTCCAGGGCTTCTTCGCTGCCGTAGTAGACGTGCTCGCGGGCGAGGTAGCCGTGGAGGTTCATTTGACCCAAGCCGATGGCATGGCTCATGGCGTTACCGCGGGCAATCGAAGGCACCGACTGGATATCCGACAGATCTGAGACCGCAGTCAGGCCGCGGATTGCGGTCTCGATGGTCTTGGAGAAGTCCGGGGAATCCATGGTCTTCGCGATGTTGAGCGAACCCAGGTTGCAGGAAATGTCCTTACCAATATGCGAGTAAGAGAGGTCATCGTTGTAGGTCGAGGCCTCGGACACCTGGAGGATCTCCGAGCACAGGTTCGACATGGTGATGCGGCCCTTGATGGGGTTCGCAGCGTTGACCGTGTCTTCGAAGACGATGTAGGGGTAGCCGGACTCGAACTGGATTTCAGCGATGGTCTGGAAGAAACGACGTGCGTTGATCTTCTTCTTGTGGATACGGCCATCGTCGACCATCTCGTGGTACTTCTCGGTGACTGAAATTTCCGAGAAGGGCACACCGTAGACGCGCTCGACGTCGTAGGGGCTGAAGAGGTACATGTCCTCGTTCTTGCGGGCCAGTTCGAAGGTGATGTCGGGGATGACGACGCCCAAGGAGAGAGTCTTAATACGGATCTTCTCATCCGCGTTCTCACGCTTGGTGTCCAGGAACTGCATGATGTCCGGGTGGTGCGCGTGCAGGTAGACCGCACCCGCGCCCTGACGTGCGCCCAGCTGGTTCGCGTAGGAGAAGGAGTCCTCGAGAAGCTTCATAACGGGAACCACGCCACTGGACTGGTTCTGAATCTTCTTGATCGGGGCGCCGGCCTCGCGAAGGTTGGTGAGCTGCAGGGCCACGCCACCGCCGCGCTTGGACAGCTGCAGCGCGGAGTTAATACCGCGGGCGATGGACTCCATGTTGTCTTCGATGCGCAGAAGGAAGCAGGAGACGAGTTCGCCTCGTGCGGCCTTGCCGGCGTTGAGGAAGGTCGGGGTTGCGGGCTGGAAGCGCCCGGTCATCATCTCGTCGACCAGGTGGCGCGCCATCTCGATGTTGCCCTGCGCTAGGTAGAGCGCGACCATGACGACGCGGTCTTCGAAGCGCTCTAGGTAGCGGGTTCCATCGAAAGTCTTGAGCGTGTACGAGGTGTAGTACTTGAAGGCGCCCAGGAAGGTGGGGAAGCGGAACTTGTGTGCGTAGGCCTGCTTGTGGAGGTCCTTGATGTCCTGGAAGTCGTATTGGTCCAGGACGTGCTTCTCGTAGTAGCCCTGCTCGACCAGGTATTCCATTTTTTCTTCCAGGTCGTGGAAGAACACGGTGTTCTGGTTGACGTGCTGGAGGAAGTACTGGCGTGCGGCCTGTCGATCGGCCTCGAATTGGATCTTGCCGTCGGCGTCGTAGAGGTTCAGTTGCGCGTTGAGCGCGTGGTAATCCAGCTCGGGGGAGGGGGCTGGTTCTACTCCTGTGTCAGTGAGGTTTTCTGCCAAAACTCGCTCAATCCTTCGCGAACTCGTGAGACGTCTTCGGCGGTGCCGAGGAGCTCAAATTTGTACATGTGGGGGATGTGTAATTTTGCGGAGATGATGTCTCCGGCCAGGCAGTAGGCCGTGCCGAAGTTGGTGTTCCCAGAAGAGATCACTCCGCGGCAGAGGCCACGGTTGTGTTCATCGTTGAGGAACTTGATGACTTGCTTGGGGACTGCTCCCTTGACGTTGCCTCCGCCGTAGGTAGGAACGATGAGGACGTAGGGTTGATCGACGTGAAGGAATCCGTCGCGGGGAAGAAGAGGAATTCGCTGAGCGGGGAATCCGAGTTTTTCCACGAAACGGCGGGTATTGCCCGTCGCCGACGAGAAGTAGACGACGTTGACCATATGGTCTTTTCCTTTCACGAGGCCGTCCCTGGGCAGGGAGCAAAAAGTGACCCGGTCCCCCGGTTTGCTTGGGGGACCGGGTGGGTTGCTTTTAGGCGTTGACGACGCGTGCCGTTCCCATTGCCGAGGCCTGTGCTGCGGCCTTGATGAGGTCGGGGCGGTAGCCGCTCCAGTGGTCTTCGCCGGCGATGACGACGGGAGCTTGCTGGTAGCCCAGGCCCTTGATGAACTCGAGTGCCGAGGGGTCTTCGGTGAGGTCGACCTTCGTGTAGTCCAGTCCCTGCTTGTCGAGTGCGCGGTAGGTCGCATCGCACTGGACACACATGGGCTTGGAGTAGACGGTGATAGACATGGTCGAACCTTTCAATGTCGTGTGTTGATGTGTGTTTTCTCCGCTGTTTACCCGGGGGAGCGGAACATGCGACAACACTACACCTTGTGTGTGCTTTCGTCACGAGACCCAATATGTTGTGTCTAACTGTGTTCCTAACCCTAGATGTGGATGGATGGCTGGTCCTCTGTGGATGGGGTGTGGATGAGGGTGGCTTACATCGGTGTAATTTGAGGAAATTGTGCCCGAGGGGGCCTGTGGATAGAGCTCTTCGATTTCTCCACAGAGTGGGTTGAGGTTGTGGGTAAGCGCACGAAAAATTCGAAAAATTTTGCGCCCATGTCGGCGTGTCGCACGTAGTGCTAGTCCGGTGGTGCGCTTGGTGGCTTGTCCTCTGTGATTAAGGGGTGCGCATACTCCGGCGCTCCCCAGGTTTCATGGTTGACGGATAGGGAAGATATGTCAGGAAAGCTAAATTGAGCGAAGAATGCGTGATTTCTGAATAAAAAATGCGTAAATACTGGGAGCTGTGAGCGAGATCACTATAGTCCCCAAATGACTCTTCTGAAATATGTAGCAATTTCTCATTTGTGCAGGTCGAAAGATATTTGCGTGGGTGGAATTATTGAATTTTTATGGCCAATTCTGCCATGTTTGCGATAGTTAGCTGAGAGTCGCCTGTACGATTCAATTGTAAATCGAGTGGGTATTGCATAGCCTCAAATCGTTCCTATCCCAATAGGCGGTAGATGACATACGTATTTGTTGGCGCATACGCGATCGACGACGTGTTGTCAGAAAGCTGTCAGCTATCCCATGACATGAGGAGCACCTCCAGCATGACGAATGCGAAAAGCTCAGCTACATCGAAACGCAGGTCTGTATCGACGCGCTTCGTGGCGGCCCTTGCTGTAACAGCAACCGCCGGTAGCGCACTTGTCGGAAGCTTCGTTGCTCCTCAGCCTGCGTATGCAGCACAGGAGACTGCAGCGGGCAAGATCGATGTCGGCATGGTCGATGCGATCATGGGTGAGGGGCATACTCGCGAGACCCCGACCGGCTCTAACTTGAATGACAGCATCCGTTACGGCGTCGTCGTCGGCATGACCGAAAATCGTCTTCGCACTGATAATCAGAAGCTAACCACCTGGCTCGGTGGCGAAACCGCTAAGAATAGGGACGCATGGACCTATATCGCCCGCGGTACACCGTGGAAGTGGGATAACCAGACCGGTGACTATGGTGATACTGCAGCCAGCAAGGCCTGGATGCAGTCGCACTATGACAAGTGGGCTGCCGCCCCAAAGAACATCTGGGTGAATGGACAGAGTGCCATCGGCTTCAAGCCGAATAACCCGGGCAAGGTTGAGCCGGGTCAGACCTTCCTTCTTGGCGCGATTCGCCACAACAACCTGCCTATTGGACAGGCGGCTGCCCCCGGCGGTCTTGGCCAGCCCTACTTCGTCTCGAGCCTGAACCTGAAGTTCACTGGCCTGATTCCTGGGGATCAGGGCGAAGCCTTCCCCTTCATCAACCACGAGACCTTCAACACCCTGGCCTCGACGATCATCTACCGCAAGGGCGGCGCCTACGTGAAGACGCCAGGTGTGGCTGGCACGGGCACCTGTTCTACCAGTTTCGGTACTACTGGCTGGGACGTGAATCAGCTAGTCGGTGGAAGGCGGGTCCGTGACCTGGTCCTCGATGGTACCTATGGTCGTCCCGGTTACACGCCCTCCGGAGATTTCATCGGTCCCGCCTATGAGCCGGACCCGGTGAACGCGGCGGATCGCTCGCAGGGTTACGTCAACAAGCCCGAATCTCGCTCCGGACGCATGTACTGCGTCAAGTACGTGGGCGAGGGCAACGGTGACTACGACCTGTACAGCCAGTACTACAACGGCGGTGCAGAGCAGCCGCACAACCAGCTCGTGAAGGAAGAGGTCACGCCTCGCTTCTGGCCGGGCGCCAAGGGTAACGTCAACGAGGACCCCTACGTCTCCGACACCGTTAAGTTGGAGAAGACTGTCTCGGACAAGACCTTTACGCAGAACGGGCGCACCTACCGTCTGCACTTGTGGGGCTTTGTCCCCGCGGAGAATGCGACCAACTTCCTGACCCCGGAGAACTTCAACTCCATCCCGACGGCTAACTGCCCGACCACCGTTCCGGCGGACGCCAAGCGTACTGACTACTTCGTGACGCAAGAGCTCTCGGTCAACTACGCCTGCCTCTACGGTGTTATCACCGAAGAACGCTCCGTGCGCATCGTGAAGTCCGTTGAGGATCCCGCGGGTGCCAACCCCACGATCCCTGCTGCCAGCTTCACGGCGACGACGGGCTCTACCTGGGCGGACAATACCGACCGCACCCCGGCGACCACCGGCACCGTGTCGGTTACCAAGCCCACGGCCTCGTCCGCTCCGGCGCGCGGCACCTACATGTCCGCAACCAACTCGCTTGCAACACTGACCCCCACCGGTTTTGGTGAGGCCAACGCTAAGTACGATTCGACCTTCATCCCCTTCGAGGTCGGTAACTCCGACTTCACTATCGAAGAGAAGGAAATCTCGACCGGTGGGGATGACAAGTGGAACCTCAAGGACGTGAAGTGCGTTAACGGCGTGGGTGACGACGTTGCAGTGACCAGGACCGAGCGGGGCGTGAGCTTCAAGAATGTTGGAGGCGCGCCCTCCAACGAGGCAGCACCCATCACCTGTACTTTTGTCAACGAATACCAGGCACCCAAGCTGCGCGTTGAAAAGTCCATCGAGTATAACGGCGGCGCCACCGGTGCAACCAACTTCACCGTGGACTACAAGATCGTCGCCACCAATGACGGCACGCTGGCCGCTAACACCGGCAAGCTCACCGATAAGCCCGAATTTGCTAAGGGCCTTGAGATCCAGTCCGCAAAGATCGCTGAAACCCAAGCAGGTTTGGACACCGCCTCCGATGCAACCGCAACGAATGGCGTGTACACCCTGACGAACGGCGTCGAGCTGGCTCCCAATGCCTCAAAGGAATTCTGGATCCGCTTCACGGTGACGCGTAATACTGCCGCGGCTGGATACTCGGAAGAGAACCTTGCTTGCCGAGCTGATTCAGTGGGTATCCCGAAGGCCGGCTACGGCCTCTTCAACCAGGTCTACGCTGAAAACGGTAAGGACTGGGATGGCACCGAGAACAACAAGGCCTGTGGCCCGACCGTTCCGCACGACTTCGTCGTGGTGAAGGCCGGTACGCAAAACACCGGTAAGACCTTCACGGATCCTTCGAACCAGTACACCGGTCCCAAGGGCGTCAAGATGTACCCCCTGTCGGGCGCTGAGTTCGCAATCTACAACGCCAACCCGAATACTGACGCCAACGCCACCGTGGTCAAGACCCTGACCCAGGCGAATGCAACCGACGGCTACTACTGGTCCGTCAACGAGCTGGAACTTGGCCGCGTCTACTGGCTGGTTGAGACCAAGGCCCCTGCGGGGCACTCGCTCCTCCCTAGGCCCATCACCTTTACGCTGGATGCCGCTCAGACAGATGGCACCGGCACCAAGGTTGAACTCGGAGATGAAGTCGAAAACACGGCCAAGTGGGCTAAGGGCGCAGTTCAGGCCTTCTCTTCCATCTCCGGCAGCCTGCCCGGTCCCAAGGGCTTCCTGGTTGGAAATACTCGCAAGGCCACCCTCCTCGTGAAAGACACTGAGGTAGGACACCTGCCCGTATCGGGCAGCTTCGGAATCTACCCGTACATCGGCGTCGCAGTGGCGCTCATGGGCGGGGCGATGGTGATCTCGCTGGTCACCATGAAACAGCGTCGGAAGGCAGATAAATTCGCCTAAGACACTGACCCTGTAAATGACTAGTTCAATCACCATCACTCGATCTGTTTAAAGATCCCGTACAACAGGAGAACACAAAAAATGACAACTCTTAAGACCCGTCGAGGCGTCAGCCTCCTCGCCGTCATCGCGGTTGCCGCCGGTGCCGCAGCGGTTCCGGGTATTGCTACGGCAGCCCCCTCCACATCGGCATTCGGTGTCGTTGCCACCGCTGAGCGTCTTCCCTCATTGGTCGACCTGGATACCAACAAGACCGGCTCCATCACCATCCACAAGCTGGTAAAGGATGCCACCAACGGCACCACCGAAGGCACCGGCCTTGAAGACACCACCGCTACCGGCACCCCGCTGGACGGCGCCAAGTTCACCGTTGAGCGTCTGACCAATGTCGACCTGACCACTCAGGCTGGCTGGGAGAAGCTCGTTGGTTTCAACGGTGACGTTGCTACCGCTAAGGCAGACGGAGTTGACGCAGCAGTTGAGAAGACCACCGCTGGCGGCGGTCTGGCTACCTTCTCCAACCTGCCCCTGGGCGCCTACGTCGTGACTGAGACCGAAACCCCCGCGGGCTACGTCGGCTCCAAGCCCTTCATCATCACCGTTCCGATGACGAACCCGAAGGACCTGAACAAGTGGGTCTACGACGTTCACGCATACCCGAAGAACTCCAAGGCTGGTGTCGACAAGACCGTTGCCGATGAGGCAACTCCCGCCATCGGATCCGCGATCTCCTACACCATCAAGTCCGACGTCCCTGCAGTTGAGGCTCTCGACTTCTACGACGTCGTCGACCAGTACGACAAGCGTGTGGAACTGCCCGAAGCCGGCATCACGCTGAAGATCATCAACGGCAAGACCGGTGAGGTTGCTCTGACCAAGGGCACTGACTACAAGCTGATCGGCGCCACCGGTACCGACGGCAAGACCATGTTCTGGACCGCAGAATTCACCGCGGCCGGCCGCGCCAAGCTGGTTGCGAACCGTAAGGACGACACCACCAAGGTTCAGATGGACCTGGCTGGCACCGTGAAGGAAAAGGTCGGCACCGACGGCCTCTTCAAGAACAAGGCAATCCTGCTCCCCAACGAGCCCTCCAACGGTTGGAAGCCCAACTCGGGTGAGGTGCCCCCGCCGGATTACCCGAACTCCGAGGTTGTCTCCAAGTTCGGCAAGGTGAAGATCACCAAGGTTTCCGCAGCAGATCCGGCCGCCAAGCTCAAGGGCGCAGAGTTCGAGGTGTATCAGTGCACGCCTCAGAGCACTCCCACCAAGAACTTCGACTCGGTTGACGCAACCCTGGACAAGAAGCTGAGCCCCGCTGGCGTCACCACCTATGTGACCGATGCAAACGGTGAGGTCACCATCGATGGCCTGCGCAACAACGACTGGGCCAACAACGCCAAGGTCACTAACCCCGGTTGGTACTGCCTCGTTGAGACCAAGGCCCCCGAAGGCTTCGAGCTCCAGACTCGCCCGATCGCCTTCCAGGTCCTCGAGTCCAACTCGACCACTGCTAACCAGTACACCCTGGAGACCACGGTCAAGGATGCTCCCCACAATGGTGGATTCCGCCTGCCCGTTACCGGTGCTGCCGGTGTGGGCGTGCTGATCGCAGCTGGCTCCGCACTTGTTGCCGGCGCTGGCGCCATCGCCATTGCGAACAAGCGTCGCAAGGAAAACGCCTGATCTCTCAGTGAGATTTAGCTGGGTGCGGGAAGACCCGTCGGTCTTCCCGCACCCGTTTCTATACAATCAACGCACCCCCCATACACTCCCATTCAAAAGGCGACTCATGAGCGAGCACGAGATCCACGCAGACGACAGCCTCTCAAGCACCCAGGTTCAGGAAGAGACACCTGAAACTGCGGAAGAACGTGATCAACGCATTCGCAAGGCCCTACGCCGCCGTCGCCTTTTCACCATCCTTCCCCCAGTTCTGCTGGTCCTGGGGATTCTGGTTCTGCTTTACCCCGTTATCGCGACCTATCAGAACAACCTCGAACAACAGCGCATTGCCAAGGCCTTCAGTGCCGAACAAACCAACCTTGGTCCCGATGTGCTGAAAGATGAACTTGCTCGCGCCGATGAATACAACCGTCAGGCGGCTGAAGCTCCCATTCTGGACCCCTGGTTGGAATCGCAGCGCCCCAACACTCCCCAGTACTCCAACTACCTCTCGCAGCTCGATGTCAACCCCGTGATGGCAACCGTTAAGGTCCCTTCGGCAGATATCAGCCTTCCGATCTATCACGGCACCGAAACCTCAACCCTCGAAAAAGGCGTTGGACACCTCTTTGGGACTGCGCTCCCTGTTGGTGGCGAAGGAACTCACACGGTTCTTACCGGCCACTCCGGACTGGGCAGTGCGACAATGTTCGACCACCTCAACCGAGTTAAAGTCGGTGACGTCTTATATATCGAAGTTCTAGGCCGCCACCTTAAGTACAAGGTCACCGATATTCGGACCGTTCTTCCGAATGAAACAGAAAGCCTGAATAAGGTTGCTGGAAAAGATCTTGCAACTCTGATTACCTGTACGCCCTACGGCATCAACACCCACCGACTGCTCGTCACCGGTGAGCGCGTTTCCATGGATGATCAGCAGGTTGCTGCAGAATCAGCAAAGGTTGAACCCGCAGTTGTTCAGACCTGGATGATCGCCGTTGTCATCGGCATTATTGCCGTGCTCATTGCGACCGCAGTCCTATGGGGCTTTGCCCGCAAGAACCGCAAGAAGCGTGAGGCTGAAGCAGCAGCAGAGGCATCTGCAGCAAGCGAAAACGGCGAAGAAGCCTAGATCAACACTCCACAACGTTGACGGCAAGGCCGCCCGCTGAGGTCTCCTTGTACTTCGAGAGCATGTCGTTTCCTGTCTGACGCATTGTCTCAATGGCGACATCCAAGGACACGGTATGGCGGCCATCGCCCCACAGGGCCATGCGAGCAGCGTTAATTGCCTTAACGGCAGCAATCGCATTACGTTCGATGCAGGGGATCTGAACAAGCCCACCAACGGGATCGCAGGTCAATCCCAGAGAATGCTCCATGGCGATCTCAGCAGCGTTCTCCACCTGCTGAGGGGTGCCGCCTAGAGCCTGAGCAAGCCCCGCAGCCGCCATTGCCGAGGCCGAGCCGACCTCCCCTTGACAGCCAACCTCAGCGCCGGCAATCGACGCGTTCGTCTTGATCAAAGCGCCAATCGCAGTTGCGGCCAGCAAGAACTCATGAATCGACGCACGACGGCAACTGGCGGACTCTGAGGACTCATCCAGAGGAAGTTCCGAAACCCCAGCTAAATTCGAGGGGGAGAAATCGGGGAAACTTGCCCCGGCCTCGGGACAAAAAGCAACGAGGTAGCCCAGCACCGCGGGGATCACGCCGGCAGCGCCATTGGTCGGTGCGGTGACGATTCTGTGGCCGGCGGCATTTTCTTCATTCACTGCCAGTGCGTAGAGGTTGACCCAATCCATGGCACGCAGGGGATCTTGCATGACCCCGGCCCAGCCTCGGCGTTCACCGGCTGAAAAAGCCTTCTCGGCGCGGACGCGCAATTGGGCCGCCAAGGCGTTCGCGCGGCGAGGAACATCAAGTCCGCCGGGCAAAATACCGGTGGAGGAAATACCAGCCTCAATTGCGTGGAACATCGTGTGCGCGATCTGGTCGAGGTAGGCATCCAAGGCCACATCGGAGCGCGCAGAAAGCTCGTTTGCGCGAACAACCTCGGCGATGGATAGGCCCGAGTGCGCGCATTGCGCCAAAAGCTGTGCGGCCGTCGAGAAGGGATAGGGCGCGGGGGTGCACATTCCCGTTGTCTCTTGTGCAGAGGCCAAGGACGCGATCTCGGGGTGTTCGGGATCGTCATTTGTCTGGGCCATGACGAAGCCGCCGCCCACCGAATAGTAGGTACGCTCAAGGATCAAGCTCTCGCCTGCGTAAGCAGTGATTGTGAGCGCGTTGACGTGGTAGCTCAGGACTGTGCGCGGAAGAAAACGGATATCGGACTCGATATCAAAAGGAATTTCCCGGCCCCCGGCGAAAGGAAGACGGCCACTGGAAGCAATCTGGGGAATCAGGCTCTCAACTGTTTCAATGGACACTGTTTCCGGGTCATAGCCCGCTAAACCCAGCAGCACTGCACGGTCTGTGTTGTGGCCTCGTCCGGTTGCGCCAAGGGAGCCAAAAAGGTCGATGGTTACGTGAGACAGATGCGAATAATCGGGAAGCGCACACAGCTCTGTGGAGAAGGCAAGGCCCGCACGCATCGGACCGACCGTGTGCGATGAAGAGGGGCCAATACCGATCGAAAACATATCGAAAGCGGAGAGCGGGCGAGGGGCCTCGCTGGCGGGAACTTCACCGGCGACGATGGCTGCAGGTGTAGGGGTGCCTGCGCTGTACTGATCCGGAGAGGTGACATCAATCGACGGCTGAAGATCCATACCTCTATTGTGCCTGAAAATAACTGGAGATGAACGACGGTGATCACTCCTTTCGCCGCCGCGACGAATCGGTGTTTCCAGCGAAAAACCGACCAATGATGGTGTTCTACACAACGTGCGGCATCCGAGACTCGCTCGAGCACGCCATCTAAATCCCGATAAACTGGGTTTCATGAGTGAACGTATGAATGTTGAGTCCTTTAACCTCGACCACCGCACTGTCCTTGCTCCCTACGTCCGCGTCGCAGATCGGAAGACTCTTCCCGGCGGCGACGTCCTGATCAAGTACGACGTCCGTTTTACCCAGCCCAATAAGGCACACCTTGAGATGCCCACGGTTCACTCCATTGAGCACCTCAGCGCTGAACTGATGCGCAACCACACCGATAAGCTGATTGACTTCGGCCCCATGGGTTGCCAGACCGGCTTCTATGCCCTGCTCCTAGGTGTTGAGACTGAGGAGTTTCTGCCCATCTTGCAGGCAACTTTCGAAGACATCCTCAATGCCACCGAAGTTCCCGCTGCAAACGAGGTTCAGTGTGGGTGGGGTGCAAACCACTCCCTGGAAGGTGCGCAAGAAGCCGTTCGCGAGTTCCTGAATCATCGCGACAAGTGGCTGGTTGTTACCCAGGATGACGCTGCGGCAGCAAAGTAATCATTCAGACCTGACGGCCCCCAGACACTTCTCAGAGAGGTACTCATGTCCCTGACCTTGACCCCTTCGCGTCAGCTCCCCGAGGTCGACGCCTTCATTCAGTGCGCGATGGTGATGGAAGCGCAGCCCTTCTTGGACGCTCTTGCGCCTCTTCCCGGTTCCGACGCGGTTGAGACCCTTGTTGTGGGCGCCGATGGCCATCACCAGCAGAGCTACGTCCTTGGCCAGCTCGAAGGCCACACCGTCGTCGTCATCACCTCGGGTATTGGCATTGCGAACGCGGCAGCAGCAGTGGCCCGAGGCCTGACCCTGGCTACCCCGAAGATCGTCATCGCGGGTGGTACCGCGGGCGGTCTTGAGGGTGGAATCCAAGTGGGCGACATCGCGGGCGCGATCGCCACGATCTACAACGATGCTGACGCCACCGTCTTTGGCTACGAGCTCGGCCAGATTCCGCGTATGCCCGTCGACTACCATTCCTCGCAGCGTGCGATCGATGCGCTCGCGGGCCTCAACGATGCCCAACCGCACCACGTGCGCACTGGTCGCATCGTCACCGGCGACTCCTTCGCCTCGGAAAAGGTTGTTGCCCGTATCCGCGCAGGCTTCCCCGATGCGCTGGCTGTTGACATGGAAACCTGCGGCATGGCCCAGGTGTGCTGGTCCAACGGCGTGGATTGGATCTGCCTGCGTGCGATCTCGGATCTGACGGGAGAAGGTGCAGACGAGGACTTCCACATGAACGGTGAGAAGGCTGCATACCACTCCTTCGAGGCCATTTGCGCCTACCTCTCGCTTTTCTGCAAGTGAGCTGATCCCGTGTCCTATCGCGTCCTCATGGTGTGTACCGGCAATATCTGCCGCTCGGTCATGGCCGAAGAAATCCTGCGTGAAGCCGCCGAACAGCGCGGGCTTGATGTTGTCGTTGATTCGGCCGGGATTAGCGATGAGGAACATGGGCACGGGATCGACTCTCGCGCTGCGCGGGCGCTGCGAGAGGGAGGGTACCGAGTGCCCTCACATCGAGCTCGCCAAGTCGAGGTGGGGGAGCTTCAGCGTTGGGACCTGATTCTTGCGATGACTTCCTCCCACCTTCGCGCCCTCGAAAGGCTTGCAGGCGGGCCTGATCCGAAGATTCGCATGTTCCGTGAATTTGAAGTGAGTGGGGGAGAGGCTAGCCACCGGCGTGACCTCGATGTTCCCGACCCCTGGTACGGAGATTATTCTGATTTCGAGGCCACTCGTGAGACCATTGAGAACTGCACTCCAGCCATCATTGAGTACATCATGAGGAGCACAACTCGGTGACGAAACGAAACAAGCGCATAGGCGCGCTTGTCGCACTTTGCGTAGCGGCGGCCTCGGCGATCGGGATAGCCGGCTGTACGGACACAACGCCGCAAGAGCAGCCGCAAGAAACAGCTTCTGAGGCGCCTCGCGGGATTCCTTTGGACTACTCGGGTTTTGACCCGGAGAACATCATGTCTGATGCCGTGCTGGATGACTCGAGCGCCATGAATGATGAGCAGATTGCTGCTTTTATCAACGAAAAAGGGGAGGGCTGCCGCGCGGGACGGGTGAATGACCAGGATGTTCCGTGTTTGAAGGACTTCAAAGCCGTCACCGAAACTTTCCCCGCTGACGAGTATTGCCAATGGGGATACCAGGGCGGCGAAGAAGAAACCGCTGCGCAAATTATTGGTCAGTCAGCACGTTCATGCGGAGTGAACCCGAAAGTTTTGTTGGTGACGCTGCAAAAAGAGCAGGGACTGATCTACGCCTCGGGTGGAATGTTCCAGTGGTTTAGCTATCCCAGCGCGATGGGATATGCCTGCCCGGATAACTCGACCTGCGACCCGGATTATGCGGGTTTCCAACGGCAGGTTTATTACGCCGCACGCCAGTTTGCGATCTATCGGGTGAGGCCTGAGCGTTTCCGTTTCCGTGCGGGAGAAAGGGTCGAGGCCCGCTATGGTCCCGCCGAAGAATGCACTTCCGTTGAGATCACTCCGGCTAATCGTGCAACCGCCAGTTTGTATAACTACACGCCCTATGTTCCCAACCAGGGGGTGCTTGCGGGGCATGGGAATGATTGCTCGGTTTATGGCAATGCGAATGTTTATGGTTATATGCGTGCCTGGTTTGCCCAATAATGTTGAAATCCGGGCAAATATAGGTGGTCATGGTATACACTGAGCGCGCTGGATACGCCCGTGTCCAGGTAACGAAGAAGTTGCCAAGGGGTGCGCGATGGAGCCATACGATATTCATAAGAAAACTGCCGACCCTCCGGGACCGCCAATTCACATACCGCATTTCAAACGCTCTGATGAGTGTGCTGTTGGAATTGCGCTCTTACCTGGAAGGGTTCATGCCGTTGTCATGGATCGCTCTGGGCGTGTGCGTGAAGAGCGTGCGCGAATCGTTGTAAATAATGCGAATGCCATCCTTGCCATGATTAACACTCTCTGCAGAGAAATGGCAGAAAGCGTTCGTTCATATGGGGACATCAAGGGGATTGGCCTATCCCTCGGTGGGAAAGTGATCGATGGTCGAAGGTGCAGTGTCGAAGAGCTGGGATGGCTAGACTTCCCGCTCCTTGACTTGATCTCTGGCCAGGGCGGGCTTCCGCTTTCTCTTATCAACAGTCTTGAAGGACTGGCAACCTACGAAGCCATATACGGTGTCGGACAGCGTTTTGATAATTTCATGATCGTTCAGATTGCGGAAAACGTCTGTTACGTCGAAGTGAAGAATGGCGCAATTTGCCCTGATCCCGCTGGCGACTACCGAAGAATTGCTCACCTTCGTCTAGAGGGAAGCAATGCGGTATGCGCACAGGGGCATTACGGATGCGCCAGTGGCTCTCTGGTTCCTTCAGCCGTCATTGGGCAAGCGCGAGCTGCCCGTATGAGTGCTGACGATACCGATCGGCCACGCGATATCGAAGATTTGATTCGCATGGCGCAGGGCGGCGATCAGGCCTGTCGAAAGGCGGTTCTGGGATTCGTTCGCAACCTTGCGATGTGCCTGGAGCAGCTTAGCGAAATGGCCAAAATTAATCACATCGTTCTTGATGGAATCGCGGTGCGGATTCTTTCCTCGGAGTGGGCGGTCCTCTTTGAGGACGAGCTCTTCACTGTGGGCTCTCCGGGGGAAGTGCTTCCGGTTGTGATTCGGCGTGCCAGTGAGGATTCTCGCTGGGCGTGCGGGGCTGCAGCGTATTTGTTTGAGACGTGTGACCGCGGAAGACCGAAGGTGTCGGGGGGTGACTTAAGCGGGAGTTATGTACCACTTATTGCGGTGTAACCGGCATCGATTGGAAAACGCCGGTCGTTTAATGAAACGGGACTGCGAGCAGCGCGCAGTCCCGTATATTTATGTTCGAAGTTGAGTGTTACTCGGCCTCGACCACGGGCAAGACCGACCAGGGGAAGTTGATCCACAGTGCGGTCTTGCGCCAGATGTAGTCCGGTTCGATGATCGAGACGGGCTTCTTGTAAATAACGACCGAGCGAGCGTCGACCTTCGCGTGGGTCTTACCATCAAGGCTCAGCCCGTCTTCGTCGATCAGTTCCATGACCTTCTTCAGGGTCTTGCCCGAGTCTGCCACGTCATCGACGACCAGTACCTTCTTGCCATCCAGAGCCGAAACATCCATGAGCGGAGGCAGAACCTGAGGTTCATCCAAAGTCTCACCCAGACCGGTATAGAACTCAAGGTTCATGGTTCCAATTGCCTTCACACCCATCGCGTAGGCAATTGCACCCGCGGGGATCAGGCCGCCGCGCGCAATTGCAACGATCAGGTCGGGCTTCCATCCGGAGTTCACGATCTGCTGTGCCAGCTCGCGTGCGGCATCGCCGAACTCTTGCCAGGTCAGATTTTCGCGTTCTTCGCCAGTATTGGTCGTTGCGCCGTCATCGAATGGGGTGGAAGCAGACATCTATACGTCCTTCAGCAAAGGTGATCGGGTGAATGGACATATGTTAACGCTCGTCAGTACGTTTACGCATCGTCATTCATTTGGATGTCGAAGTCGTGTCAAACTGCGTAGTTGGCGAGCATACTGTCCGCCGGGTTGACGAGGTTGTCCTTTGTGGGACCAGATAAAGATTCGCGAGGCATCAAAAGTGCGTGAACACACACCGCAAGAGGTGACCCGTCGGGGAGCTGAATAGAGTTCCCGCCGTGTTCCGCACACTGGGCATACCCCCACCCATGATGGCCGAGGCGAGGGTAAGTGTGCCGATAAACGTGCGCTATCGGGGGCGCCAAGTTGGCGAGCTTTCGCTTGCCAGATCGCATCGTGATGATGTGAGGCACCAACCAGGGCGTGGGCAATTTCGTGCAGGATGACTCCACGTACCGTTTCCGCATCGTAGAGGTCAACCAAGGGCCCCGAAAGGCGAATTTCGCGTCGTGTATGGACGCATGCTCCCGCGCGTCTACGCGCACGGTCAAATCGCAGCGACCACTCTCTTAAACCGTGGTGATCCATCAACTCGCGTGCCATTGCGCGTGCGTCTTCACGCTTCATATGGCCTCGTGAAGACGATCGATTGCCGCCAACATGCGTTGAGGAGAAATCTTGCGCGCGGTCCCCAGTTCTTGCGCAAATAGAGAAACGCGCAGCTCCTCACGCATCCACAAAAGTTCCTCAAATGCGCTGGCGTGGCGGGCGTCGAAAGGACGCGTATCCATGAGATCGCGAAGCTCATATAGCTCCTCGTTGACCTGTGCCAAGGCCAGAGCAGAGCGTTCGTCACGCGCAAGATCTGAAGGCGAACGCAGCGCTTTACGGACGCGTAACGCTTGAGCCTGAATGTATCGCGGAAGGTTACGAAGATGATCGATAGGTGTCGCAGCAATGAATCCATCAAATACCAGGGAATGCGCGACTCTTTCGACATCCTCGCGAAGTGCGGAATAGGCCTGTGCATCCGCAGTTGCAAGGGTGTCTTGAAGCTGCGCCCAAGATTCCATCGCGCGCACAACGACTTCAATAATCGAATAGACCTGATCTTCGTGCAGATCCCTCACGCGCTGGGAAAGGTCATCGAAGCTCGAGCGATCACGTACCGCCCACAGCCCCTGGTTTCCGCTCAGAGACACCGTGAGCGTGCGCACGCTTGCCCACTGAGCATCTGCGATCAGAGCCTCAGTGCTTCCATAGGGGGTTGATGTCAGCATGAGTGCCTCGCGTCCACTCCAACGCGTCGAGACGCGCTTGGTCGATAGCTGAACGCGACGTAGGACGAGGTTCGCCACACCCAATCCGTGCTCGCTTCTTGCCTGCGAAGCATTTGCCATGACGCGCACACCCGCCAAGGGATTCTCGGGCTTCCCTTGGGGAACTAGTGCGGGGAATGCGCGAATTGTGAGTCCCTGTGCCTGAGATTCGATTGAGCTTGGCAAAGGGGTGGTCGGGAAATCCTCAAGATCGTTGGCGAAAAGTTCGCTTCCGGGAGTGCCTTCGCTACCATCAATTGCTCCCGAGTCCGTCGCTGCCTTCCCTTGCGCGCGTGCTTTTGCCTCGCCAGAGTCAGTCCTTGAGGGACTCCCAGACTCCGGCTTTGCTTCCGCACCTGAGCGATGCCTACCTTGTGCGCTGCGTTCTTGGGCTTCGGTCAATGCCTGGCGAACGGCCGTTCGCAACGCGCTATCGGTCGCACCGGCCAAGGTACGTTTGAGATACCCCAGGTCTTTCCCGCTTCCCAGTTCGCGTCCCTGACGATCGTGGACAACAAAGGTCATGAGCAAATGATCGGGAAGTGCGTCGCGCATAGTGCGGATATCGGAATCGCTCAGGTCAACGCCTCGGAGCTCGCGGATTGCGCGCGTGAAAAGTTCGTCGAAGGATGCCGAGTCAGCCTGCGCACTAGCGGTGCGTGCCCCACCGGGTTTTTGGGTGGAAGACTTCGCGGGCCTATCGGAGGTTTGAGTTGAGGAAAGCGCAGAAAGATCGCGGCCTTTACCCCGTTCGTCTTGGGTGGACGTACTGGCCTTAGACAGGCGCTTATCGCTGCGACCCTGACCTGTCTTCTGTCCCCATGCCGCCAAGCGCCCAAGAGCAGCGCTCAGCGAGGCGGGATTTTCATCGGGTGTAGAAGCAGAGGACGCAACATCAGAGGAAGCATCACCAGAAGGTGTCTTATCAAGCTCCTTACCAGCACTCACGCGGCCGCTTCGGAAATCATCAATCCACGCGGCAACGCTCTTTGCGACTTCGGGAGCGGGTGCAAGCAGGCGGCGCTTGGCCTTGGGAAGTGCGCGAATTGCCTCGGTGATGAGTTCCTCGCGCATCCCCGGTACTAACCAATCGGTACCCTCATCGCTTACGCGCCCCAAGGCCTCGACGGGAATGGACATCGACACACCATCGCGCGGGGAGCCGGGGTGGAACTCATAGGACAGGGGAAGGCGAAGCTCTCCCTGCTGCCAATGGTCAGGGAAGCCCTCTCCGGTCTGGCCCAGGCCTCGGGGAAGAAGAAGCTCAGGAGGGTAATCCAAAAGATGAGGATTCTGGCGCTTTTCGTTCTTCCACCAGCGATTAAAGTGCCCTGCAGAGATGATCGAGGCGGGGAGGAGATCGTCAAAGAAACGCTCCAGCGCCATTTCATCGGCGACGAGGCCGTGGGTGCGGCTGCGGCGTTCGGTTTCCCTTGCGCGCTCGATCGCCTCGTCGTTGCGACGCTGGAAGGCGTGACGCTCGCGCCACTGTCCCTGAACCAACGCGTGGCGGATAAACATTTCACGGGCGAGCTCGGCGGCGGTAATGGGGCTTTGCTGGGCGATCGCAAAAGGAGAATCTGTTGGAACAGCGCCGCGGATTGATCCCAAGGGAGTAGATCCCAGCCGTCCCAGCAACACAGAGCGGTCTGCGATCAACGTCAGCCCGTAGAGCATGACTTTTTCTTGAACGTAAGCCGCGCCCCGCGAGGAATTCCACGTGGGTTCGGAATAGACGTGATTGAGTAGGTCTTTTGCCAGTGGCTCGACCCATTCGGGGCGAATACGGGCGACCGTACGTGCAAAGAGTCGCGAGGTCTCAACCAATTCCGCGGTCATCACCCAATCGGGATGGCCAGTGATCCCAGAACCGGGCCAAATGGTGAAGTGAGTGCCTCGGCTACCCGTATAGTCGCGAGTTGCCGGATCCCATGCGCCCAGGCTGGAGAGCAGGCCAACAAGGATCGAACGGTGAATGTCGTCGGTGTCGACCGCGCTGGTTGAACGCGTGAAAGCAACTGCAGCCTTCGCTGCGGCGTCCGCAATTCCCGTTCGTGACGCCTGCTCGACCACGTCACCGGCTGAAGGCATTCCCAGTGGTTCGGTGTGGATTCCGATGCTGCGGGCCATGTCGCGCAGCTGGTGGGCGATATCGCGCCACTCACGGAAACGCAGGTAGTGAATGAATTCAGCCCGGCACATACGTCTGAATGCGCTACCTGAAAGATCGCGCTGTTGGACGTGCAGGTAGCGCCATAAATTGAGGTAGGTCAAGAAATCGGAGTGGGGGTCAGCAAAACGCGCGTGTGCTGTATCTGCCGCTTCCTGGTGTTCCAGAGGGCGCTCGCGGACATCTTGAATCGACAGCGCAGCAACGATGACTAAAATTTCCGAGGCGCATCCCGATTCATGCCCAGCGATTAGCATTCGGCCCAAGCGCGGATCGATGGGAAGCCGAGCTAAATCGCGGCCAATGCGAGTGAGCTCAAGCCCCTGGTTTCCCTGTGCCAGCGCGGAAGAATCGGAGTTCTTCGACGCATCCAACGGACGCAGTGCCCCAATTTCAATGAGTTGATTGATGCCATCGCGGATCGCTCGTGAGTCCGGCGCATCGACGAAGGGGAAAGAAGCAACATCTCCCAGCCCCAAAGCGCTCATCTGCAAAATGACCGAGGCCAGCGAGGTGCGCAAGATTTCCGGCTCGGTGAAGTCCGGCCTCGATGCAAAATTATCGGCGGAATACAGGCGAATCGCGATACCGTCCGCAACGCGTCCGCAACGCCCAGAACGCTGATTCGCGCTGGCCTTTGAAATCTCTTCAATGGGGAGGCGCTGAACTTTAGTCTTATTGGAATAGCGCGAAATTCGCGCCAGTCCCGGATCGATCACGTAGCGGATTCCCGGAACCGTCAGCGAGGTTTCAGCAACGTTTGTCGCCAGAACAACGCGCCGATGGCTGTGTTCCTCAAAAATCCGGTGCTGTTCCGCGGAGCTGAGGCGCGCAAATAGGGGCAAGATTTCGATATCTGCGGGGTTCTTCGAGTGCGAGATATCCCTGGGCGCACGATTCCCCAGGTGATCGCGCAACGCCTGTTCGGTATCGCGGATATCGCGCTCACCGGGAAGGAATACCAAAATATCCCCCGGGCCCTCGCTGCATAGCTCATCGACCGCATGACAGATTGCGGTTTCGACGTCGATATCTTGACCCGCGCCGTAGCCCTCCAGAGCAAGGGGATCATCCGGGTCCTCTAAAACCAGTTGTTCGACGCCGCTTCCAGTGCTTTCTTTCTCGATTGCCGAGGCCGTGGCCGGGCTGCTTTCAGCGGGCTGAGAAGCGGGGGAGCTGCTTGAGGAGGAATAGGAAGTCGGGGTGTCGGCGGCAAGGGGACGATAGCGGATTTCAACCGGGAAAGTACGGCCAGAGACCTCAATAACCGGTGCTGCTTCAATGAGCGTGCCCTGTCCAATCGGACCGTTCCATCGACCGAAGTGACGCGCGAAACGATCTGAATCAATGGTCGCTGAAGTGATGATGACCTTGAGATCGGGACGCAAGGGGAGCAGTCGTGCAAGGTAGCCCAAGATGAAATCGATGTTCAGGCTTCGCTCGTGGGCCTCGTCGATGATCAGGGTGTCATAGCGACGCAGCATCGGGTCAGACTGAATCTCCGCCAGCAAAATACCGTCGGTCATGAGTTTGACCAAAGTGGTGGGACCGACCTCATCGGTGAATCGCACTTGGTAGCCGACGACCTCGCCAGGCTCTTTGCCCACCTTTTGGCCAAGCTCAGCGGCAATGCGTTCTGCAACCGAACGCGCTGCGATACGGCGAGGCTGGGTGTGCCCGATCATGCCGCCCACGCCTCGGCCTAATTGGAGGCAAATCTTTGGGATCTGCGTGGTTTTTCCCGAGCCGGTTTCGCCGGAGACGATGACAACCTGATGCTGCGAAATTGCCTGCGCAATTTCGTCACGTCTTGCGCTGACCGGAAGATCGGGGAAAGAGATCAGTGGAATCGCAGCGGCGCGAGCAGCAAGCTGTTCGGGCGTGAAAGGACGGAAAGGCGCGGGTGCATGAGGGGAACGACCCCTGCGTGAATGTGCGCGCCGGCGCCTCGGCTGCGATGAAGTGGACACCCCTTCAGGGTAACGAAGAACTTTCGTCACAGCTGGGTGTGTACGTTACTGGCGGAACTCTCCACTGGGCTCTGCCCACAGATGCGCCCACTCAAGCGCGGCCTCGAGAAGGATCTCCGGATGCTCACCGGCACCAAAGCGAGTGTCGTGGACCATTTCAACCCGCGAGCCGTCGGGAAGACGGTGGAAAGCATCGCGCGTGAGATCAACCAGACCCAAATCAATATCATCGGCATCGTGGAGGATGAACGCGGGTGCGCCCTTCGGATCGATGATTGAAGAATCGACCATGGATAGATCGGCCAGCGTTTGCTTAGAGATCGTGAAAAATTCGCGAGGCCCATCGGAGTCGTCTGGAATCCGGGTCTGGCCGGTGTGCTCCAATTCGTCTAATTGGCTATTGGAGAAGATCGCACTCCAGTCGTAGGAGAGCGGGCCAAGTACCGGAGCAGAAAGAAAGAGCGCGGTCGCATGAATCAGGTGAGCGGCAAGTGCAGTGACCGAACCAAAAGAGTGACCGTGAATAATCTGGTGCGTGAAACCCTGATCAGCGAGCCAGCCCGATGCGGCCTGGAGGTCCTCGATCTGAGACTCGCGCGTAATCACCTCGTCATCGGAGCGTCCATGCCCCGAGTAATCGAATTGGAGCGTCGCATACCCGGCCTTGCGATAGGCACGTGCCAGCTCATCGTAGTGTCCACCCGAGTGTTCATCTGCAAGAAAAGAATGCGAAAACAGGACAGCAGCGTCCCGTGAATCCACGGGCTGAACGAAAGTTCCCGACAGGGTGATCCCTCGGGGTGTGTTCATACGTACTTCGCTCATACCTCCACGGTACTGGTTTCATAGAAGATGCGAAATACCCCATCTCACAACGTGCGAAAAGGTAAACAAGTAGCGTGTCGCTTTGGGGAACTACTAGGCTAGTTTTTATTCGATAGTCACCATCGCACACCGGCGCATATGCGCCTGATCGCACAAGAAAGACGCATCATGGGAACGAAAATGGGAATCGCCGTCGGTTTCGGGATCGGCTACGTGCTGGGGACCCGAGCGGGGCGTGAACAATACGCGCGAATTTGTGCGTGCGCGGGAAAGCTTCGCCGCTTCCCCTTGGTCGCCCGTCCTCTGGATGCCGCCGGTGAAAAAATGTCTGCGCTTGTCCGCACCCAGGGTGAGAAAGTCACGGATAAAGTTGCCGATGCGGTGAAGGAACGACTGTTCCGCATGCCGGCCCCTGAACCGGAGATTACCGAAGACGATCTACCGACCTACGCGGGCTGAGGCGCGGACGCATTCACAATGACTGATTCCCATCACACTGAAAAGCAAGCTTCGCGCGCGCAGATTCGCCGTTGGCGCCGTTACCTAGCCGAAGAACGCATGGAGGCGCGTACCTATCGCGCACTTGCTGAACGCCGGACGGGCGAAGAACGCCAGGTGCTTCTTGGCCTTGCCGAGGCCGAGGGGCGTCATGAGGAGTACTGGCTCTCCCTCTTGGGGGAACATGCGCTTCCCGCACCGCATCCTCCGCTTCGTACCCGAATTTCTTCCGCCCTGGCCTACATGTTCGGGACAATTTTTATTCTGGCGATGGCTCAGCGAACTGAAGAACGATCCTCTTATGACGACGACGCCGATGTTCCCGCTGCGATTACTGCCGATGAGCATTTGCACGTTGAGGTTGTTCGTTCGCTTGCACAGCGCTCCCGTGAATCGCTAGCGGGTACCTTCAGAGCCGCTGTCTTCGGAGTGAACGATGGCCTGGTATCAAACCTCGCGTTGATTTTGGGTGTCGTCGGTGCGGGAATGAGCTCGCATTCGATTTTGACCACGGGTGTTGCGGGCCTGCTTGCAGGTGCAATGTCCATGGCTGCCGGCGAATGGGTGAGCGTCAGTTCTCAGCGCGAGCTATTGGACGCCTCGATTCCCGATCCCGGTGTTGATAACACTTTGAATTCAGTGGACGTTGATGCCAATGAATTGGCACTGCTTTTCCGCGCTCGCGGGGAGGATGAGGAAAGCGCGAAGAGACATGCGGCAGATGTCTTCGCAAAACTTGCGGAGTCTGATCGTCGTAGTGGCGGTGAAGCTGCAGCAAGTGCAGATGGTACAGAGCGCCGCCCGATTTTTGCGACGCATAAAGATGAAGATGCGGGAGCAAGCGAAGAGGTCGGTACCCCGGTGGGCGCTGCGGCCTCGTCCTTCATTTGTTTCGCTCTCGGCGCTCTTTTGCCCTTAATTCCCTATCTTTTCAGGCTTGATGGAGTGCTTGCCGCGGGGATTTCGGTTGTCCTTGTCGGTATCGCGCTCATGTTCACCGGTGGAATTGTCGGTGTCCTTTCGGGTCGTGCACCCGCCCCGCGTGCTTTCCGTCAGCTTGCCGTTGGTTATGGCGCAGCGGGCACAACCTACCTGCTGGGTCTTCTCTTCGGCACCAGCGTCTCCTGATCGGGGACAGCCGCGCGACCGCGCTGCTCTACGGAGGGGAACGGCCTCGTCGTTAATCTTGGGTACTGAGACTGCACGTCCACAACCTTGGATTCTGTTGAGAGGTGGATAACAATAGTGAGCGTGCTCGATACTCTCAATCAAACTTTGCCGGACCTGTTCCGCGTCATCGATCTTCTTGGCGTGCTCTTGAACGGGATCCTCGGCGGACGTATCGCGCGCATTAAACGTTTCGATGCCGTCGGTTTCATGGTCTTGGCCATCATGTGTGCACTGGCCGGTGGAATGCTCCGCGACATTATGCTCGATCAAGGCCCACCTGTTGCTTTGACCGATCCCTTCTACTTGGGGACTGCACTGGTTGGTGCGCTGATCGCCATGCTCTGGCGCCTCAATTCCCGATTCTGGAGAATCGCGCTGGTGATTGCCGATGGAACCGTTCTGGGATGTTGGGCGGCCACTGGAGCGCTGAAGACACTGAATGCTGGCCTTGGAGTGGGACCGGCGATTCTGCTGGGAATTATGACCGCCGTCGGTGGTGGCATGATTCGAGATATTTCCGCCGGGATGGTCCCCCAGGTATTTGGTGGAAATAATCTCTACGCAACTCCCGCATTTGTCTCAGCGGCGATCATGGCTGCTTTTGGTCACTCGGGCCTGGAACAAATCGGCATGCTGGTTGCGACGATTGTTGGGTCGAGCTTCACAGTGCTTGCACATTGGAGAAAGTGGCAGCTTCCTTCGCATAATGATTGGACATTGACCATGACAGCAACGCAGCTGCGGGCATTGCTTCGGCTGCGTTCGCTTGATGAACGCGAGGTCAAGAAGATTACTGAGGACAATTCGGAACAATGAGTACAGACAAGGCTCAGAGCGGAGCAGGATCTACAGGGGAAGGCGCCCGCGGACCGCAGGCAACTCAGCCGGGTGATAGCGCGCCTCGGTCAAAAGGATTCAAGGCCGGACACCTGTCGATGATGGCGCTGGGAAGTGCGATCGGTGCCGGCTTCTTCTTGGGCACCGGCGTCGCCGTTTCCGAGGCCGGACCAGCCGTTTTGGTGTCCTACATCCTTGCCGCACTCATCGTTGTCACCGTCATGTATGCGCTGGCTGAGTTGGCCGCTGCGATCCCCTCCTCTGGATCTTTCTCGACCTACGCTGAGGCAGGAATCGGCCGATGGGCAGGTTTCACCTCCGGCTGGCTGTACTGGTTCATGCTGATCATGGTGCTGGGCTTGGAAATGACCGGCGCAGCGCAGATCTTTACAGCTTGGTTCCCCAGTGTCGACCAGTGGGTTGTCACTTTGGTCATCGTCGTTGTCTTGGGCGGGATTAACCTTCTGGCGGCCGGCGAATTCGGTCGTGTTGAGGCTTGGCTTGCAGGATTGAAAGTCGCGGCAATTATCTTCTTCCTGGTTGTCGGACTGGGCCTTCTGACGGGTATTATTCCCGGGCGCGCTCAGAGCCTGCACCAGGCATTCATCGGAAATGGTGGTTTTGCTCCCGCTGGCCTTCCCGGAATCGCGGTTGGCTTGCTTGCGATTATTACCTCCTTTGGCGGGCTTGAGATCGTCACCATCGCCGCCGCCGAGGCCGATGATGCCAGGCGCGCGATGTCGCAGGCTATCCGCTCGGTGATTTGGCGCATTTTGGTGTTCTACGTGGGCTCTGTTGCCCTGCTGATCTGCCTGCTGCCGTGGAATTCGGATGAGATGAAGACCAGTCCTTTCGCTGCGGTTTTGAACATGGCGGGGATCCCAGCGGTCGGAATGATCATGGAGATCATCGTTTTCACCGCACTGATTAGTGCCTTCTCTGCAAATATCTACGCGTCTTCGCGAATTGCATACTCGCTGTCGGCACGCGGAATGGGACCGACCTGGATTTTGGGCGCGCGCGTGCGCAATGCTGTTGATGAGGGTGACGAGGCCCTTGGAGTAACCACCCTTCACGGTGACATTGAGGACGGGCGGACCCCGCGGCGCTCGGTTGCGGTTTCCGTGGCCCTGGCCTTTATCTCTGTCGCCTTGAACTGGTATCTTCCATCGTCGATCATGCAGGTGCTTATTAATGCAGTGGGCATGGTGCTCTTGATCGTGTGGGTGATGATCGTTATTTCGCAGATCCGCTTGCACTCGAAGCTCGAGGCCGAGGGGGTTCTGTCCCTGAGGATGCCGGGGTGGCCCTGGCTGCCGTGGTTCGCTGTCATCGGATTACTGTCGATCGCGGTTCTGATGATGTTCAACGCTGCCGGACGCGCACAGCTGGTCGCAATGGGATCACTGACCGTGATCCTGGTGTGTCTGTACTTTGTGCGTGAGAATCTTCGAAATCGTAAAGCTGCACGCGCTTCGGTTGCGAAGGTCGTCGGGAGTGATGACTAAGACACTGTTGTTTACGCAGCGGCTTTTTCCACAGAACAACGCTTTTTCGGCGTTTTCCACATATTCGTGGCTCTTTATGTCTAGGTGTGTTCTCTGTGTCAAAGTAGCTGAAGAAGTCTCAGAAGGAGGTAAGTGTTGACGCGCCGAAAAGGTCTCAGACGCTCACGACTTCTGATTCTGCCCCTGCTAATATGCGCGATTGTCGGAGTGGTCTTTGCACTTGTTCGCGGTGGAATTATCGGTGGCGCTTTCGGCGTATGGGGTGCGGGGTTCAATAGTTCCAGCGGTCCTTCCGATTCTTCCTTAGGAAGCGTGGATGATAGTGCGAAATCCCTGGATCAGCTTCCCGTGCTTCAGACGCGCAATGGATCTATTCCACGCTATTCACGTGATGAGTTCGGTCAGCGATGGGCGGATGTTGACCGAAATGGCTGCGATACGCGAAATGACATTCTTCGAAGGGATTTACGTAGCCTGCAGATGAAGGCATCCTCTCCGAACTGTGTGGTCGTTGGGGGGATCCTTGATGACCCTTATACGGGTAGAACCATTGAATTTCGCAAGGGTGAGGATTCCTCAGATCAGGTGCAAATCGACCACGTTGTCGCACTTGCCAATGCGTGGCGCAGCGGCGCATGGCAGTGGGATGCTACGCGTCGACAAGAGTTTGCGAACGATCCAACAAACTTGCTGGCTGTTGACGGCAATGCAAATCAAGATAAAGGGGCCAGTAGAGCGGATCAGTGGCTTCCACCGAATGCTCGTTATCGCTGTGCGTATGTGCAGCGGCAAATTGTTGTGAAGAGTTCCTGGGGATTGGGAGTGACCCCGCGGGAAAAGAAAGCGATGAAAGCGGTGCTCGATCACTGCGAGTGAAGGGAAGCGTGGTAGAAGGAGTGTGTCTGGGCGGGTAACGCGTATATCTGCACACCAATGTGGAGATAGGCGGGTATAGCAAAGCCCCGACCGGTGGGACGCACCGAGCGGGGCCGCTTGCGCGCTCGAAGGGACTCGAACCCCCAACCTTCTGATCCGTAGTCAGATGCTCTATCCATTGAGCTACGAGCGCATTGCCGTTTGATTGGCCGAGAAATAGTTTAGGCACAAGGCGCTTTTACAAGCAAACTCATAAATGCGTCATCAATCACATCGGCTTCTCTTTGCTGCAGAGGAAGTCGCAGAATCTTGCGGAAAAAAAGAAAATATATGCGAGTGTGTCAATCAATGCAACCGAAATTTCCGTGAAACGGTGCTTTCCTTGCTTCTTACGGATGGGTAAGAATTAAGAGGTCCATTTTTGAGCGACATGCAGGAGCAGCGCAATGGCAAATAGCCAGCCAAAAATGTCCACCACTCGAATTGACCCGGTCAATGCGGTCCCTTCTTTCCCCAAGCTCACAATCCTCGGTTTTCAGCATGTCCTGGCGTTTTACGCCGGGGCAGTTGTCGTTCCGCTTGTAATTGCAACTGGTCTGGGACTTGACTCGGCTACTACTGTTCACCTGATCAATGCGGACCTCTTCACCTGTGGTATCGCGTCAATTATCCAATCTGCGGGTCTTGGCCCGAAGATTGGTGTTCGTCTTCCCTTGCTTCAAGGCGTGACATTTACGGCAGTCTCACCGCTCATCGCAGTTGGTTTGGCTGCTGGTGGGGGAGTCGAAGGCCTCGCCACGATGTACGGCTCGATTATCGTTGCGGGCATTGCAACCTTCCTTGCCGCTCCCTTCTTTGCGAAGCTTTTGCGTTTCTTCCCGCCTGTCGTCACCGGCACCCTGCTGACAGTTATGGGAACGACCCTTATTTCGGTTGCAGCAAACGATATCGTTTACTGGGGGACTGAGGCAGCAAAGGTTGGCGCCGATCCCATTCCCGGAACTCTTCGCGGACTTGCTTACGCTCTGGGTACTTTGGCTGTCATCGTCATTATCCAGCGTATTTTCTCTGGCTTTATGGCAACGATTGCCGTCCTTTTGGGCCTGCTTGGCGGAACGGTTGTTGCGTGGATTCTGGGGGATGCAAACTTCTCTGCAGTCTCTCAGGCGGCGCCGATCGGAGTTACCACTCCCTTCTTCTTTGGAATTCCGAAGTTCTCAGTTGCAGCGATTATCTCGATGCTCATTGTCATGGCAATTACCGCAGTTGAAACCACCGGTGACGTTTTTGCGACCGGTGAGGTTGTGGGTAAGCGCATCACTCCAGCGCACATTGCAAATGCTCTTCGCGCCGATGGTCTGTCGACCGCTTTGGGCGGTGTGCTGAACTCGTTCCCCTACACCTGCTTCGCACAGAACGTTGGTTTGGTTCGACTCACGCGCGTGAAGTCGCGCTGGGTTGTTACCGCTGCGGGTGTCTTCATGATCATCCTTGGAGTTCTGCCCAAGGCCGGCGCGGTCGTCGCCTCGATCCCGAAGCCTGTTATCGGTGGAGCGTCTCTGGCAATGTTCGCAGCTGTTGCTGTTGTCGGTATTCAGACTCTTTCCACTGTCGATATGCGCGATAACCGTAACTCGGTGATCGTTGCGACCTCGCTTGGCTTGGGTCTGCTGGTCACTTTGAAGCCCGAACTGGCTAGCTACGTGCCCTCGTGGATGCAGATTCTTTTCGGATCCGGCGTGACGATCGGTTCAATCTGCGCCATCATCCTCAACCTGCTCTTCTTCCACATCGGTCGTAAGCCTTCTCCGGCTGTCTCAATGGTTGATGGACGTCCGCTGGATCTGGATGCCATTAACCGCCTTGATCAAGCACAGTTCACCCGCGCCTTCGCTCCCATGTTCTCGGGAGTGACGTGGCCGGTTGAACGCGCTTGGACGCACGCTCCCTTCGACTCGGTTGCTGACCTGCGTCACGCCTTCCAGGATGCAGTTGGTCAGGCTGACCGTGAGGAACAGGAAGCCCTGATTTCCGGCTACACCGATATCGTTGATCTGATTCTGGGCGGCGAGGCCGATGAGCAGGCGCTGCTGGATACCGGTTCGACCCTCTTGGGTGACTTTAACTCCGAGAAGCAGGAAGAATTGCGCGCGCTTGGCCAGGCATACCACGAGCGTTTTAACCGCCCGCTGATCGTATGCGTCTCGCGTGTAGATTCGGCTGATCAGCTTCTTGCTGATGGTTGGCGTCGCGTCGAGGGCTCTGACCTGCGAGAGATCCGCGTGACCTTGAATGAGGTTATGCAGATCGCCGAAAATCGTTTCGAGGCCATGGTTGCCGATGCGAACCCCATCCATTCGGCGTGGGCACACTCCTTCGACCAGCTGGACTGAGCTTTCGCGACTGACGAATACTGAATAAAGGTTGCCCCCGGGTGCGTGTGAACTGCCTCCCGTTTCTTGGACATCGAAATTGAAGTCCAGGGAATGGGA